>NZ_CP113527.1:3828950-4447526 GCF_028877475.1 Lysinibacillus irui | reverse complement strand
GCTGCTAATCTCCTTTACAGTGTTCAATACATAAAAAAATCGCATTTATAGAAATGGTAAATACGTTCATTTTACAACTCGTCCACATAATCACAAGTTGTGGATAAAAGTTAACCAAAGGCTGTGATAAAAATTATCCACAGCATATTAACAGTTGTGGATAATTAAAATGTTCGTTTCAGTTTTCAACAAAGTGAAGCACAGTAATCGTATCAGAAAAACAAAGCTATTTCAATAGTTTATGAAACTTATCCACATAGCTTGTAGTTATGCACTTCAGAGTTGTCCACAAGCACTGCTTATGTGAAAAAGCTGTAGATAATTGTTGTGGATAAAAAATAATGCAAAAAATACTATACACAACTCTGTGTAAAAAAAACAAGTACTCTGTGGATAAATATTTTATGTTCATGGGAAATAATTAATCGTTATTTATGAGAATACAAATGTTAACTAAATAGAAATTGAGATGAATAAAAAAATAAGTAGAGTGGATGACTAAAAGAAATTTATGAAATACATTGACAAAATAACTAGATACTTTATATAATATTCGAGTCTGTATGTTGAAAAATTCAACTCATTCAGGAGGTGTCTATATAAATGAAACGTACTTACCAACCAAAAAAACGTAAGCACAGCAAAGTTCACGGTTTCCGCGCACGTATGAGCACGAAAAACGGACGCAAAGTTCTTGCTGCTCGTCGTCGTAAAGGAAGAAAAGTTTTATCAGCATAAAATAAGTCCACTGAGCCACATCAGTGGTCTTTTTTTTCTTTATTTTTGGTAAACCTAGAAATGAGGATCAAAAGATATTATCTAATAGCAGGTGAAAGAAATGAAAAAACGCCAAAGAGTGAAAAAAAATGATGACTTTCAAAAGGTGTTTAAAAAAGGTAAATCTTTCGCTAATCGTCAGTTTGTCGTTTATTTTTTAGCAAAAGAGGGGCAAACCGAATTTCGTGTAGGTTTATCAGTTAGTAAAAAGCTTGGGAATGCGGTAACACGCAACCAAATAAAACGCTATATTCGACAAAGTATTCAGGAATTAAAGAATGATTTAAAGCCGAATATGGATTATGTTATTATCGCCAGACAACCGGCGGCCACTATGGATTTTCATGAAGTGAAACAGAGTTTGCAGCATGTACTACGAATCGCAAAGGTTATGAAGAAAGTGTAATGTATGCAAGCAAGTGGTGAAAAATGTCTGTCCTGTTAATAGTAGTGTACAGCGAATTTGCATACGATAATAAGTAAGGGGAATATACGCATAGGGGTATATGAAATACTGTATTTCACTAAAAGTATGTAAATTTCGCAACATAACTTATGAATAAATTTATGTAGTTAGAATATTTAGTAGAGTGAACGTTATAGGCGTGATAAAATAACTGATAACTTTATCTTTATTGAGGACGTCCAAAACGCTGACAGAATTTAGGTAAAGTAGCCGGCAGATCTTGTGGTAGGAAACTGTCTGTGAATGAAAAAATGCATATAGAATTAAGAAAAAGTGAATAGTAATTGTAGGGGGAAGAAGGTTGAAAAAACAACATTGGGTAATTTTGTCACTAGTATCAGTAGCCTTACTACTTTCTGGTTGTACAGAATTCAATGAACCAATTTCCAAAGACAGCACAGGCTTCTGGAATGAATTCATTGTTTGGCCGTTGGTATCAGCGATAAAATACTTTGCTGATCTGCTCGGTACGTATGCATGGGGGATTATTGCCGTAACAATTATTATTCGTTTAGCAATTTTACCTTTAATGATTAAACAAACAAAGAGCTCTAAAAAGATGCAAGAAATTCAGCCAAAATTGAAGGAATTGCAAAAGAAGTATGCTTCTAAGGATGCTCAGACACAGCAACAATATCAGCAAGAAATGATGAAGCTAATGAGTGAATCTGGAGTAAACCCACTTGCTGGATGTTTACCAGTAATCATTCAAATGCCAATTTTAATTGGTTTCTATCATGCAATTAGTCGTATGAATGCTACATCTACATTTGATTTAGGGAATTTCTTTATCTTCCCGTTAGCAGATCCTGCACCTGCATTAGCAATTACGGCAGGTTTAATGCAATTTATCGTATTGCGTACAGGACCAGCAATGGATAATCCTCAAATGAAAATTATGATGTATATTATGCCATTCATGATCATTGCTTTTGGTATGGCCTTACCAGCTGCATTATCACTATATTGGGTAATCGGGAATATTATTTCGATTTTCCAAAACCTGTTTATTTATAAACCTTGGAATAAAGATAAAACACAACCTGCTCAAAATGGAGGGGCTAAAAAGTGAAACAACTTACGCAAATAGGCGCAACAACACAAGAAGCGATCTCATTGGCGTTACAGAAACTTGGCAAAACCCGTGAACAAGTAGATGTTGAAGTTTTACAAGAAGGTAAAAAAGGATTTTTAGGTTTTGGTGCACGTTCTGCAGAGGTACGTGTAACTATAAAGGAAGTTCAGGTTCCGACAATTGAAAACGAAAAAGCCGAACCGCAAAATACGACACAATTAGACGAACCACTGGCAGTAGATAATGTTGAAACAATAAGTTCACAAGTTTCTGAACAACCAAGTGAAATCGAAGCTGTTCAACAAGTCGTTAAAGAACAAAATGAAGAAGTAGATTCAGCAAATCCAATTGAAGATGCAAAAGCGTATTTAGTAAGCATTGCTGAACAACTGGATATTCATGATCTTGATATTGCTACGACTCGTGAAGGGAAATATGTATTATTTCAATTAAAAAGTGAGAAGGCGGCACTGCTTATCGGGAAACGAGGTCAAACACTAAATTCCTTACAGCAATTAACGCAACTAATATTAAATAAAAGTGCTAAGCAATTTTTAATGGTGAAATTAGATGTAGAAAACTATCGCGAACGTAGACAAGTAGCATTAGAATTATTGGCAGATCGAATGGCGGATAAAGCATTACGCTTAAATCAACGTGTGGCATTTGAACCAATGCCGTCTTACGAACGAAAGATAATTCATAATCAATTAGCAAATCGTCTAGATCTTGAAACGTATTCAGAAGGCACAGAACCTAATCGTTATTTAGTAATTGAACCAGTAAAAAACCGTTAGACTGTTGCTCAAAAATCATACAGACAATATATTTTGAAAGGTCATTTTATCTGCGTGATAAAATGACCTTTTTAATGTGACAGAGAATATCGATATTTGTCGAAAATAAGATTAACTATAAAAATGATTTTATCCACATTTGGAAATGATCCTTACTTTAGATTTTGCAGAAAATATGTTAGTCTAAGGTGTTAGTAAGTATTGGTCGGTTTTGATTATCCACATGTGGATAACGTTGAGGAGGTCATTAAATGGAGTTCGATACAATTGCTGCGATATCCACACCAATGGGTGAAGGTGCCATAGCCATCGTTCGTTTAAGTGGGGACGAGGCAGTAACGATTGCAGATAAAATATTCAAATCACCTGGTGGAAAAAGTTTAACTACGAAAGATTCGCACACCATTCATTATGGGCATTTAGTTGATCCTAAAACAAATGAGGTAGTAGAGGAAGTTATGCTATCGCTGATGCGTGGACCTAAAACATTCACGCGTGAGGATGTTGTAGAAATAAACTGTCATGGTGGACTAGTTTCAGTCAATCGCGTATTAAAACTTGCCTTAACAAATGGAGCAAGATTAGCTGAGCCAGGTGAATTCACAAAACGAGCTTTTTTAAATGGACGTATAGATCTTTCACAGGCTGAAGCTGTTATGGATTTGATAAGAGCAAAAACAGATCGTGCGATGAATGTTGCTTTGGGCCAAATGGATGGGAAATTGTCGAGACTTATTGGTGATTTACGCCAAGCTTTACTAGAGACATTAGCACAGGTAGAGGTTAATATAGATTATCCGGAGTATGATGATGTAGAAGAAATGACGGTCCCTGTATTAGTAGAGAAATGTACATGGGTAAGAAATGAAATTATTAAACTTCTACAAACATCTTCTCAAGGAAAGATTTTGCGCGAGGGATTATCAACTGTTATTTTAGGTCGTCCGAATGTAGGGAAATCTTCGCTTTTAAATAGCTTAGTACAAGAAAATAAGGCCATAGTGACAGATATCGCAGGTACGACTCGTGATATTATAGAAGAGTACGTCAATGTACGTGGTGTTCCACTTCGTTTAGTGGATACAGCAGGTATCCGGGAAACAGAGGATATTGTTGAACGAATTGGTGTAGAACGCTCTCGTGAAGCTCTTCGTGGAGCAGATTTAATTTTATTTGTATTAAACTATGCAGATGAATTGACTGCAGAGGATGAGCGACTTTTCGAAACAATTGATTCGATGGATTACATCGTCATTGTTAATAAAACAGATCTACCGCAAAAAATAGATTTAGCACGTGTTAAAGAATTAGCTGGTGACCACCGTATTGTCACGACTTCTCTGTTACAGGAGGAGGGCATTACTGAATTAGAGGAAGCCATTGCAGCATTATTCTTTGAAGGACAAATCGAAGCGGGCGATTTAACATATGTTTCAAATGCAAGACATATTGCTCTTCTGCACCAAGCACAAGCAACAGTAGAAGATGCAATAGCAGCTGCACAGGAGGGTGTACCAGTAGATATGGTACAAATTGATGTAACAAGAACATGGGAAATACTTGGTGAAATTATTGGTGACACAGTACAAGAAAGCCTAATTAATCAGTTATTTTCACAGTTCTGCTTAGGAAAATAAATTTATAAAGGGAAAGGAAGATACGAGCATGCCAACAAAATATGAGGCAGGCACGTATGATGTTATTGTAATTGGCGCAGGTCACGCAGGTTCAGAAGCTGCTCATGCTGCGGCTAAAATGGGCGCAAACACATTAATGCTAACAATCAATTTAGATATGATTGCATTTATGCCGTGTAATCCATCTATCGGTGGCCCTGCCAAAGGAATCGTCGTACGTGAAATTGACGCTTTAGGTGGCGTCATGGGGAAAGTTATTGATAAAACACATATACAAATGAGAATGTTAAATACAGGAAAAGGTCCAGCAGTACGTGCATTGCGCGCACAAGCAGACAAAGTTTTATACCAACAAGAGATGAAACGTGTGTTGGAGGAAACTGAAAACCTAACAATCCATCAAGGAATGGTTGAAGAGTTAATTATTGAAGATGGAGAAGTGAAAGGGGTCATTACACAAATTGGAGCCGTCTATCGTGCTAAAACAGTAGTGGTGACAACAGGTACTTTCTTACGCGGTGAAATTATTATCGGTGATATGAAATACTCAAGCGGTCCTAATAATCAACAACCTTCGATCCGTTTAGCTGATAATTTAAAAGAGCTTGGTTTTGATTTAGTTCGTTTTAAAACAGGTACACCACCACGTGTAAATAACCGTACAATTGATTATGACAAAACAGAGATTCAACCAGGAGATGATGTTCCACGTGCATTTAGTTTTGAAACAACTGAATTCATTATGGATCAACTTCCTTGCTGGTTAACATATACAAGTCCTGAAACACATGAAATTATTGAAGCGAATTTACATCTTTCACCGATGTATTCAGGGATGATCAAAGGGACAGGTCCACGTTATTGTCCGTCGATTGAAGATAAAGTTGTGCGCTTTAATGATAAGCCACGACATCAAATATTCTTGGAGCCAGAAGGTCGTAACACGCGTGAGGTCTATGTTCAAGGTTTATCAACAAGTTTACCAGAGCATGTTCAAACACGTTTACTAAAATCTATCCCTGGCTTAGAAAATGCGGAAATGATGCGTGCTGGTTATGCAATTGAATATGATTCAATAGTGCCAACACAATTATGGCCAACATTAGAAACAAAACGTATTAAAGGCTTATATACAGCTGGGCAAATTAACGGTACATCTGGTTATGAAGAAGCAGCCGCACAAGGCTTAATGGCAGGAATGAATGCTGCTGCGAATGTCCTTGGTAAAGAAGAGTTAATTTTAAGTCGCTCTGATGCCTATATTGGCGTTTTGATCGATGACCTGGTAACAAAAGGGACAAATGAGCCGTATCGTTTATTAACATCTCGTGCAGAATATCGTCTATTGTTACGCCACGATAACGCAGATTTACGTTTAATCGAGCTTGCATATAACATGGGCATGATTCCACAAGAAAGATATAATAAATTCAATGAGAAAAAAGAGCTGATTGAAAAGGAAATTGCACGTCTTCGTGAAGTCATTATTAAACCAAATGAGACAACGCAATCTGTTATTCGTTCAGTTGGTGGTAGTGAATTAAAAGATGGTATTCGTGGCGCAGATTTATTAAAACGTCCTGAAATGCATTATGAGTTAATATCTTCTTTAATTCCGGCAGAAATTGAATTGTCAGATGAAGTGAAAGAGCAAATTGAAATACAGCTTAAATATGAAGGCTATATCGAAAAGGCATTGCAACAGGTAGAGAAGCTACACAAAATGGAAAATAAAAAAATCCCTGAGAATATTGATTACGATGCTATTTCTGGTTTAGCAACAGAAGCACGTCAAAAATTAAAACAGGTTTTACCTCTTTCTATTGCCCAAGCCTCTCGTATTTCTGGAGTTAATCCAGCAGATATATCCATTCTGCTTGTTTACATTGAACAAGGTAAAATTGCGAAAGTAAGCAGCTAATAAGACAGTAAAGTAAATAAGGGGCGGGCATACCATTGTGCCCGCTTCCTATTTTTAAAGTTATCCTATTGGTAGAACAGGATAGCTAGATTAATAAAGGAGACTTTACATGAACGAACAACAATTTATAGAGGCACTGAAAGAGAAAGGCATTGTACTTTCAGATAAGCAGATCTCTCAATTTAAAAAGTACTTTGAGCTACTTGTCGAGTGGAATGAAAAGATGAATTTAACGGCTATTACAGATGTAGAAGGCGTTTATTTAAAGCATTTCTTTGATTCAATTAGTGCCTCTTTCTATTTTGATTTTTCCAAAGTAACCACTGTTTGTGATGTTGGAGCAGGTGCAGGTTTCCCTAGTATACCTATTAAAATCTGTTTCCCACATTTACACGTCACAATTGTCGACTCTTTAAATAAAAGAATTACATTTTTAAATCATCTAAGTGATGAGTTACAATTAGAAAATATGCATTTTGTACACGCACGAGCTGAAGAGTTTGGTCAAAATGTAAAATATCGTGAACAATTTGATGTGGTAACAGCACGCGCTGTAGCTCGGTTATCAGTGTTATCGGAGTTATGCGTACCTTTAGCAAAACAAGATGGATATTTTGTTGCTTTAAAAGCTGCAGCTGGGGCAGAAGAATTAAAGGATGCTAAAAAAGCTTTAACAACATTAGGTGTTAAACTAAGAGAAGAATTTTCTTTCAAGCTACCTATTGAAGAAAGTGACCGCATTTTATATATATTTGATAAAATAAAAGGAACACCGAAAAAATACCCGCGTAAGCCAGGTGTACCAAATAAAACACCGATTCAATAATTAGTGTTTCATGTGAAACTACTCAAAGTAGAAAATATTTTTTCTATTTTGAGCATACATACTAGTTATGGATGGTTCACGCAAAAGACATCTATGAACTATATACATTTGGAGAAATATAATAAATAATAATAGAATGACACAGAGCAAGATAGTTACTTAAAGGTGGTGCCACTTGGATGAAAAGTCCTTTTTCACGTTTTTTTGGAGGCGGGAGTAAAACGGAGCCTATTGTGAAAAATGAAGTAGAACAAGCAGAGGCGGTTCATGCAGCGGAAGAAGTCATAAAGTTGCCTATTAATCAAATTGTACCTAACCGTTTTCAGCCACGTACTATTTTTGATGATGAAAAAATTGAGGAATTATCAAGAACCATTCATACACATGGTGTGATTCAGCCAATTGTTGTACGTAAAACATCAGAAAATCAATATGAAATCATTGCCGGTGAGCGTCGTTATCGGGCGATGAAAAAGCTACAATGGACAGAGGTCCCTGCTATTGTACGTAATTTAACTGATAAGGAAACAGCTTCTATTGCGTTAATAGAGAACTTACAGCGTGAAGAGTTAACTGCAATTGAAGAAGCGGTAGCCTATCAAAAATTATTAGAGCTTCATGAGCTTACACAGGAAGCACTTGCCCAACGACTTGGAAAAGGACAATCCACTGTAGCCAATAAATTACGTTTATTAAGGTTGCCGGAAGAAGTGCAGCAAGCCATTTTGAAGCGCCAAATATCTGAACGACATGCACGTGCATTAATCGCAGTAAAAGATCAACCATTACAATTAGAAATTTTACAACAAACGATTGATAATGATTGGAATGTTCGTCAATTAGAGGAACAAATTCAGACAATATTAAATCCAGTAACAGACGAGCAGGAAGAATCGGCACCAAGGAAAGCAAAGCCAAAGAGAAAAGCTATAAGTAAAGATGTACGCATTGCTTTAAATACGATTAAACAATCGTTAACAATGGTAACAAAAAGCGGTATTACGGTGAAAACAGAAGAAGAAGATACAGAAGAATATTATCAAATTACAGTGAAGATACCTAAAAAGAAAAAGGTGTAATAAATTATTCTAAAAAAGTAATTTAGAGCTTTATCGAACACTGTACAGAGGAGATATCTCAGAAAGATAAATGAGATATCTCCTTTTTTGTATATATTCTTAATATTTTATACAACTCTCTTCAATTTTTTTGATAGAATGAGAGTTAGATAGCGGATTAAAGAGTGATTTTACAAATGATTTGTCAAAGTAAACTTTGATAGATGAAAGCAGGTGCTTTTAAATGGGTAGAATTATAGCAATCGCCAATCAAAAGGGTGGCGTAGGTAAAACAACAACTTCGGTCAATTTGAGCGCTTGCCTAGCTTATTTAGGTAAGAAAGTGCTTTTAATTGATACTGATCCGCAGGGGAATACAACAAGTGGACTTGGTATTAATAAAGGAGAAATACAGGGCTGTATTTATGATGTGCTCATTGACGACGAAGATGTAGAAAATGTCATTCAAAAAACAAATGTTGAAAATTTATCAATCGTGCCAGCAACAATTTCACTTGCAGGTGCCGAAATTGAGTTGGTTTCTACTATTTCAAGAGAAGTGCGATTAAAACATGCACTGCAAAATGTTAAAGAAGATTTCGATTATATTATTATTGACTGTCCTCCTTCTTTAGGACTTTTAACAATTAATGCATTAACTGCTTCAGATGCACTGATTATCCCGGTTCAATGTGAATACTATGCATTGGAAGGGCTAAGTCAATTATTATCCACTGTTCGACTTGTTCAAAAGCATCTAAACCAGCAGCTTTATATTGATGGGGTTCTTTTAACAATGTTGGATGCACGAACAAACTTAGGTTTACAGGTTATTGATGAAGTAAAAAAATATTTCCAAGATAAAGTATATAAAACGATCATTCCTCGTAATGTGCGATTAAGTGAGGCACCAAGTCATGGTCAACCAATCATCACTTACGACGCAAAATCTAGAGGTGCAGAAGTTTATTTGGAGATGGCGAGGGAAGTGATAAAAAATGGCTAAAGGTTTAGGAAGGGGCATTGGTGCACTATTTCCAGGAGAGTCTTTAGAACAAAGTGGGCAAGTAGAAGAAATCCAATTGGATTTAATTGTTGCGAACCCATATCAGCCTCGTAAAATTTTTGATGAGGAAAGTTTACAGGAGCTAGCAGATTCTATTAAAGAGCATGGTATTTTGCAGCCAATTGCTGTTCGAAAAAAAGGACGTAAATTTGAAATTGTTGCTGGGGAACGCCGTTATAGAGCATGTCTCTTAGCTGAATTAGAGGTTATTCCTGTCATTATTAAAGAGCTATCAGATGCTCAAATGATGGAGCTAGCCATTTTAGAAAATCTCCAACGTGAGGATTTAACAGTTATTGAAGAAGCAGAAGCCTATCAGAGCTTAATGGAAAACCTACATTTAACACAAGAAGAATTATCTAAGCGGCTAGGAAAAAGTAGACCACATATAGCCAATCACGTTCGTCTACTTGCTTTACCAGAAGATGTTCGAAAATTGATGAATGAAGGCATGTTATCAATGGGGCAAGGACGGGCTTTACTCGGCTTGAAAAATAAAAGAAGAATTTCAGAAGTAGCCAATAAGGTAATTAACCTAGGCTTGAATGTACGTCAGGTTGAAATGCTAGTACAAAGTATCAATGAAGAAGTTTCACGTGAAACAATTCCACCAAAGAAGAAAGATATTTTTGTAGCAGCCAAAGAATCCCAATTACGTGATTATTTTGGAACAAATGTACAAATCAAAAAAACAAACAATAAAGGAAAAATTGAAATTGAATTTTATTCCGAAGATGATTTAGAACGTATTTTAGAAATTTTGAACTTACAGGAAGAATAAAATAATATTTCTATAACTTAATCAGAGCGCCAAGCAAACAGGCGCTCTCTATTTTTTAGAGAGAAGGAAGGCTTAAGTGTGGTAATACTAGGGGCATTGATTAATGCTGTGCTAATTATAGCAGGTGCATTAGTGGGGCGCATTTTTAAAAATATTCCTGAATCTATGAAATCTACGGTCCTATCCATTATTGGTTTAGCGGTCACATTGTTAGGGATAAAAATGGGCTTTGAAAGTGATAACTTTATTATATTAGTAGTAAGTTTAGTTGTAGGTACAGTAATAGGTGAGTGGTTGGATTTAGATAAGCAAATGAATCGGCTTGGAAAATGGGTCGAGTCATTATTTCGAACAAAACGGAATGATCAAAACCAAATAAGCATCGCAGAGGGCTTTGTCACTGCTTCTCTAATTTTTGTTGTTGGGTCGATGGCTGTAATCGGTGCACTCGATAGTGGTCTACGTAATGATCACAATGTTTTAATTACAAAGGGATTAATAGATGGATTTACATCCATTATTTTAGCATCCACATTAGGTATAGGTGTTATGCTATCGGCTGTACCTGTCTTTGTTTATCAAGGCTTAATTGCACTTTTTGCGGGCGTTATAAGCTCCTTTATACCTGATGCGGCGCTAGAAATGTACATTACTGAAATGACTGCTGTTGGCGGCGTAATGATTATGGCAATAGGGTTAAACATTGCTGGTTTAGCTAAAATCAAAGCTGCTAACTTGCTGCCAGGTATTATCGTTGTTGGCGTTATGGTTGCCATCTTCTACACTTTTCAGTGAATAACGGTGGGCAGCTAATAATAAAGCTCTAGAAAGTTTTTCTGCCATAGCATAAGAAATATGAAGTCTTGTATTTTGTAAAACAAGCATTTCCATAAAGCCTCCAATATTGACGATTCCTTTAACGGAAATGTCTCCGATTGGAGGTAATTCTTTTTTTACAGCCTTGCCGGGAAAAATAGGACCGCTTTGAACTGAAATATGGCCAACATTTTGCTCACTGCCAAGACAGGCATCAATCGCAATAATAAAAGGTTTTGTAGTATGATTGTGTAGCTGTTGCATAGTAGAATCAAGATTTAGAGCATGTAAAGGATCTTCTAAAGAACCAACAATTTCATAGGGAAAGCTAACTGATTTTTTTAGAAAGCTACCTGTTAATGGTCCAAGTGTATCACCTGTACAGCGGTCACTACCAATACAACAAAAAATTAAACGTTCATGATGAAACGGTATATGTTCTAAAAATAATGTGCTTAATTGCCAAACAGCATTTTTACTCTCGTGATGAAGGGAATAAGGTAGTAACATATTTGGTATAGTATTCATAAAAAAACTCACTTTCTTTTTATATTTAGAAGTGCTCAATTTTTATGCAGTATACGCAAATTTTTAGCAAGTTATTCAATAGGTGGTAATGATGGAAGAGAATAAAAAAAAGTTAATGGAGAGATATTGGGATAAGCTCACATCTGAGGAACTTTGGGATCATGTGATTGATGCATCCATAGAGATTGTGCTCATTTTATTAGCATCATGGTTAGCTGTAAGATTAGGTAAAAAATTTATTAAAAAAGTGTTCTTAATACGAATGCGTTCCCCATTAAACCACTCAGAGCGACGTCAACGAACAATTGCAAGATTATTACAAAGTGTGATTTCTTATGTAGTTTACTTCTCAGCGATTATAGGAATTCTTTCTTCTTTAAATATAAAGGTAGCAGGGCTATTGGCCGGTGCAGGGATTGTTGGTTTAGCAATAGGTTTTGGTGCTCAAAGTTTAGTAAAGGATGTTATTACTGGATTCTTCATTATCTTTGAAGATCAATTTGGTGTAGGGGATTATATAAAAATAAATGCAGCAGAAGGTACAGTTGTAGAAATAGGTTTACGTACTACAAAAATTAATGGAGCCACGGGGGAGCAGTTCATCATCCCAAATGGTGCAATTGGTGAGGTCGTCAATTATTCTGTTAACAACTCCAAAATTTTTATAGATTTACAAATGACCACAGCTGCTGATTTTGGGAAAGCTGAAGCGGTTATTAATAAGTATTTAGAGACATTACCTACATTGCATAAGGAATTAATAACGACTCCGGTTTTTTTAGGTGTGCAAAATGTTAAAGGGACTGAGGTAACAATACGTATAGCGGCTGAAACATTACCACAGCAACAATATGGCGTTGCACGTACAATTCGCCGTGATGTTACAAAACTTTTTGAAGAAAATAACATACCAATGGCCTATCCAAAAATGATGTTCTATGGAAAAGATGAGGGGAGAAGTGAATAACATGGAAGCTAAAAAATTTGGTTTAAATGATATCGTTGAAATGAAAAAACAACATCCATGTGGTACAAATAAATGGAAGATTATTCGTATGGGCGCAGATGTCCGTATTAAATGTGAAGGGTGTCAGCATAGTGTCATGATTCCGCGCCGTGAATTTGAGAAAAAAATGAAAAAGGTTTTAATATCTGCTAATGAGGCTTAACATCAGGCATATTAGACTTTTTATGAGCGAATCAATATAATAGATAAGGTTATATGAGAGAAAATTTGAACTGAGTATAGAAAGGTTGTGTCCATTCATGGCATTAACAGCTGGAATCGTTGGTTTACCTAACGTTGGAAAATCAACATTATTTAACGCAATTACAAAAGCGGGCGCATTGGCTGCAAACTATCCATTCGCAACGATTGATCCGAACGTTGGTATCGTTGAAGTACCAGATGCACGTTTAGATAAATTAACAGAATTAGTTGTACCGAAAAAAACTGTGCCAACTGCATTTGAATTCACAGATATCGCAGGAATTGTAAAAGGTGCTTCCAAAGGTGAAGGATTAGGGAATAAATTCCTAGCTCATATTCGTGAAGTGGATGCAATTTGTCAGGTTGTACGTTGTTTTGTAGATGAAAACATTACACACGTATCAGGTGCAGTAGATCCAATTGATGATATCGAGGTAATTAATTTAGAGCTTGCGCTAGCTGACTTAGAATCAGTAGATAAACGTATACAACGAGTTAGTAAAATGGCAAAACAAAAAGATAAAGATGCAATGATTGAAGAGCCAGTACTTCTAAAAATTAAAGAACAATTAGAAAACGGTAAACCAGCACGTGCTGCAGAACTTTCAGATGATGAGCTAAAAGTAATTAAAGGTCTTCATTTACTAACAATTAAACCAATGCTTTATGTTGCAAACGTTTCAGAAGATGAAGTAGCAGATGCAGACAACAATGAGTATGTGAAAAAAGTACGTGAGTATGCGTCAGCTGAAGGTGCTCAAGTAATTACAATTTGCGCAAAAATCGAAGAAGAAATTTCCGAGCTTGATGATGAAGAAAAAGCTATGTTCTTAGAAGAACTAGGCATTAAAGAATCAGGTTTAGATCAGCTAATCCGTACTTCTTATGATTTATTAGGATTAGCAACGTACTTTACTGCAGGTGTACAAGAAGTACGTGCTTGGACGTTCCGTAAAGGTATGAAGGCGCCACAGTGTGCAGGTATTATTCATACTGACTTTGAACGTGGCTTTATTCGAGCAGAAACGGTTGCTTATGATGATTTACTAGAGGCAGGTTCTCAAGCAGCAGCTAAAGAAGCTGGTAAAGTTCGACTTGAAGGTAAAGATTATGAAGTACAAGACGGCGATATTATGTTATTCCGCTTTAATGTATAAAAATGGACAGGGGCAATCTACAATGGTTGCCCTTTTTTGATGGATCCGTTATCAGAATTTTTAGTAATGGGGGCAGTTATACAAATGAATCTTTTACAGATTAAAGAACGTGGGTTAGAGTTTGAGCAGCTTGGAAAGCTACCACAAGATGTACTTGATTTTATTTATGAACAAAAATTGTTTAAATTGTTCATGTCAAAAGAATTAGGTGGTAAGGATTTAGATTTAGTGGAAGGTGTAAAAGTATTTCAGCAGATGTCAGCTATAGATGGGAATTTTGGTTGGCTAATTACAATTGGTACAGGGGGGAATGCGTTTATTCCAACCTTCAGTGCAAATGTTTGTGAGAAAATTTTTATGCCTAAGGATGCAGTCATAGCAGGTAGTGGTTATCCAACAGGAATAGCTGTGAAAGAAGAGGGTGGTTATGTTGTAACGGGACAGTGGAAGTACTGCAGTGGCTCCAATTATGCGTCTACTTTTACAATGAACTGCTTTATTGAAGAAGACGGGATCAAAAAAGATGAAATTATTAGTTGTTCAGTGAGTCCACAAGACGTTGAGATATTGAATGATTGGTGTGCGATGGGATTGAAGGCAACAGCCAGTCATACGATTCGTGTGAATAATATTTGGGTACCCGAAGAAGCAACGTTTCAACTAGGAGCAATAAAAAATAGTTATGGCAACTCAGTACATAGCTTTCCATTTGTAACTTTTGCGGAGGCTTCGTTTTTAAGCGTTTGTCTTGGTATTACCGAAAATTTCTTAGAAGAAGCATATAAATTAACAAAGCAACGAAATCATGATATCAATCGAGCTGAACGGATTGGGGCATTACAATTTTTATTGATGCAGCAGCAGAAGCATTATAAGCAATATGAGGAGCGGTTCTATACAACATTGACTTTATATTGGCAAAAACACCAACAGGGTGTCCTTTTAACAGAAGATGAACAATCTCAATTTACACAAATGAGTAAAGAGATTGCTGCTGCTTGCGTTGACATAGCAAATCATTTAATACGAAGTCTTGGTATGGAGGCTATTACAGAAACATCTACGCTTAATCGTATATGGAGAAATTTATATACCGCAGCTCAGCACGGATTTTTAACGCCTTAAAGAATAGATAGAATCTGCAGCTATTTATCTCAATGCTACAGATTCTAACTTATAGTGAGTTATCTTCGTTCTGTTGAGTATATACGTAAAGTTTCGGTAATTTAGGATCATCTCGTACAAGAGCCTGTTTTGGATATTTCCTTAATTCTTTATACATGGCAAAGTCACCTATTGCACCAGCCATTAAAAAAGCTCCTACGAGTATTAAAACGGTACTATTAAAATAAAACCCAGCAATTGTCGGAAGAACACCAGTCGTCCAAAAAGGTAGTAATAATGCCTTTTTCATTGCTTGGTTGGAGAGAGGTTGTACTGTAGTCGCATAAGCAACACCAAGCTCTAAATTTATGCCATATTTTAAAGCCTTCAAGGGTACTTTGCCAAAAAACATAAAACCAATTAAATGAAATACCTCATGTAGAACAATAAAAATAATGTATAGAATCACAAAGAGTACTGTACCAACAATCATATTCCAAAAAGAAAAATGAAAATCTTTAAAGCAAATATATTGAATGGCTGTAAATAATATAACAAGACCACCTGTAATAACCAAATTATCAATCATCAATTTTTTTATATCTAATTCAATAACAATTGGCTCTTTATTTGGTAGCATTGAATCGCCCCTTTCATGGAAGATTGCAATATATATTCTTATTATATACCGAATTATTAGTTTGCGACTTGAAAGATAAGTACCTATATGTTACAATTCATTGATGTGAGTAATAATATTACTTGCTCCTTGCTCCCTTACATAGGAGAGCCTAAGTCCATAAGGAGGTGTAAACAGATGAGAAAATACGAATTAATGTACATCGTACGTCCGAACATTGAAGACGAAGCGAAGAAAGCTTTAGTTGAACGTTTCAACGAAATCTTAACTTCTAACGGTGCAGAAGTCATCGAATCAAAAGAGTGGGGCAAACGCCGCTTAGCTTATGAAATTCAAGACTTCCGCGAAGGTTACTACCAAATCGTGAAAGTAAACGCTCCTTCAGAAGCAATTAACGAGTATACACGTCTAGCTAACATTAGCGAAGACATCATTCGCCACATTGCAGTTCGCGAAGAAGCTTAATTATTGACTTTTAACAAAACGCTGAAAAGGAGGTTGTATTCTGATGATAAACCGTGTCGTATTAGTTGGAAGACTAACAAAAGATCCTGAGCTACGTTATACACCGAACGGAATTGCGTCTACAAGATTTACAGTTGCTGTAAACCGTGCATTCTCAAATCAACAAGGTGAACGCGAAGCTGATTTCATTAGCTGTGTTGCATGGCGAAAACAGGCCGAAAACCTAGCGAACTTCATGCGAAAAGGAAGTTTAATTGGGGTAGAAGGTCGTATCCAAACGGGCAGTTATGAAGGACAAGACGGTAAGCGAGTATATACAACAGATGTCGTGGCGGATAGCGTACAGTTTTTAGAACCACGTAATGGTAGCGGCGCTGCTGCTCCTCAATACGGTGGTGGACAAACTTACGGTAATAACCAACCGTCATATGGCGGTGGTCAGCCACAACAACAGTTTGGTGGCGCTATGCCAGGGCAGGGTTCCTATGGCGGCGATACTTATCAACAAAATCAACCACCTATGAATCAGCCGAATTATACACGTGTAGATGAGGATCCATTTGCGAATAGCAAAGGACCGATAGAAGTATCTGAGGATGATCTTCCATTCTAATGCTTCTATAATATAAAAAAAGATAAGGAGGAGACATACTATGGCACCACGTCGCGGAGGCCGCAAACGCCGTAAAGTTTGCTACTTCACTGCTAATAACATTACGCATATCGACTATAAAGATGTAGATTTATTAAAAAAATTCATCTCTGAGCGCGGTAAAATCTTACCACGTCGCGTAACTGGCACTAGCGCTAAGTACCAACGTAAATTAACTTCAGCTATCAAAGTATCTCGTATCATGGGATTACTTCCATTCGTAGCAGAAGATAAATAAGATTGATGACGTTAAGGTAACTGACCTTACATCAATTTTAAATACCAGCATATTACGATATTCGTATCGGGGTATGCTGGTTTTTTGTTATGGTAAAATGGAATTGGCAGTTGTTTGATAAAATTGATAACAAAGCATATAGTGATCTAAGCGATTTTTGTTCAACACTATGAAAAAATGGTACAATAAAGGATAGTAAGTTTGACTGAAAAAAAGGAAGGTTTTCAATGCCGAATAATCAAACAAAAGCGCTTGTCCAAGGCTCAATGATGGTTGCACTTTTTACGATATTAATGCTTATTTCTGCATATGTACCATTCATCTTTATAGTAGCTTTAATATTTGCTCCACTACCGATTGCTTGGTATAGCGCAAATTACAAGCGTTCCACATCCATACTTGTTGCAATAGTAGGCTGTATCCTAACCACGATAACAAGTGGAATATCCATGCTACCATTTGCCTTTATTTTAGGGCTAGTGGGTGTCGTAATGGGTAACGCAATTTATTTGAAGAAAAGTAAGCTCTTTTTATTTATGTCGACGGGGATTGCTAATCTAATTTCCATGGCAATTGTTTATATTGCTTATGTAAAACTGACGGGAATAGACTTTATTAATATGAGTTTAGAAGTAGCTCGTCAAAATTACGAGCAATCAAATGAATTTGCAAAGAATGTCACTGGCCAGGTAGCTATAAATCCAGAACAGCTTGAGGCAATGTTTAAAACAATTGAGCTAACTATGCCTGCAACGATTACAATATCAGCATTTTTTGCTGGATTTATTATCATTACATTAAACTTACCTGCATTAAAACGACTGGGAGTAGATATTCCTAAGTTTGCTCCGTTTCAAAATATGAGATTACCACGCTCTATTTTATGGTATTACATGATTGTTTTATGCATTAATTTATTTATGCGTCCAGAGGCCGGATCTACGTTAGATATAATTGTATTGAATGTTTCTTATATATTATGGTTGTTACTCATTCTACAAGGGATATCTTTTATCCATTACTTCATTTCAAAAAAAGGGATGCCAAATGGAGTAAAATGGGTTGCTACTTTGTTAGCTATTCCATTATCATCCTTCATGATCTTACTCGGTATCGTTGATTTAGGCTTTGACGTACGTTCACTTGTAAAGGGGAAGACTAAAGAATAAGGGGCTGATTGTAATGGGTACTTTTAGAAAACGACCAATTCGCTATCCGCTTTTTGTTCTTTCCATATTTGGAATTGTGACGTTCGTGCTTCTATGTATTTGGAATATCGGGATAGGTATCGGTTATGGAATAGGTTTTGTTTTATTGATGGCTTACACATGGAAGGTCGAAAAGATAGCTTTTGAAGAAACTGAGAAGCATATTGAATCCATTTCCTTCCGTATGAAAAAAGTTGGAGAAGAGGCATTGCTAGAAATGCCGATTGGGATATTGCTGGTTAACGAGCAATATGAAATAGAATGGTCCAACCCATATATGCAAGGCATTTTAAATATGGAGTCATTAGTTGGAGAAGGTATTGTTAATATATCTGATGACATCTATGTACTAATGAAGACCGAAGAAACAAATGAGGCTACGATTACGCTACGTGATCGGAAATATCGTGTTTATTATAAAAAAGAGGAACGTCTACTGTATTTCTTTGATATAACAGAACAGATTGCCATTGAAAAGCAATACTACGCAGATCGTACAGTTATCGCTATATTATTTGTCGACAATTACGATGAAATCACGCAAGCTATGGATGACCAACCACGTAGTTTAACCAATACGATGGTTACATCAATTGTCAATGAGTGGGCTGCTGAGCATGGCGTATTTGTAAAACGAATATCATCAGATCGCTTTTTAGCAGTGTTAAACGAATCTATTTTAACAGAGCTGGAAAAGAAAAAATTTGCTATTTTAGATACCATTCGAGAAAAAACAGCTCAAAAGAATTTATCATTAACATTAAGTATTGGTGTAGGAGCTGGATCATCCTCGCTAGTAGAGTTGGGTGAATTGGCACAATCGAGTCTTGATCTTGTTCTAGGACGTGGTGGAGACCAAGTGGCGATTAAACAACCTACTGGTAAACTTAAATTTTACGGTGGGAAAACAAATCCAGTTGAAAAACGTACACGTGTTAGAGCGCGCGTTATTTCACATGCATTGCGTGATTTAATTCAAGACAGTGACCAAGTGTTTGTAATGGGACATAAAAATCCTGATATGGACTCTATTGGGGCATCTGTTGGTGTACGGAAAATGGCACAAATGAATGATGTAAAGGGTTATGTCATTATAAACTTTGATGAATTAAACGGTAGCGTTACACGACTAATGAATGAAATCGAGAGTAAATCGGATTTCTATGAAAATTTCCTTACACCTGAAGAAGCTGCTGGGAAAATGACAGAAAAATCATTGCTTGTTATCGTGGATACTCATAAGCCTAATTTAGTAATTGATGCACACTTATTAAAACTAGCTGAAAAGGTTGTTGTGATCGATCATCATCGTCGTAGTGAAGACTTTATCGAAAATCCTACACTTGTTTATATGGAGCCGTATGCGTCGTCTACGGCTGAGCTAGTAACAGAGCTACTAGAATATCAGCCGAAGCGTGCGAAGATCAATATGCTAGAGGCCACTGCTTTACTGGCAGGTATTATTGTCGATACCAAAAGCTTTACACTTCGAACGGGAGCACGTACATTTGAAGCGGCTTCTTATTTACGGACGAACGGTGCGGATACAGTATTAGTGCAGCGCCTTTTAAAAGAGGATGTGGACACATATATTGAGCGCTCTAAAATTGTGCAAACAGTCAAATTTGTAAAACCTGGAATTGCTGTTGCTGTTGGTGAAGATTCGAAAGTGTATGACTCTGTCTTAATTGCACAAACAGCAGATATTTTGCTAACTATGAAAGATGTAAGTGCATCCTTTGTCATTGCGCATCGAGCAGATGGAAAAATTGGTATAAGTGCACGATCGCTTGGAGAGGTCAATGTACAGCTAATCATGGAGAGGCTCGGCGGTGGTGGACATTTAACGAATGCCGCCTGCCAAATAGATGCTAAATCCATTGATGGCGTGAAAAAACATTTAGAAGAGGCCATAAATGAGGTCATTGAAGGGAGTTCGGACTAATGAAAGTAGTATTTTTAAAAGACGTTAAAGGAAAAGGAAAAAAAGGTGAAATTAAAAACGTAGCTGATGGCTATGCACAAAATTTCCTTATTAAAAATGGCTATGCTGCAGAAGCAAATGCTCAAGCATTAAGTCAATTAGAGGGACAAAAAAAATTAGAAGCTAAAAATGCTGCTGCTGAATTAGCTGAAGCACAAGCGTTAAAAGAAAAAGTTGAAAAATTAACAGTTGAGCTAAAAGCAAAATCTGGTGAAGGTGGCCGTCTATTTGGCTCAGTATCTACAAAGCAAATTGCTGATGCATTACAAAAAGTGCATGGTATTAAAATTGATAAACGTAAGATGACTTTACCTGAAGGTATTCGTGCACTTGGTTTTACAAATGTTCCAGTAAAACTACATCATGAAGTATCAGCAACATTAAAAGTACATGTAACGGAAGAATAAGGAGCGACGATCCATGAGTGAACCGATGATGGACCGCGTTCCACCGCATAACCGGGAGGCGGAGCAATCGGTTATCGGTGCTATTTTCCTTGAACCACAGGCGTTAATAACAGCATCAGAAATTTTATTGGCCGATGATTTTTATTTAAATGCCCATAAGAAAATTTTCGAAACGATGCTGCGTTTGAGTGATCAAGGAAAAGCGATAGATGTTGTAACAGTTACGGAAGAATTATCAGCTAAAAAAGAGATTGAAGACGTTGGCGGGCTATCTTATTTACTAGAGCTCGCCAATGCTGTCCCTACAGCTGCCAATGTCGCACATTATGCAAAAATTGTTGAGGAAAAGGCACTATTACGTCGCTTAATTCGTGTAGCTACGAAAATCGTCGAGGACGGCTATACGCGTGAGGACGAAGTAGAGGCGTTATTAGGTGAAGCAGAAAAGAAAATGATGGAGGTTGCCAATCGAAAGAACGCAGGTGACTTTAAGCATGTTAAAGATGTGCTTGTGGAAACTTTCGATAATATTGAGCAACTGCAATCACAAAAGGGAGAAGTAACAGGAATACCTACTGGCTTCCGTGATTTAGATAACATTACTGCTGGCTTCCAACGCAACGACTTAATTATTGTTGCGGCACGTCCATCTGTAGGGAAAACCGCCTTTGCGTTGAACGTTGCGCAAAGTGTTGCCGTGCAAGCACGTGAAAATGTTGCGATCTTTTCTTTAGAGATGGGTGCAGAACAACTAGTAATGCGTATGCTTTGTGCAGAAGGTAACATAGATGCACAAGTTTTACGTACAGGTGCTTTAACTACGGAAGATTGGGGTAAACTAACGATGGCAATGGGTAGTTTATCGAATTCAGGGATATTTATTGATGATACACCAGGTGTACGTATCAATGAAATTCGTGCAAAATGTCGACGTTTAGCACAAGAAAATGGACTTGGAATGATCTTAATTGATTATTTACAGTTAATTCAAGGTAGTGGTAAGCCAGGAGAAAACCGTCAGCAAGAGGTATCAGAGATTTCACGTTCCTTAAAGGGATTAGCCCGTGAATTAAAGGTTCCTGTTATTGCACTATCACAGCTATCACGTGGAGTTGAGCAACGACAAGATAAACGACCAATGATGAGTGACTTACGTGAATCGGGAAGTATTGAGCAAGATGCTGATATTGTTGCCTTTTTATACCGTGATGACTATTACGATAAAGAATCTGAGAATAAAAATATGATCGAAATTATTATTGCCAAACAACGTAATGGTCCAACAGGAACAGTTACACTTGCTTTTAAAAAGGAATTTAATAAATTCATTAATGTGGATTGGTCACAAATGCCACCACCACCGCCGCGTGATTAGTCATCATTCAGATAAGTTGCCTCTTAAGTAATGAAATATTACCCATAGATTGAATTAATCTGAATGTTCGATAATATTCATATCATTCTGTTATTAAACACGAACGTTGAATCAGATTTTTTGATTATATGTTCGTGTTTTTTAACTTTTTTTTATTGACGGGGCGTTTCTATCATTGTTACAATGATTTAGGCTTAAAAATTGAGATACAAAGGTATCTAACGGAGGTGCTGATTATGACATCAGTAGTAGTTGTAGGAACACAGTGGGGAGACGAAGGAAAAGGTAAAATTACAGATTTCCTTTCGCAAAAAGCCGATGCAATCGCTCGATTTGCAGGTGGGGATAATGCAGGACATACCATTAAAATTGATGGTGAAACATATAAACTACATTTAATTCCATCAGGGATCTTCTATAAAGAAAAAACTTCAGTAATTGGTAACGGATTAGTTGTCAATCCAAAGTCATTAGTAACAGAGCTTAAAGGCTTACAAGAACGTGGTATTGATACAGATAATCTACGTATTTCTAATCGTGCACATGTTATTTTGCCTTACCATATTAAGCAAGATATCGCTGACGAAGCTAGTCGTGGGGAAAATAAAATTGGCACAACTTGTAAAGGGATTGGGCCTTGTTATCAAGATAAAGTAGCACGTATCGGAATTCGAATGGCTGACTTACTTGATAAAGATATTTTTGAGGAAAAACTACGTCATAATTTAGCCATTAAAAATAAATTATTTGAGAAATTCTATGAAGTTGAAGGCGTAACATTCGAAGAAATTTTTGAGGAATACTATGGTTACGGTCAAGAAATTGCAAAATATGTAACAGATACATCTAAAATTTTAAATGATGTACTTGATGAAGGCGGTAAAGTGTTATTTGAAGGGGCTCAAGGTATTTTACTTGATGTAGATCAAGGTACGTATCCATATGTAACTTCTTCAAATCCCGTAGCTGGTGGAGTAGCCATTGGCGCTGGTGTTGGTCCATCACGAGTGACAAGTGTTATTGGTGTATCAAAGGCTTATACTTCTCGTGTAGGAGATGGTCCTTTCCCAACAGAGTTATTTGATGAAGTAGGACAACAAATTCGTGAGGTTGGTCGCGAGTACGGTACAACAACAGGACGTCCACGTCGTGTAGGTTGGTTTGATACAGTAGTTGTTCGTCATTCACGTCGCGTAAGTGGTATCACACATCTTGCTCTAAACTCTATTGATGTTTTATCTGGCTTAGAAACAGTCAAAATCTGTACTGCCTATAATTATAAAGGTGAAACAATAACAGAGTACCCAGCAAATCTTCATATTATTGAACAATGTGAACCAATTTATGAGGAACTTCCAGGCTGGTCTGAGGATGTAACAAGCTGCCGAACTTTAGATGAACTACCTGATAATGCTCGCCGCTACGTAGAACGTATTAGTGAGTTAACAGGAATTCAAATTGCTACGTTCTCAGTTGGACCTGCTCGTGAGCAAACAAACGTTTTAGTTGATGTTTGGGAAGCATAATTTAAGATAAATGGAAATGGGCGTGCCATAAGTGGTACGCCCATTTTTTAGTGAATATCCTTCTTCTTAAAGCGACCACCCTTTACCTCTGCGATATTACCAATGGCTAAAAAGGCATTATCATCTATCTCAGCGACAATTGATTTTAGCTTAGATTCTTCTAACCGAGTAATAACTGTGAAGATGACTTTCTTATCGTTGCCAGTATAAGCTCCTTCCCCATGAAGAAAAGTAACACCACGCCCAAGTCGATCCATAATTGTTTGTCCTATTTCATCAATGTCGTCACTAATGATATAAACGGATTTTGATTCCTCTAATCCTTGAATCACAATATCAATCATTTTATAGGCAATATAGTATGCAATAATGGAGTACATTGCTTGTTCCCAATTAAAAACAAAACCTGCCACTGTGAAAATAAGGACGTTGAAGAACATAATAATTTCTCCAACTGAAAAAGGTGTCTTGCTATTAAAAAGAATGGCTAGTATTTCAGTTCCATCCAAAGAACCACCATACCGAATGACAATTCCGACACCAACGCCTAAAATCATTCCCCCAAAAACTGTAGCCAATAATGTATCTTCCGTAAATGGATGTATGTTATGTAAGACAAGGGTTGCTAAGGAGAGTACGGTAATACCTAGCCCTGTAGACAGTGCGAAAGTTTTACCAATTTGTTTATAGCCTAAGAAAATAAAAGGTAAGTTTAAAATGAAGATGAAAATACCAAGGGGTAAATTTAATAAATGAGATGTAATGATGGAAACACCGACAATGCCTCCATCCATAATGTGGTTGGGTACTAAAAATAATTCTAAGCCCAATGCCATTATAATCGCACCTAGTGACACCATAATAATTCTTAGGAAAATTTTATGCATATTCGTTCTCTGATGTCTCAACATTTTTGTTGGATTATCAGCGGTTTGTGAATCACTCAATTTAATCGCTCCAATCAAATAGTGTACCTTCTCTTATATTTTATCGGAATATTAAAAAAGTAAAAAGTATTAAGTCAAAATTCCCTTGAAAAAATTTAGAGATTAGTATACTCACTATTCAGCATTCATTTCATTAATTACCTAATATGTAGATAAAATATCAATAAATAAAAAGTATCTAAAATGTATTCTATGTAACAATTAGTAGTTAAATAATACATTTACATTACAAAAGGGTGAAATTATTCAAACGTTATTTTCTTTATGGTACATTATAAGGGTGCAAAAAATCCTTGTGGGTAAATCATCCTACTGAAGGGTAAAGTTGGAAGGGGCTTTATTGATGAATTCGTTTTTTAAAAGAAAAGAAGAAAACAATAGATTCACCTACAATTTTTCTTCTTTTAAAAAGGCTTCAATCGTTGCAGTTTTAATGACAAGCCTAACGATTAATATGGGTTTTGCCAAGGAATATGACAAAGAAAACTTAAATAAAATTTACCACGTTTATGTGGGGAATGAATATATTGGTGCAGTATCTGATGAGAAGGTAATTCAAGATATCATTGCATCTAAAGAAAAAGCAGCGAGTCAGCAATTTAAAGGGTTTTCTATTGACGCTAGTTCAGCTGTTAAAATAATCCCAGAACAAGTTTTTGTGAATGAAACAAAAGATGCAGAAACACTATCAAAGCTTAAGCAATCATTAGTAGCGAAGTCTGATGCATTTACATTATTAGTTGATCATAAACCAGTCGTATCGTTAAAGAATACAGAGGCTTATGAAAAAACTGTTCAGCTGTTAAAGCTACAATATGTTTCTCAGCAAGAATTAGATAAACTAGCGAATACCCAACAATCTATTAATAATTTACCTGAACTGCAAAATGGTGAATCGCGTCTTTTAGATATTTCCTTTAAACAGGGAGTCTCAGGATTATCACAAAAGGTTACACCAACTGATATTTTATCGCCTGAGCAAGCAGTAAAATATTTAATGACAGGTCATCTAGAGCAAGAAACATATAAAATTCAATCAGGTGATGTATTAGGTTCGGTTGCTAAAAAACACAATTTAACAACTAGTGAACTATTAGCTTTGAACCCTGGTATTACTGTGGATACAGTTTTACAAATTGGGCAAGCATTAAATGTTACAGTGGCAAAGCCATTTGTCACAATTGAGGTAAAAAAGGAAAAGAAAGTTGCAGATGTAATTCCATTTAAAAAAGTGGTCAAAGAAGACCCGACTATGTATAAAGGCGAAAAAGTGATTAAACAAGAAGGCGCTAATGGAAAAAAAGAAACAACCTATGCATTAACATCTGAAAACGGTACGCAAACATCGAAAGTAGCATTAGAAGAAAAAATCATTCAACAACCAGTAGATCAAATTGAAGTAGTTGGCACAAAGGTAATTTCTTCACGAGGTACTGGCGAATTTGCATGGCCAGCAGTTGGGGGCTATATCTCAAGTGGTATGGGTGAACGTTGGGGAGCCTTCCATCGTGGTATTGATATCGCTCGTCCAAGTAACTATAATATTTTAGCTGCTGATAATGGTATAGTTGTTGCGGCTGGTTCTTCAGGCACTTATGGTAATCGTATTGTTATTAATCACAATAATGGTTATACAACGCTTTATGGACATTTATCTTCAATTAATGTTGAAGTGGGACAAGTAGTGGAAAAAGGTTCTGTAATCGGCATAATGGGTTCAACTGGTAATTCTACAGGTACTCATTTGCACTTTGAAGTTGAAAAGAACGGTTCATTAGAAAATCCATTATCTTATGTAGGTCGATAAACGCGTTGAATAGAAGGCAGTCCGAATAGTGGACTGTCTTTTTCTATTATTTCCCGAGAAATAATTGTTGAAATATATCCTTTTATGTCACAGTATTGGATGGATTGAATATCGATTAATGCATAGAACTCGAAAGCATGATAGAGTTAAGAGTAGTGAATTTACAAATACACATTGTTTAGAATAGATAAAAAGCGAAAGGGAGAGAATGTATGAACAAAACAATATTAGTTGTTGACGATGAAAAACCAATCGCAGATATTTTGCAATTTAATTTAATAAAAGAAGGCTATAAAGTTATTTGTGCTTATGATGGAGATGAAGCGTTAAAGAAAGTGGAGGAAGAGCAACCCGACTTAATGCTTTTAGATATCATGCTGCCGAAGCGTGATGGAATGGAAGTTTGTAGAGAGGTACGTAAAAAATACGATTTCCCTATAATTATGCTAACAGCGAAAGGCTCTGAAATTGATAAAGTATTAGGATTAGAGATGGGTGCAGATGATTATGTAACAAAGCCATTTAGTACTCGTGAGCTTATTGCGCGTGTAAAAGCCAATATGCGCCGTTTACAAGTGGTTGCTCCTGTGGCAGAAGAGGCTGAGGAAGAGTCAAATGAGATTGTGGTAGGATCTCTTGTTATTCAACCAGATGCATATCTAGTAATGAAGCGTGATGAAACAATTGAATTAACACATCGTGAATTTGAGTTACTTCATTATTTAGGAAAACACATTGGTCAAGTAATGACACGTGAGCACTTACTACAAACGGTATGGGGCTATGATTACTTTGGCGATGTGCGAACTGTTGACGTAACAATTCGTCGCTTACGTGAAAAAATTGAGGATAATCCTAGTCATCCTGCTTGGATTGTCACACGACGTGGTGTAGGTTATTATTTACGAAATCCTGAACAGGAGTAATAGGAATGCAGAAAGTAAGCTTCTTTAAATCCATTCATGTCAAATTAGTGCTGATTTATATTTTATTAATCTTACTTGCTTTACAAATTATCGGTATCTATTTCGCACGTCAATTAGAACAAAATTTGAAGAGCAACTTCCAAGATTCTATTTTCCAGCGGGTTGACTTGATGCAATATAGTCTCCGTGAGGAAATTTTAAAGGAACGCGATGAAAGCATGCCAAAACTAGAGGAAAGCTTAAAGTCAATTGTAATGGAGTTTTCTACTGGTTTAAGGGATGTTTCGAATGGTGATATTCTAGAAATTCGTGTCATTGATGATAGACAAAGGATACTAGCAACATCTGAGCTTGAGAATCAAAATTTAATTGGACAACGCTCTAACACAGACCTTGTACGACGTGCGATATCGGCTGAAACGCTCTTTGATATCATTAAACTTGATAACAAAACAAGGAATCGAGTATGGGTATTGGCGAACCCGATTCGAGCGGGTGCAGGGCCAGATGATGAAATTATCGGTGTTCTATATATTGAAGCGAATATTGAGTCTGTTTTTGAACAAATGAACGAAATTAATCGTATTTTCCTTGGCGGCACAGCAATGTCGTTAGTCTTTACGATCTTTTTAGGTATTCTTGTTGCACGAACAATTACACAGCCAATTGCTGATATGCGAAAGCAAGCTCAGGCAATGGCGAAGGGAAACTATTCCAGAAAAGTACGCGTATATGGTACGGATGAAATCGGACAGCTAGCGATAACCTTTAATCATTTAACTAATCGTTTACAAGAGGCACAATCGACCACAGAAGCGGAACGACGTAAGCTCGATTCGGTTCTGAGTAATATGACAGATGGGGTTATTGCAACAGATCGTAAGGGACGTATTATTTTAATTAATGATCCTGCACTTGAGTTGCTACATATTTCAAGGGATATTACATTAGGTCGCCCTATTGCTTCCGTATTGGGAATCGATCAGGAATATAGTTTTGAAGACTTGATTTATATGAGTGATGCAATCAATTTAAACTTTAGTACAGCGGATGCTCCCTATATATTACGTGCCAATTTCTCCGTTATTCAAAAAGAGACAGGCTTTATTAATGGTCTTATTACTGTACTACACGATATAACGGAGCAGGAAAAGATAGAAATGGATCGACGAGAGTTTGTATCGAATGTATCACATGAATTAAGAACACCATTAACAACAATGCGTAGTTATTTAGAGGCACTAGCAGATGGGGCATGGAAAGATGAAAATATCGCTCCTACATTTTTAAATGTAACGCAAACTGAAACAGAGCGTATGATTCGTCTAGTGAATGATTTATTGCAATTATCACGAATGGATAGTGCAGACTACGAATTGAATAAAGATATTGTCTTATTTAATTCATTCTTTAATCGTATAATTGACCGATTTGAAATGTCTAAGTCCGATAAAGTACAATTTGAACGAATATTCCCTGAAACGTCCTTTTATGTAGAAATTGATACGGATAAGGTGACTCAGGTTATTGATAATATTATTTCAAATGCAATCAAATACTCACCGGATGGTGGTAATATTCGCTTTGGCTTTACTGGACAAGGGGATATGCTGAAAGTCATGATTTCAGATGATGGTATGGGGATTCCTAAAGAAAACGTAGGTCGTATTTTTGATCGTTTCTATCGCGTTGATCGTGCACGAGCTCGTTCAATGGGAGGAACAGGATTAGGATTGGCTATTGCTCGGGAAATGATTGAGGCTCATGGTGGTAAGATTTGGGCTGAAAGTGAGGAAGGACAAGGTACAACCATTTTCTTCACATTACCATATGATGCAGATGAATTTGGTGAGGCAGGTGAGTGGGAATGAAATATATAGAACCAGTTAAATCTGTTGTACTATTTCTACTCGTCATGCTGAGTGTGGTTTTAACCTTTTTGATCTGGACCTATACACCTGATTATAAATATATAGAAAAAACAGAGTTAGAGGAAATTCTAATTAAGCCTCAAAAAGATATGGAGGATGTTATTCGTCCATACAAGGCTATTTTCCGTTCCGATGAGGAATTTAAAGGTACAGTATCTAACGCAGCTATGAAAGATATTATGAAAGTATTTAAAGGCTGGAATGTATTAGACTTAGTGCCTGTTAACAATAATCTTTCTGCAAACTATGTCAATCAAATCATTGGCACAAATAATCGCATGACAATCTTTTTCACTGGAGAGATTCCTTTTTCAGCCTTTAACACGATTTTTCAGTATACGGATAAGGAATTACCAGAAACAACATTTAATCGTATGATTATAGATTGGAGCAATTATAATAGCAAGGATTTAATGATTTATTACATTAGTGGTAATAACCAATCATTATTCCGATCACATGTCAGCGTGCCAAACATGAATCAATTTATACAGGAAGTCATAGAGCCTGCAAAAAAATATGGCACTTTTAAAGAAATTGAGCGAGAAAGCCAGACATCTCTTTATGTAGATAACAATAAAACGGAATCTGTAAAATTTACGTACTATATTGAAGAAATCTCACCAGAATTATTTAAAAATGTATTATTTACAGATCCAAATATTGTACGGCGCAATATTGAAAGTGCGTCTTCTGAAAAATATACAGATGGTATGTCATTAATGACGTTAGATACAAATCTAAAGTCATTAAATTATGTTTATCCAGCTGCAGAGAGCGGTATTAGAATTGAGCCATCAAAACTTCTAAAAGATAGCTTTGAATTTATTAACGAGCATGGGGGATTTACTGCAGATTTCCGCTATGCTTCAACGAGTACCAATAAAAATCAAATGGATTATCAATTATATTTGCAAGGTTTACCGGTCTATAGCAATCATGTCATTACCCGGATGACGACAATTTGGGGAGATAGCCGGATTTTCCATTATAAGCGTCCATACTTTTCCTTAGATATGGATATTGAAGCAGAAAAGGAAATAAAAGAATTGCCTTCTGGAGTAAATATTGCCGAGAGATTAAAAAACGCAAATAATATTGCCTTAGCTGATATTGATGAGATTGTTTTGGGTTATTATTTAACGCAAAACCAAGAACTTAATATATTTACATTTGAACCATGCTGGTTTGTCATTCGTAATGGATCTTGGATTAAACTAACTCCTGAAGTATTAGGAGGTGTTAAAAATGGATTGGAATAGAACAAAATCTATTTTTATATTCGTTTTTTTAATTCTAAACATCTTCTTGTATTCCCTTTATGTAAATCGCTATAATGAAGCGAAAGATATTGAGGTTCCAGGTGAAAAAACAATAGAAGCTCGTTTAAAAGATGATAATATTACGTATGGCACACTACCAAATAATATTGAAACTGCTTCGTATATGACAGCTCAAGTCCATAAATTCACAACAGCTGAATTTAGTAATAGCAACCAACAAATTAATATTAAGGATTCAAAGGCGGATTCAAAGGCTCGTGCTATTTTTATAAAACCTGTTAAATTACGTAATGTGAGTGATGATGCAAGCTTTACGGATTTTGTCCTTGCAAACATAACTGAAGGAGAATCTTACGCCTTATGGAAAGTAGACAGGGAAGAACGAGTCGCTGTTTTTTTCCAGAAAACCAATAATCGAATGTTTTATTATAATGGTTCATTAAAAATTAAGTGGAATGCTAACAATGAAGTAACGATGTATGAACAAACAATGATTGATAATATTGAGGAAATGGAACAACAGGAAACTGTCATTCCGCCTCTTCAAATTATTCAAACTTTATATGCAAAGGGAACGCTCAAGCCAGACTCGCGTATTACGCAAATGAAGTTAGGTTACTCCACGCTTGTTAAATTAACTCGAACTCAGGTATTAGTGCCAACATGGGAAGTTCAAGTGAAATTATCTGATGGACAAAAGGAAGAGTATTTTGTCAATGCAGTTGAAGGCAAAGTGATCGAGATCCAGGAGGACAAGCAAGAGAGCGAAGAAGAAGACTGGGGAGTTGAATAATGCGATTTAGTGTTTTAGCTAGTGGCAGTACAGGAAATTCGATTTATGTAGAAAATGACGACTACTCTTTTATCGTCGACGCTGGCCTTAGTGGGAAAAAAATGGAGCAGCTTTTTACAAAAATCGACCGTAATATGAAGCAGCTTAGTGGTATTTTTGTTACACATGAGCATAGTGATCATATTAAAGGGATTGGTGTACTGGCACGAAAATATAATGTACCAATTTATGCAAACGCCAAAACGTGGCAGGCAATGGACGGGCTAGTTGGCGACATTCCTATAGAGCAACGCTTTGAATTTGAAATGGACACAGTGAAACATTTTGGTTCTTTAGCCGTTGAATCCTTTGCCGTTTCTCACGATGCAGCAGATCCAATGTTCTACACTTTCCATGAGAATGATCGTAAGCTTGTCATTATTACAGATACGGGCTATGTCAGTGATCGTATGAAGGGTATTATACGTGGTGCAGATTCTTTTGTTTTTGAAAGTAATCATGATGTTAATATGCTTCAAATGGGACGTTATCCTTGGTCGATTAAACGTCGTATTTTAAGTGATGTAGGACATGTTTCTAATGAGGATGCCGCTATCGCAATGAGTGAAGTTGTGTTTGATAAGACGACCAATATTTATCTTTCGCATTTAAGTAAGGATAATAATATGAAAGAGTTGGCACGTATGAGCGTCACACAAACATTGCAATCTTGTGGCATTCTTGTAGGTGAGCATGTGCATCTTTTTGATACAGATGCAGAGGAACCTACAACATTAGTCACGGTTTAATCATAAGGTATTTAGGGAAAACTTGATGCTGTTCAATGCATTTCACAATGTGCATTGAGCAGCTATTTTTATGTCCATTTTAATTGTTTTTCATCTGATTTTAATGTTTGAATCGTAAGATTAGGGTAACAATTAAACAAATAGCAGTAAATGAAAGGATGAGGAACATGAGTTACTTTCAAGATGATGATAAAAACAGTGATTTCTTAAAAAAGGATGAAATACCGAAATCACCGCTGCAAGAAAGGTTAGAGCGTGAGGAGCAGGAAATGCAGGCCAAGCGTCTTAAAAAGAAAGGCGGAGGAAAAGGCGGTTATTTCTTTAGTGGTTTGATTGGTGTTATTATAGGAGCATTACTTGTATGGCTTATGTTACCGGGACTTGTCAATCAAATGCCTGGAACAACATCAAGTAGTACTGCAAAAAATAATACAACAATTAACCAAGTTGCAACAGAGGTAACGACAGATGTTACTTCAGCGGTAGACAAAGCCTCAGATGCAGTTGTTGGTATTGCAAATATTCAAGAAGTAACAAGTGGAGGTTTTTGGAGTCCACCATCAACAACTACAAAAGAAGCGGGCAGCGGTTCAGGTGTTGTTTATAAAATCGAAGGTGATAAAGCCTTTATCGTCACAAATAACCACGTTATTGAAGGGGCCAAGCAGCTAGAGGTCACAATGCAAGACGGAACAAAAGAACCTGCACAACTAGTCGGTCATGACGTTTGGACTGACCTTGCAGTTATTTCTATTAACTCTAAAAATGTTAAAACAGTGGCGACATTCGGGAACTCAGATGTTTTAAAACAAGGGGAAACGGTCATTGCCATTGGGAACCCACTTGGTCTAGAATTTTATGGCTCTGTTACAACGGGTGTTGTTTCAGGTAAAGACCGCTCTGTACCGGTAGACTTAAATGGTGATGGCACAGAAGATTGGCAACAAGAAGTATTACAAACAGATGCTGCGATTAACCCAGGGAATAGCGGGGGAGCACTTGTGAACTTAGCTGGAGAATTAGTAGGGATTAACTCCATGAAAATTGCTGAATCCTCAGTGGAAGGTTTAGGATTTTCTATTCCAATTAATTCAGCTATTCCAATTATCGAGGAATTAGAGAAAAATGGAGAAATGAAACGTCCAACAATGGGAGTTTCACTGGCTGATTTAACAGATGTCCCATCATTCTATCAGCAACAAACATTAAAATTACCTGCAGAGGTGACAACAGGCGTTGTTGTAACAGATGTTATGAATAACTCACCAGCATCAAAAGCAGGTGTTCAACAATATGATGTTATTGTTGAAATGGATGGTCAAAAAATTGAAACAACAATTGATTTACGCAAACATTTATATAATGACAAAAAAATTGGTGATAAACTAACATTAAAAGTGTACCGTCAAGGTAAATTAGTCGAACTATCACTAACATTAACAAATGGTAATACATTGTAAAGAGTATGAAAAAAACGATGGTGATCTAAAAAATCCCCATCGTTTTTTTATGAGGATGAGGAAAAACTTTAATGAAATATTGTGGATAACTAGAAAATTGTGAATACCATGAAATCGTGAGAAAAAGGCACTTCTTCCATACATGCCATTCCTTTGTTACAATAGATTGTGGATAACATAGACTGATTTGTGAATAAGTTTGTGGAAATTTCGGAAAATAAGGAGACATCAAAAAATGGAAAAGTACAGCTGTGAAAGTCATATAGATCACGCTTTAGACATGTTTGTAGCAGAGCAAAAAGAGTTCCCAATTATGGATAAAATCGAAGAGGATAAAAAGTTATCCACAAAGTGTAGCTACTGTGAACAGCCTGCGGAATATATTGTATCAAGTAAATAACTTTACACAATATATAGGTGGCGCTTGTGGATATGTTGATAACTTTTGTGGATAATTTGTTTGTAAATGAATTGTAAAGGTGGATAACGTGTGAATATAACGATTGTATCAGTCGGCAAACTAAAAGAAAAGTACTTAAAAATGGGTATCGATGAGTACGTAAAACGTCTAGGCGGCTACGCAAAAATAGATGTGATTGAGGTACCAGACGAAAAGGCGCCTGAACAACTAAGTGAAGCCGAAATGGACATCGTCAAGAAAAAAGAGGGGGAACGCATACTAGCTAAAATTAGCCAAGATGCCTACGTGATCGCTCTAGCTATTAACGGTAAAATGAAAACCTCCGAACAAATGGCAGCGGATATTGAATCTCTTATGACCTACGGCAAAAGTAAAATCACCTTTGTCATCGGTGGCTCCCTCGGCCTACATGAAGATGTCCTAAAACGAGCCGACGAACTACAATCCTTTGGCAAAATGACGCTACCGCACCAGCTCATGAAGCTCGTGCTAGTGGAACAGATTTATCGAAGCTTTAGGATTATGAAGGGTGAACCGTACCATAAGTAAGTGCGGTTTTCTTAGTCCTATACATCTAAAATGCTGCATTTTTAGAGGAAAGAGAAGACTTGAAAGATAATTATATAATGCGAATTTTGTAGAAAAGTGTCGGGTGCTATTAAAAGTGCCTGATACTTTTTTGTTTTATCGGGAGTAGATTGGGTATTAACTATCATAAGCAAGTTATATAGCAAGAGGTATTGAAGGAATAATCGAAAAAGAAAGGAGTTATAGCCAACATGTTGTTGAATAAGAAGTTACTATTAGTCTTTAGTACAATTGTAGTCTGCTTTTTGTCTGGTTGTGCTGAGAAGCAGAAGCTTGAAGACGGATCTGAATTAATAAATAAAAATCAATTTGTTTTTGCTACTTCTGGTGAATTTAAGCCATTTAGTTATATAAATGACGATCTCACAATGTCGGGCTTTGATATTGAGGTTGGTGAAGCGATTGCAAAGGAAATGGGCCTTGAGCCGGTTCAGAAACGAATCAAGTTCAAAGGGATTGTTGAAGGGGTAAAAACAGGCAGAGCAGATGCAGCCGTTGCAAGCCACACGATTAACCCACAGCGAAGTAAACATGTTTCTTTCTCTACCCCGTATTATTATTCAGGACCAAAAATTTTCACCAGACCGGATAGTAAGATAAGGACTGTTGAAGATTTAAAGGGAAAGGAAGTAGCGGTTGCAAAAGGATCAACATATGCCGATACAGCTTCTAAGTATACAGACAAAATAAAAACATATGACAGCGATATTACAGCATTAAAGGCGTTGAGTAGCGGACGTCATGATGCAGTAATCACAGATTTTGTTACAGGAAAAACTGCTGAAAAGGAAGGGTTTGAGATTAAAGGACAGCAATTAATTAATCGCAGTGAACAAGCAATCGTGCTGCCCCAGGATAATCCAAAGCTATTGAAGCGAGTAAATGAAACTTTGGAGCAACTTCGGGAAAATGGAACATTGACTCAAATCAGTATCAAATATTTTGGTGAGGACATTACCAAAAAATCAGAATAAACGAATGCTATAAAAGAAAGGAAGTAGTACTTTGCCAAGTTTTTCGCATTTTTTTCACATACTAATGGAAACAAAAGGTGTATTCTTTAAAGCTATGCTTTTAACATTAGAGCTGACGGTGGTTTCTATCTTGCTTGGAATCGTCATCGGACTTGCCTTTGCCTTATTAAAAATTTCTAATATAAAAATTTTAGAACTTATTTCAGATATATATGTCTATTTGGTTCGCGGAACACCGCTGATTGTTCAAATATTTATCCTCTACTTTGGAATTAGCGGGATTTTCCTTCTTCCTGATTTTTGGGCTGCTTCACTTGCTCTAGCGTTACATAATGGAGCTTATATTTCTGAAATTCTTAGGGGAGCAATTCAGTCAGTCGATAAAGGCCAGTTTGAGGCAGGACGCTCTTTGGGAATGACAAAGACACTGACATTAAGAAGGATTATTCTCCCACAGGCATTCCGTAGAGCATTACCGCCTTTAGGCAATCAATTTATCATAAGCTTAAAAGATTCTTCGTTAGCCGCATTTATCTCCATGAATGAGCTGTTTAATGTGGCGACAACACTTGGGTCAAATAATTTTGATGAAATGACTTATTTACTCATTGTAGCAGTCTACTATTTATTACTGGTAGCGTTGATGACATTTGTAGTGAAACGAACTGAACTAAAATTAACAGTAAGCGACAGATAGGAGCTGAAAAGATTGGACACTAAGGAAATGATTAAAATAAAACAATTGAATAAATCATTCGGAGACTTACATGTATTGAAAAATATCGACATGACAGTCTACGAGAGCGATGTTGTTTGTCTAATAGGATCGAGCGGATCAGGGAAAAGCACCCTCCTTCGCTGTTTGAACTTTTTAGAAAGAAAGGATAACGGCCATATTATAATTGAGGGAAATGAAGTCAATCCACGAACAGATGACCTTAACAAGATTAGAGAAAAGGTAGGTATGGTGTTTCAAAATTTCAACTTATTCCCACACAAAACGGTTCTGGAAAATATTATTGAAGCACCTATTATGGTAAAGGGTGTAGGCAAAGAGAAAGCTATCATCAAAGCAAAACAATTACTGAAAAAAGTAGGTTTGGAAGATAAGTCGGATGTCTATCCTAGTAAGCTATCAGGGGGGCAAAAGCAACGGGTGGCGATTGCTAGAGCACTTGCGATGGAACCAGACATTATGCTTTTTGATGAGCCAACATCGGCACTCGATCCCGAGCTTGTGGGAGAGGTTTTAACAACCATGAAAGACTTGGCTGAAGAAGGTATGACAATGGTTGTTGTAACCCATGAAATGGGATTCGCAAGAGAAGTAGCTGATTGGATTGTGTATATGCATGATGGGAAAATTATTGAACGCGGCACACCTGAACAATTTTTTAACCATCCGAAAGAGGAGAGAACTCGGGAATTTTTAACTGCGACAATGCTTAAATAAAACTAAATGGTCCTGCCTATATGAAAGGAAGGACCTCTTATATTGAAGCACTAAATTGTTAATTTATAGAGGAAAGAAGCATTCTTTATATTAATAACTAAAATTTAGTTAAATCACATCATTAAATTTCTTATAAAGCAGGTACTAAAAAACTGCAATTAGACTAGTTAAGGCGAACCATGGAAATTTAATAGCAAAAAGAGAAATTGCACAGCGCAATTTCTCTTTTTGCTTGAACTAAAATTAATTATAACTCAACCTCGGTAACTTCATTATTATCTTTACCGTTGCCATTACCATTACCATTACCGTTACCGTTGCCATTGCCATTGCCATTACCAGGCTTTTCAACCACCACATCAAATGTTAATGTGTGATCACCATACGTTACTGTAATTGTCGTAGTACCTTGACCTTTTCCTTTTACAGCCCCCGCTTTTACAGAAGCTATTTTATCGTTTGTTACTTCGTAGGTTGCAAGCGTTGTAACATCTTTTTCTGTTGTTTTTCCCTCAAAAGTAGTTACTTCAGTAATCTTAACTGAAACTTCTTTACCTATTCTAGTTTCAACCTTAGCTTGGTCAATTTCTAGTGTTACGATTGGTGTTTCTACAACAGGTGCTTTAACTGTAACATTTATCTTAGCTTCATTATCACCGTATGAAATAGTAATCGTAGTCGTGCCCTCACCTACAGCAGTTACTAATCCATTTGCTACTGTTGCAACATTTTCATCTCCAACCACATAAGTAGCTTTTGAAGTTACATCTTCCTCTGTTGCTTCACCTTCTGGAGGAGTAGATGTCTCTGTTACCGTAAGTTGTGCAGTTTCTCCAACTGTTAGGTTTAGCTCTGTTGGATTGACAGAAAGCGTTACTTTTGGTTCAACTACATCATTTTCATATATTAAGGCTTCACCAACATTCCCGGCAGCGTCTTCAATTTTTACAGATACAGCATTAGTTTCTGCTGTTACTGGGAATGTGAAGCTACCGTCTTGATTTAATTCAAAAGGAACTGGTGCTTGTACTTCGCCATTAATCGTCGAAATATAGGAAGCTTTTAATTTATCATTTAAATTGTAATTTAAACCGTATAAATATAACTCTTCATTGTAGTCGATATATTTATCTGTTACCTGTCCTGTAGCGACACCTTCAGTAACTGAACCAGTAATTTCTGGTTTCGTCGTTTTCACGATAATTGGTCCAACATAATCGGACACTACTCCTGATGCCGCAAGACCAGTAAAGTCAATTGTATAGAGACCATCTGGAATTGTTGTGGCAGGTTCTGGTCCCCATGGTTTGTACTGCCCAGCAATATTCAGCGTATAAGATCCTTTTCCTAGTGCAGTACCTGCGTGAAGATAGCCGATGTAGCCGTCACCATATTCTCCACCTTGAGGATTCATAATATCCCAAAGCTCGATATAGTTAGTTGTTACATCTCCAGTTAATGTAAATGAAAGGACAGCTGAATCTTTCACTCCATCACCGTTGAAGGATAGGTCTGTTTCTGTAATCTTTAAATCTTTAAGTTCAGTTACTGCCTCGCTGCCAAAGTCAGCTGCGAATGGTAATGAAATTTCTGTAGCTCCACCGCTGATGTGAATATACCCTAGTATTTCAGAGCCGTTTGGTGCAGTAGCTTGTGAAGCGGTTAATGTAATATTTAACAATTGCTCACCAACTAGGTTAAATGTTGGCTGGTCGACTGTAACAGTTGCATCACCAAATGTTTTTGTCACATCAATTGATACGTTATAATTACCGCCGTTCCCTTTTATATCTTTTACTAAAACTTGTTTTGTTACGGAAATATCCTGATCTTTAAGTGGTTGTGGACCGAACGTAACTGTACCTTTCAAGTTTTCTGAAACAGCTCCAGTTCCATCTAAAATTGCACTATCCAGTGCATAGGCAAGAATTTCTGGATGCGCTGCAGCATAAGCATTTACACGACCTGCTCCTTGAGAGAACACATCGTATTTTGTTTTATCTAAAACCTTTGCTGTATTAGAAAGCGCCACTTTTATGTCGAACGCGTTCCAATCAGGATTTGCTTGTTTAAGTAATGCAACAATACCTGTAATATGCGGTGTTGCCATAGAAGTTCCTGTTTTACGATCATATGCTTCTGCATAATCTGCATCAGGGAAATCCTTTTTATACATTGGAATCGTTGACATAATGTTTGTTCCAGGTGCACTTACATCTGGTTTAATATCAAAGTTTGGTGTAGATGGTCCACGGGAACTTGAATCGTTTACTTCATCTCCTAGTGTCTGTGTGGAAGTAAATTGACTAAAGCTAACTTTTCCAGTTCCGCCTGCCAATGCAGCTCGAATTGCATCGCCATCCGTTTGGGACATATCAAATGTTGGTAGAAAAGCAAATGAATCACCAAGGAATGTACCTGAAATATTAGGTGCATTTGTTCCACCAGCAAAGTTATGAATAATTGTTGCGACTGCTCCATTTGCCTTTGCGTTCGCAATTTTATCAACAAAGGCGATACTGCCACGAGAGATCAATGCCACTTTACCTTCTACATCGATTCCCTCAAAGTCTTTTACTTCCCCGTTTCCAGGGATAGCAACTAGGTCAAATTCTCCTTGAAGCTGTGTTGCTAAATCCCTTCCAAAAGTTGTTCCCATTAATGGGAGCTGTTTTGTTAAGTTGTAGTCACCAACAGTAACATTCACTTCCCCGTTATACTTTGTTTCAGGATTTGTTGTGTTACCGACAGCAATTCCTAAACGAGCAGTTGCAGGCGTGCCCATTGTTCCGCGATTTGGGCCGGAGTTCCCTGTCGCAATTACTCCGATTGTTCCAGCCATCATTGCATTATTAATAGCAAATGAACCAGCATCCGTTTCAGAGTTAGCTCCCCCACCAAGAGAAAGGTTAATAACGTCCATTTTTTCTGTTACAGCGGTTTCAATTGCTTTAACAATACCAGATGTAGCTCCACTTCCATATGCACCAAGAACACGGTAAGCATAAAGGTCTACTTTTGGAGCAATTCCTTTAATACCAAATTTGTTTGCTCCGATTGCTGCAATGGTTCCAGCAACATGGGTACCGTGAGAAGTATAGAACGAGCTTCCTTTTTCATTAAATTCAGGTGTTCCGGCAGGACGCTCAGAAGGCAATGTTTCCGATGCATCGTCATCTGCTCGAGGCTTCGTGTAAGTTGATGAATTTGGAATAAAGTTTTTCCCCCCCTTGTAAATTCCAGCGAATTCAGGGTGATCTGCGTCAATACCAGTATCTAATACTGCTACTTTTATTCCTTGTCCTTCAATTCCTTCATTCCACAGCTGTTCGATCCCAAGGAAAGAAATACTTGTGTTCATTTGGGCCTCTAATTGATCTTCCTTAATAAGTTCCGATGATTTCATTGTATTATCTTCTGATGCGTAAACAATTGCATCAGGTTCGATTAATGTAATTCCTTCTATTGAAAGCAGTTTCGGGAGATCATTTGCTTTCACTGTTGCCGCAAAACCGTTTAAAACAGTATCAAATGTGTAGCCTTGAGTCATTTGAACATTTTTAGTAGCTAACTCTTTTTTTACTTTTGCTTGTTGAGCTTTTACATTTGAACGTACTTCATTTGCTCGCGCATTAGAGAACTTTTGGCCTTTCACCTGGCTCATTCCTTGCTCTAGTGCCACAGGCGTTTCAGATAAATGTACGATGACTGCAACTTCTTGATTGCCTGATACATTTTGTAAGCTTTCGTGAAGAGTTGGACCATCTTTAGACAAGCTTAGCTGTTCAGCGATGGCCGCCTTAAGTTGAAGTATACTTTCACTTTGACTATCCTGTTTAAATGGTTTAGATTCTTCAGCACTAGCGCTCGATAATGGAACCAATAGAAAAAGCACCATAACGAAAGCTATAATACTACTTAAAAACTTCATAAACGTAAACTTTTTCAAAACCCATTTCTCCCTCCACATTTAATTATCACACTAAACAGAAAAGTGTGATAATTCCAATTTATCACAGGAGTAGTAATTCGAATATCGGAATATTTGAATATACCAAAATATTGATAATAAGTATTAGTTTATCAATTATATTTTAATTCTATTTTCCTAGTAATGTAATTAAAAAATAGAACTTTAAAATGAGAAAGGACTTACAGAAATATATTCATTTTGTCAATTTAATTAGTAAAGCACAAATAAGAAAGATTTTTTTAAAATCTATTTGACGTTCTGTATTATTTTTTGTACGATATGGAAGAAAAGAATGTGCCCGGACTTGTACGGGAGAGGTTCATAGCTGATACCCTCTATAAAAAACTATGGAAACATGACATTATGCCATGTCCATATCGGACGTGGCTTTTTTATGTTTTTACTTATGTTTTAATAGAATGATTGGTAATGCCTCTCTTGAAAAGTGTTGGGAAACATTTTACAAGGAGGTTTTTTTATGTCTGGTCGAAGTCATGAAGAAGGACTAAAGGATTTAACATTGTTGGGTAACCAAGGTACACAATATTCATATGATTATGCACCTGAAGTTTTGGAGGCAGTAGATAATCTTCATTCCAATCGAGATTATTTCGTTAAGTTTAATTGTCCAGAGTTCACTAGTTTATGTCCGCTTACACATCAGCCTGATTTTGCAACGATGTATATCTCGTATATCCCTGATAAAAAAATTGTTGAGAGTAAATCACTAAAATTGTATTTATTCAGTTTTAGAAATCACGGAGATTTCCATGAGGATTGCGTTAATATCATTATGAATGATTTAATTACATTACTTGACCCAAGATATATAGAGGTTTGGGGGAAATTTACTCCACGAGGTGGTATCTCGATCGATCCATGGTGTAACTATGGGAAGCCAGGAACTAAATACGAAGAAATAGCCAATTATCGTTTAATGAACCACGATCTTAACCCAGAAAAAATTGATAATCGATAAGTGAAGCAAGAAAGAGGTTTTTAGCTACCCTCTTAAAAAAACTAAGAAGAAAGCAGCACTTTTTCTTAGAGTGCTGTTTTTTCGATATAAGGGAGTCTTTATGGATGAAGAAGGAAAAAGCGATTGTTGTATTTAGTGGAGGTCAGGACAGCACAACATGTTTGTTCTGGGCAAAAGAACGTTTTAAAGAGATTGAGGCAGTAACTTTTGATTATGGTCAAAGGCATCTTCTGGAAATTGAATGTGCGAAGGTGATAACAAAGGAGCTTGGTGTCAAGCATCACATTCTGGATATGACACTCCTGAATCAGCTTGCCCCGAATGCATTGACACGACAAGACATAGAGGTGAAGGACGGAGAAAATGGTGAGCTTCCATCGACTTTTGTGCCTGGTCGAAATCTACTTTTTCTTTCATTTGCTGGTGTTTTAGCGAGCCAAGTGGGAGCAAAGCATATTGTAACGGGTGTGTGTGAAACAGACTTTAGCGGATATCCGGATTGCCGAGATATTTTTATTAAATCCTTGAATGTAACGTTAAATTTATCTATGAATGATTCTTTTGTCATTGATACACCGTTGATGTGGCTGAATAAGGCACAGACTTGGGAGCTTGCTGATCAGCTTGGGGCGCTTGAGTTTGTTCGAGAAAGAACGTTAACTTGCTATAACGGTGTCATAGCAGATGGCTGTGGTGAATGCCCAGCGTGTAACCTGCGAAAAAAAGGGCTTGATGAGTATTTGAGTTATAGGAAGGAGTTTTAAGACATGTCAGATTATAAAATCGTCGAGAGGCTCCAAAAAATAGATGAGGATATTCAAAGAAATCAATTGAAATACCATGCAAAGCGTGTTCTCGTAAGCAAAGAATTTACCTTCGATGCTGCTCATCATTTACATCATTATGAGGGGAAATGTAAAAATCTGCACGGTCATACCTATCGTGTCATATTAGGACTGAGTGGCTACACAGATGAACGTGGTTTGATGATTGATTTTGGCGATATAAAAGAGATATGGAAACAAAAAATAGAGATTCATTTGGATCACCGTTATTTAAATGAAACACTTCCACCTATGAATACGACGGCAGAGAACATTGTTGTTTGGATTTACGAAAAGCTGACTGAGGCCTTGCTTGATGAAAGATATAACGGTGCGTGTGTAGAGTTTATCAGGCTTTACGAAACTCCTACAAGCTTTGCAGAAGCAAGACGGGAGTGGATGGAAGTTGAATAAAGTACCTATTATCGAAATTTTTGGACCAACAATTCAAGGTGAGGGAATGGTAGTTGGCCAGAAGACGATGTTTGTAAGAACTGCAGGCTGTGATTATTCTTGTTCCTGGTGTGATTCATCATTTACGTGGGATGGTAGCGGAAAGCATCTTATTGTCCAAATGACAGCAGAAGAGATTTGGTCTGAATTAAAACGTCTTGGTGGCAGTGGATTTTCATTTGTTACGATTTCGGGCGGTAATCCTGCACTCTATCCATATTTGCAAGAGCTCATTGCAATTTTAAAAGAAAACAACATAAAGGTTAGTGTGGAAACGCAGGGAAGTAGATGGCAAAAATGGATGTATGAGATTGATGAGCTGACAATTTCACCAAAGCCACCTAGTTCTGGAATGACTACGGACTATTCGATGCTCTCAAATATCTTCGAAAAACTTAAAAATCGAAACAGTAATCACCATACATCCCTCAAAATAGTCGTTTTTAATCAAGAGGATTACGACTATGCTAAACAAATTCATCATCGTTATCCAACGATTCCTTTTTATCTCCAAGTTGGTAACGATGATCTTACGTCGATTGATAATTCACGAATAGCTATCCATTTATTAGATAAATATCATGAGCTCATTGATCGAGTAATAAAGGATGAAGAATTAAGAGATGTCAAAGTACTACCGCAGTTACATGCTCTTGTTTGGGGGAATAAAAGAGGTGTATAGGGGTGCCATTACAATAATGTCTTGAAATTGATTTGAGGAGTAATAGGATGAGAATACTATTTTATTTATTATCTATTGTCGTTGCTAATGTGGTAACGGCAGCATTTGCGCCGTTACATTTTGGTATGTTTATCGTGCCAATGGGGACGCTTTTAATTGGAGCGACTTTTATTTTTCGCGATCTTGTGCAAAATAAATATGGTAGAGCAAAGACATATATAGTTATTATTACAGCTTTAATTTTATCAGCAGTAGTGTCATTCCTTCTAGGGGATACACTTTTGATTGTGGTAGCGTCAGCCCTATCATTTGTTGTCGCTGAAACGGCTGATACAGAAATTTATAGTCGATTGAAATTACCAATGGCATGGCGTGTGCTCTACAGTGGAATTGTTGGAGGATTTCTGGATTCTGCTATTTTCGTAGTAATCGGCTTGAGTCCATTGGGGGCTAATATGTTGCCTTGGGAAGCGGTGCCTGCCGCCATTTTTGGACAAATTATTGTGAAAACGATTATTCAAATGTTCGGTGCACTAATTTTAGGCCAAGTTGGTGCAATGAAAGAAAAACGTCTTATTTCAGGATAATTTTTTGAAATATGATGAAGAGAGCTTTTCTGTAAAAGAAGTGTTTCAACAACATGGCTTTAGATGAAGTATTGCATTTCCTTTTCTATATTTTTTAAGAAATATAGTCTTATACTAGTTGCGTCGGACCATAACTTAAGCAACAGAAATTATAAAAAAGTACCAGTCCTCATGGGCTGGTACTTTTTCTTCAAAGTTTAAAAATACTATTTTTATTTTATCTAGCAAGTTCAACAAGTATTATTCTCGAATTATTACTTTACCATTTCTAAGGCTGCTGGTTCTTTATGCTGTATATGACTTGAAGTCCAGCCGATGATGAAAGCGAGTAAAAGGTAAATAAGTAATATACATGCTTGTGTGATTAAGTTTGACCAGCCACCGAGAGAAACAACCTCCTGGAAGCTTTTCAATGAGTGGGCCATCGGTAAAAACCCTCCAACCCTAGCTAACATTGGATTTTCAAGTTCTCCTGGGAAAGTTCCGCCACAGGTTGCTAGTTGAAATACTAAGAGAGTGACAGCTAGTAATTTACCAAGATTCCCTAAGAGAATAATAAGCATCAGGATGAAGGTCATGAAAGTAAATGACACGATAATACTTGATAGGATAAATAACGGTACACTTGCTACTGCTAATTTAAATCCTAAAAGTACGACCAGGTCCACGATAAGTGTCTGAATTATTCCTATTATATAAACTAATCCTAGTTTATTAATAAAGTGAACTGTTCCAGTTACTTTTAGACGTTCTCTACGTCCTAAAGGTAGGATGTTGGCTGCCATAATGCCTCCTACAAAGAAAGCAAGTGATAAGAAGTAAGGAGCAATGCCAGTCCCGTAATTCGGAACTTTGGATAAATGGGATTCTACCAATTCAATTGGTTGTGCAAACATTGTTGAGGTAGAGTCATTGTATTGAAGATTAGACGTTTTTTCTGCAGCTTCATTTAGCTTTGCTGATAATTCATTTGAGCCAATTGCTAGAGAAGAAAGCCCGTCTTGTAGGTCCGCTAATCCGCTTGATTCATGACTGATTCCGTTTGCGAGAGTTGTAATGCCAGTGTTAAGTGTTGTATAGCCTGTCATCCATTTTGTAAACCCACTAGCAAATGCATTCGTACTCTCTTGTAACTGTTTTGCTCCTTCAGTAGTCTGAGTAATGTTAGCACCTAACGTTTCCATCCCAGTTTGAAGCGAAGCCTGTGCAGTAGTAATTTTTTTTGCAGCTATTTCTATCTGATCTTGGTCAGATTTTAAAGTAGTTTCTGTCGTAGATAATTTTTTAGATAAAGCAATAATTTGTTGGAGTTTCCCATCCTGATTTGCTTCAGGATGTTCTTTTACATATTGAGTCATTTGTTCCTCCAAATTCTTAGCGGTGATAGCTGCTTGTTCTTGTCCCTGAGCTAACTTTGTATTTCCAACAGACCAGTTAGTAATGCTTTGGCTTACTTGATTCATTCCCGATTGTAGAGAATGTTCACCATCCGTAAGCTGATGTAACCCCTTATATAAGGAATTAGAGCCGGTTGTAAGTTCATTTACACCAGAAGATAAGCTCTTTTGGCCAGCTGAAAGTTCCGTGCTCCCTGTTTTAAGTTTTTGTGCCCCTTCATCTAAACTTTGAATACCTTCTGTTAACCTTCTACTTCCGTTTTGTGCATCAACAGTGCCGTTATAAAGTTTCTGTGCTCCAGTTCCTGCATCCATGAAGCCAGCTGAAACGTCCTTGAATTTAGTTAGAATTGTTTCAGAATAGATCTTCGTGACATTGGCATTGATTTTTGTATTCATTTTTTCAACGGCCGTTGTAGTAATTTGTGAGGCTACATAGTTTTTCCCTGGATTGACTTCATATAAAAGTTTAGCTGGTTTTGGTGTTTTATCCATGACCGTTGTTATGTTTTTAGAAAAATTCTTTGGAATTTTAATAATCATATAATAGTCGCCAGCTTCAAGTCCCTTTTTGGCGGTCTTGGCAGAGACAAATTGAAAATTTAACTCTTTGCCTTTTTTTAATTGAGCAACAAAATCATTTCCGATATGAATGGCTTTATTATTGATAGTAGCTCCTTCATCAAGATTGACAACTGCTACGGGAAGTTTATCTAATTGTCCATATGGATCCCAATAGCCAGCTAAAAAGAATCCTACGTAAATTAAAGGAACAAGTGTAAGAAAAATTAAAGCAATGCGTCCATGCTTATGTTTCCAAATGGCGACTAAGTCTTGTAATACTAATTGTAATCCTTTCATGAAATATCCTACCTTTCTTTATGCAAAAGATTATTTCATCTTAATCTAATATGTTGATGTTGTATAATACATAAAAGGTTATGCATAATAGATTTGAGTCTATGATAAAGGGGAGTCTGCATGGAACTTTTGCAATTAAAATACTTTCAAACAGTTGCTCGGCTGGAACATATGACGAAGGCAGCAGAACAACTTCAAATTGCCCAGCCATCCCTTAGTAAAACGATTTCTCGTTTAGAGGAAGATTTAGGAGTGGAATTGTTTGATCGGGAACATCGGAAAATAAGTCTGAATGCAGCTGGAAAAGTTTTTTTAAATCGTGTGGATCGAGCTTTTGCAGAATTGAATGAGGGTCAAAGAGAACTTAATCAATTTATCGATCAAGATCAAAAGAGTATTACATTAGCAGTTACCATTCCAAGAGTGTTACCTTCATTATTAGGTTCTTTTTTATCGAAACATCCCGATGTTCGTTTTCAACAATTTCTAAAATCTGTTTCTTCTATGAAGAAAATGCTATTAGAAGGGGATTTAGATTATTGTATTTCTTCAATTCCAATTGAAGGAGAGGGCGTAAGATGGGAGCCACTCATTACGGAAGAAATATTTTTGATTGTACCACCTAATCATCAGCTAGCAGAGAGGGAAAGTATCCGGCTTGAAGAAGTGAAGGATGAAGCATTTATTAGCATGAATACAGGGTATGGATTCCGAAACTTAACTGACCAGTTTTGCCGGGAAGCAGGATTTGTTCAACATATTGCTTTTGAGGGAGACGAACCTACCGTTATTTCAGACTTAGTTAGGCAAGGATTAGGTGTAGCTTTCGTTTCTGAATTATCATGGGTACCTAAATCAGGACAGTTTCCGCATAAGCTTCGAATAGTTGAACCAACTTGTCAACGAACAATTGGATTAGCCTGGTCCGAAAAGCGCTACTTCACACCAATTGCAAAGCAATTTCGCTTATTTGTTTTAGACTATTTTTTATCAATTTCTCAAAGTAAATAAAATGACCAATCTTTATAGTCATAGTTAAGAATATACGTTTACAAGTAAAGCAAATATAAAGGAGATTGGCATTGCCAGTCTCCTTTAATGTGGTCGATCTACTCCGTTAATACATTGGCAGTATAGGCAGCTAATAGTTCACGTACTTCGTCAGTCGAATGGGCATTTAGTAATTGAACTCTTAATTGACTAGCCCCTTTGAAGCCACGTACATATATTTTAAAGAAGCGTTGTAATGCTTTAAATGAGCGCGTTTCAAATTCTTTAGAGTAATGATCATGGAGATCCAGGTGAAGGGATAGCAAGCTAAGGTATTCTTTAGCACTATGCTCTGTCGGCTCCTTTTCAAAGGCAAACGGGTTTGAAAACACACCTCTGCCTATCATTACACCATCGACACCGTATTGCTCAACTAGCTTTAGGCCTGTTGAACGATCTGGAATATCTCCGTTGATCGTCAGCAATGTTTTAGGAGCAACTTCATCTCGCAGTTTTTTGATATCTGCAATTAATTCCCAATGGGCTGCAACTTTGCTCATTTCTTCTCGTGTACGAAGATGAATAGAAAGATTGGCGATATCCTGTTTCAGTATATGAGTGAGCCAATCACGCCACTCGGCTACATTTGTAAAGCCAAGTCTCGTTTTTACACTTACAGGTAAGCCTCCTACCTTTGCGGCTTGAATGATTTCAGAGGCACGTTCAGGATGAAGAATTAAGCCGGCTCCTTTGCCTCTTTCAGCCACATTATCGACAGGGCACCCCATATTAATATCGATACCTTTAAAGCCTAGTTCCTTCATTCCGATACTCATTTGACGGAAATGTTCAGGGTTGTCTCCCCAAATATGTGCGACAATCGGCTGCTCATCTTCTGTGAATGCTAAACGGTTACGTACATTGTCCATACCATCTGGATGACAATAGCTCGTTGTATTGGTGAATTCCGTAAAAAATACATCGGGCCGTCCAGCCTCACTAATGACATGACGAAAAACGACATCTGTCACATCCTCCATTGGAGCTAAAATGAAAAATGGCCGTGGTAAATCAAGCCAGAAATTATTTTGATTCATTGATGAATATCCTCTCTTTCCAAAATACTACCTTGCAAAAAGATATCATATTTACTTTATTTCTACATAATTAATGCTTCTGCAATTAGTGGGAGATTAAATGTAGTACCCCGCTGCAATTTATGATGGAGAATAATTAGTATTTCAAAGAAATATTGACATTTATTTTTCGGGCAACTAAGCTTAATTGAAAATAGAGCTGGGAAGGGGACTGCCAGTGGAATTGATTAAATTAAATTGCCCAAATTGTGATGGGAAAATTGAATACAAAGAAGGGCAATCATTCAAATGTCCTTATTGCGATACTGAAATAATGTTGAAAGAGAATAAGGTGTATTATGTAGATCAAACCATTCATAATTATTACGGAACACCTTCTCCTAGTACGATGCCACGCCCAAAATCAAATCTAAAGGTGCTTCTTATTGTGCCGATTATAATCCTTTGTGCATTTTTTGTTTATTTTCTTTTGGGTAACAATCATACAGAATACGGCAATCAAGAGCAAATCCCAGTTCGAACAATGCCTGAAAGCGAAGTGTTATTATTCTTTTTAAAAGATATTTTTGAAAAAGGTGAATTATTGCCCACTCAAGAAGAAATCGCAAGCATTCGTTATTTGGCCGCCTATTATTCTGACGATCAATGGCATTTTGATTACAGTCTCGACGATCCATTTACAAATAAAAACGCCAAGATTTCCACTTATATTATGATGGATAAGTTATTGAATACACAAAAAATCGAACAGAAAGATTTTGAAGCCTTTACAGGACTGGCTGTCTTAAAGCTTATGAATGATTATGAAATCTCACAGAGTGAAAATGTAAGCTTCCTACATCTGAAAAACTTAAAGAGCTATACAGGTAGCTTTAATGAATCATTTAGTAAAATTGCGGAATATTTTAGCGATAAATCTAATGTTATAGAGCTCTCAATTCAAATACGAAGTAATAATGAGCTTGCTTTATTATTAGAGTTTCCTAATCTTCAATCACTTGAAATTTCTTATATGACTGAAGAGGTTACAGATTTCCAGCTACTAAATAAATTACCACTAAAATCGCTGTCATTAAAATCTACCAACGATTTAAAGTGGTTGTCTACACTCACTAATTTAGAATCGTTAGCACTAGAAATTAGTGAGGCGACAGATTTTAACTCACTTTATTCATTGAATCAATTACAAGAATTGAAACTCTCATCAGTAAGAAATTTAAAAACGCTTGATTTTATAGATAATATGCCTAACCTACAATCACTTGATCTTGAATATATGAACATTACGAATTTAGAAAAACTTAGAAATAAATCATCTTTGACAAAGCTGCGTTTATCTTCTCCAGGACAATTAGAATTGCTTGATATTGTGAACAGTCTATCATCACTGACTGAGTTATCGGTAACTGGTTATTATGGAGATACGTCAACAATTGTAGTGCCCCATTTGAAAAAGGCCGAACTTCCAGGTTCTTTTATAGAAAAGTTAGAGGCGCCAGCTTTAAAAGATTTGACGGTTTATATAAGTGGGGGAGCAGGAGTGTCCTTTGATGGATCAGAATTACTGAAATACCCACAGCTAGAACAACTTACAGCAAGAGAATATGGTGATTTTACAGGTATTCGTTCTTTCAATCAACTACCGAATCTGCATACACTTAACTTTAATGAGACAGCGTTTTTTCAGGAAACAAGTGAATTATTCAATTTACAGCATGTAAAAACCTTAAATTGTTATAAATGTAGTCTTCAATTAAATAGTACGCAACCATTCACGAATAATGTGTTGGAGCATTTAACCTTGAATGATGTAACGAGTCGAATAGGTAATGGTGATTGGGTACAAGATGTTGAGAAGGTCATACCTTACTTTGTAGACTTTTCAGCTCTCCGTTCATTCACGTTACAAGATAGTTCCTTACAATCGTTAAATATTATGAAAAACTGGCAACAAATTGAGGTTCTTCATCTGGAAAACAACGCTATTTCAAATGTAGAGCCTTTAGTGAATCTACCTAATTTGAAAAAGCTTTATATTTTAGGAAATCAGGTGCAAAATAAGTCTGTTCTAGACAAAGGAAGAATTGAGATTTATTGAGGGTAATGAACCTTTTAGTTGCTATAGAATTTATACATTAAAGGCCTGGTCTTTCGTAATTGTTAGATTTAAAATTGTGCGAGAAGCAAGAGAATTTACCTCTTGCTTCTTTAGTAGTGTTATAGTTTTTATGGGAGGGTTGAATGATGAAAAAGGCAGAAAAGATGGATCAGCATTTAAATTCTTATGGAAGAAAAATGAGTAGTTCTGAGATTTTTCATGTTGTTGATTTAATTTTTGGTATTAATTTAGATAAAGCACCTATTCTATCTAAAAAGTTAAAAGAGACATCTTTATCTTCAGGGAGAGGGGTAATAGATTACCATCTACATCAATACGATGGGGCAATAACAGGGGCAAAGATACGCAAAATAATAAATGAAATTTTTGGTGTTAATTTAGAAGCAATATCCTCATTAGAAGGATCACGACTTTCGTTATATTCAAAAGATCAGTGGATTGTTCAACATGAAAAAGACTTATTTGTAGTACACACTGGTGCAGGAGATGTGGATGTGAAGGTCTTTCCTACAAAGTATTTCACTGAACACACAGGATTAGAAGAGCTCCCAGCTGACTTACAAGATGCTCTCACAGGTTTAGGGTATTACTACAATGAAAAAATGGCCAGCTATTATTTCTCAAACCCCTCAGGTGAAGCAGTTTCAGATGCTTTTAAAGGACAAACAATAGGGGCTATACTTGGAGTTATTCGACATTCATTTTCTAATTTGTAAACAATTCGTTAGGTTTAGAGTCGGGAACTTATAATACATAAACAGTTTATAGTAAGATCAAAAAAATCATTTAGAGGGGAGAGATTCTCCCCATCTATATGATCTTTTTATAGTTATGATGCTTTAACGGTTCTATTTCCCAAAAGACGATAAAAATTTAACTCGGTCTCCCATAGGAGGTGTGTTATGATCTGTTAAAACTACTTCCAATACAGCTGGTCCATTTAAATTCATTAAGTTATTAATCATATCGTTAGTAATATCTTGTAGTCCAGTTACTTGGAAACTCGGTATATCCATCGCTGAAGCCATAGCACTTATATTAATTGGATTTTGCTCAAAGGATGGATGAGTACGTTGAAACTGTAAAGCATGTCCATGATATACCATGCCTAAACGAGCATTATTCATGACAATAAATAAAATCGGTAAATTATACTCTTTCGCTGTTAATATTTCCATTCCATGCATGAAGAAACAACCATCACCAGTGATACATACAACAGGACGTTCAGGTTCAGCTAATTTCGAACCAATAGCAGATCCAATCCCACTTCCCATTGCGCCAAAATGAACATTTATATTAAAAGTATCATAATCTAAAACTTTCATATGATGAATGACATAGGACATAAACTCTCCGATATCGATAGTATACCTTGTAGATGCTGGTAAATATTTTTGAATATTTAACAGAACATTTTTCGTGTTATATTCCTCTGCATTTTCAAGAATTTCTTTATTTTCTTTAATCTCAAGGGAGGTTCTTGTTAAACCTTTCGCTCTTAATTCTTCAATAAGTAATAATAAACTTAGATTGATATCACCTAGCACGGGCATATCAATCTCGTATTTTCGATTGAAGACGGATTGGTCAAAGTCCATCTGTATAGAAAAGCGGTTTTTTGTAAGATTTAAATTGTAGTTATTTGTTGCTGTTTCACCTAAACTTGAACCTACAATTAATAATACTTGTCCATCTCCTTCAGCTATCAATTCTGAAGCGGCTTCGTGACCAGCAAAACCGAAAACGCCAACGAGGAGAGGATGATCCTCTGGAATGTACCCTTTGGCTTGTGGTGTTGTAATAATAGGCCAATTAAGAATTTCTGCTAATTCTAATAATGATTCAACAGAATTTCTTACCCCTTGTCCTACCAAAATATAACCATTTTTTCTTTGTATTAGCTGTTCGGCTACATTTTTAATGGTATCTATTTCAGGAACCATGGCTGTTCTTTTTGGTGAAGCTGGTATTTCTACGTTTTCAACTGTTTCATGTTGAACATCGATTGGTATAGCAATATGTACCGGACCAGGAACTCCCGATATAGCAATTTCGGAGGCTTTTACTATTTCCTTTAATAAATCCTTTGATTCTTTAACAGTTACACTATACTTGGTAACTGATTGGAAAATCGGTTGCGCATCCAATTCCTGAGAGGCATTTAGACCAATTGTATTAACAGGAACAGCACCAGTTAAAAATAAAACCGGCAAATGCTCTCGCATGGCATTTGCGGCACCTGTTACAAGATTTGTCCCCCCTGGACCACTACAGCCAATACATACACTTAGATGATTTGTATACTTTGCGTAAGCAGCAGCCATATATGATGCTGCTCCTTCATGCTTTGTGACAATCGGTGTTAATTCCTTCATATCATAGAGTTCATCAAAAAATGCATTGACTGAACCTGCTGGAATACCAAAAATATATTGCACACCGCTATTTTTTAAATACTCTAAGACCGTACGAGCTGCTTTCATTTTAAATCTCCTTTGCTTAATAAATTTAAACACTACTTGAAATATTTTTTCATAATTTCTCCAGATTTCATAGGCTTGCTGAAAAAATATCCTTGCATTAAATGACAATTTTGTGCCAATAAATAGTCTGCCTGTTCTTTGGTTTCAACTCCTTCGGCAATAACCTCCAGTTTTAAGTTTTGAGCAAGCGTAATAATCGTATTCGTAATAGCTGCTGCGTCATCCGTTAACATTTCTTGAACAAAGGATTTATCAATTTTTAATGTAGAAATCGGCAAGTTTTTCAAATAACCTAGGGATGAATATCCAGTACCAAAATCATCAATTGCTAAATTTACCCCAAGTCCTTGCAGTTGTGTCATCGTTTTTAAAGTTACCTCTGTATTTTTAACAATGAGATTTTCCGTAAGCTCTAGTTGTAAATACTCGGGTGACAAATCTGTTTCCTTTAGGACGTTTTTTACAATAGCAAATAAATCATTCTGCTCGAACTGATGGACAGATAAATTCACCGACACACTAATTAAAGGACATCCCTGGTTATGCCATTCTTTTAATTGCTTGCAGGCTTCCCTAAGAACCCACTCACCTATAGGAACAATTAAACCTGTTTCTTCAGCAATGGGAATAAACTTATCCGGTGCTATCATTCCATGTTTTCGATGATTCCATCTTAATAGAGCTTCAACACCCTTAATTCTATTTGTTTTATAATTTATTTGTGGCTGATAGAAGATAATTAGTTCATCTCGCTCTAAAGCTTTATATAAATCATTCTCAAGTTGGATACTTTCAAAAGTTCTTGTATCCATCCCTTCGCTAAAGAAATGGTAGCTAGTACCGGGTGTTTCTTTTGATTTGTACATAGCTGTGTCTGCATTTTTTATTAATGTTTCTGTAGTCTCACCGTTTTCAGGAAACAGGCTTATACCGATACTTGTTTTAATGTAAATTTCATGGTCTATTAAATTAAAAGGTTTAGAGAAGGAATCATTTATACAATTAATAACCTTCAAAATGTCGTTTTCACATTTAATATTAGGTAAACAGATTGTAAACTCATCCCCACCCTGCCTTGACACGGTTGCATCTTCTGGAACGCAAGCACTTAAACGTTTGGCAACATTTTGGAGCAATAGATCCCCATAGCTATGACCGAGTGAATCATTTACTAATTTGAAACGATCTAGATCTAAATAGAGAACTGCTAATTTTTCACCATTCACTTTTGCAGATTTTAAACCTTGAGTTAATCGGTCTAATAAAAGAATTCGGTTGGGTAAATCTGTTAAGCTATCAAAATAAGCGTGGTATTTAATTTTCTCTTCTAGTTGCTTTCTTTGTGTTATATCTTTAAATGTCACAACTTCACCTACGACCTTGTCTCCTTCTTTTATTAATGAGGTTACATATTCGACTGGAAAGTTTGAATTATCTTTTCTAAAAAAAACTTTGTAGCTATTAAAATTTGTGTTTAAGAAGGGTGAAACCATAATTTTGTCCTCTGTTTCACAGCCACTCATTATAATATCGACTGATTTTCCAATCAGTTCCTTCTCTGTTTCATATCCCAACATGTGTGCACCTGCAGGATTGCAAAATGTAATGTTTCGATCAAGATCTAACCCAAAGATCCCCTCCCCTGCGGAATTGAGAATCAACTCCTTTTCACGGCTAAGCTGCTGTAACTCTGCGACAACTCTTTCGAGCTCTTTATTTTTTTCTCTTACTTCGGAGGTTCTTTCCTCGATAATGATCTCTTGCTTTTCCATATATAACAGGTTTGATAATGCAGATGCAGTAGTATCAACAATTGATTGGGCTAATTGTAATTGAGCTTCTGAGTAGTAGAATGGCTTTTTCTCAAGATTTACAATAGAGATTTGTCCTAAAATCTCACCCATTGATATCAAAGGAAACATAACTAAACCGTTTATGCCAAAATTGCGACAGACTTCATGATTAGGTCTGTCATCCTCAAAGACATTTGGAATAAGAATGGCCTTTTTGGTTTCAAAAACCTCCTGCATTACAGCATCATTGCTTTCATCAATTTTTATTTTATTATGTGTTTTTAGCCAATTTTCTTCCGTCCAATCGCTATCCTTACTCAACTTTGCTGGTTTTATATTCTTTTCTGCTAAAGGGTCTAATAGGTGAACGCCAATATTTTTATTGTCTAGAACCTTTTCTAAGTAAAAAAAGCATTTATCAAGACTCTCTTGTAGTGAAGAGCACATTGATAAGTCACGTGTAACATCGAGCAGCAACTGTTTTTCGTTAATAAGGTGTTCTTTATAAGCTAAGTTGTTTGCGTTTTGGATAGCAACAGCAGCCATATTTACATATGCTTCAACCGTTTGAATTTCTTCCTCTGTTAAGTTCATTGGAATACCATAATCAAATAAAAAAACAAGACCAAATAATTCTTGCTCAAAGGAAATAGGTAGTACTAACAAAGATTTAATATGAAATCCTTCAACAGCTCGAGGGTCAGGTCGATTATCCTTTGACGTATCAGGAATATAGATTGTTTTCTTTGTTTCAATTACTTCTTTAGCCAGTAAATCTATTTCGGTGTCAATAATATGCATATTCAATGTCCAACCATTAATTACTTCTGGTTTTCCAACATACCCTCTAAATGTTCCATCTTTTTGTGGCAGATAAATGCCCACAGAATCACATTTGACGATTTCTTCAGATATTGCAGTTGTTACCTGCTCCAATACTTCACGTAAATCTAGCTTCATGTTAATCATCTTCGTAATATTGGCCAGTCGAGAATACCTTGTTTGTTCCATAGACATTTAAGTGAACCTCCCATTTTGTATCGTTGTCCCATAGAAATTTTTATTAAATTTTTGCTTTATTCGTATCGAATGTCTCATTATTTTCATTTTACAGTAGTAATAAACATGTTGGTAAAAAAATGTAGAAATTAGTTAAAAATTTTTAAAAGTATTCTAAGTTTTTGTTATTAGCTTTATAAAGTAGGACTACAATCCTTCTTTATGTGAAGTTCAGTTATCTTTCTTTTGATATGTATTTAATAGGAAAATTAAATCTACCATTCCTGGCATAATTGTTCTAATGGCTATGAATAATACAAAGGTTTTTATAATCTTACTGATAGGAACTACCTTGATTTGTTGTAAATAATCCGATAGTTTTATAATGAATAGACGGTTAACAAGAGGAGCTGAAAGAATATGTTCGCACGTTTTAAAGGTTTCTATTTAGTGTTTTCACTGTTAGCAATCGTTATGATGTTGACAGGCTGTGGTACTGCTAAAGATAGTGAGCAAACAGAGGGAAATACAACTAAGGAATCTCAGAAAACAGCTAATTACGCATCAGAGGTGAAGGAAAAACCAATAGTAACCATTACAATGAATAATGATGAGAAAATTGTCATTGAATTGGAGCCTACCGTAGCACCGAACACAGTTGCTAATTTTATTTCCTTAGTAAATAAAGGGTTTTATGATGGCCTTATTTTCCACCGTGTGATTCCTGATTTTATGATTCAGGGTGGAGATCCATTAGGGAATGGAACTGGTGGACCAGATTATTCGATTGATGGTGAGTTTTCTTCAAATGGTTTTGACAATAACATGAAGCATGAACGGGGTGTTATTTCGATGGCTCGTTCGAAGGACCCTAACTCTGCCAACTCTCAATTCTTCATTATGGTCAAGGAAGCTCCGCACCTTGATGGAGATTATGCTGCTTTTGGAAAAGTCATCGAGGGTATGGAAACAGTCGATGCAATTGTTGCAGCTGAGCGAGATGCTACAGATAAACCACTAGAAGATCAACAAATGAAAAAGGTTGAGGTTGATACGAAGGGCTTTGATTATCCAGCACCTAAGGTAAATAAATAGTTGATGTGAAGTAATAGATATTTAAATAAGTAAAAGGCTAAATCAATGACGATTTAGCCTTTTATATTGGCTATAAAATTCGAAATGTAAATATTTTTAAATAATATGAGAACAATTCCAAATATTAGCGATGTTTTTGTATGAAGGGTCCTTTATGATTGTGGAAGAAAGGGTGTTTGGATGAGGATAACAGCTGAAAACTTTATAAAGCATCTAAAGAAAAATCGAGAAGAAGCACTTCAATACGTGATTGATGAATATATCGGAATTGTAAAAGCTATTATTTACAATGCCTTAAAATCTTATAATGATCCTCAAATAATTGAAGAATGTATAAGTGATACTTTCTTAGGTGCATATGAAAATGCTAAACAGTTCAAGGGAGATAAAGAGGATTTTAGAAAATGGATTTGCACTATAGCGAAGTATAAAGCTATTACGAAGCAAAGAAAGCTATCTAAAGCGCCATTTTTTTATGAAATTGATGAGACAGGAAATGCAGTAAAATCTGCTGAGGATGAATATTTAATTAAGTCATCTACAGAGGAGTTACTTATGATGATGAGTCAATTGGAGCAATTGGACCGTGATATTTTTACAATGAAATACTTTTTAAATATGAAAAACGAAGAAATTGCTGAGCATTGTGGTTTAACAAAAGCTGCTATTAATAACCGATTATATCGTGGGAAAAAAAGATTACAGCAAATTCATTTAGGGGGGAGTATGTCATGAAAAAGCTATATCAACAATTTAATCATTTAAATCTTGATCATATAAATATAGAGCCAATGGAAGTGAGTACGCTTGAAAAAGAGAGAATTAAAAGAAATGTGTTAAAGGCAAAAAAGAAAAAGCACCTTATTAGAAATTTTGTTGCTGCAGCAACCTTTTTCATCGCTTCTAGTATTACAATTGGCTATGCATTTCCTACATTTGCAGCGAATATGCCGATTATTGGAAATATCTTCGAGTTGTTCATTGATAACGAAAAGTATGTTTTCGACAATTATGATGAATACTCTACAAATATTGGAATGGTCCAGGAGAGTAATGGGATCGAAGTATCTGTAAACGATGCTGTATATGATGGAGAAAATATTACCATTGCGTACACCATTAAAAGTGCGAAAGATTTAGGAGAAAGGCCAGTATTATATGGTGAAAATCGTGAACTAACTGCTAAGGAATTTGGTAAAAGGTATCAATATGGAGGCTATGCCACGAATCATTTGGTTCAAAAAATAAACGACAATGAGTATGCAGTATTATATATTTTTGAACTCATCAGAGGCTCAAAGCCTGAGGAAGTTCATATTACTTTTCAAGGAGATCAAGTTGTTGATTTAAATAATGTGAATAATGCTGTGGCAGGAAATTGGTCATTTGAATTTACTTTAGGGAAGCTTGAAAGTAAAACACAGCGTATAGAAAAAGATAGCATGAAAACGGAAGCGGAAGGTATAAAAATAGAAGCTTTTAAAATAACGAAAACCCCTATCTCTACAGCAATTTATCTTTCAGAAGAGGTGTTTGTAGAGAAGGAAAATGGTGAATGGCGAGGGGCTGGCATTGAATATGTCGTGAAAGATAATTTAGGGAATGAGTATAATGTTATTCATTTTAGAGGAAATAGTCATAATACAGACTTTGTAGGTCGAGGAAATTTCCCACGCATTGTTATTAATAATTTTGATAAACAAGCAACATCTATAATGATCACTCCTGTAGTAAACTTCTACAAGATCAAGGATAGTACAGGAGCATTGGAACTTATAAAAGAACCGTATACAATAAAGCCGATCGTTGTTCCGCTGCAATAAGCATAAAAAAGGAGTATGTAAATTGATCTTACATACTCCTTTTATTTTTGAATGTCCTCTTTCATCGAAATAAGCCATAAAAAATCATCCTCTATTATTAGTTGAATGTCATGACCCTGATTTATGAGGTGTTCTGCTTTACGTTGTTTAGTACTAATACCACGACGTTTATCTCCAAGAATAACGAAATCTGTTTGCTGTGTAACGGCGCCTTGCAAGGACCCTCCACAAACTTTTACTTGTTTAGCTGCTTCTGAACGGGTCATTGTAGAAAGAGCTCCAGTAAAAACAATTTGTTTATTAAAAAACGGGTGGGTTAGGCTTTCGGCTGGATCTGTAATAAAAATGATTTCAGGGTTGTCCCTATTAGTCATACTGGTACTCCTTAAAAATTTTTTAGCTACCATTTGAGCAATAAATAAATAAATCCACAAAATTTTATATGTATGCTACATTAAAATTAAAAATTTTAAAGAGGTACATAGACATGAATTCACAATTGACTGCTTTTATTACTCTTGGCTGCACATCGGGTGTACTAAATTTGTATTTATGTTTATACGTATTTCTACAACGATTTAACTATACAAAAATTGCGCATTTGTTTATTAGTTATACCGCATTAATATCGATATATTGTTTTGCCTCTGCTTTTGGTTTAATAGCGACAACATTGGGGGCAATAAAGTTTTGGACCGCTATTCAATACGCAGGTATGGCCACTTCAACACCTCTCGGACTATTGTTTATCATGAGATATTTGGGCTTTCAACTGACACGGAAAAAGGTAATTGCACTACTTTCCATTCCCTTTATCAGCTTAATCATGGTTGCTACAAATGATATGCACCATTTTCATTATAGAGTATTTGAAATTGACCCTGTATTGGGATCACCTTATATTCATCAGGAAATTGGAGTATGGTATATCATACATGGGATATTTACATTTGGCTGTATGTTTGTAGCATTTTTATTAATAGTAAAGCAATGGAAAGAAACAAGTAAAGCCTATCGAAAACAACTCATTGCTTTAATGTGTGGTCAGCTGATCCCTATGGTAACCGCATTTATTTACTTGTTGGGCTTAACACCTCAAGGAGTTGATCCCGTTCCAATGGTGTTATGGGCTTCCTCACTGTTGTATTTATGGTCAATAAGTTCCTCTCGTTTATTTAGCGTCATGCCTATTACTAAGGATGTAATATTTCATAATATCAATGATGGTGTCATTGTGCTAGATGAATCGTCACGATTAATAGAGTTTAATCAATCGTGTAACCAAATGTTCCCTCAACTATCTAGATCCATGTTTGGTATGGACTTTGCCCAGGTGTGGCTCCAGGTAACTGGACAATTTATGCCCTTTAATTTGAAAGCGATAGAGAATACGCAAGAAATTGAGCTAAACCATATCAATCGTACTTATCAAGTACGTATATCAGCACTCCAGCATGTTAATCATGGTAATGGGTTACTGCTAATTTTCACGGATTTTACTGAAGTAAAAAAGCTACAACATATGTTAGAACAACAGGCTTACTATGATGAGCTTACACAAATCTATAATCGTCGAGCTTTTTTCAAACATCTAGAAACGTACGAAGAAGCTACTGGCTTTACAGTCGTTTTAATGGATATTGATCACTTTAAACATGTAAATGATACGTATGGACATGCAACTGGGGATCAATTACTTGTTCATGTTGTAAAGGCTTGCCAGAGTGAGCTGAAAAATGGACAATTTTTTGCAAGGTATGGCGGTGAGGAGTTTGTTCTTACACTCAAGGGCTATACATTAGCTGAAGGTGAAAAATTAGCAAATCAGCTCTGTCGCAGCATAGAGACTTCTCCCCTTATGACTATTGTGGGCACTATTAGAGCGACGATTAGCTGTGGAGTGGCAGAGGGTAAAATTGGAGAAGAGTCGCTTTATCAGCTTTTGAATAAAGCCGATAAAGCCTTATATGCAGCAAAAGAAGCAGGACGTAATCGAGTCCATGTTTATAGAGAATAAAAAAAGCTAAAATATACAATCAGTCATCGATAGGGAATGATGTATATTTTAGCTTTTTACTTACCAATTTGTATGGAAAACACCTTCTGCATCAATACGTTCATACGTATGAGCGCCAAAGTAATCACGTTGGGCCTGTAACATATTGGCATTTGATGAACCTGTGCGATAACTATCATAATATGTGAGAGAAGCACTTAAACATGGGAATGCATTACCTGCTTGTATACCTTCACACACAATTTTTCTCAATCCCATTTGATAGTCCTTCGTCTTTTCTGCAAAGTATGGGTCAATTAATAAATTATCTAGAGTAGGCTGCTGTTGGTAGGCTTCACTAATAACATTTAAGAACTCTGCACGGATAATACAGCCGCTACGGAAAATTAATGCAATATCCTTTAATGGCAAGTTCCAGTCATAAAGTTCCGATGTCATTTTATATTGTGTGAAACCTTGCGCATAAGCACAGATTTTACCCATATACAAAGCTTGTCGTACGTATTCAACCCAAACCTCTTTATCAAGGCTTTGTTGATTGTAGTCAGGTCCTGTTAATACAGCCTCCGCACGAACTCGCTCCCCTTTTAATGATGAAATATAGCGTGCAAATAAGGCCTCTGTAATAATGGATGTAGGAATACCATTATCAATGGATTGCATACTAGTCCATTTTCCAGTCCCTTTTTGACCTGCTTTATCAAGAATCATATCAATTAGCGGTAATCCCGTTACTTCATCTTTTTTTCTTAAAATGTCAGCTGTAATTTCGATTAAGTAGCTTTTTAGTTCGCCTTGATTCCAAGTTTCAAAGATAGTAGCAATTTCCTCAACAGATAACCCAACATTTTTTCTTAAAAATGTATAAGCTTCGGCAATTAGTTGCATATCTGCATATTCGATTCCATTGTGGACCATTTTAACGAAGTGACCTGCACCTTTAGGGCCAATATACGTACAGCATGGCATCCCTTTTACTTGTGCTGCGATCTTCGTAAGAATAGGCGCAGCTTTTTCATAGACCTCTTGATCTCCACCTGGCATGATAGAAGGACCTGTCAATGCACCAACTTCACCACCAGAAATACCAATGCCTAAATATCCGATTCCTAGTCCCTTTAATTCATCATATCTACGCTCAGTATCTTTATAGTGTGAGTTACCACCATCCATAATCACATCGCCTTTTTCAAGGAAAGGCACTACAGACTGAATAACAGAATCAATAGCGTTTCCTGCTGTAACCATTAAAAAAATCTTTCTTGGTTTCTCTAAAGATTGTACGAAGTCTTCTATATCATAGTAGGGAGTAAGCGCCTGTCCTTCGACTTTTTCTAGAAGTTTGTCGGTTAAATCTCGTGTGTAATTATAAACGGCTACTTGCTCGCCATTATTAGCCATGTTTAAAGCGATATTACTGCCCATCACGCCTAAACCAATAACGCCTATTGTATTTAACATTGTGCCCGCTCCTTTTTATACATTTCTTAAACAAATAAACTAAGTAATAAAATAAATCCTAAACCAGCCACAGATACTATTGTTTCGAGTAGTGTCCATGTAGCAAAGGTTTCCTTCATGCTCAGCCCAAAATACTCTTTAAACATCCAGAAACCAGCATCATTGACATGTGAAGCAATTAAGCTTCCTGCCCCCGTTGCCAATACGACCAAGGCAAGGTTTACATCGCTTTGACCTAACATTGGAATGACTAACCCAGCTGTTGTTAAAGCAGCAACGGTAGCTGATCCCAATGAAATACGTAAAATAGCGGCGATAATCCAAGCAAGTAAGATCGGTGATAAGGTAGTTCCATGGAATAACTCAGCAACGTAATCCCCAACACCACCATCGATTAATACCTGCTTGAAGGCGCCCCCTCCACCAATTATTAAGAGCATCATGCCGATATGAGTAATTGCTGTAGTACATGATTCCATGACCTGTTTAATAGGAATGTTTCTTGCGATTCCCATCGTATAGGTAGCCACTAGTAAGGAGATTAACATGGATGTACCAGCTTCACCGATGAAGCGGATTCCTGCTAAGAAGCCATTATCTTCAAAGCCTATTGTTTTTTGTAGCAGTGTAATAATAGTAGCGATAGACATTAAAATAACAGGTAGTAGTGCAGTGAAAACACTGATACTAAAACTAGGTGTATCCTCTAGTTCAAATGTTTTTTGTTCACCAAGAGAAGCGATATTACCAGTTTTGTTGAATGATTCAGGCACTAACCTTTTCGCTAATTTTGTGAATAGCGGCCCTGCTAAAATAACGGTCGGAATGGCGATGATAAATCCATAAAGTAAAACTTCACCAATGTTTGCCCCGAATTCACCAGCGATGACAGTTGGTCCTGGATGAGGTGGTAAAAATCCGTGTGTAACAGATAATGCTGCAGTCATAGGAATTCCTAAATATAAAATAGAAACCTTTAATTGTCTTGAAATAGCGAAGACTATAGGGATTAATAGCACTAATCCTACTTCAAAGAAAAGAGCTATACCGATAATAAAGGATGCCGCTACAACAGCCCATTGGATATTCTTTTCCCCAAATTTATTAACAAGGGTCATGGCAATACGCTGTGCCCCTCCTGAATCAGCAATTAGTTTCCCTAGCATAGCTCCAAGTCCAAATATTAATGCTAAATGACCTAATGTACCGCCTAATCCTGCTTCAATCGTCTTCACGATGCCATCTAAAGGCATCCCAAGAGCCAATGCCACTCCAAATGAAACGATAATTAATGAGATAAACGTATTTAATTTAAAGCCCATTATTAAAATTAACAGTGCGATAATACCAATACCTACAATAATTAATGGCATGTATTCTCCTCCTCTTTAGTCGGGCTTAATTAAGCTCCTTTGATATTGAGCAATGGATGCATAATCATCTGCTAACACCCTGGATAAACGAATGAAAATAGGGAGTAGCTGTCTATATTCTTTTGCTGCATCTTCGATAGGTGTATGTTTATAAGTGTCACCAATCATATCAGCGACAATGTCAAAGGAATCGATTTTTCCGATAGCATATAAACCTAAAATACAAGCACCAAGACAGGAGCTCTCATAACTTTCAGGGACAACTACTTCCGATTCAAAAATATCAGCCATCATTTGTCTCCAAATCTCAGAGCGTGAAAAACCACCTGTCGCTTGAATACGAGTTACGGGAGTTTCCATACACTCGAGCAATGCTAAATAGACGGTATATAAATTGTAGATAACCCCTTCAAGAGCTGCTCGTATCATATGTTCTTTTTTATGCGACATGGTTAAACCAAAAAATGATCCACGTACATCTGGATTCCATAAAGGTGCACGTTCACCCGATAAATACGGATGGAATAGCAATCCATCAGCACCCGGTCTTACACGTTCTGCAATTTTGGTCAATACTTCATATGGATCAATCCCGAGTCTTTTGGCTGTTTCAATTTCAGATGAAGCAAATTCATCCCGAATCCAGCGAAGTACCATACCGCCATTGTTTACAGGTCCACCAATGACCCAATGATTCTCTGTTAAGGCATAGCAGAAAATTCTACCTTTCACATCAGTTTTAGGCTTATCAATAATAGTGCGAATAGCACCACTTGTCCCAATTGTGACAGCAATTTCACCTTCTCGAATGGCATTCACACCTAGATTAGAAAGTACGCCATCACTTGCACCAATGATAAAAGGTGTTTGTGGGTCAATACCAATTTGTTTAGCTAAAAGGTCATTGCAGTTCGAAAATAATTGAGTTGTTGGTACGAGTGTCGACAATTGTGCTCTCGAAATACCGGCAACAGTTAACGCTTCTTCGTCCCAATCTAATGTGTGGAGATTCATCATGCCCATACACGAGGCTAATGAATAATCGACGACATATTGATTAAAGAATTTTTTAAAAATGTATTCTTTAATACCGATATATTTCTTTGTTTTGCACGCGATTTCAGGATGTTCATGCACAAGCCAAGTAATTTTGCTTAGAGGTGACATTGGGTGAATAGGTGTACCTGTTCTTTTATAAATTTCATGACCATTCCAGTCATCTTTAATTTTATGTGCCCAAGCTTCACTACGATTATCTGCCCATGTGATAACAGGTGTTAACGGTAAATCATTTTCGTCTATAGCGATTACACTATGCATAGCACTGCTAAAGGACACAAATAATAATGATTTATCTGAATGGACTTTCATAATGTTAGAAATGGCTTGCAGTACAGCTTGAAAAATCTCTTCTGGATTTTGTTCAGCTGTTGAAATATCAGGCGTATATAATGGATACCCTATATTTTCTTGTTGAATAACCTTACCTTGTTCACTAAATAACACAGCTTTTGTACTAGTAGTCCCTATATCAACACCTAACATATAGTTAGTCATTTTGTGGCTCAACCCCTTTAGATAGCATTTGCTGTGACCGCCATAGGTCTTCTACCTTGCCTTGAACATCATCAAAATTTTCATGTAAGGATTTGATCATAAGCTCTCGATCTTTGGCTCTAATAGCATCAATATAGAGTTCGTGATTTTTCACAATGCGAGTAAAATCCTCATATTTTTCTTTAAAGCGCATACGCATTGATAATAAAATTAAGCCTTCCATTACTGGTTTTAAATTATTCCAAATCATGGTGATATAGGAATGTCCGATGGAGCGAATAATTGCCTCGTGGAACATAATATCCTGATAAGAAAATTCGTCTGCATCGTTATATTTAATGGCAACCTTCATCATTTCTAATGTTTTGCTAAGCTCTAGCGCTAAGTTAGTTGTATCCATTTTTATAAGACGTTCAAACACAAATGTTTCAATCAGCAATCGAACATCATAAATTTCTTCAATCTCTTTTTCCGATAAACCAAGGACAACAGCACCCATTTTTTCTAATCGAATGATATTTTCAGCCGCTAATATTCTTAATGCTTCACGAATGGGCGAACGACTTACTTCAAAATCTGCTGCAAGTTTATTTTCAGAAAGAATGGTACCGCTTTCAATTAATCCTGAAATAATACGCATTCTAAGTTCATATGCTACGCGATCGCCTGTTGAAGCCTTAGAAAGCCATTTTTGTGGATATAAGTAATCCTTTAATTCGCTCATAATATCACCTTTTCGATCCAGAGTATACTTGTATACAAGTATTATAGTCAGAAAGAAAATAAGATTGCAAGCGACTTAACATTGAAAAAGCCTCAACATTATCCTTAGCTAAATAGAAAATTTAATGCACATTCTTTTATTCCTCGATGGACAAACTTTAGAGTGAGAAGTTTAAAAAACCAAATAAACGGTTTTGAAACTTTTCAAATAATCGATGGAGGATGGTTATGTCAAATATGAAAACAAATCGTAACAATGCAAAAGCAAATGGAACGAGAAGTGCAAAGCAATCAATTCAGCAGCGTCAGAAACTTCCTCAGGAAGAGTTTGGTGCTGAATTTGGGCTTGATGCGGCTTCATCACAGGTCAAGAACTTTGCTGAAACGCAAGGAAAAACAGGTATCAAACAACCGGTTAGTGAGAGAACTGCGTGGCACTAGTTTATATTTGACTATCTATTCAACACATTGAGAGGAACTAAGGATTTAGCCTTAGTTCTTTTTATGTCCTGGGAAATACTGTTTTTTAATTTTCTTCCATACATATTTCCTAAGCAATTCATAATACTACTTTTAGAACAATGAAATTTCTTTAGGAAGGGAAGATGTATCAATTGGCTAAACACTCAGATACAAGTTGGAAGCAGGATCATCCTAGTACATTGTTTAGTAATTCTGTACAAAAGGCTGATCGCATGTTAAAGCATGCAAAGTCACATCCAGAAGAAATAGCAATAGAGCATGCCTTTAACCAAATTAAGCATGCAGAAAATGCTCGTTTTAATGCAGAGCAATATGGTGAACATTTAGATACTGTTCAGCAAAATAAAGAATATTTGGATCAGATTAAACAGCAATTGCATGAAATGAAAAATGATATGAATAGATAATGACAAATATGAACGGCTTACACCCATAAAGAGGGAACTAAGCCGTTTATCATTTTAGTGATGTAACTAACACCAAACAATGATTTCATATGGTGAAGTTTGCGCAGGAATACTTCTAGTAGTAGGACCATAAATGACAATGAGGTTGCGATTAGCTGGATTATTTGAAAAAGGTTGACCGTTTTTAAGTGAAATAATAGTAGTAGATGAAAGATTTAATTGTAATTGTCCATCATTACTAACTAATTGGTTATTAAAATAGTCCACCTTAACATTTTGATAATTACTTTCTTTGACAACAATCAATGCACGATATTGCGGTGGATAAATCATTGGTACTGGTGCATCACCATCATAATAACCTGTAACCCATTGACCTGTTGTAACGATTTCTTGATTTACAAAATAAGTAGAAGGAGAAATGATAAAATTTACGACTCCACCAGTTCCATCTTCTACAGTCATCATTTTATAACAGCCATCTCGGTCCCCATTTTGTCCTACAGGAAAATTATTTATGTTTGTTATCACACCACGAAAAGATTTAAAATTTACCATAGTCATTCCTTTCTTACATAATGATCGATTTTACCGTATTATTTTAATTTATGTGACATTATAAAATTAATTGACAACTATAAATTAGGGATGACTACTTTATATAAACCCATCTATACTGAACATGCTTACTATAAAGTCAGGGGAGTGAATCTATTGAAGTGGACTTCTAAAAATAAGAAAATTCTTTTATTTTTCATAATCGTTATTATCATCATTGCGGGCGTACTCGATATTAAATATGAAGGACTGTTCTATCAGCTATTACCAACATCTATGCAAACATTTTTATCAAGTTTATTTTAACTAAGAACCGTACTTGAAAGAGAGTACGGTTTTTTTATTCAATGAACTCTATTATAGAAATAGGGAATGACTGAAGAAAAAAATAATACTATTAAAAAATTACAAAAGGGATTGATTAATTGTTGGACAAATGGAAAACAGCACTAGAAACGTTCTTAAAAGATTGGCAAGACAGAGATGAGGTTATAGGAGCGCTTGTTTGTGGGAGTTATGTTACGGGGAATCCCTCTAAGCGATCTGACATCGATGTACATATTATTTTGGCAGAAGATGTGGCATGGCGGGAAAGAGGCAATCGAGTGATTAATGGGTTTCTAATTGAATACTTTGCTAATCCTCCAAGTCAAATTCGTCGGTATTTCCTAGATGATTTTAACAAGCGTAGAACTATGTCGATGGTGCAATTTAAAACAGGTAGAATTTTATATGATTATACTGGAATAATAAAAGACCTGAAATATGAAGCAGAAGAGTGGCTAAGCAAAAGATATAAGAAAGTGAATAAAACTGTCTTAGAAATAAAAAAATACGGATTATGGGATGCATTAGATAATTTAAAGGACTGTTATGAACAAGATAGGAAAGACTTTACCTTTACGTACCATAACGAATTAGCTAATTTGTTTACGGAGTACTGTCACTTTTTGAATTTAGAAATGATACCTTCTTATCAAATCTGTGCGTATCTTGAAGATCCACTGTATCTACAAAAATATTGTAAGACAGCATTTCCAGATGATGACTTTAAAAAATCTTTTATGAAAGCAATGCAAGAAGATGATGCTCAAAAGAAGATGGAGTTATTTGAAGCATTAGTCAATTATGTACTCAAAAAAATGGGTGGTTTTCATATAGATGGCTGGCAAATGAAAAGTCCGATCGATGATTAAACTTAAGGAGTAGGGAGTTAGTTCAGAAACAAGACGAGCTCCCTAATTTTATGTTATTATATAGATATAATAAAAAAAGAACCTATTTTTTATGAAAATGTCAACCATTTTTAGGCCGATTATTCCAAAAAGCTTAAATAATCCTAGTTTTATCCGTAAGAAAAAGTGAGTTTTTTGCTTGAATTATGAACAGAAAGACTCGAAAAAAGCGGATAACTCTCATATAAATAGTTGATATTTTATTCTTGAACTAATTGTGATAAACTGCAATAAGGTAATAATTGATACAGAAATGGTGTGCTCCGAGGTTGCTCCATGGCTTACAGTACTTCTAAAGCAGGAGTGCTTACATCCTTTCTGCAAATCTTAATATATAAGGAAGGTAAAAATGAGTAACAGACAAATTAAATCAGATGTTATCTTAATTGGTGCCGGAATCATGAGTGCAACTTTGGGAACATTACTCAAAGAATTAGCACCAGATTGGAAAATTACAGTGTTTGAAAAGCTTGAGAAAGCAGGCGAGGAAAGTTCTCACGAATTGAATAATGCTGGAACTGGACATGCTGCACTATGTGAGCTGAACTACACTTCAGAGAAAAAAGACGGATCAATCGATATCAAAAAAGCGATTAATGTTAATGAACAGTTCCATGTTTCAAGACAATTTTGGTCGTATCTTGTAAACAATAAGCTGATCAATAATCCACAAGACTTCATTATGCCTTTACCACATATGAGTTTAGTACAAGGGAAAGAAAATGTTGAGTTTCTAAAAAGACGTCATGAAACGATGACAAAAAATCCTTTATTTGAAGGAATGGAATTCTCAAAAGATCCTGAAACACTAAAAAAATGGATTCCACTTATTATGGAAAATCGTCCAGCTGGTGAAGATATTGCTGCAACGAAAATTGACACTGGTACAGATGTTAACTTTGGTGCTTTAACACGTATGTTAATTGACCACTTAAAAGCACAAGATGTAGATGTGAACTACAAACACAGTGTTGAAAGTTTAAAACAAACTAGTGATGGTTCATGGGAAGTACGTGTGCATGATTTAGACGGCTGTAAAATGGAATATCATTCAGCGAAATTTGTCTTCCTTGGAGCTGGTGGAGGAAGCCTAGAATTACTACAAAAATCTGGTATTCCTGAAGGAAAACATATTGGTGGATTCCCAATTAGTGGTCTATTCTTACAATGTAATAATCCAGAAGTAGCTGAAAAGCATCATGCAAAAGTGTATGGAAAAGCAAAAGTTGGTGCTCCACCAATGTCAGTACCGCATCTTGATACACGTTATATTGATAATAAAAAATCACTACTATTTGGACCATTCGCAGGTTTCTCACCTAAGTTCTTAAAAACAGGCTCAAATATGGATTTATTTGCTTCTGTTAAACCGCATAATATCACAACTTTATTAGCGGCAGGCGTTAAAGAGATGGGATTAACAAAGTATTTAATCCAACAGCTTATGCTTTCAAAAGAACAACGTATGGAAGAGTTACGTGAGTTCATTCCAAACGCGAAGAGTGATGATTGGGATATTATCGTTGCTGGTCAACGTGTACAAGTTATTAAAGATACAGAAGCGGGCGGTAAAGGTACACTTCAATTTGGTACGGAAGTTGTAAGTGCTGCTGATGGTTCAATTGCAGCTTTACTCGGAGCTTCACCAGGTGCGTCTACTGCTGTACATGTTATGCTTGAGGTTCTTAATAAATGTTTCCCTCAACATATCAAAGAGTGGGAACCAAAAATTAAAGAAATGATTCCATCATATGGTTTATCTTTAGCAGAAAACCCAGAGCTTCTAAAAGAAATTAATGCAACAACAGATAAAGCACTAGGTTTGAAATAAATAAGGAAGAGCTCTCAATCTATTTAAAATTGAGAGCTCTTTTTGTATGCCTTTTCCTGGGAAATTTTTAATGCTTGCCACAATTTTAACAAAGTAACTATAAAAATTAGTATAAATCTTTTTGACTTCATCATGATCTTTTTAAAACTGGAGCCATATATCCTGTTGTTTTGTTATAGGTTGTTTTCTATACTTTTCGTAAATGTAGGAAGGGAGCCATTCAATAGATGATTAAGCTAAAAGATATTGGGACATTTCAGGAGCTACCAGAGATTGCAATGCATATTTATACTGGTAATATCACCGCTTTACGAGTAGCAAAGAATAGGGGCTGGAATATTGAAGAACATTTTATATTAAGTAAGCATACCACGTTAAGTCCATTAAACTTAGCACTGATTTTACAAAAATTTGATGTAGTAAAACTGTTAGTTGAATATAATGTCAACTTGAATGTCGAAAAAAACCCTGCTTTTTTAGTTGCTGTTCGATATTGTAAGGAGAATATCATCCGTTACCTTGTCAAACAAGGGGCAAATCTAGATGGATATAATCAGGTTGGTTCTGGAGCCTTTTCACAGGCCTACTATGGGAATAAAAAAAATATCCCACTTATTCATGAGCTCGGACTAGATATTAAAGAACATGGTGGGGCCGTATTACGTGAGGCTGTAGCTAATTATGATATGAAAACAGTCACTTATTTACTCGATGAGGGGGCAGATATTAATTATCAAAAGTCTGACATGGTTTACCCCTATGCTGCCACACCGTTAACTATTGCCTCACGCATGGGGAATATTGCTATGGTGAAATATTTGGTTGAACGTGGTGCAGATGTCTCTTTAACCGAGAAAAATGGAGAAAGAGCTTATACTATTGCCGTAGGTTTGAAAAATGAAGAGCTAGCGAATTATTTGAAAGCACAAGAACCTGCGGAACTTCATTCAATAGTAAATAAAAAATATGCGTTAAATAAATATAATTTACCAGATGAATTGGTCGATTTTCTAACGGGTGATAAATTGTATCTTAAACTTCCACCAAATGATTATGACATTCAGTATATTGAGTTTTTTAAGCTTACAGACACAATTGAGATGAAGCTTGGTCGTCAAAAACTTCTCCGACTTTCGGCATATGTTGATAATTATTCTGACATAGAAGTAGTGTGGAACCCAAATGGAAAGGGCCAAATTGGGTGCTATGATGTGGAGCATGAAGAATACGCTGATTTATGCAGCTTTACAGAGTTTCTTGCTAGACCAGAAGTCTACATCATCAATTTTCTAGAAGGGGAGCTTTAGCAATGTTCCTTAATACTTGATAACTGAGAATGGAACAATGATTACCTTAATAAAAAGAGTCATCGTATTGCTCAGGAAAAGGCAGTTTCCCAAAAGAATATGCCTTTTCTTGATTATTCTAAACGCGAAGTTTGGATATACAGAATACAATAGAACGTTTGATGTATGTGGCGCAAAAGAACAGAAGTACAGCTACTAGAAGTGCTAGAGGGATACTGAAAATAATAGGTATATCTACACCGTACCAGATACTCATTTTAATTTGATCCAGTCCGAATGTTCGTAAAAAGCCAGCGAATATAGATAGTATAGCACTTAAGAGTAAGCCAATGTATAGAACTGACAATACAACAAGAGCTAGTGAGCAAAAAAAAGCTTGTAGCATTTTTAGGAATATCATTCTATTTCCCTCCGAATAATATGATGCACGACTGCATTTGAATCGATTGAATAATCATCTGTATAATAAAGCCTTTCGATGAGACAATTTTCTCCTACTATAACTACTTCACCTTCCACAATTTGTGCATTTGTATAAGATAGCTTTAACTGTTTTCCACAGATTGTGTGACAAATTAACCTTTTCTTAAATAATGGAAGAAGTGTCACTCGATCTTTTTTTATCATTACATTTTCAGCTCGCAGCCTGCCAATTTTACTTTCTCCTGATAATTTCAACTGAAAGTGATTAGCTACTAATTCAGCGGCTTTCACTACACCAAGAGCCTCAAAATGTTCGCTCTGTAGTTTCCCTTCAATTATTACTTTCCCGGTACTATTGATTTTTTGGACACAACCTTTTTTTACTTTAAGGTTACCTGCATTTGTTAGTTCATCGATTTCACAATAATCTTTTAACGTACATGAACCTGTGCTGTTAAATTCATGGACAATAACGGGAAAATAAAATGAGCTATGGCCATGAGTAGACACTTTTTGCATGCGAACTTCTTGATGTATTGTTACGGCTCCACGAATATTTAATTGCTCATACTCAATATCCAAATATTTAATACGGCCATTCGTAAGTGTTAGGGTACGCAGTTGTTGAAACATAAAAGTCACCTCATATACTTTAATTAATATATATTTTAATTACTAAAATATATATTAATTAAAGTATATGCAACTTCCCTTTGTCAAGAACAAATGAATTCCCTAATTTTGAGGCAATAAAAAAGGATTTCAATTTGTTGAAATCCTAAAAAATTTTATTCATTAATTGATTTACTTCACGTAAAATATTGGCCATATCTATGAGTTTATCCTGTGAAAACTTTAAAAAGATTTCTTGAACCTTTTTGTCCCCATTGCTTGTTAAAGTCATTTTGACGACACGGCGGTCATTATTTTCTCTAATTCGTTGTATCAGCTCTAGTTTTTCCAGTTTATCGCACATGGAAGTGACAGCTCCAGGAGTGATACTGAAGAATTCGGCAATTTCTGTCGCCTTCATACCATCATTTATTTTTAGTTGCAGGAGTAAAATTAATTGGTTTTGTGATAACGCTTCCCCTTTAGATAAAAGCTCTACAAACATTTTTGACTTTTGCTGTATATCTAGCATTTCCTTCATAATAATCTCTACATTGTGTAGACTTTCAGCCATATAATCACGTCCGTTAAAATATTTAATGGTTAAATTATATAGCAACTAAATTAACCTTTCCAATCATTAATAATTGTTTAAAAGCTACAAGTACCTTAGCCCCTTTTATAGATGAGTCCATGGTGGGAATAGTAGCGCCAATAAAAGAAAGGAAACATCATATCAAGGTATATTATGAATTTTTTAATAGACTTCTTTTTTACATTCGTTTCACAAAAGTAGCGTGATACATTCTTCTTTTATAGACATAAAAGTACATACTTAGTGGCCACCATAGTGTCACGAAAATAGGGTAAATTGCCCATATAACGCTTGGTGAAGAAATAACATTGACTGTAATGAAAAAGATACTAATTAGCAATGTAGCTGTAACGGAGAAGGCTACAAAAGTTTTGCGTTGAGCATGATATAAAGCAAGAGGCCACCACATGACTAAAAATGCGGGATAAATCGCCCAAGGATATTGTGGAGATACCATGATATTTAGCAATGCGTAATATATAATTGTAGAAGCACAGCCAATAAGTGCTGTTTGTAACGTCTTTGCTTTTTCTCCTAAATACATTAGAAGTGGCCACCAGATAATCGGATAGATGGCATAAATGAACCATAAATGATTTGGAGCGTATAGATAATTTTCGATAATAAGAAACGAGATAATTATAGCACTACAAACGAGAGAGTATTGTTTATACATTTTTTTTGACATAAAAAATAATGTAATAGGCCATAGTAGAAGCAGTATGCAAGGGTAGATAAACCATATTGTTTGGGGCGATGTCGTGTAATTGACAATCCCTAAGAAAATCATTGTCATCAAGCTCCCAGCTATAGAAAAGTTAATAAAGTTCCTCATGATTATTCACCCCATCTCTTACGCGTCCACACAAAGTACATAGATAAAGGCCACCATAGAATAGCGAAGATCGGATAGATTGCCCAAATTGTATGCGGCGTGTAATAAAGATTAATGAAAATAAAAAAGGCAATAATTAAGCTACTTCCCCAAATTGAAAACTCTAAATTTAATTTTGCCATGTTTTTCTTTGCAGGCTCTTTAACACCCAATTCTTTTTTTAAGTCTTCAATATCTCCAAATTCTACAATTGCTTTATTAATAGCATCTTCTTGTTCTTTTCCTTGATCCATCAAATAAAATACCTTTTCTTCAAGATTTTCAATAATCTCTTGTTTGACCATTTCAGTCTCGTTGTTACGAGGAATATCTTTAAAAAGCTCATCAATATGGTTTTTTATTCTTTTCATTCTAAGCCCTCCATAAATAAATCGATTATTTCTTTTACTTCCGACCATTCTTTCACTAACTCATTTAAATAGGCTCTACCTAATGGAGTAATACGGTAATACTTTCTTTTGCCTCCATGTGAAACATCTCCATAATAGGCTTCAATAATTTCCTTTTTCTCAAGTCGTTGAAAAACTGCATACAAAGTTGCTTCCTTGATTTGAAACCGATTGTTTGTACGGAGACTTATTTCCTGAGAAATTTCGTAGCCATAACGATCCTTTTCTGAAATTAGCCGTAAAATAATCGAATCCAAATGTCCTCGGATAATATCACTGCGAACCATAAGTCACCTACTTTATTTATTGCTCTATCTGTTAGAGTAATATTAGCAAACATTACTCTACCTGTCAAAGTAATTTGTTTTCTTTTTTATAGTGCTAGTATGCCGAGACAATACCACACAAAAAGACTCCACTCACTGAAAATCCTAAAAGGATTCTTTCATGGTGAGTGGAGTTCGCACAATCTTTTTACATATACAATGCAGCGAGGAAAATCCCTAAAGCTTCGTCATAAATGTCATCAAACTGGCTGAGGGGGAGAGGATTTGTACCACTTCCCAGCTCAACGGTAAAGCCCGGTCTACGCCAATCTTGAATAAACCAGTCTTTATAGCCTGCATAGCTACCTGCAGATTGAATGGGCTCATAGCCACTAACTCTACTAAATTCATTCACAAGGACTTCGGATTCTGGGGGCTCAAGATTTTCAAAGCCCCAATAAATAACGCGACCTTGTGTATGAAATGCTAGAACTCTTAAAAAATCACGTTGCTTGGTCATGTTGGCCATTGCAATGGCTTCGGGTTCAGATAAAGGCCTTTCCCCACTATAATCTCTAGGGCCAGGTGATTTGGGATTGCGGGCACTTTCTAGCTCCCATTTTGCAGGAAATTGATCATTTAAATCGATCCCATGGATATTTGCTTTCCAACCAGAAAAATCGGAGCTCCCATTATTCCATGTAATCAATTGATTTTTTAATGCTTCATCACTTGGTGGGCCTTGTAATACTAAATCGACTCCATCAGGGTTCACCATGGGTACTATAGAAAGGGATGTTTGTTGATATAAAGAAAATGGAGAAATGCCACGAATACTACTTTGATTAGTGAGGGCGAGCAAATAGTCATTTAAAAATGTTAGAATAATAGGTGTAGTAATCCATTCATTCGCATGAAACGAGCCGTTATAATGAATACGTTTAGCTCCATTGCCAATTAAAAGCTCAGGGAGTTCTTTCCCTAAAACGGAGCTCCCAATGCTTGTACTTTGGAGAAAAGGATATACGTTGAGCAGCTTTTTTATATCATTCATCATATGAGTGTACGTGTAATTTTGTTTACCTTCAACTAAGCGCCATGTAATGCGTTGAGGTATGTGAATGATCTGACCTATTTGTAAGTGATTGGGGTTGAGACCAGGATTAACGAGTAATATGGCGATGAGGGGCAGGTTTCGACTCTGTGCAATCTGCCAAAAAGAGTCCCCTTGTTTGATTTGATAGCTAATGTTTATAAAACCAGGAATACGAATGCGTTGTCCAACTCTTAAAAATTGGGGATTAATATTTTTATTGGAATCTAGAATTAGTTGAAGTGGTATGTTAAACACTTCACTAAAATGCCAAAGTGAATCTCCTGGCCTTACGATGATATCCACATGTATTCTCTCCTTAATTAGAATTCGTTCACTATATGATGTATATGAAAAAATTCTAGACTTATTAATATTAAATTGGCAAAGTTTCTTTATTGTGAATGTTAAAAGAAGAGATAATTAGTTATTTTTGCATGTATACTAGTAATAATAATAAAGTGAAAGAAAGGTAAAGGTAGGAAAACCAAATGTTAAATAAATTGAAATTGGGTATACGCTCCAAGATTACATTAGGTTATATCGTAATCATTCTTTGCTTACTTGCTGCCGTTGTCATATTAAATAATCAAATTACTTCTTTACAAAAAGAACGGAATTTTATTATTAAATACGATTCCAATGTTCAAACTTTAACCAATGAGATTGAAAAGTATGTATTAGATATGGAATCGAGTCAGCGAGGTTTCATCATTACAGGTGAACCAAGTTATCTAGAGCCCTATGATAATGCGGCTGAAAATTGGAAGTTAGATTTTAATAATCTCTATCAGCAAATGAAGGAAAAACCTTCTCAACAGGAAAAGTTAAAAGAGATAGAGGAAACGATTGAACATTGGATAAATACTTCAGGTAAGCCAACAATCCAATTGAAAAAGGATAATAATATAGAAGCGTTGAATGAATTTTTTAAAGTAGATAGTGGGCGCCAAGATATGGAGAAAATGCGCAAATTATTTGATTCCTTCCGCTCAACTGAAAATGCTTATACACAAGCAAAGGCAAGTCAATTAGACAAACAGAATAGTAAATTAACAAGTGGCTTATTTGGGATCTTAATTTTAGTTTCTGTCATTGCCATTGTGATAGCTAGTGGAATTTCACGTTCAATCGTGAGAACGATAACGGAAGTTACACAAACCATTAAAGAAATGGCTGCTACGAAAGGTGATTTCACGAGAAGAATCCATGTGAGCTCTAATGATGAAATAAATGATCTTGCTGAAGCAACAAATATACTGTTAGAGTCAGTAGAAAAGAGAGAATGGTTACAAAGTAATATTGCAGAAATCGTGACAAAATATCAAGGTGTTTCAGCAATTACAAAATTAGCTGAGATCTTCCTATCAGAAGTAGCACAGAAAACACAAGCCTCCCTTGGTGCATTCTATGTCAGAGAAGTAACAGAGGAACAAGTACATTTTGTGAAAAAGGCTGCTTTTGCTGATGGAGATGACCGTGTCGGTATTGAAAGCTTTAAAATGGGACAAGGATTAATCGGTCAATGCGCATTAGAAAAAAGGATATTATTTTATGATAATATTCCGCAAGACTATCGCTTAATTAGAACGGGTTTAGGTGAAGTAAGGCCACAAAATATTTTATTGATCCCTATAATTTTTGAGAATGAAGTTATAGCAGTGGTAGAAATCGCAACAATGACTAAATTTAGTGAGTTGCAGCAAGAATTAGTGCAGCAAGTTACTGAAACATTTGGCTTAACAGTGAATAGTGTGTTAGGGCGTATGGAAATTGTTCGTCTATTAAATGAATCCAGAGCAATGACAGAAGAATTACAGGTTCAGTCAGAAGAGCTTCAGACACAATCTGAAGAGTTACAAATGCAAACAGAAGAGCTGACAATGATTAATGAGCAACTAGAAGAGCGCACGAAAGAGGCTGAATCTAAATCTAAAGAGTTGGAGAGGGCGAAGAAGGAATTAGAAGAAAGTGCAGAACAACTAATACTTAATTCTAATTATAAATCCGAGTTCTTAGCAAATATGTCACATGAATTAAGAACACCTTTAAATAGCATATTAATTTTATCGGAGATGCTAGCAGAAAATAGTCAACAAAACTTAACAGACGAGGAAACAGAGTTTGCTAAAGTGATTCATTCTTCTGGAGAAGATTTACTTGCTTTAATCAATGATATTTTAGATTTATCAAAAGTAGAGGCTGGGAAGCTTGATATCATTTTTAATGAAGTGAATATGAGTGAAGTACCAGTGCAAATTGAACATACCTTTGCACCTGTTGCAATGAAGAAAAATTTAGCATTCGATATTTCAAAGGCAGATCATGTTGTAGATGTATTCTATACGGATGAAAAGAGATTCCATCAAATCATAAAAAATTTATTATCAAATGCGTTTAAATTTACGGAACAAGGATCTGTATCATTAGCCATTAACCAGCTAACACCACAACAATTAACAAATAATATGCAAGACATAAGCACAGATTGGCTGGAAATTACCGTATCTGATACAGGGATAGGTATTCCAAAAGACAAGCATCAGCTAATTTTTGAATCATTCCAGCAAGCAGATGGTGCTACAGTTCGGAAATATGGTGGAACTGGGCTCGGTCTTTCAATTTGTAAGGAATTTGCTAAGCTGCTTGGTGGCTGGATTACGCTGCAAAGTGCAGAGGGACAAGGAAGTAGCTTTACGTTAACGATTCCAAGTTTACCAAATGGAATTGAAGAGGAACATTGCCAAAAGCTTGCTATGAACGAAGTTGCCGCTACGACGGTAGAAGAGGAACAAATAGAAGAACAAATAGAAGAACAACCACAAGAAATGGAGGAAGCTCTTCAACAAGAAGTAGAGGTCTTCCAAGGGAAAAATATTTTAATAGTAGATGATGATAACCGTAATATTTATGCGTTAAAAACTGCTCTAGAAAAAAGAGGTATGAACATTTTAGTGGCCAAAGACGGACTTGAATGTTTAGAGGTCATGCAAGCTAATGCTGAGATCGATCTTATTCTGATGGATATTATGATGCCTAATATGGATGGCTATGAAGCGATGACTATTATTCGTCAACAAATGAAACGCACAGATTTACCGATTATTGCGCTGACAGCAAAAGCTATGAAAAATGATCGCGATAAATCGTTACAGGCTGGTGCATCAGATTATATTAGTAAGCCATTAAATTTAGATCAATTAATATCGGTTTTAAGAGTATGGTTGGTTTCTAAAGGGAGTTAATGAACATGGAACAATTTCAGCCTTTGGAGCAAAATATACAATTAAATAAGCAAACAAATTTAGAAATTGATTTGTTACTAGAGGCTATTTATCGTTTATCTGGGTATGATTTTCGTCAATATAATCGCTCATCGATTTCGCGTAGAATTTTCAATAGGATGAGAATAAATAACATTCCAACGATTTCACGTATACAAGAAAAGGTCATTCATGATAAGGAATTTTTAGAGCAAATTTTGAATGACTTTTCGATAAATGTAACCGAAATGTTTCGTAACCCTAGTTTTTTTAAAGCCTTTCGTGAAAAAGTGATCCCCACTTTACGAGAGTACCCAGAAATAAGGATTTGGCATGCTGGTTGTGCGACAGGTGAGGAAGTATACTCTATGGCTATCTTGCTTCAAGAAGAGGGGCTAATCGATAGGGCAGTAATTTACGCAACAGACATGAATGAGCAAGTATTAGAAAAAGCAAAGAAAGGCGCTTTTCCTATTCATAAAATGCAGGCTTATACGAAAAACTATATGCTTGCTGGGGGTGTCCACGCTTTTTCGGAGTACTATAATACAGATTATCAATATGCCTACTTCCACCCAACATTATTGAAAAATATTATTTTTGCTCAACATAATTTAGTAACAGATCAATCATTCAATGAGTTTCATGTAGTCTTATGTCGAAATGTCCTTATTTATTTTTCACCTAAGCTACAGAGTCAAGTACATCAGTTGTTTTATGAAAGTCTAAGTGAGCAAGGTTTTCTATGCTTAGGGGATAAAGAAACATTGCGCTTTGATGAGGTTATTTCAAAATATAGTGAAATTGCTAGCAATGAAAGAATTTATCAAAAAATATATTAACGAGTAAGAGGCTATCCTAACATTGGATAGCCTCTCTTTGTTATTTATATAGAAGTGCTAGTTGCTTGAATCATTAATACACACATATCATCAGGTTGATTTTCTTGTTTATCCTTCGGTAATAAATTGTCAATCAGGCATTGTGAATAATCCCACTTGGAGGATGTTAGCGTTTGCAAATGCTTTTCTGATTCAATTTCACAGGGTCCCATTGCTTCTAATACGCCATCTGTAAATAGCACAATTTGAATATCCTGTTCATATTGAATACATTGCTTTTTAACTTTAATTTCATCGAAAAAGCCAACCGCACAGCTTCCTTGATTTAATGGAATACATGTTTTTTCGTCTATTAGTGCGTATCCAGGAGGATGACCAGCATTTATATATTCGACTGTTTTTTGCTCTGTATCAATTACTAAATATATGGCTGTAAAATAATAAAGATTATTGTCTTTTCCATCTTGCAACAGGGTCATATAACGATTCAGTTCTTTAATGACAAGTTCAGGCTCGTTTAATTGTTTAACAGCCTCTCTTAAAACAGAGGAGATAAACATACAAACAAGTGCTGCAGATATTCCATGACCCATCATATCCAAAAGTATAATGGCATAGCGATGATCATCTATTTTATACCAATAATACATATCACCCGCTAAATTTGAGGATGGTAAATAAGAAACTTCAATACGGATATCCTTCTCGTTTAATGGTGGGCTTAGTAGGCTTCGTTGTACATGAGTGGCTAAATCGAGTTCATATTGTATTTTCTTTTCATGCTGAGTGTGCCAATCTAATTCCGATTTTAAACGTAATGCAACTCGAATTCTTGCAAGCAGCTCCGTTTTATTAATTGGTTTTGTAATATAATCTACACCACCGATATCTAATGCTTCTGCTAGCTTGTTTTTATCTTCGAGCGCTGTGACAAATATAATTTGAATATCTTTCAAACTTTCATTTTGTTTAATACGTTTGCAGGCCTCAATACCATCTACTTCTGGCATCATAATATCTAACAATATTAAATCTACTGAATTTCCTGTTGGATTTGGTGCATCTAATTGTAAATAATCAAATAGCTCATAAGCAGATGAAAGAGAAACACAGTTATCATAACCTGCATTTTTTAGTATTTTTTCAATGACAAATAAATTGACTTGATTGTCATCTACTAGAAGAATGGTCATAGTTACTTCTCCTTACTCTGATTGAATTGTGCAGATTATTATTCATGTATATAAAATACTTTCAACTTTATCATTATACAAAACATCAGAGAATAAAGGTATTTTGGCGATCTGAATGTATAGTTTGCTAGAAATTGAATGAAAGAGAGTTTACATTTTAGCTTTTCTAAATCCTTGATATATATCAAATGCATTTACTAATACAGCAGTAATCATACCGAGGAGTAAAATCTTATCTATAAAAAATGTTACCTTAGCTGAAGCTGTATCTGTGATAGTGGCTATATAGGGGATGGAGGCACTATGAATAAAATCTTGATGCATTGCCAGGGCAATAAATACAACGGTTCCTCCACCTTGAAGCAGTGCATTAGTTATAGCGATTGGCATTGTCCATTGACCTGAGCGCCATTTGACGAACGTTAAAACGACACTAAGAATAATACATAGGAAGACTATAGGGGCAAACGTTTGTAAAATATTTTGATTAAAGATCGGCATAACGAATTTCAAGCTACCGTTGTCGTTTGTTGTATAAATACCTAAAAGACGATAGGCATTCCAATAAACAAAAGCAAAAATAAAGATCCCTGAAAGACTAAAAATTGTATCGCTTAAAGTGATGACTTTGTCTTTAGGAATATTTTTTATTTTTACTAAATCATCAGGGGACCATTGTTTCGCGTTCAAAAAAGGCAGTTGAATTTTATTAGAACCAGATCGCTCAACGATGATAAAGACAACCGTGATCCAAAACAATACGTGAAAAAATACAGAAATCATGGCAACAATGATCATGGAAAATGTTGAAATAATTGTTGTGAGAAGTGCCTCTTCCCCTGCAAACAGCACTATTTTTTTAATTACTTGAATAATGATCGTCATGAACATTGCCCAAGGTATGACTAGTTTGATCGTTCCGATGTATTGGTCAAAAATATCTGGGCCAATTAAAAAACGGGGTGTATCCTGATAGCTTGCAGCAATTTTTACAGGGTTACCGAGTTTTTGGAGTACGGTTTTCACATCAGATTCTGAATATTGCTCAGGCAACATATTCTCTATAGTAGCCTTTAGATCAAGCAATATTTCTTCACGCCGCGTATTCTTATGTAGCTTTTTAGACACTTCGTGAAGATAAGAATCAATTAAAGTCATTCAAATTCCTCCTTTAATCATTTTCAATGCTCATGATTTATTGTGGTAATATATGTTATTATGGCATCTAAAAATTAATATGAAAAAATCAAGAACAACATGCAATTCTTTAAAAATGGAGGGGAAATGGTGAGAGTGATAGAGGAAATAGTAAAGGAACAAGACTTTGTATCCTTTGTAAATATCGTTGTAGGAGCCTATCCGGGAAGAATGGATGGGGCACAACCGACAAAAGAGCAGCTAAAGAATCTATTTATGTACAATCAGAGCAATGACGAGTCTCTTCATTATTATGGACTATGGGAAAATGACAAACTCATAGGTGGTATGCGACTACATGACTTTCAAATGAACCTATTCTCTAACATGCTACCAGTCGGTGGGGTAGGATTAGTTGCAGTGGATTTATTATATAAAAAAGAGAAGGTTGCAAAGGAATTAATCGAGCATTTTTTTAGTATTTTTCTAGAGAAGAATATTCACTTCGTGGCACTGTATCCATTTAGACCGGATTTTTATAAGAAAATGGGCTTTGGGTATGGACCAAAAATCTATCAATACTTAGTAGAGCCATTAAGCTTTCCTAAGGGGCCTACGAAAAAGCACCTAAAATATTTAACCATTGAAGGTCAGCAACAGCTAATAGATTGCTATAACAGAGTTGCAGCTAAAAAGCATGGGATGTTTCTTAAAACAACATCTGAGGTATCCTTTATTTTTAAAAACATTGAAAATTATGTGATTGCGATGGAACAGCAAGGTACTGTACAGGGCTATTTAGTCTTTTCGTTTAAAAAGCAAAGTGACGATAATTTTATGCTGAACAATTTGGTTATTAAAGAGTTCATCTATGAGACTCCACAAGCTTTATTAGAGCTTAGTACATTCTTAAACAGCCAGGCAGACCAGGTAAATAGGATTGAATGGAATACCCAAGAAGAAAATGTTCATTTCTTTCTAGGGGATGTTAGGAATGGTACAAATCAATTAATTCCAAGTGTCTATCATGCAAGTGCCATGTCAGGAGTTGGACTAATGTATCGTATTATTAATGTGAAGGGTTTTTTTGATGAGCTTAAGACGCGTAATTTTAACGGTGTCACCCTGACAATTAAATTGATCGTTATGGATTCTTTACTCGTTGAGAATAGCCAACAGCTCATTATTGAAGCCGTTAATGGTACCATTAACATTTTAGAAAGTGGTAGCTATGATGTTGAAGTAAGCATTGATGTAGCAGAGCTTTCTTCATTGATAATGGGTGTCGTAACAGTCCAAGAGCTCTTTATGCTTAGTCAAATAACGGTTAGCGATGAGCACTATTTACAGGTATTGCAGCAATTTTTCTTCGTCATTGAAAAGCCAACATGTTTATCGGCATTTTAAAAGACTCTCACGGTTTATTAATGTTCTTTTTCTATAAAAAGAGATGATCTCGAGGGTCTTTCAAGTGGTGTGATATTAATAATAAAGTAACTTATTATTAATATTAGAATAATTAAAGAATAAATTAACGTGTTCAAAGGATGATCGTGCTCTACAATAATTAAACGAATCATCGCTGTGATACCTATATATATAAAATAGCGAAGCGGGAAATGATAATCCTCTTTAAAATATTTAATAATCATTGTGATGAACTCAAAATATAAAAAGAAAATAAGAATATTGGCAAGGAATTGTTTATAATCGCCGCCTTCCTTGGCAAATAATAAAATTTTTAGAAATTCAATTAGCTCCTTAAAAAGTAAAAATGAAAGTATGAGAGCTAGTAATACAAGGCAGACATTGAGAAATAGCTGGAGAGATTTAGGCACAGCTTTAATGAGCTGTAAGTAAGTTGAGTTTTTTTGATTCATGTAATTCCTCCAATCGAATTCCTTATTAAACGTTTCTAAATAATGAGGGAGCAACACGTCATTATATGGCTAAGCTTAGATACATTATGATATGAATATAACAATTTATCGTTAATGTTTCCTTTTGGTTTTGTAAAGTTTTGGTATATTTTCATGAAAGAAAGTTTTCAAAATAATTTAGTGGTATGCTAAAATAGATGTGCATGAATATAAAATTTAAAAGGGGTTTTTAAAATGGCAAAAGCTGCAAAAACTGATGCGAAAATTACACCAGAACGTTTAGAAGAAGCGTTAAATGTTCGTGACCGTCTAATTATTGAACTACTAGTACAAGTACTTGATGAAAAGTTAGTAATTGAGCGTCCTGTATTACGTGAGCGTCTAGGTAACCTTGTAGATCTTGCTGATCATGATGCAGAACTTAAGGAAACAATCCACGCGGTTATTAACAAACTATAATAATAAAAAGAATGCTACGGACTATGCGTAGCATTCTTTTTATATAAATTCATGTAAAGCGTTCTACTAAGTCATGCATACGCTCGGCCTCTGTATGAAGTTCCATAGAGGAGTTCATGATAGAGGTTACTGCTGACTTTTGTTCGTCAATAGAAGCATTAATTTGCTCAGTAGCTGCTGCAGATTGAGTAGCTACACTGGCTATTTCATTAATAGCTTTCATCACAATAATCCGATTATCAGACATTTCGTTCATCCCCTTATCGAGTGAGACAAGGTGCTCCGAAATGTCGCGGATGGAGTCTGCGAGGAAAGTAAAGGCCCCTTTTACTTCACTAATTGACATCGCCTGACTTTGTGAAAGTTGCAGCGTGTGTATCATCTTTGCATCTGAATTAGCGGTATCAACTTCAATACGTTGCAATAAATTTCTAACACGATTAGTAGCTTCGTTGGTATCCTCAGATAAATTTCGTACTTCTTCAGCTACTACGGCAAAGCCTTTACCATGTTCACCTGCACGTGCAGCCTCAATACTAGCATTTAGTGCCAATAAATTTGTTTGCTCCGAAATAGATGTTATAGTTTGTACCACTTGATGAATCTCTTTCATTTGACTTGTCAAACTTGAAAAATTTGCCCTTAACTCCTCAATTACCTGTGTGAATTCACTTGAATTTTGCAGTAAGACATCAACCTTTTGCCTACCGTTATCTTGAGATTGATTAATTATACCCATATTTTCAGTAATCTCACTGTATTTCTCTGTAGCATTTGAAATGAGTGATGATAGTGTTTCAACTTTACTGATAGCCATTTCTGCTTCTTCAGCTTGCACAATAGCTCCCTTAGAAATAGCATTGATTGCTTGATGGATTTCATCTGCTGAAGCGGTAGTTTCCTCTGTAATGGCACTAAGCATTTCTGAAGAAACTCTTATGTGCGATGCACTATCCTTGGTGTTATTGACCATTTCGTGTAAGCTTTGTTTCATATTATTCACATTATTAGCCAGTATACCTAATTCATCTTTTGTAGTTACAGGTAAGTCATCCCCAGTTAGCTTACCTTTCGAAATATCCGATGTGATGATCATAATTTTGCGTATATAAGTGGTCATTTGACCAGAGAAGAACCAGAAAAGAGCTACACCGATTGCAGTTGCAAGTACTGTCAAACCGAGCGTGTAATATAAAACCTTGTTAATACCAGCATTAAAATCCATTTCGTATGTACCAGCCGCGATAATCCAGCCCCAATGCTTATCCATTTCTACATAAGTAATTTTGGGCGCAACAACTTCAGGATTGGAAGGGATTGCCCAATCATAACGTACATACCCTCCACCAGCTTTTGCAGCTTCAATCATTTCTCTTACAAAATAACGACCATCCTCTGTTTGTAAATCAGATATATCTTGTCCTTCTAGAGATGGATGTGTTTCGACCAGGCCATTATCCTGGAAGGCATAGAAGTAGAAGTTGTCTCCATATTTGACGGGATTATCAATAGAGCGTTTATTATCTTCAACTTTTTTACCAACAATCTGTGTTCTTGCACTTTCTTGGGCTTCTTCAAGAGTTAGCTTTCCATTCTGAACTTGGGCATCTAGCTGCTCAATTAAATTAAGTATACCTAGTGTGCCATTCTTAAGACTTTGCTGGCCTACTTGATCTAGTTCGCCTTTTACGACAATGTAATTGACCGTTCCAACTAGTCCTGTGGATATCAGAATAACGATAATGGCAAGACTAACAAGTTTATGACGTACTGTCTTCATAAGACAAAACCTCCGTTCCAACTTCTATATAGTTACATTATAATACAAAGTTTTCTAATTAAATAGAAAATTCTGATAATAAATGTAAGTTTATAAAGAATTATAAAAGAGGTAAGGTTCATAAAAAACCCCAATTAAGATGTTTGCTCTTAATTGGGGTTACGATTTATTAGTATACTTTATCACCGTTGAAGATAGAGTTCTTCACGATCACATAATCAACATTTCGAATAGCTTCTAGTTTTGTACCACCAGCATAGGAAATAGATGATTGTAAGTCTTGTTGCATTTCAATTAAAGTATCTTTGATGCTTCCTTTATGCTCAACATACATTTTCTTACCTTCGACATTTTTACGTTCGCCTTTTTGGAATTCAGAAGCAGAGCCAAAGTATTCTTTCACTGTTTTACCATCGATTTCGATTGTTTCACCTGGTGATTCTTCATGACCAGCAAATAGTGAACCAATCATCACCATTGAAGCACCGAAGCGTACAGATTTAGCGATATCTCCGTGTGTACGAATACCACCGTCAGCAATAATTGGCTTAGTAGCAGCCTTTGCACACCAACGTAATGCAGCTAATTGCCAGCCCCCTGTACCAAAGCCTGTTTTGATTTTAGTAATACAAACTTTCCCTGGTCCAATTCCTACTTTCGTTGCGTCTGCTCCAGCATTTTCGAGTTCGCGTACTGCCTCAGGTGTTCCAACGTTACCAGCAATGACGAAGCTGCTTGGTAGGTGTTTCTTAATATGTTGAATCATACGAATAACAGCATTTGAATGACCATGTGCAATATCAATTGTAATAAAATCAGGTACTAATTGGGCAGCTGCTAATTCTTCAATAAAAGTATACTCTTCTTCTTTTACACCAACGCTTATGGAAGCGATTAAGCCATCACCTTGCATTTCTTGAATGAAGTTTTTACGTTTTTCTGGTTGGAAGCGATGCATGATATAAAAGTAACCGTTTTCAGCTAGCTTTTTAGCAAGACTTTCGTCGATAATTGTTTGCATATTTGCAGGTACTACAGGAAGTTTAAAAGTATGTCCTCCTAAAGTAACAGAAGTATCACATTCTGAACGACTTTCTACAATACATTTTGCGGGAATTAGTTGAATATCCTCATAGTCAAATACGTTATCCATTATATACACTCCTAAAATACGAATATTTTTAAAGATTTAATTTAAATTGTTCGCCATTTGGTAATTTACATGATTTTTGAGTAAATGTCAAAGCTTTTGTGAAAATAAATAAAAAATTTAAAATTAAATGTAGTAAAATTTTTGGGTAAATGAATTTTTCATTTATAATTTGTGTTCTGATTTGTAATCCATGTACAATAGAATTGTTTCAAAAAATGACAAGGGAGTGTTGGAAATGGCAGTAGAGGTATATTTAATTTTTAATGGGAATTGTCGAGAAGCTGTTACGTTTTATGAAGATGTTTTTAATACGGACAAGGCTGAAATTATGACGTTTGGAGATTCACCCCAAAATCCTGATTATCCCTTACCAGAGGAAGCGAAGGATCTTGTTATGCATACAAGACTTTCTGTATTTGGTAGTAGAATTATGTTCTCAGATACATTTCCGGGCTCACCGTTCTCAGTTGGGAATAATGTCACGCTAGCGATTGTTTCCGATGATGAAGAACAAATGCGAAAAGCGTTTGACAAGCTTAAAGATGGTGGAAAAGTGACAATGGAGTTACAAGAAACTTTTTGGAGTAAATGTTACGGCTCGCTTACTGATAAATTCGGCGTTGAATGGCAATTTAGCCATGAGGTAAATGAATAAATAGCGCAATTAAAAGCACGATGATCCTGGGTTTTACCCAACGATCATCGTGCTGTTTCATTAGTAATTAAAACGATTTACATAGCCCTGTAATTCATCAGCCATATCGAGTAACGTTTTAGCTGAAGAAGCAATCTCCTGCATGGAAGATAATGTTTGCTCCGTTGATGCTGCCACTTCTTCAGAGGCAGCAGCATTAAGTTTTGCATGGTCTGACAGTTCAATCGCTGTTGCTGACACTTCTTCCACCACCGCAGACATCTCCTGTGCTGATGCAGAAATATCCTCCATTTTCGGTGCCATCTCTCGAAGACTTTCAATGATACTTGTAAATTTCTTTTTTGTATCCTTGGATAACTGTAGACCTTCTTGGACATCTGTGGAAGCTTTCATCATTGTTTGAACAGATTTAGCCGTATCCTGTTGAATACCTGTAATAAGCGCAGAAATTTGTTCCGCTGATTGATGGGATTGCTCTGCTAATTTTCGAACTTCATCTGCCACGACTGCAAAGCCTTTGCCGTGTTCTCCTGCTCGTGCTGCTTCAATAGCAGCATTTAGAGCTAGTAAATTGGTTTGGTCAGAAATAGCACTGATCATTTCTAAAATTGAACCGATTTCTTTAGTGCGGTCATAAAGAGTTTTAATCATTCTATCCGATTGTGTAACAGATTCATGAATATAATTCATTTGTTGTACAGTTTGTTCGACAGATTGGCCTCCTTCTTCAGCTAGTTGAATGGCTTGACTGGATAGGTCTGAAACTTGGAGTGCGCTATCAGCAACTTCGACAACCCCTTTAGCAATTTCCTCAACTGAAATAGCGTTTTGGTCAATGCTGGTTGTTTGCTTCTCAGTACTCATAGCAACCTGTTGCATAGCTTCTGTTACCTGTTCCGATGCTGCAATATTTTGCTCAGCATTTGCAGAAAGACTTTGGGCAGAATTTTGAACCTGTTGTGAGCTTTGGTCAACATTACGAATTAGCTTTTTTAGGCTAACTTTCATCGAGACAAATGCTTCACCGAGTTGTCCTATTTCATCTTTAGAATGAATGTCAATAAACTCTGTTAAATCACCATCACTAATTTTTAAGGCACTTTGTTTAAGTTTATTAATCGGGTTGACAACCGATTTAATCATGAAGAGCATAAACAAAACGCCAACTAAAATTGAAACTACAATAATGATTAAGTTAATCTTCAATGTGGAGGTAGCAGCCTTTGCAGCCTCTGCAGTAAACATTGTACCAATTACCTTCCAACCAGTTAGTTCATTGGTCATAAACTGCATATGACGGTCCTTTTCAACAATAGATCCGCTTTCTTGTTCATAAATTTTTGTAATATAGCTTTCTGCTGCCTCGGTACCACTTTCTTTATCTGGCTGGGCAATATAAATTTTATTGTTATCTAAAAGGGAAGCAAAGCCAGTCTCTCCAATGCGAATATTATTCGTTATGTCACTTAGTGTCGAAATATTTAAATCTAGTCCTAATACGCCAGAGCCATCTGGTAATGCTTGAGTGATTGTAATAACGATGTCACCTGTAGATTGGGTTACATATGGAGCTGTAATAGAAACCCCGCCATTACTATCTAAAGCCTGTGTATACCAAGGCCGTGTACGTGGATCAAAGCCATCAGGATAGTCTTGAGCAGGCTCGTCCAATAGTTTGCCATCAGAAGTACCAATATAAATCAATTCTACTTCAGGGTGCATATTAACGTATTCATTTAGTAATGATTTAAGTTTTGGAACATTTTCATCTTGAAAGAAGGATTTATTAAATTTCTTTGAAAAATATTGTACATCCTCTAATTTTGGTTTAATCATGTTCGTAATGTTGGTATTAAGAATACGTACACTTTCAGTTGCACTTGCTTGTTGTTCTTCTGAAATCTGCTTTTCAGCACTTTGGTAGGAAACAATTCCAATTAACAGTGTTGGGATGAGAAGCATTGCTAAAAACGAGAAAATAAGCTTTTTTCTTAAACTTAGTTGTTTCACTTGTATTATCCTCACATAATTTTTTTGTTCTATACTTTTCCCTAGAAGGTAAATAATTCTCATTCTATCAGAAAAAAAAGAAAAGTTAAGTACTTTAGATTAATTATTTGTGAGTAATATATATGACTATCAATTATTCGAAATTTCTCAAAATTAAATATTGTTAGAAGCTATATAAAGGTCAAGATTGATGTATACTAATCTCAAAAGAGGAGGGAGGAATATCATGATTCATCAAATTGGACAGGTAATGCTCTATGTTAATGATCAAGATGTAGCGGTAAAGTTTTGGACTGAAAAAGTAGGATTTGTTGTCGTTGCTGAACAGGAAGAAGCTGGGATGCGCTGGATAGAAATTGCCCCAACGAAGGAAGCTCAAACATCCTTTGTATTGCACAATAAAGAAATTATCGCTAAAATGCAGCCAGAACTAAATTTAGGAACACCTTCCATTATGTTTTACGCCGATAAAATTGAAGAAATGTACCAAGACTTTCAAGCAAAGGGCATTAAGGTAGGGGATCTAGTAATGATGCCAATGGGTAGAGTTTTTAATTTTGCAGACCCTGAAAATAACTATTTTGCTTTAGTTGAAAAACAAGTATAAATACCAATATCTGCTCGTTTTTGTTAGATTATTGCATTAAAACGAGCAGATTTACTTTTTTATCTTATTTAATAGAGATAGTCTCTATGATAAATCCTCTCCAAAAATAGATACTGTTTGTCGGTCTATTATAAATTCACGACCATTCCATTTTAAAATATTTTCTACATAACCTAATCCGTCAGCATGATATCTACCGGCAATTTCTTGATATCCTAAAATTTCATATGTCCCATCTCGATCATAATCAACGGGATATAGTCCACTAAAAGGGTCTACCCAGCCTTCAATTGGTTGCTTTAAAGTGCCATCTGGATTATAGATTTCTGCTAAGTAGTCTGTACCCTTATACTGTAAATCGATGGTGTATCGTTTAGCAGGATTCGAACTTTGAACATCAGCCTTGTAGTGATCAACATAACGGACACTATATTTTAGTTTGTTATTGAAAGACTCTGCATCAAAAATAGAAAGTATTTGGTTGTTGATCGAGGCAAATATCTCGCCATTAATTATACCTCCACTACCTCCTGTATCGGAGATTACAAAAATATCCTCAATATGATTACCAGTAAAATCGCCTAAGAAAAGGGTTGGGTTATAGCCTATATTTTGTTTCAGTGGAATATGTTCCATTTGTCTTGTTTGACCATAAAAAATAGCGAGTGTTATATCTTTCCATAAGGGACTATCAGGCTGTTTAGTGCCCATTAAAAAAATGGTTTCAAAAAAGCCATCACCATTAATATCACCAAACTTAGTTTGAATTACTTGTGGAGCGAAATAGGATAAGGTGCCACCATTTTGTGGCGAAGTGAAGTTGTTCGTCATGTATACACCTCTTTCATTAGTCTTAGCATATGTTGTAAACAAAGCTTGGTGCATAAATCAAAGGGTAAAGTTGAATCATTTTAATTCATATTAAACTAACAAAAAAACTTGTATATTACCCATTGACATTTTTAAATGTGAAAAGTATTATAAGTGTCAACGAATCTGAAAATTCAGTACCTAATAGCATCTCCCTACAATAAGTAGGTAGAGATTTTTTTTCACTAATAATTCTTAGTAAATTTATATGATTTATATTAATTGAACGGAATACTCCTCCTCTATAGAGGAAGATGATTTTTCATTTCACTGGGTGCTCAATCAAGATAAACCCTTCGGAAGTATCGGATTTTGAAGGGGAGCTTTTCGAGCAAGCCCAAAAAAAACTAGATACAAATATGCCGAGGTGTAATTGATATATTGTGGGAAGAAGGAGATCTACTTGAAAAATTTATTTGTAAAAACAGAGCGACAACGATTTTGGTTAGGGCAACTCGCAGCTATTGCAGAGCCGATCAAGTCCAAGGCTGTTGAGGTGGATGAACAATCTCGTTTCCCTTTCGAGGCGTATCGATTACTTTTGCAAATGGGCTACCCGCAGCTTACTTTACCGAAGCAATATGGCGGAGAAGGTCTATCAGTCTATGATATGGTGCTTGTGCAAGAAACGTTAGCAAGCTATGACGAGAACGCATCTCTATCCCTTGGGTGGACATTAGGCGTTGTCGGTGAAATATATGAAACGAAGTTATGGACTGAGAATTTATTAACAGCGTTTGCTGAAGAAATAAAGGGAGGTGCCATCATTAATAGAGCTGTTAGTGAGGCAGCAACGGGAAGTCCAACGCGTGGTGGTCGACCTGGAACAACCGCTGTTTCTACAAAAGATGGCTGGCTATTAAATGGACGCAAGATCTTTACGACTGCATCTCCAGTACTCGATTATTTTCTAACTTCAGCTTGGATTGAAGAAAAGCAGCAAATTGGGTTTTTCCTCATTCATAAAGATTCGAAAGGGTTATCCATTGAAGAAAATTGGGAAATGTCTGCAATGCGAGGCACAAGTAGCCATGATCTTGTGTTAAAAGATGTCGTTGTAGCAAAGGAGCATTTAGTTGAGTTACCAAGTCATCCTAGTGGCGGTAAGATAAACGGCTGGATACTCCATATTCCAGCTACCTATTTAGGTATTGCACAAGCTGCCCGTGATTATGCCATTCATTTTGCTAATCATCATCAGCCCAATAGCTTGAATGCTCCGATTAGTACGTTACCAAATGTACAACAGCTTTTAGGAGATATTGAATTAAAGCTCCATCAAGCACGCTTTGTCCTGTATGGGGTGGCTGAAGCCTACGATGATCCAGCTAGACGCGGACTTATCACAAATGAAATGGCTGTGGCTAAACATACAGTTACAAATCTGGCTATTGAAATAGTGGATAAGGCAATGCGGGTAGTTGGAGCAAAAAGCTTACAGCTGACAAATCCATTACAACGCTACTATCGCAACGTTCGTGCAGGACTTCATAATCCGCCAATGGATGATATGACGATTATTAAATTAGCGACTGCTGCAATCGAACAAAAGAAGCTATCTGAAAGTTAATGAAAATTTACATGAGGAATAAGGAGAAATGACATATGAAGAAAAATAAAATTTTTCAACTTGCTGCGGTTGGTTTGGCTTCTATAGCACTTTTAACAGCTTGTAATTCTGGAGAATCAGCTGAAAAGGATTCAGGCGATGGTGATAAGGTTCGTACGGTTAAGGTTGCCTATGATCAAGCATCAAAGCCGATTAGTTATATTGACGATAATGGGAATCCTACAGGTTATGATGTAGAAGTAATGAAATTAGTAGATGAATTATTGCCGGACTATCAATTCGAATATGTAGGCACAACGAGTGATGATTTATTAATTGGTGTAGAGCAAGGGAAATATCAAGTAGGGGTGAAAAATGCCTTCTTTACGCAAGAGCGAACAGAGAAATTTATTTTCCCGAAGGAGTTTTTAGGGTTAAGTAGTGCAGGTCTAGTTTTACGTAAAGAGGATGAAGGTGTGAAAACATTAGCTGATTTTGCGAAAAAGGGCTATTCGTTAGCACCGATTGCTGCTAATAACGCTCAATATACAATTATTGATGAATACAATACGGCAAACCCTGATAATAAAGTTAAGCTTGAGGCTGGCGATGCATTTACAGTTGATGTTGTGCAGTGGGTAAATGAAGGCCGTGTTGATGGTGGTGTCATGATTGAGGGACCATTTAAACAACAGGTTCTTGCCGAAGATGGCCCTTATTATAACTTAAAAGATGAGGTTGTTTATAACGAATTTGCTGTCATTAAAACATGGCCATTGTTCAATAAAAAGGAACAAGAATTCGCTGATGCTTATGATAAAGCGATAGCACAAATTAAGGAACAAAAGAAAACAAATGAATTAAGCACTAAGTTCTATGGCCGTGATTTATTTGAAGTATTAGAAAATGTTAATCGTTAGTTGAAAAAATAACGAATTTATAAGGCTGTTGAGTCAGTGACACTCAGCAGTCTTTATTCATAAAAACAAAAGTTGGTGAGGAAATGGATAAATATTTTGACGCAACATATATTTGGAACGCAATCCCTGTGTTAGTACCCTTTTTAAAAATTACGTTCCTAGTTGCAGGGTCCTCTATTATTTTAGGTACACTGTTTGGCTTATTGTTAGCGGCAGCTAAACTATCTTCCTTGAAATGGTTACAAAAAATCGCAAACTTGTATACAACAATTATGCGTTGTACGCCCTCTATTGTTTTATTATTTCTTGTTTATTATGGTGTCCCAGCATTAGCTGAAAATGTCGGTCTCAATCTCCATTCAATTGAGACGGCTATTTTCGTAGTCGTAACTTTCACCCTGCAGTTTGCAGCAATTATGTCTGAGGTAATACGATCCGCTTATTTAGCAATTCCCAAAGGACAGTTTGAAGCAGCTGTTAGTGTTGGGCTAACACCATTCCAGGCCTACCGTCGAATCATTTTCCCGCAGGCACTTGTAGTTGCTCTGCCGAACTTTGGGAATGGCATGATCGCTTTATTACAGGAAGGTGCACTAGCTTATACAATTGGTTTAATTGATATTGTCGGTAAGGCAAATTTAATTATCGCAAGTAATATCAATGCACATGCATTAGAAATTTATATTGCATTAGCCATTATTTATTGGGTGTTATCAATTATTATAGAAAAAATATTTGCTATATTAGAAAAGGTATTTGGCAAGGGTAAGAAGACCTTAGAAACAACGTAAGGAGGCATAACTGTGAATTATCAATTTTTACTTGAAACATTTTTTGTTGCATTATCTGGTGTTCCTATCGCTCTCCTTGTGACAGTTGTTGCTTTGTTGATAGCTCTACCACTTGGTTTTTTACTGGCACTTACGAGGATTAATAAAATTCCAGTTATCCACCATCTAGCGAAAATTTATGTTTCTTTCGTACGAGGGACGCCGATCATTATACAAATCTTTATTATATATAGTAGTATCCCGTTAATGTTAAAAGTTATTTTTGAAAAGTATCATATAGAATATGATATTTATAAAATCAATCCAATTTGGTATGCATTTATTGTTTTCGCGTTCAGTTCAACGGCAATTTTAATAGAGGTATTTCGTTCTGCATTAAGTACAATTGAAAAAGGGCAATTAGAGGCAGCGCATTCAGTAGGTTTAACAACATTCCAAGCATATACTCGAATCATCATTCCGCAAGCTTTAGTAGTTGCATTGCCGAATATTTGCACAGCTACCGTTAATCTTATTAAGGCTACCTCCCTAGGCTACGCAATGTCCCTTCCTGAAATTACATTGAAGGCAAAAGTGGCAGCAAACGTTGGCTATAATTACGTAGAAGCCTATTTGGATATCTTTATCGTGTACTTAATTTTATGTAGTACAGTCGAATACTTGTTTAAGCGCTATGAAAAGTATTTAAGCAAATACAAAGCGGCACATGCCTAAGGGGTGAATAATTATGTTAGAAATTAAAAATATTCATAAGTCATTTGGTGGCAATGAAATTTTAAAAGGTGTTGATTTAGCTATTGATAAAGGGGATGTTGTTGTTATTTTAGGTCCTAGTGGCTCAGGGAAAACAACATTATTACGCTGCATCAATTTTTTAGAAAAGGCAGATCAAGGCTATGCGACATTTGGAGATATCGAAGTTGATTTTCAACATGTAAAGAAAAAAGACGTACATGCAATTCGTCAGCGCGTCGCATTTGTCTTCCAAAATTATAATCTGTTCACAAATAAAACGGCATTAGAAAATGTTACCGAAGGGTTAATCGTTGGACGTAAGATCCCGAAGGCTCAGGCTGTGGAAATTGGCAAAAAGGCACTAGACAAAGTAGGCTTATCTGAAAAATACAACGCCTATCCTAGTCAGTTATCTGGCGGTCAGCAACAGCGTGTAGGCATTGCACGAGCAGTAGCATTGAATCCTGATATTATTTTATTTGATGAGCCAACATCTGCACTTGATCCCGAATTAGTAGGAGAAGTATTGCAAGTCATGAAAAATATTGCGGCTGAGGGTACTACAATGCTTGTGGTCACACATGAAATGGGCTTTGCCAAAGATGTCGCCAATCGCGTGATTTTCATGGATGGAGGCGTTGTTGTTGAAGAGGGTAGTCCCCATAATATATTCGTAAGCCCAAAAGAGGAGCGCACAAAGAAATTTTTAAAACGTGTCATTCCAGAAGACTATACGTTCTATATATAAAATAAACAGGAGAGTCTGTAAAATGCAGAATCTCCTGTAACCTGTTATTGAAGGAAAGAAGTTACTTTATTAATGGAATAGATGAACAACTCATGCATAGCTCTCGTACAGGCTGTATAGAAATAGTACCGTTCACTTTCTCTTGAATAATTAGCGGCAGACGCATTATAGATAATGACAGCGTCAAACTCAATTCCTTTCGCCATATACGCTGGAAGTAATAAAATACCCTTTTTAAATTGCTTAGTGCTGTGAGTAATGAGTTGAATATCTATTTGGTTTCTTAATTGTTCGTATACAGCAGAGCATTCAGCTGTAGTTTTACAAATGACTGCAATTGTTTCAAATTTGGTAGAAAGATTATTGATGTTCTGGATAATTCGATCAACTAACTCTAATTCATTTGGCACAATGGTAATTGAAGGTTCAGGACCATTGCGGTTAAAAGCCTCTACTTCACTACCATCATTTAAAATATTGGAAGTGAGTGAAATGATTTGCTTTGTCGAACGATAGCTTTTGGTTAAAATCATTTTTTCGGCCTGCCCACCATATAATTCAGGGTCAAGTAGTGAAGGATTCTCAAAGGTATGAGGGTGAATCGTTTGGTGTCCATCCCCTAAGATGGTCATTCGAGCTTTTGGAAATAGTTGCTGTAATACTGTGAGTTGGAATGGTGAATAGTCCTGTGCTTCATCAATTAAAACATGACGGATCATCGTATTTGTCTGTTGCCCTTCAATTTTGTCCTGTAAATATAAAAATGGAGCGGCGTCCTCATAGGCAATAAGGCGTTTTGTTAAATTAGTATGTGTGTGTTGGCAAATATCTTCCCAATGATCGGGCATAAGATGCTGTAAAGCTTTGTAAAAAGGGCTATTTTGATCAAAGAGTTGGCGATATATACCTAAAATATGAACAAACTTTAACTTGGTAACAGAATTACGTAACGGTTTAAAGTGTTTTTTAACAATTTGTCTCGCTAATTTTTGGCGTTCTTGATCAAAATCATCGAAGGAGTTTTCTGTATAGCTTCCCTCATATAAAAGCTCACTGTAAGACTTAGAGTAGTCTTCTTTATCTAAAAGTTCAGTTGCTTCTTCTACCCATTCCTTTGTACGCTCAGCTCTTTCAAATTTCGTTAGTTGCTGTAATAACCACTCTTTCACGAATTGTAGGCGATCCGGTATCGATATAGAGGAAGGGAAGGAATAGAAGTATTCCGAAATTTCCTGTGCAGTAATAATACGTTCCCCACGAAATACAATATTTTTAAATAATAAGCCCTTATTCGATAAATAGCTTACATAGTGATCCATTAAATCTTTGAAATCAAGGCTCGCTTTATATGAAATAATACTTAATTTAGTTTCATAATGAGCGTCATCCTTTTCTGTTAAAAGATCTTCTAGTTGCTCATAAGGGTATTCCAATTGGAATTGACGACCTAATCGTTTTTCCACATACTCTATAAAAGTTAATTGTTGCATATTGTCTTCACCTAAATCGGGTAAGACCGTATGGACATATTGATTGAAAAGTTGATTAGGCGTTATTAGTAATATTTGATCGGCAGTCATTTCATTGCGATAACGATACAATAGATAGGCGACCCTCTGTAAGGCCACCGCAGTTTTACCACTACCAGCAACACCTTCGACGATGAGGTATCGGGAGTTTACATGTCGAATAATTTTATTTTGTTCAGCTTGAATCGTTGCAACGATACTACGAATATGCTCGTTTGCATTTTGGGCAAGAATATCTAGCAATAAATCATCGCCAATTGTAAGGCCTGTATTAAACATCGATTGTAGTTGGCCATTTTTAATAATAAATTGTCTTTTTAATAACATTTCTCCATGAATTTCTTCACCTAATGTTTCGTAGGATGCATCGCCAGGTGTGTAATCATAATACATACTTGAGATAGGCGCTCGCCAGTCATATATGATTATATTTTCATCCTGTTCATCCAATAATGTAGCAACACCTATATAAATTTTTAAGGGATCTTTTTCCCCATTTTGTAAAAAGTCAATACGAGCAAAATAGGGTGATTGTTGTAAACGTTCATAGACCTTCACATTTCGAATCGCACGTTGTTGTGCAAGCTCTGAGTCAGATAAAAGCTCTACCTGTTGCTTAATGGCAAAAAAAGTTTCATCGACATCCTCAGCCGTATCTAAATTAACCCTGACGTCATTCCAAAACGTTTTCTTTAAGGCGACAGCATTTTCTTTGAAGCCTTTCTCTTTTAGCTGTATTTCTTTTATTTTGTGATGAATGAGGTTTAAAGAATCCTCAAGATAAAGCTTTTCTTCTAGCCATTCTTTTTGATTTTCCAACGTTTACTCACATTCCTCTCCGTAGTTATTTGCTTACCTTGACAATAACCCTCACCTATATAAATGGTAAGATGAAGGTAATTGTGATTCTCTTTTATAGGTTGTCCAAAGACCCTAGGAAAAAGCAAAAGAGCCTCAATGCAATTATTCGATAGGGTGATTGAAGTAGGAAATTTATCATACCTCTACTCCTGAAGGAAGTATAGTCTAGTAATTTTTGTAAATTTATGCTATAATAAATGTATAAGCTAATAAGTTATTGATATACATAGACTGCTCTAAAAAAGGTGGAGCAGTCTTTTTTATATGTAAAATTGCATCATATTATGACTGATGACCATAAATTTTTATTAGAAATGATAGGCGATATACTAAAGATGACGCCACATTACACGATATAAAAACTTGAAGGGAGGTGAAAATAATGAAGGTGATCTTTACAGTGGGGTTGCCTGGTAGTGGAAAAAGTACATTTGTAAAAGAGCTAGCGAAAAGAGAAAATGCGGTTATCCTATCTAGTGACGCTATACGGGATGAATTGTTTGGTGACGCAACTAAGCAGAAATCGCGTGTGGTCTTTCGTACATTATATGAGCGTCTTAATAACTTAGTGGCAAAAGGGTTTTCTGTCATTGTGGATGCAACCAATATTGAACGGGAGCGCAGGATATTTGCATTACGAAAGTTACCAAGTACCTTTAAAAAGGAGTGTTATTATTTTGATACACCTTATGTAACCTGTGTAGAAAGAAACCAGCAACGGAAACGGCATGTCCCATTAATGGTAATGGAGAAAATGAGAAAGTATTTAGAATTCCCGACAGTAGGAGAAGGTTTTGATGAAGTGCATATTGTACATGAATCAGGTCCTTATGATATTTCTCAACAACAATTTATTTCACTCTTACAAAGCCAGCCCACTTATGAAGAACTTTTTCAAACACTTCGATCAGTTCCACTTTTTAAAGAAATTTATCAATTCGATCAAGAAAACTCATTCCATCAATTTTTATTATGTCAGCATACGTATTTTGTGTATGCGTATATCAATGAGTATTATTTAGAAAGCGATAAACTAGCTCTACAAATAGCTGCATTGTTTCATGATGTCGGTAAACCATTTTGCAAAAAATATAAACCATTACAACAACGCTATGGCTATTTTGGACATGAAAACGTATCTGCTCAACTGGTGTGCCATTTTCTATTAGAGTTAGGCTTTGAAAAGGACTTTGTGTTAAAGGTTGTTCATTTAGTGCAATTTCATATGTTAATCCAGTATGGGGGCGATCGAGGAGGAAGCCAAATTTATCACTTATTAGATGGTGATTTATTAACAAGGCTTTATTTTTTCCGTGAGGCAGATCAATTTGCCAAATAAACAATAGGGAAAGGGAGTGAAAATATGACGAAGTTAATGAAATATCCAAGAAGCTTTCATTTGCCATGGAGCAGAGGCTACACACATGATGATAAGGTTGCTAAAAATGTAAATCATTTTGTTGGGAAAGAGGTTGTTGTAACTGAAAAGTTAGACGGGGAAGGTACAACACTATATAAAGACTATATGCATGCTAGAAGCATCCATTCCGCTAATCATCCCTCTAGACATTGGGTAAAAACATTTCATGCGAGTTTTGCTTATCATATACCGAATGATTGGCGATTATGCGGGGAAAATGTGTATGCGAAGCATTCCATTTATTATAAAGCACTAACAAGTTATTTTTATTTATTTAGTATTTGGAATGAAAAAAATATATGTTTAAGTTGGGACGAAACAGTAGCATATGCGGCTGAATTAGGTATTGAAACGGTTCCTGTTTTATATCGGGGTATTTTTGATGAAGAAAAGATAAAACGTACATTTACTGGTAAATCAATATTTGATGGTGAACAAGAGGGATATGTCATTAGAAATATTGACGCATTCCATTATGATGATTTTCGATATAATTTGGGGAAATTTGTGAGACCACAGCATGTTCAAACAAGTGAGCATTGGCTACAAGAAGAAATCATACCTAATGGCTTAAAATAAAATGGAGCTAATGAAATTAAGGTGACGAATTATACAATAAAAAGGACTGAGAAAAATGTAATACTATAATAATCTTTCAAAAATTATAAACTATGAGGAAGTGTGCAAGGATAGCATATCCCTTTTCAAAGAGATTACAGGTTCGATTCCTGTCATCCTCATCATAAATAAAAATGAACTCTCTTCATTAGGACGAGAGTTCATTTTTGTTTATTTAGTGTAATTATCAAAGTAGCCTTGAATGTATATCATAGGTGTTCCTTTATCACCTGAACCAGATGTAAGATCAGATAGGGAACCGATTAGGTCAGTTAAGCGACGAGGTGTTGTTCCTTGTGCAGCCATTTGACCAGTTAAATCCTCATCTTTATTCTGAATATATTCCGAAATAGCAGCTTTTAATTCCTCACCTCGAAGGTCCGCAAAATCATTGTCTGCTAAGTATTTTAATTTTACTTCGTTCGGTGTACCATGTAATCCCGCTGTGAACGCTGGCGAAACAACAGGATCTGCAAGCTCCCAAATTTTGCCTACTGGATCTTTAAATGCGCCATCACCGTAAATCATGACCTCTACAGTTTTGCCAGTAGCTTCTTTAATTTTTGCTTGGATTCCGTCAACAATTGGTTGGCAAGTGTGTGGGAATAATTTCACACTATCCTCAGTTGCTTTATTCGAGCCAAGAAGGCCATACTCCGCATTGAAGCCAGAACCGTTAATAGATTCAGCTAAAATGTTATCAAGGCTGTAAACTTTTTCTGCACCATTCGCTGTTAAAATACGTTTTGTGCGGAAACGTGTATGAATGTCACATGTTAAAATACTCTTTGTATAATTTAAAATTGTTTTTGGATTATTAGAGAAGATGACCTCACAGGAAGCCCCTTCCGCTTCAATTAACTCTTTATAGTATTCAATATAATCTACACCAGTAAATGTATGTTTTTTATAGCCAAAATGCTCGCGGAACTCAACCTCATTTAGTGTATCCGTCCATGGGTTAATACCTTTTACATCAAGCTCATCAATATCTACAAGGTGATTACCAACTTCATCGGATGGGTAGCTAAGCATTAATACAACTTTTTTTACACCTTTTGCGATTCCACGTAAACAGTTTGCAAAGCGGTTGCGACTTAAAATTGGGAAAATAACACCTACCGTATCATCACCGAACTTTGCCGCTACATCTACTGCGATATCGTCAATCGTTGCATAGTTACCTTGTGCACGTGCCACGACAGACTCAGTTACTGTGACAATATCACGATCCTCGATTGCATATCCTTCAATTTTTGCAGCATTTAACACTGTATCTACAACGATTTGTTCAATATTATCGCCCTCGTTAATAATAGGACCACGAAGACCTCTTACAACTGTACCGATTACACGTTCCAATTTAATCTCTCCTCATTCTCTCTAACGTCAAATGAAATAAAATCCATATGATTTTACTATACTCTTCATTAATGATATAAGTAAAATTAATAGTTCATATAATAGCTATAAGGGGTGCTTATATGATAGGGAAATTAGATTTATATCGCGTTTTTAGTGTTGTAGCAAAAAATAATAGCTTTTCGAGGGCTGCTAAGGATTTATACATGACACAGCCAGCTGTTAGTCAGGCTATGATGCAATTGGAGAAAGAGCTCGGTACACGTCTTTTTAATCGGACCCCGAAAGGTGTGACTTTGACCACAGAGGGCAGCCTACTTTTCGAATATACAAATTCAGCTTTAGGACTTCTAGATGCTGGAGAAGAGAAGTTACTGGAATTTAAAAATTTAACGACAGGGCAATTAAAGATTGGGGTAGGAGATACCATTTCACGCTTCTTTTTAATGCCTTATTTAGAAGCGTTTCATACTATGTATCCGAATATTAAATTACAGATGCTAAATGGTACAACCTCTGAGATTTGTAATTTTATTAAATCAGGTGAGGTAGATATAGGATTTTGTAATTTTCCAATAGAAGATTCTACTTTACAGTTAACAGTATGCACAGATATTCAAGATATCTTTGTCTGCGGGGAGAAGTATAAAACACTATCATCTAAAAGTTTACGCTATGAGGATCTGTTGAAATTCCCACTTATTTTCCTTGAGAAAAAATCAAATTCACGAAAATATGTAGAAGATTATCTCCTTGCAAGAGGGATCTATATTGAACCAGAGTTTGAGCTAGGCTCCCACGATCTAGTGCTAGAGTTTGCCCGTAGTAACCTCGGCATTGCGTGTGTAACAAAGGAGTTTTCAAAGGATTATCTTCAACGAGGTCACCTCTACGAATTAACCTTAAAGGAAAGTATCCCGGCAAGAAGTATTGGTATGTGTTATTTGAAAACAGTACCTCTTTCTAGAGCCGCGACAAAATTTGTCGAAATCATTGAATCAAAAAGTTTGAATACGAGAAGGACAATCAGGAAAGCTTAGCGACTAGAAAAGTTGCTAAGCTTTCTTTTTTAATACATCAATGAGAATGTCGACATTGCGTTTATTTTTCACGGTTGGTGAGCAAAGATAAGAAAATGTCCGCATAAAATGCTGTCCTTCAAGTGGCAAAATGGTCATATCGCCATTTTTTAATTCACGTTCAATCACACAGGCAGACAGCAGGGAAAGTCCAAGTCCTTGGATAACGCTCTCCTTGACCCCTTGATTACTGCTAATAGTCAAAAGGGAATGAATCTGTAGACCATTTGCTCTGAATAAATGATCTAAATAATAGCGTGTTCCAGACCCTTCTTCACGTGCAACCCAACTTTGCTGTTGAAGTTTGTCAGCAGTAATAGGTTGTTCCCTTGTGAGAGGATGATTGCTGGCACTGACAATAAATAGCTCATCCTTCATAAATGGTTTAATCAATAGTTCATTATCATGAGCCTGCCCTTCTATGAGACCAATATCAACTTGCAATAATTTTGTATATTGAATGATTTCTTTTGTATTGCCAATAATAACTTGAAGCTCAAGCTGAGGGAACTGCTGCTGCAAGCCTGCTATGATGGGAGGCAATATATATTCTCCAATCGTAAAACTCGCCCCTATTACTAGTGTACCTTGGACTTCTTGATGGTAGGCTGCTATGTCTTCTCTCGCTGCTTCCGCAATAGCCATGATTTGTTTAGCTCTTTTATAAAGAATTTCACCAGTTGGTGTAATTTGTACAGACTTAGGTGAACGAATAAATAAGGTTGTCTGTAATTCCTGCTCTAGATTTTTAATGTGTAGACTAACACTTGGTTGAGAAATATGAAGTAATTCAGAGGTTTTCGTAAAGTTATTCACCTCAACTAGTGTGACGAAAGTTTTTAAAGCGTCGAATTGCATAGCTCCACCTCTATTATTAGAAATATTAATAATAACGATTATATATATGTATTTTACTAATAGTGTGCTTTTTAATAAAGTAATAATCAACAAGGGAGAAAGAAGTGAACAACATGGTTATAAGACAGAATAAAGAAAAATCCACCCTTACTCCAAATTTCTTGAAGGGAATATTGTTAACGCTCCTTATTGCTTTAGTAGCGAAATATATTGCTACATTCCCTTTCTTCTCTATTTTGGGACAGTTGGTTATTGCCATTATAGTAGGAATGGCTTGGCGAGCAGCATTTAAAGTACAGGATACCTGGCAAGTGGGGATTGCATTCTCTAGCAAAAAACTCTTAAGGTTGGGAATCATATTATTGGGCATGCGCTTAAATTTAGCGGATATCTATCATGCAGGTGCGAGCGTTTTCTTGATTGCAGTTATTAATTTGTTGTTTGCGTTAATGGTTGTCTACGGATTAACAAAAATGCTCAAAGTTGATCAGAAGCTAGGAATATTAACTGCCTGTGGGACAGCAATTTGTGGAGCAGCTGCTGTAGTGGCAATCGCACCACAAATTAAAGCAAATCAAAAGGAAACGGCAGTAGGGGCAGCAATTGTGGCCCTATTAGGAACTGTATTTACACTTATTTATACAGTACTCTACTCTATTCTTGACTTAACACCGACGGAGTATGGAATTTTCGCAGGTGGTACATTACATGAAATCGCCCACGTTATTGCAGCAGCTTCAGCTGGCGGGAATGAAGCAATTGATATAGCTGTCATTGTGAAATTAACACGTGTTGCACTGCTAGTACCAGTAGCCATTATTATTGGTATTTTCTATCGAAAAATGGATAAAAGCGAAGAGAAAAAGGGATTTACATTGTCTATTATTCCATGGTTTATTTTAGGGTTTTTAGCGATGAGCGCTATCAATTCATTAGGGATAATACCAGCGAATGTGGCGCAAGCATTTGTAAATATTGCTTATATTTTAATTGCTATGGCGATGGCTGGTCTTGGATTAAATGTCGAGATTAAAACATTTAAGGAGCTTGGTGTAAAGGCATTTATCGCTGGTTTAGTTGGCTCTGTCTGTCTATCCATACTGGGCTATATACTAGTCATATTTTTGACTTGATACGGGTCTGGAAAGTGGTCTAATTAAATAGAAAAAAGACCCTGCATGGTAGATCAGCGTGCAGGGCTTTTTAGATAGAATCAGAAGATAAGTATTTTAGTTGTTGTTTATGAACGTAAAGCTTCAATAGAAGTTGCTAATTCTGCAACTACGATTTTGCTACCGATAATTGGGCTATCAGCTTTATCTCCCTCAGAACCCGAATTTGGACGATGATGGGCTGCAGCAAATGCATCGCTATTACGCCATGCTTGGAAATGCTCCTTAGATTCCCAATACATATTTACACTCATTTCATCATAAGTAGGATCATCGGTTGAAATTAATACCTCTACTTTATGGAAGCCTTCAAATTGTTGAAGTGGTCCCGGCTTTGTGAAGTTTGGTGCCATTCTTGCAGCAAAGCCTGGCTTTACTTGAATACGATTAGTCACAATAATCATGCTATTACCCCCCTTATTTTATTTTTGTAGGTCTATGAATGAATTATCAATGATTATCATTCGCAATCAATGATAATTGGCGTAGGAAGACATTGTCAATAGATGCCCCCTAGATATTCTCTTACGGGGTTATAAGCAGAGGAAGGCTGACATTTAACTGACATAATCCGATGCTATAATAAAGCCAAAAGCTAGCTAGTAGCGAGGTGAATGACGATGGTAAACATACTAGTAGTAGAGGATGAATATGCAATAAGTCAGGTTTTAAAGGTATATTTACAAAAAGTAGGGTATGGGGTGTCACAATGTTTTAATGGTGGGGAAGCCTTGGATATGTTTCTTAAGACAAAGCCAGACTTAGTGTTGTTAGATATTATGTTACCAGAAAAAAATGGTTGGGCTATTTTACAGGAGATTAGGGAGTTAAGTACGTGTCCTATTATTATGCTGACAGCATTAGGAGAGGTTAATTACCGCTTAGAAGGATTTAATCATGGAGCAGACGATTATATTGCCAAGCCCTTTATAGCGGATGAGGTTGTTGCAAGAGTAAAGGCTGTTTTAAGACGTGCCGAAGGAAGCCTAGATTCATCCACAATAAAACGTTATGGATCGCTCCAAATTGATAGGAAAGCACATAGAGTATTTCTGGGAGGCGAAGAAATTATATTAACGCCAAGAGATTTATCGGTGCTTATGTTTTTAGTTGATCATCCTAATCAAACATTTACCCGTGAGCAGCTAATAGATCAAATTTGGGGTTGGGAGTATGAAGGTAGTGATCGTGCGGTAGATTTAGCAATAAAAAGGCTACGAAGGGCTTTAAAAGATTGGGATGTGAAAGAAGGAGAAATAAAAACGCTACGTGGATTGGGGTATCAGTTAAGTGTTCAAAAAAAATAAGCGTATATCCTTACTTCATTATTGGACAAGCCGTTATTTACTTACACTTTTTATAGGATTGGCTATCATTTTTCTCATCTCGGCAGCGTGGATTCGCCATACAACATTTGAAAATCGATTAGAATTAATGGAATTTTTAGCAGACGAGACGGTCTATCGTTTAACGGATACAACAAACCCAAATAATGGTCCAATTAATGGTATACCAGGTTTTATTGGGGATCGAGAGCGTTTTAATATGAGAGAAATAGATCCTATTTTATATGTCGTTGATACAGAAGGCAATATCCTTACAAGTAACCGACCCGTACCACCTGGTAGTGCTAAAAATGTAGCGGGCTTGTTGGACGATGAAGAAGGTACGAAGGAAATAACAGGGGGGCTAGAGCCTGAATATGTGGTGAAAAGAAAGATAGAAGGTAATAATCAGTTATTGGGCTGGGTACTTGTGAAGGAGAAGAAGGACAATCTAACAAGAGTTAACCAAGCATATGGTCAGCTTGCTTTATTAATTGGAGCATTAGCCTTATTGGGTTGGATTGCTATTTACTTCTTATCAAAACGTTTAGCTCGTCCAATTAAACAAGTAGCAGAGGCAGCCAAGCATATACAGGAAGGTAATTATACTGTTGATTTGCCTCAAGATAGTAAGGAAAAAGAGGTCTATGAGCTTGTTACATCTTTTGAAAATATGGCAAACAAATTAGAGCAGCTAGAGAAAACTCGAACGGAGTTATTAGCGGGCGTTACCCATGAATTGAAAACACCTGTTACCTCCATAAGTGGCTTACTACAAGCTGTAAAAGATGGTGTTGTAACAGGATTGGATGCCATGGATTTTATTGAAATGGCTATGGTTGAAACAACAAAAATGAAAACAATGGTCGGTGACTTACTTGCCTTTAACCATTTTGCTGTGGACGCAATTCCAGTTAAAATTCAGTCCGTGGATGTTAATCAGCTGTTGCGAGATGCCGTGGCGCAATGGGAAGTTTTACAGGATGAAGACAGTGTAAAAGTAAATTTACATTTGATTGAACAAGCAGTGTATGTACAGGTAGACATTGTCCGTATTCAACAAATCATGACAAACCTATTAACTAATGCTAAGCAGGCAATGGATAAAGGAACGATCACGCTCATACTAAAGGAGCGAGGGGATAAACTATCGATTATTGTGAAGGATACAGGTCACGGAATTCCTCTAGAGGATCAGGCTTTTATTTTTGAGCGTTTTTATAGAGGAGAGAATAAAAAATATACTATTCGTGGTTTGGGTTTAGGGTTACCTCTTAGTAAAATGATGGCACAATCCAGTGGAGGTGACTTGATATTAATTGAAAGTAATGCCTCAGGAACGTCCTTTGAGTTAGTGCTACAAACAGCTACTTCGCTATAAAAGCGGAGTAGTTTTTTTATTGTAAAAATAGTTGAAGAAAGTGTAAAGCTGACATCTGTCTGACACAAATGCTCTTTATAGTAAAAAGTGTAGACGACAAACAGAGAAGACGTAGTTTGGGATCGTCATACCGCCATATTTCAATGGTCAATGAAATTAAGTAGGGAGAGTGAGTGTGAAATGCCTAGAGTAACTTCATTTAATCCAAATGGGCGTAAGGAAATTAAACAAGCCATTTCCTATCCGGATTATACATTGTTAAAAACGAAGCTTCAGCATGTAATGCAGTTAGACAAGCATGCAGGTATGGACGGAAAATATTTAATTCGTAGTACGTATTTCGATAATTTCGCGAATAAAGTGCTGAATGAGAAGAAGGAGGGTTATATCAATCGAGATAAATATCGGGTACGCATATATGGAAGATCTAGTACCGTTATTAATTTGGAAAGAAAGAGTAAACGAAATAATTTAACGTTTAAAACTAAATGTGCAATATCTCAAACAGAATATGAAAAAATACGGGTTGGAGATTTATCATGGATGGAAAAAGACAATCGAGGATTAATTCAAGACTTATATCAAGAGATGTATTATAGCCAATTAAAACCTACAACGGTGGTGGATTATGAACGAGAGGCCTATATCTATCCATACGGTAATGTGCGAGTTACTTTTGATAGTAAGGTGCAATCAAGTCTGCGTAATACAGATATGTTTAATCAAAACTTGCCTATGGTAGATGTACTCGAGTCGAATCTTGTCATTTTAGAGGTAAAATACGATGAATATTTCCCGGATATCATTAAGTATTTGCTACAGTCTGTGGATACACATGCTGAGGCCTATTCAAAATATCAACTTAGTCGGATGTATGGCTAATACAAAGGAGAATAAACATGGATACAATTAAATTTAGTGATATATTTAAATCCAACTTTTTAGAAAAAACAACTTCTTTTTCATTAATCGATTCCATTATTGGTTTAGTAGTAGCGTTTTTTATCGGACTTTTCATTTACGCTGTATATAAGAAAACCTTTAATGGTGTCATTTACTCCCATTCGTTTAATATATCATTGTTAATTATGACGATGGCAACAGCACTTGTCATAATGGGAATCAGCTCAAATGTTCTGTTATCACTTGGGATGGTTGGTGCTTTATCCATTGTACGATTCCGTACACCTATTAAGGATCCAATGGATTTAGTTTATATTTTCTGGGCAATTGTTTCAGGTATTTTATGTGGTGCAGGTTTTATCCCATTAGTCATTATAGGTGCTGTATTAATTGGGCTTGTACTACTAGTATTCGTTAACAAAATTACAGTAGAAAACCCTTATTTATTGATTGTTAAGTATGAAGAAGAGCGAGCAAATGCTGAGGTGGAGAGAATTATTGCCACACAAACAAAAAAATTCGCCCTTAAGTCAAAATCAATAATGCAAAATGAAGAAATTGAAACAACATATGAAATTCGTGTCAAACAAAATGATGCTCAATTGATGGATGAACTGACAAAAGTGACTGGTGTAAAATCTGCCATCATGCTTAGCTACGATGGAAATTTCACAGCGTAATGACCTCATTAATACAAAGGATTACAAAGAGAGGTGCAAGCTATGATTAAAACACGAATAGTCTACCTGTTCATGGCAATATTACTCCTTCTCTTTGTCGTTATATATGCTGTTCTTCCAAATGTAGGAATTAAATCGAAAAATTCTGAGTTTTCCTATGAGAATCTAGTATTTAATAACAATAAAGTAACGACAGTTGATATCGAGATAAATGAGGAAGAGTGGGATGACATGCTCGAAAATGCAGCTGCTGAGGAGTTAAAACAGGCGGATATTACAGTAAACGGCAAAAAAATTGAGAATGTTGCTATTCGAACAAAAGGAAATTTATCATTACGATCGGTTGTCAACAGTGACTCTGATCGTTATAGTTTAAAAATTGATTTTGATTATTATGATGATACTCAAAGTTTATATGGACTGAAAAAATTAAATTTAAATAATAATTATAGTGACGCTACACTGATGAGAGAATATATATCTTATGAATTGATGGAGCAAATGGGTATACCAACGCCAGCACATTCTTATATGTATGTTACAGTAAATGGTAAGGATCGAGGTTTGTTTTTAGGAGTAGAAGCAGTGGATGAGACATTCTTAGCTAAAAATTATGGCTCTAATGATGGCTTTTTATTTAAGCCAGATGGGGTAGGCAGTGATCTGAAATATATAAGTGATAATATAGCAGACTATACGGGCATTGGATTGAAAACTAATGAAGGCAATATAGATCAGTCAAAGTTTATTGAAATGCTAGATGCTATAAATAATAACGGGGACATAGAAAAATATATTGATGTCGATGAAATGTTACGCTATTTTGCCGTCAATACGGCGCTTGTAAATTTAGATAGTTATCAAGGAAATATGAAACATAACTACTATTTGTACGAACAGAATGGAGTTTTTTCTATGATTCCTTGGGATTATAATATGTCCTTTGGTGGCTTTGGTGTTGGAGGAGACAGAGGAAATAGTAAAAATACAGCCGACGATTCTACTATGATGCAAAGACCGTTAGAGCAAAACAATGAATCACTTGATCAGGATTTTAATGGAAATAAGCAACGGCAGGGCGGTGGCTTTAACATGGGAATGGGGATGTCGAGCAACTTATTAACCGAGAGTGCTATAAATTTTAGTGTAACGACCCCCGTTTCTGGCACAACGTTAGAGGAGCGACCACTGTTGAATGCCTTGCTTGCACAAGAGGAATATCGTAATAAATATGAAAGTTATTTAGAAGAGTTTGCCACAACATATTTAACTGAAGACTATGTGCAATCGATTACTAAAAAGTTAGCAGTTTTATTAACTACTTATGTTGAAGCAGATCCAACTAAATTTTCTACCACAGAGCAGTTTTTAGAAGCGGTTGAAGGTGAAAATAGCTTACCTGAATTTGCTAAACAGCGCTCTCAATCTATTTTAAAGCAACTGTCGGGTGAACTTGTCGTAGAAGCCTCTACAGCCTCTCAGAATAGGGGGATACGCACTCCAAATGAAAATGGTGAAATAAATTCTATGCCAGGTGATTTTGATGCGAGTCAGCTCCCAGAGGATTTTGATCCATCACAGGGCCCACCGTTTAACAAGGAGGGCAATGGTCCAAGAGAAGGACAGAATGGGGAACAAATGCAACGTCCGGATGAAAATGGAAATCTGATAGGTATGCCTATGCCGAATGCGGCTATTGAAACATCCTATCGAGCACCTGTTATCGATAAACAAACAGTATTTACAGCAGTTGCTTGCCTAGTGATTCTTCTCCTAGCACTCCTCTTTGTTGTTCGATTCAAGCGTAGGGGTCAGTAAAAAAGTAACCATATCCAAAACTTTTGGGTATGGTTTTTGCTTTTTATCGTGCTAAAATAAAGCATTCTTTTCAGAGGAGTCTTTCATATGAATGAACAGCAGTTTGATAAACTTTTGCATATTAACACGGTTGGAGAACAATATGGTTTTCCTAAGCTTGCACACTACCATCGTTATGAGCCTACACCCTACAAAGGATTGGAACAATTATTTGCAGCATATGAGATGCCTGATCATCCTGTATTTATTGATATGGGGTGTGGAAAAGGGCGTGTTCCTATTTATGTGTACCATAAATTTCATATTCCAACAATTGGGGTAGAAATGGATGCAGGGTTTTATGCAGAAGCTGAAGATAATAAACGTAATTATCTCCAAAAGGTACGAGCACATGCACCTATTACATTTATTCATACGATAGCTGAGGCTTATGAAATAAAGCCACGCGATAATGTATTTTTCTTTTTTAATCCTTTTTCGATTCATATTTTTCGCACAGTCATTCATAATATTTGGAAATCCTATGAGCAGCAAATGCGAGATATTCATATAATTTTATATTATCCACCATATGATTATTTACAGTTTTTACATCAGGGAACGCCATTTGAATTACTTCATGAAGTCAATTTAGAAAATGAAACAAATATTAATGAACGTCTTTGTGTATTCGTATTAAAAAAAGCTTAGAGCCTTGGAGAAACCCGTTCTAAGCTTTTTACTATTTTCAAATATTACACAGTTTTAAGTGACGTGAATGAGAGTTTCATGATTATTCGCGCGATTATTTTCAGGGAAATAATCGTAGTAGTAGTAGTAGTAATAGGAGACATTATAATTAGCTAAACTTTATTGTGAAAAAGTGATTCTATCTAAGAGTTTAGCACTAGATTAAAAACCTAATTAAAAGATAATTCACAAATAACTAATTATACTGAAAAATCACTCTAGACTAAATATAAAGAATGTTTTACAATGTAAAAGGCTTATATGAATAATATTTTTCATTTGTTTAAGGTAGTTATAAATAATTATTTTTGCTATTGAGCAAATGAATGTAATTGTTTATAATTATCTGAAATATCTAATATTTGAGAAACTTTCAGGGGGAATTTAATTATGAAAGAGAGCAAAAAGCTTAAGAAGTTCGGTTCACTTTTAGTAGCATCTTCATTACTTGCTGGTGTTCTTGCGGGTTGCGGTAACGGAGACGATTCAAGTTCTGGTGGAAGTTCTTCATCAGGTGGAGGTTCATCTGACGGCGATACAATTAAAATCGGAGCAAACTTAGAACTTTCAGGGAATGTAGCATCTTATGGTTCTTCAATTGGTCTAGGCGCAGAACTTGCTGTAAAAGAAATTAATGATGCTGGCGGTATTGATGGTAAGAAAATTGAACTGATTAAAGTAGATAATAAATCTGAAAACTCTGAGGCAACTGCGGCCGCTATTAAACTAGCAACACAAGATAAAGTAGTAGCAATGCTTGCACCTGCAACATCGGGGAATACAGTAGCAACGGTTCAAATTGCTAATGATAATAAAATTCCGATTGTTACTGGTTCAGGTACGGCTCCAAATATTACAGTGAACGAAGATGGTAGTGTTAATGAATATGCATTCCGTACTTGCTTTATTGACCCATTCCAAGGGATTGTGGCAGCTAACTTCGCTTCTGGTGAGCTAGATGCGAAAAACGTAGCTATCTTCGCAGATAACGCATCAGATTATGCAAAAGGTTTAGCAAAATCCTTTAAAGAAACGATTACTAAGAGTGGCGGAAAAGTTGTAAAAGAAGAAGCATATGTAGCGAAGGATACAGACTTCCGTACACAATTAACAAATATTAAAGCTGCAAATCCAGACTTTATCTTCATCCCTGGATATTATGAAGAAGTTGGATTAATCGTAAAACAAGCACGTGAGATGGGTATTGATGTACCTCTAATGGGTGCTGATGGTTGGGATTCTCCAACTTTAATAGAACTAGCTGGCGCTGATGCATTGAATAACACATACATCACAAACCACTATTCTGCTGAAGACCCAGATCAAAAAATTCAAGATTTCGTAAAGGCATTTAAAGCTGCAAATGGAGACAAAGCGCCTGACGCATTCAACGCACTTGGATATGACTCAATTTACTACATTGCGGATGCGATTAAACGTGCAGGTTCTACGGATGGGGAAGCAATTAAAAATGAATTAGCTGCAACAAAAGATCTTTCTTTAGTAACAGGTACATTCTCAGTTGACGAAAATCATAACCCAATTAAAACAGCAACAGTTCTTGAATTTAAAGACGGTAAACAAGTGTTCAACTCTAAAGTTAATCCTTAATGTTTTGTAAGCAAGGGGAGGCGGGTAAACACGCCTTCCCTTTTTTATGTTTTAGATAACTAGAATGGTAGAGTAAATCATATTTTAGTATAGATGTATGTACTGATTTTTCAATTTTCAGATAATTCAAAGGAGTGAATACGCATGGAATGGATACAGCAGCTTGTGAATGGTATTTCACTTGGAAGTATCTACGCGTTAATAGCGTTAGGGTATACGATGGTATACGGGATTATTAAGCTGATTAACTTTGCTCATGGTGATGTCTTCATGATCGGGTCATTTATTGGCTTTTACGCAATTGCTAAATGGGAGCTTGGCTTCTTCCCGGCATTATTATTGGCCATGGCCATTTGTGCAATTTTTGGTGTTTTAATTGAACGTATTGCCTATAAACGTCTACGAAATGCAACACGTATCGCAGCGCTAATTACAGCGATTGGTGTGTCGTTGTTAATTGAGTATACAACGATTTTCTTCAGAGGTGCTCAACCGGCAGCCTATCCTGAAGTTTTTAAGAATAAATCATTTGATATTTTCGGGGTACAAATTAGCAGTACATCCATCTTAATTTTATCAGTCGCAATTGTACTGATGATTCTTTTACAATTCATCGTACATAAAACAAAAATTGGGAAAGCCATGCGTGCCGTTTCCCATGATGCGGATGCAGCTCGTTTAATGGGCATTAACGTTGATAATACAATCTCTGCAACATTTGCTATTGGTTCTGCTTTAGCTGGTGCAGCAGGTGTTATCTTCGGTGTTTATTATACAAAAATTGACCCGTTAATGGGGGTAATACCAGGAGTTAAGGCATTTATCGCAGCTGTTCTTGGTGGAATTGGTATCATTCCTGGAGCTATGGTCGGTGGTATGTTACTAGGTGTTGTAGAGTCATTAGTAAGTGCTTTAGGCTTCTCGTTATGGCGTGATGCTGCAGCATTCGTTATTTTAATTTTAATCTTAATCTTCAGACCATCGGGTATCTTTGGTAAAAACGCCCGTGAGAAAGTGTAGGTGAGCGGTTTTATGAAAAAGTCTAAAGTTTTCTGGGGCTATGCCGTAATAGCGCTAGTCATCTATGCCGTTGTACAATTGTTAATTACGACTGAAGTAATTGATATGTACTATAAAAATATGTTGATTACTATGTGTATTAACATCATGTTGGCTGTCAGCTTGCATATTGTTATTGGGGTTACTGGACAATTCTCGATTGGGCACGCTGGGTTCCTTGCTGTGGGAGCATATGTATCAGCTATCATAACAACAAAGTTAATGTTGCCATTCCCACTGGCTATCTTATTAGGGGCAGTTGCAGCAGCCATTGCAGGTCTTATTGTAGGTATTCCAACTCTTCGCTTAAAAGGTGATTATTTAGCGATTGCCACACTAGGTTTTGCAGAGATTATTCGTATTATCTTCTTAAATACGGATTATGTTGGTGGTGCAGCAGGGATGCAGGTTAAATATTTATCTAACTGGACGTATGCATTCTTTGGTGTAGTGTTAACCATCCTAGTTATCTCAAACTTTACAAATTCTCGACATGGTCGTGCATGTATTTCCATTCGTGAAGACGAGATTGCAGCAGATGCTATGGGTATTAATACAACTTATTATAAGGTTGTTGCATTTGCGATTGGCTCTTTCTTTGCCGGTCTAGCTGGAGCTATCTTCGCCCATAACTTTTATATTATTCAGCCGACGACTTTCGGCTTCTTAAAGTCTTTTGATATTTTAATTTATGTTGTACTGGGTGGGTTAGGTAGTCTTTCAGGATCAGTGATTGCTGCGATTTTCCTAACAGTAGTATCTACGTATCTAGCAAACTTCCCAGAGACTCGTATGATCATTTATAGTTTAGTTTTAATTATCGTAATGCTTTATCGTCCAACAGGCTTAATGGGAACAAAAGAAATTACTGATTTATTTAAGTTTGGTAAAAAAGGAGGTACGAAATAATGACTGGAAACCTTCTTATCAATGTTGAAAACATGGGTATTCAATTCGGTGGTTTAAAGGCGGTACAGGGAGTTAACATGTACCTTAATCAAGGCGAATTGGTAGGGCTTATTGGACCTAACGGTGCAGGGAAAACAACTAGCTTTAATATGTTGACGGGAGTCTATACACCGACAGAAGGCACTATTACTTTTGATGGTAAGAAATTAAATGGACTTGCACCATTCCAAGTTACACAAAAGGGGATTAGTCGTACATTCCAAAATATTCGTCTCTTTAAAGAGCTATCTGTTTTAGACAATGTTAAGGTAGCCAACCATTCGCTTGCTAAGCATTCAATGTGGTCTTCAATTTTTCGTTTGCCCAACCACTTCAAAGGTGAGGCAGAAATGGAGCTTCAATCCATAGAGTTCTTAAAAATCTTTGGATTAGACGTCTATAAAGATGAACTAGCAAAAAATTTACCATACGGGATGCAGCGTCGTTTAGAAATTGCTCGTGCATTGGCAGCAAAGCCAAAGCTCCTTTTATTAGATGAGCCAGCAGCAGGTATGAACCCACAGGAAACACATGATTTAATGGAGTTAATTGCTTTTATTCGTAAAGAGTTTGGCTTAACAATTTTGCTTATTGAGCATGATATGAGCCTAGTTATGGGTATTTGTGAACGCATATATGTACTCGATCATGGACAATTAATCGCTGATGGGACACCAGAAGAAATCCGCAACAATCCAAAGGTAATTGAAGCGTACCTTGGTGAGGAGGTTATCGGCTAATGCTAAAAGTACAAAATATAGATGTTTTTTATGGCAACATTCAAGCATTAAAGGGCCTCTCTTTAGAAGTAAACGAGGGTGAAATTGTAACGTTAATCGGTGCAAATGGTGCTGGAAAAAGTACGTTGTTAAAGACATTGTCAGGTTTATTGAAGCCCAAAGGTGGCATTATTGAATATGAAGGCTTTTCTATTGCCGGGAAAGCTGCTCAAACCATTGTGAAGTCGGGGATTTCTCACGTTCCTGAAGGTCGTCGTGTTTTTGCCAATATGTCAGTGGAGGAAAATTTAGAGCTTGGTGCATATCTAAGAAATGATAAAGCAGGTATTAAAAAAGATATGGATCATGTTTTCGAGTTATTTCCACGGCTATTAGAGCGCCGCAAGCAGCAATCAGGTACATTGTCGGGTGGGGAACAGCAAATGCTCGCAATGGGGCGTGCTTTAATGGCGAAGCCAAAGCTACTATTAATGGATGAACCTTCCATGGGACTTGCACCATTGATGGTTAAAAACATCTTTAATATTATTGAGCAAGTCAATAAAGAGGGTACAACTGTACTCCTTGTAGAGCAAAATGCGAATATGGCCTTATCTGTCGCTAACCGTGCTTATGTACTTGAAACGGGACGTATTGTTTTATCTGGTTCGGCAAAAGAGCTTCAGGAGAGCGAGCAAGTAAAAGCGGCTTATTTAGGTGGCTTATAAAATTAGAAGGGTGTCTCAGAAATGAGATGCCCTTTTGGTTTTCCTTGTTATTAAATAATCAAAAGTAGCATGTTTACTTTATTTTTTGGTAAGGTGGAAAAAAGGAGAGATGCTTTTTGAAGTATTCAGCACAATATTTTATTAAACAATTAAATTTAGCCGAACATCCAGAAGGAGGTTACTATGTATCATCATTTCGTGCTTCAGATAATATAGCAGTGAGAGATGTTCAGAGACCAATTTACACTAGTATTTATTTCTTATTACGATCGCAAGATATATCACACTTACATCGATTGCAATCAGACGAACTATGGTATTATCACGCAGGAAGCCCACTAACAGTACATATGATCTTTCCAGATGGTACATATGAGGCGAAGAAGCTAGGCTTGAACGTAGGAGCTGGAGAAGTACCACAAATTGCAGTGCCGAAAAATACAATTTTTGGCTCATCAGTTGAGGAATCTGATACGTTTAGTTTAGTTGGATGTATGGTAGCACCTGGTTTTGATTTTGAGGATTTTGAATTATTTACACAAGAGGAGCTTTTAGCGGATTATCCTCAGCATGAGGAAGTTATTCGTAAAATGGCATACAAAAAAATCATGTAGAAAAATAGCCGTCTCATTGCTTATGAGACGGCATCATTTTTTACCATAATATCTCTTCAGGATAATTGAGCTGAATTTGAATATCATGTAACGCTTTTTTAGTCGCAATCGCTGCTTCCATTAGATGGGCTTTTAAAGCAACATATTCATGGTCCTCTACCAGCAAGCGTACAGCAAATGCAGCTAAATGTGCTTTACGTTCCTCTTTACTTAATTGGATATATTCTAGATTCAGAACATCCACATACTGTGTAGCAAAGCGAAAGGTTAACGGATTTTTAGTATGAAGCATTCTTAAAAAAACCATATAATCTTCCTCATTAACTTCTTGTTCTAAACAATTAGCAATAGCTGCTTGAAACTTGCGGATAATAGCCATCTCATTATTCCACATAGCCGCTTTGTTTAATTTTTGGTGTAAATCAATAAAATCATTTAATGCAATGGTACAAAAGATTATTTCTGGCCAAAGAATTTCTGTGGCAAAATAAACATTTTTATTTGGGAAGATCAGTTCATGTTGGGTAAGGACATTCTTATTAAGTCCATTACCGACAAACTCGAGGTGATGTTCACCGAGCATAGCATGTCTTAGTTTGTAGCAAACGCTTAAAATACGTAGTCGAGGACCCTGATAATCATAGTATTTGTTTTCGTCCCCAGTTACCTTATAAATAGCGTTGATTAATTCGTCTAAATCCCAATAATCGGCACTAATTCGTACCCCTGTGAGTTGCTCTGTACTTTGAATAGCTAACATAGTCCCCGTCCTCCCTTAAATATTTTATTTTGGTGTGTAGTTGAGTAGTCTGAAAAGCTCTGCTCGTTCCTTATCTGTCAAATCACGCCATTGACCGACTTTTAAATTGCCAAGCTTGATATTCATAATACGAATACGCTGTAGACGTTTAACAGAATAACCGAGTGCAGAACACATTCGGCGAATTTGACGATTTAAGCCTTGCTCTAAAATAATTTTAAAAACTTTGTCCGAAATCTTTTCAACTTGGCAAGGTAATGTAGTGGTATCTAAAATATCGACACCCGCTCCCATTTTTTTGATAAATTGCTCTGTTATAGGCTTATCCACCTGAACAATATACTCTTTTTCATGATGGTTTTCAGCACGTAGAATTTTATTAACGATATCCCCATCATTGGTTAATAACAATAATCCCTCTGATTCCTTATCCAAACGTCCAATATGGAATATACGCAAAGGATGGTTGACAAAGTCAACGACATTGCCTTTTATATGGCGCTCTGTTGTACTTGTAATGCCGACAGGTTTATTGAGAGCAATATAGACAAGCTGTTGTTCCTTCTTTACCTCTTTTCCATCAACACAAACTATATCCCCATCCTCAACTTGACTACCAACTGTTGCGAGTTCTCCATTAATCGTTACTTTTCCATCAGCTATCCATTTATCAGCACCACGACGTGATATGATTCCTGTTTCACTTAAATATTTATTAATACGCATAATGTTCTCCTAAATTTTATATTATTGTTAAGTATACATTAACGCCATGGATACAGTGAATTCTAGAAGCTTTTCTAGCAAAAATAAATTAATTGGAAAAGTTTTTGAAAAAGTTGAAATTATTTTATGTTTCTGACAATATATTAGGTGAGAGGGTTTCTATAAAAATATTGTTATTCCGACATAAAATAACGATTTTTGTAGATAGTTCTCATTAATTTGTGTAAAGGGGAGAAGTAAAATGGTTTATGCATTTCCAAACACTGAAGGATCGGTAGTTCAATTCAAAGAGAAATATGATAATTATATTGGTGGCGAATGGACACCTCCAACGAAGGGTCAGTACTTTGATAACGTTACTCCTGTTACTGGACAAGTTTTTACACAAGTAGCACGTTCCACAGCTGAGGATATTGAACTTGCTCTAGATGCAGCACATGCTGCTAAAGATGCATGGGGCAAAACATCACCGACAGAACGCGCAAACATTTTACTTAAAATCGCGGACCGCATCGAACAAAATTTAGAAAAACTAGCCGTTGCCGAAACATGGGATAACGGGAAAGCGGTACGTGAAACATTAAATGCAGATATCCCTCTTGCAATTGATCATTTCCGTTATTTTGCTGGAGCTTTACGTGCTCAAGAAGGCTCAGTGAGCCAAATTGATAACGATACAGTTGCTTATCACTTCCATGAGCCAATAGGGGTAGTTGGTCAAATCATTCCTTGGAACTTCCCGCTATTAATGGCAGTATGGAAGCTTGCGCCGGCACTTGCAGCTGGTAACTGTGTTGTATTAAAACCTGCAGAACAAACACCGGCATCTATTATGGTACTTGTAGAATTAATAGAAGATTTATTACCGCCAGGTGTTATTAATATTGTGAATGGATTTGGCTTAGAAGCAGGGAAACCGCTTGCATCTAATCCACGTATAGGGAAGATTGCCTTTACGGGGGAGACGACAACTGGCCGTCTAATTATGCAATATGCTTCTCAAAACCTTATCCCAGTTACATTAGAGTTGGGTGGTAAATCACCAAATATCTTCTTTGAAGATATTATGGATAAAGATGATGCCTTTTTAGATAAAGCAGTTGAAGGCTTCGTATTATTTGCACTAAACCAAGGGGAAGTATGTACATGTCCTTCTCGAGCATTAATTCAGGAGTCTATTTACGATAAATTTATGGAACGTGTAATACAGCGAGTTGAAGCCATTAAAGTTGGCAATCCACTTGATCCAAATACGATGATGGGTGCTCAGGCTTCAAGCGAGCAAATGGAAAAAATCCTTTCTTATTTAGATATTGGTAAGCAAGAAGGAGCAGAATGTTTAATTGGTGGAGAGAAAAATAATGTAGGTGAAGGCTTCGAAAACGGCTACTACATCAAACCAACTGTCTTCAAAGGACATAATAAAATGCGTATTTTCCAAGAGGAAATTTTTGGCCCAGTTGTTGCAGTAACTACGTTTAAGACGAAAGAGGAAGCACTCGAAATTGCGAATGATACATTATATGGCTTAGGTTCAGGTGTTTGGACAAGAGATATTAATACAGCTTACCGTTTTGGTCGTGAAATTCAGGCAGGCCGTGTTTGGACAAACTGTTACCATGCTTATCCTGCACATGCTGCATTCGGTGGCTACAAAATGTCAGGTGTTGGTCGTGAAAACCATAAAATGATGCTTGCTCATTACCAACAAACGAAAAACTTATTAGTTAGCTACAGCGAAGATAAACTTGGTTTCTTCTAATTTGTAGGGAGGTGCATGAGCGTGGTTGAACGTGTATTAGCTACGACAGAAGCGCTGGCACTAATCGAACTTTTAAAAGAGAAACATGGACCTGTTATGTTTCATCAATCAGGGGGATGCTGTGATGGCTCCTCACCTATGTGCTATCCAGAGGGTGATTTACTTTTAGGTGATCAGGATGTTTGTCTTGGAGAAATTGGTGGTTCTCCTTTCTACATGCACAAAAATCAGTATGATTACTGGAAGCATACACAAATCATACTGGATGTGGTGGATGGAAGAGGTGGTATGTTCTCGCTTGAGGGCGTAGAAGGAAAACGTTTTCTAACAAGGTCAAGAGCCTTCACACCAGAAGAGTTACAGGAGCTAGGGTTAATTTAACAAATATGTTACAGCGGCAAAGAATTCTGCCGCTGTTTTTTATCTTGATTCAAAGATTAACGAGGCTAAATTGTTTAATTTTTATGGAAAAGAGTATGTAAATCAATATTATGTGATGAATTTCTTAATAATAAAAATAGTTTTAATCGATCCTTTAAGGTCATAGTAAATAATAGTTTCCTGGTGGTTTTTCCTATCATCGTCAATCCCCCTTTTTATAGTTACTAATATTTCCTATTAAAACAAATAAATTAAGTAACATACATTAAATTAAGTTTACTTTTTATGTTAATTGTTACAAAGCGTGTGAATCTTTCTCACAATATGTAACGTAAAATGAGTAAAGGAGTGTGCTAAATATGGATTACGTGATGATTGAAAATACATTTACCAATACAGTAGAGGAAGTATCCAAAGCTGCGGGCTGGACAGTGGACCGTAAAATTATATTAGCTATTGCTAGTACATTTGTTGCGTCAGGGAAAACGTTTGATACAGCGAAGTATAAAAGTGTATTGCAAGAGATGAAGAAGCAGTCGTCGTGGATGTCTCCTTTACGATCAACAGTTGGATACAGCATTGCTGCTAATTTAATGGAACAAGAAAATGTTGAAAAGGCCGTAAAGGATTTATTAACAAATGTGAGTATCTTAAGGGACGCGAAATTTAGAAGCGGCAATTTTAGCTATATCGGAGCACAATTTTTGACAGAGGATGAAAAGGATAAAAAAGCACATGCACAGGCAGCTAGATCTTTGTTCGATGCAATCCGTAAACACCATCCATTTTTAACATCTTATGAAGATATTCCTTATGCAGTATTGCTAAGTAGCTCCAATGATGATGGTGAGTTACGTGCAGAAACAATGAATCGCTACTATAAAGAATTACGAACCTATAATTTTAACGCTGGTAATGAGCTTCAATGGCTATCGCAAGTATTAACTTTTTTATCACCTCAATTTGATGGTCAACTAGTACCAAATGTTGTGATGCTAAGAGATACGCTCAAAAAGCAAAATATTAAGGTCAGGGCTATGCACTATCCTTTACTTGGTTTTTTGGCCATACTAAATCTTAATAAAACACAACTACAAGATATCATTGATCTTCATCATGAATTAAAGGATTTGAAATTATTAAAATGGCACCGCGAATTTGTCCTGTTTATGGCTGTACAAATTGCCATTTACGACATGGCGAAGGTGCAAAAATCTCTATCCATGACCATTATGTCTTCCATTGAATTATTAATTCAAGCACAGCAAGCTGCGATGATGGCAGCGGTTAGTGCAGCCGCCATTGCTTCTAGTTCAAGTTCTTCGTGATAGAATAAGAAGGAACATATTATTTGGAGGTGCATTCAAGGATGAAGGAAACAAAACTGTGGATTAATGGTCAGTGGCAAGATACAGAGAAAAGCTATGAGCTAACATCTCCATATAGTGGTGAGGTTATTGCTCATATAGCAAAAGCATCGATTCAAGATGTAGAAAGAGCGATCGAAGGCGCACAGCAGGCATTCCAATTGTTTAAAAAAACAACAGCCTACGAGCGTGCCGAAATATTATATAAAGTCGTTGATATAATGCGACAACGTAAAGATGAATTGGCCGAGATTTTAGCATTAGAGGCAGGAAAACCGATAACAGCTGGAATAGCAGAAATCGACCGCACAATTGCAACTTATCAATTTGCAGCAGAGGGCGCAAAACAGGCAAAGGGTGAAACTGTGCCGATGGATGCAGCACCTGGAGCAAGGGATCGTATAGGATGGACAAAGCGCGAACCGTTGGGCGTTATTTCTGCCATTACACCGTTTAATTTTCCATTCAATTTAGTAGCACATAAATTAGGCCCGGCTTTCGCAGTGGGTAATACGGTAGTGTTAAAGCCAGCAACGCAAACACCATTAAGTGCTATTGTCATGGCTGATATTTTTCGTGAAGCAGGATTACCGGACGGAGCGCTACAGATTGTGACAGGAAGTGGTGGTGAGCTTAGTGATACACTTGTTACACATCCTTATGTCAAAAAGGTAACATTTACAGGTAGTGGTAAAGTAGGTTTGAAAATTAAGGAAAAAATAGGCCTGCGTAAAATAACATTAGAGCTAGGTTCTAATGCAGCGGTAATTGTCGAACCATCGACGCCAATCGATAAAATTATTAGTCGCTGTGTGAGCGGGGCCTTTAATTTTGCGGGACAAGTATGTATTTCATTACAACGTATTTATGTCCATTCTTCTATAGTTGATGAGTTTACTAAAGCATTTGTTGCAGAAACTGAAAAACTTATAGTAGGAGATCCATTAGATAAAAATACCGATGTTAGTGCGATGATTAATCCGAATGAAGTTGTAAGAATTAGGGATTGGATTAAGGAAGCTCAGGAACAAGGTGCAGTGATTGCAACTGGTGGTGTGTTTACAGAACGTTCTTTAACACCGACTGTTATGACGAATGTCACTGCTGATATGAAAATTGTTTGTCAGGAAACATTCGCACCAATCGTCTCAATTGTTTCATATGAAACATTAGACGACGCGATTCGACTTGTGAACGAGTCGGACCTTGGTTTAAATGCAGGTATTTACACGAATATATTATCCGACGCCCTTTATGCAGCAGACGAATTGCAAGCTGGTGCTGTCATTATTAATGATATTCCGACATTCAGGATAGATAACATGCCTTATGGTGGAGTGAAAATGAGTGGTTATGGACGTGAAGGAATTAAGTGGGCAATTGAAGAAATGACAGATATGAAATTTATTTCGATGAAAAAGTCATTCTAGATTTGCATCAGCTCTTTTTCTGCGATACGATGACGACAGAACATACATGAAGGGAAGTTGCATGAATTATGCCAAACAACGCTGTACCTATGAGCCAATCACGTACGGTTCAATCGCGTCTCGTATTACCCCCAGACACTAATAATCACAATTCTATATTTGGCGGAAGAGTGTTAGCTTATATTGATGAAATCGCTGCTATTACAGCAATGAAACATGCTAAGGGACTTGTAGTTACGGCTTCTATCGATTCGGTTGATTTTTTATCAGCCGCACATGTAGGAGATATTCTTGAAATCGAGAGTATTGTTTCGTCTACAGGACGTTCTTCAATGGAGGTTTATGTTCGCGTTGTTTCTCGCAATATTGAGACTGGTGAGGAAAAATTAACGACAGAATCATTTGTTACGATGGTTGCGGTAGATGAGAAAGGGAAACCAGTACCGGTTCCTGCGATTTACCCTGAAACAGATGAGGAAAAGCGTTTATTTGAAACAGGGCCAGCAAGACGAGAGCACCGTAAACAAAAACGTGCATTGCCACACTAAGTACAAGGGGAGCTCCACTATTAAAATAGTGAGGCTCCCTTTGTTATTTTACATATTTAGTTCGTTGACGACATTAATGAGCGAGTCAGAAGATGAAGAAACAAGGGTAGCACCTTGTGATAATTCAGTAATTAAATTAGAGATGGCTGAAATATCTCTAGATGTATTGACATATTGCTGTTGAATCCCTGCAACAGCATCTGCAATATCATTAAATGACTTGGATAAATTCTCTTGTGTATTGACACTATGCTGAATTTTTTGATCAACGTTGATAACAGAACTAGCCATGGTTGTAATATTACTTTCTGTTTCTTTAATGAGGTGAGAAACATTCTGCACGGCATTTTTTGTTTCCTCAGCAAGCTTACGTACTTCCTCGGCTACTACTGCGAATCCTTTACCGTGTTCTCCAGCCCGAGCAGCCTCTATCGATGCATTTAACGCTAATAAATTTGTTTGATCAGCAATGCCTGTAACAAGTCCAACAATCTCAGATATTTTTTGAGAAGAGGTACGTAGCTGATTCATCGTTACCTCAAGACTGTTAACACTTTGCAATATAACTTGGATTAAATCATTTTGTTCTTTAAGCTGCTGTTGACCACGTCTTGATTTTTCTTGAGTATCTGCAACGAAGCTCAACCCTTGTTTGGTCGCGACAGCAATATCATCAGTTTGTGAGGAAATTACTAGTAGTGAAGCGGCTGTTTCTTCACTAATCGCATTAAGCTCCTCTGCAGTACTTTGAATGGTCGTAACAAGTGCATTTTTTGTTGCATCGGCAGCTGTACGAATACGTTCTTCTTCTTTTTCATAGGCCTCAATTACAAGTTGTTGCTCAAAATTAATGATTTTACAAAAAGCGTTTATGGCACGAATAGCATCCTTTTTTGAAAGATCTACTTCATTCACAAAATTTGTGAAGGTAGAAGTGAGTGATTGGAATGATGCAATATACCATTTTGATTGTAACCCAATACGCACATGAGCCTCAGCAATTGCTTTTCTTTCGGCAATATAGGCATCATCAATATGACTTTCAAAAATATCACTTAAATGTTTATGTAATGTAATTTTTAAACGATCAATATGCGAAGTTCTATTAATAATATCAAGTAAATCTTGGCTCAAACTAATGGCTGCATAAAATTGCTCCACCATTGCAGGGATTAAGTCCTTTGCTAAAGGTTGTAGTTGCTTAATAATCGCTAAATCCTCAATCGTTAAGTTTAAAAGTTGTAACTGTTTTTGGAGATTTGGATGATTCAATACATCTAGTTTTACATCGCTCTTAAAAATTTCTGGTGTTAATGAAATTGAGTAGCTAGAACTGCTTTTTTTTGAAAACCAACTCATTATTGTTTGCTCCATTCTTAATATCCATAATAAATTGAAAGTAAAAAGTACTTTTGAAATGTTTGTTTTGTAAATTTGATAAATAATTGGTACTAAATCTATTTTACTATTAATTGCTGAATATTTGGATAAAATTTTGGATATTTCTTTATTTTTTACTTTATTATCAGACCGTTTTGTGGCAAAGTACATTTGAATTTAAATGAGGAAACCTGTAAAATACGAACTGTTTAAACAGCTACTAATTGTTCGTAAAAAAGAAATAGAGGAGGTATTGCATGGAGAAAAAACGTTTTAAATTTGTTATTCCAGTCATGGTTATTGTCGCAATTGGTTCCATTTACATGTTACGAAACTATTATGCTGAGGTACCAGATGTTGAGCAATTATTAATTGCTGTATGTGCAACTTTAGGGTCTGGGGTATTAGCATACTTCTTATTCCCGCAACAAGGGGAAAATAAAATTGATGATCGTGGGCCGTATTAACAATAGATAAATAGCACTGCTCGTTTTTTCCAAAAAAAACGAGCAGTTTTTTGTCCTTATGGTTTAAAAAGTTTAAACCAGCCTTTATGTTTAAAGATAGCAAGCATAAAGATAACGATAATAATCATGATGCCAAGTACAATAAAATAGCTATATTGACCGTGAAGTTCAGGCATATTATCGAAATTCATCCCATAGACGCCAGCAATAAAAGTTAGCGGTATAAAGATGGTCGACACAATCGTTAAAGTCATCATAATACCATTCATACGACTTGAACTCATGGCCATATAACTATCGCGCATATCTGCTGTAAGTTCTCGATTGGATTCAACCATTTCTGTTAATTTAAGTAAATGGTCGTAGATATCTCCAAAATAAGCTCGTTCTGATTTATTTAATGAAAATCGATAAGAATTAAGCACCCGATATAAAAGGTCACGCATTGGTAAAATGGTACGTCTTAAGTCAAGCAAATCGCTTCGAAATTCGAAGACAATCTTCATAGCATTTACATTGCTTTGGTATGTAAGCTCGCCTTCTAGTGCATTTAAATGATCCTCAATTTTATAAACAAGAGGGAAATAACTATCAACGATTTTATCTATAGTTTGATAAGTTAGGTAAACAGTGCCACGTTCCCAATTCTTTGGCTGGTTTTCCAAAAGTTTTTGAACCCTCTCTATTTCGGGTACAGGGTTCTTATGGAATGTCACAATATATTTATTAGAGGCAAAGATATTTACCTCTTCCGCTCCTAATGTCTCTTCGTTTAATCGATGAATAACAAAAAAATGAAAATCATCGTAAAAATCGAGCTTTGGACGCTGTAAGCGCATTAAGCAATCTTCAATAGCTAGCGGGTGGAAATGAAAAAATGAATCCAGCAAGGATTCCTCCTCTGCAGTAGGACAGTTAAAATCAACCCAATACCATTCAAACTCTTGCTGATGTATAGTTTCCAAAGGGAAATCTTTTAGTAGTTGTTGTTTTTTTGTAATGCCAATGGTGCTTATCACAGCTTTCACCTCAAAGTTATTACTACAAAATATTTATTTAATGCTCCTCTTTAAAGCATACCCATCCACCAAACAAAGTAGTGGCAAAAAATCTACTAGGTTTTATAAAACCCGCTTTCTGTAACAATGTCACAATATCTTCTTCTCGCATAAAGGAAAGGGAGCGAATGGATTTTTCCATTTCTGCTACATCGGATACCGAAAGCTTTGTATGTTGTAACCAATAGGAACGCCATAAATCAAATTGAAGCTCTGTTTCGATCGAACCAGGTTCACCATATTTTGAGACAAGGACAAAGGGGGAACCGGGTTTTAAATGTTTTGCTATTTCTTTCAATGTCGATAGCTTATCCTCATAATCCTGAATAAAATGAAGGACGAGTACTAGGCTGGCTGCATCATAATTTTCAGTAGATAACTGAGTATCTAGTATTGTTCCTTGATGGTATGACATCCTATTGGTTAGTGATTTTAAACGTTCTTTAGCTATTTTGAGCATGGATTCTGAGGGATCAATGCCAGTAAATGACCAAAAGGGTCTGCCTTCTGCAAGTTGTAAAATCTCGTTGCCGCTTCCTGAACCTACGATTAAAATCTCAGCCTTTTCAGGCAATGTAGAATGATAAAAGGTTTGTATTAAACGAAGCATTGCATCATAGCTTGGTAAAGTACGACGAATACCTTTTTCATATTCATTTGCTAAAGTATTGTTAAATTCCATCATGCATCACTGCCTTCCAAAAAAATTTTTAAAAATCCAATTCAATGTGAAACTATTACGGGTATAGTTCCGTAAATAGAAGTACATAAAACATAAACAAAGGATAAGAAAGGGTTGATATATATGGAGAGTAAATGGTCTAAAGTAATCATACACGCTAGTGCATTTTTTGCGCCATGGTTAGTACCCATTATTTTCTTCTTAATTAGTTCTGATGAGGAAGTGAAAGCAATTTCCATTCAAGCATTGCTATTCCAAATCGTTATGGGAGTTTTAATTGCTATTTCTGTTGTTTTAAGCTTTGTCCTTATTGGATTACCGTTTTTACTTATTTTCGGCATTATGCTATTTGTTGTACCGATTATCGGTATCGTTAAAGCACTGTCTGATGAACCTTGGCGTTATCCAATAGTTGGACGTTGGGTATAAATTTTTATAAACGCAAGTATATGCTAGTTGCATATGCTTGCGTTTTTTCTATGGCTAATAAGGGTACATTAAGTGTATGAGGAAATAGAGAACCGAACAGATATGATAAAAAAAGAGCTAGTTTCAAGAGCATAAAATAGCCAATTTCAGTACTTTTCATTTTCTATGGGCGAAATCATTGCAATTATTTTCAAGCGTTTTGTATAATATACTCAAAGAAAGTCAAAGATAGTCAAAGTCAGTGAAGCAAGCGAGGTGTATTCCTAAAATGCGTAATATATCAGACATCATAGAAGGTTACTTAAAGCAAGTACTTGAATTAGGTGGAGAAGGGCATATTGAAATTAAACGTAGTGAGATTGCTGATAAATTTCAATGTGTCCCATCACAAATAAATTATGTCATTAATACAAGATTTACTGCCGAGCGAGGTTACCTTGTTGAGAGCAAACGTGGTGGTGGTGGATACATTCGAATTTTACGTGTCCGCGCGAATTCACAGATTGATTTAATCGATGATGTTCTCAGGCAAATTGAAGGTGGAGCCTCACAAACGATGGCAGAGGATTTAATATATCGGCTTATCGATGAGCAGGTAATTTCAAAACGAGAAGCGAAATTAATGTTAGCAGCAATTGATCGCTCAACGATCGATTTACATCTCCCTCTAAGAGATACCATTCGATCAAAAATATTGCGAGCGATGCTGACAACAATCAAATATGAACAGCAAAAATAGTGAGGTGATGGGAATGATATGCGAACATTGTAAACAACGTAATGCAACAGTTACAGTAACACAAGTTCAAAATGGGCAAAAGGTGGAGCACCATTATTGTGACGTCTGCGCCTCACAGTTCCATCCATTTCATGCAGAATTTAAACAAGAGCCAGTTTCTATACAACAGTTATTATCAAACTGGTTTGGCTCACCAACGTGGCAAAAGGTTGGAGAAAAACAACAAGTACAACCACAACAGCAAACATGCCCACAATGTGGATTTTCGTATAAACAATTTTTAAAAGAAGGGAAATTTGGATGCCCAAGCTGTTATGACACATTTAGTGAGCATTTACCAAAGCTCTTTAATCGCATCCAGGCAGGACCCCAACACATCGGAAAAATGCCTGGCGCTCGCAGTAATGTGTATGTAATTAAAAAGCAAATTGAGGATATTCGTAAGCGAATGAAATCGGCTGTTGATGAAGAACAATTTGAAGAGGCGGCTAAGCTTCGAGATGAAGTCAAAGAGTTAGAGAAGCAGCTGCAATTTGAAGGTGGTGATGTGACATGATGATTGAATCATTTTTAGAGCGTGCGACGCCATCTTGGATGCATATCGAGGATGATTATTCAGATATTGTCATTAGTACACGTATTCGCCTTGCTCGAAATTTAGATGGTTATCGTTTTCCGCTGGCATTCTCAGAGAATGAAGCATTGCAAGTGGAGCAGGCAGTTACACATGCAGTAAGTGATAGCCCAACGCTTCAAAATGATTATGCTTATTTTGCTATAAAGGATTTAACACCTTTGCAGCGTCAAATTCTTGTCGAAAAGCACTTAATTAGTCCGCAATTAGCTAAAAAAGAACAAGTGGGCTCTATCCTACTTTCTGAAGATGAATCCGTTAGCATTATGGTGAATGAAGAAGATCATTTGCGCATTCAATGTATGACAGCAAGTTTTCAACTTCAAAGTGCTTATGAACAAGCAAATAAAATTGATCGTATTCTAGAGAAGGTATTACCTTACGCCTTCCGAGATACATTTGGCTATTTAACAAGTTGTCCGACGAATATTGGTACGGGTCTCCGAGCATCCGTCATGATGCATTTACCTGCCCTAACCTTAACGGGACAAATGAATCAAATTATTAATGCTATGACACGCTTAGGCATGACTGTAAGAGGTATATACGGAGAAGGCAGCGAAAATTTAGGCAATGTTTATCAAGTGTCTAACCAAATTACTCTTGGTAAGACAGAAGAGGACATTTTAGCAGATATCCAAAGTGTCGCTGAAAAGATTATTCAGAAAGAACGACATGCAAGAAGTAAATTGATGGAAAAAGCGGAGCTTGCTCTAGAAGATAGAGTATATCGAGCTTTAGGTACTCTAACTCATGCGAGAATTTTAACAAGTGAGGAAGCAGCTACCTGTCTATCTAATGTTCGTCTAGGTGTGGATTTAGAGTTGATTGCAGGTATTCATGCAACAACGTTAAATGAGTGTGTTGTCAGTATGCAACCAGGTTTTTTACAGCACTATGCAGGCGAGGCACTGCCCCCTGCTGAACGAGATCGTGTACGAGCAGAAATGCTTCGTGAGGCGTTATCTCGAGAATATACGAATAAGCCTATAAATGGGGAAAAAGGAGAGGATTTATATGATGTTTAATCGTTTTACACAACGCGCGCAAAAAGTATTACAGCTTGCTCAAGAAGAGGCTATTCGTTGGAAGCACGAATCTATTGGCACAGAGCATATTCTATTAGGGCTTATACGTGAAGGCGGCGGTATTGCTGCAAAAGCGTTAGAAGCTATTGATATTAGTCCTCAAAGAATTGAAGCTGGTATTGAAGAGTTAGTTGGTAAGGGTAAAGAAGACGTTGGCCCAATTGTTCATTATACGCCAAGAGCTAAGAAAGTAATTGAACTATCAGTTGACGAATCACGTAAATTAGGTCACTCATATATCGGCACAGAGCATTTGCTACTAGCCCTTATTCGTGAAGGAGAAGGGGTGGCAGCTCGTGTCCTAAATAACGCCGGTGTCGGTTTAAATAAAGCACGTCAACAAGTACTATTGCTACTAGGTAATAACGATAATGCACAATCTGGACAACAAGCAGCACAAGCTGCCAATACTCCAACATTAGATAGCCTAGCACGTGATTTAACACAAATTGCACGTGAAGGTACATTAGACCCTGTTATTGGTCGAAGTAAGGAAATTACACGTGTCATCGAGGTTTTATCACGTCGTACTAAAAATAACCCTGTATTGATTGGTGAGCCTGGTGTTGGTAAAACAGCTATTGCGGAGGGGCTAGCACAGCAAATTATAAATAACGAAGTGCCTGAAATCCTTCGTGACAAGCGAGTGATGACGCTCGATATGGGAACTGTCGTTGCTGGTACAAAATATCGTGGTGAATTTGAGGACCGTTTGAAAAAGGTAATGGATGAAATTCGCCAAGCTGGTAATATTATTTTATTTATCGATGAATTGCATACATTAATCGGTGCTGGTGGTGCAGAAGGTGCGATTGATGCATCCAATATTTTAAAACCATCTTTAGCACGAGGCGAGCTTCAATGTATTGGGGCAACTACGCTTGATGAATACCGTAAATATATTGAAAAGGATGCAGCATTAGAGCGTCGTTTCCAACCAATTCAAGTGGATGAACCAACAGTAGAAGAAGCGATTCAAATTATTCAAGGTTTACGTGATCGTTATGAAGCACATCACCGCGTAAAAATAACAGATGAAGCAATCGAAGCAGCTGCAAAAATGAGTGACAGATATATTTCTGACCGCTTCTTGCCAGATAAAGCGATTGACTTAATTGATGAGGCTGGTTCTAAAGTACGCTTACGTTCATTTGCAGTGCCACCAAACCTAAAGGCACTTGAAGATAAGCTTGAAAATGTTCGCTCGGAAAAAAATGCAGCCGTATCGGGCCAAGAGTTTGAAAAGGCAGCATCTCTAAGAGACACAGAGCAAAAGCTGAAAGATGAAATTGAAGCTACTCGGAAAAATTGGAAAGAAGAGCAAGGCAAAGCCGAATCAAAAGTGACTGTGGATGATGTTGCAGCAGTAGTATCGATGTGGACAGGAATCCCGGTAGCTAAAATTGCTTCCGAAGAATCATCTAAGTTGTTACAACTCGAAGAGGAATTACACAAACGTGTTGTTGGGCAAGGAGAAGCGGTAGAGGCCATTTCCCGTGCAATCCGCCGTGCAAGAGCAGGCTTAAAAGATCCAAAACGACCAATTGGTTCATTTATCTTCTTAGGACCTACAGGTGTTGGTAAAACAGAGCTTGCAAGAGCGCTTGCTGAAGTAATGTTTGGTGATGAAGATGCTATGATACGTGTCGATATGTCTGAATACATGGAGAAACATTCGACTTCACGCCTAGTAGGTTCACCTCCAGGCTATGTAGGCTTCGATGATGGTGGTCAACTGACTGAAAAAGTTCGTCGTAAACCTTATTCAGTAGTATTATTAGATGAAATTGAAAAAGCACACCCTGATGTGTTCAATATTCTTCTGCAAGTTCTTGAAGATGGTCGTTTAACAGACTCTAAGGGGCGTGTTGTAGACTTCCGCAATACAGTGGTTATTATGACATCTAACGTTGGTGCTGATGCTTTAAAATATCAAAAGAGCCTTGGTTTCAATGTAGGCGGTGCGGCATCTAAACATAAAGACATGAAGGGTACAATGCTAGAAGAATTGAAAAAAGCATTCCGCCCAGAGTTCTTAAACCGTATCGATGAAATGATTGTCTTCCACTCATTAGAAAAAGAGCATTTAAAAGAGATCATTGCAATGATGGGCAATGCATTAACGAAACGCTTAAAAGAGCAAGATATTTCGTTAGAGCTAACAGATGCAGCCCTTGAGAAAATTGCAGAGGAAGGCTATGACCCTCAATACGGTGCGCGTCCACTACGCCGTGCATTACAAAAACAAGTAGAGGATCGATTATCCGAAGAATTGCTTAAAGGTAACGTAGAAAAGGGTAATCAAGTAGTCATTGATTATGTAAATGATGAATTTGTTGTGAAGAAAAAAGAGGGAGTTTCTATCTCTAAATAATTTCATGTAAAGACAGCGAGGCTTTAGGTGCCAAGCTGTCTTTTTTTCTGTACAATTGATGATAAGAACAAATATTCGAGGTGAAAAGAATTTGGCGAAGAAAAAAACGAAATTCGTATGCTCGGGCTGTGGCTATGAATCTGCTAAATGGATGGGTAGATGTCCAGGATGTGGAGAATGGAATAAAATGGTGGAAGAAGTAGAAGTCGTAGCAAAAGGATCACGTGGCGCATTTCAACATTCTGCTACAGTAACCCAGAAAGCCCTTCCGATTATACAGGTTGAAGCAACTGAAGAATCCCGTGTTGCGACGGAAATGGGCGAATTGAACCGCGTTCTAGGTGGTGGCATCGTACCGGGCTCTCTAGTGTTAATAGGTGGTGATCCTGGGATAGGGAAATCTACTTTATTATTACAAGTTTCGGCTTTACTTTCGAATAAGGGGCATCGTGTACTTTATATTTCGGGTGAGGAATCCATTCGTCAAACGAAGTTACGCGCAGAGCGTTTGGGGGTTGTTTCCCAGGAGCTTTACATCTATTCCGAAACGAACCTTGAATTTTTAAACCAAACAATTGATGAAGTACAGCCGAAATTTGTCATTGTCGACTCGATTCAAACGGTCTTCCATCCAGAGGTAACGAGTGCCCCAGGAAGTGTCTCACAGGTCCGTGAATGTACAGCAGAGCTTATGAGAATTGCTAAGACAAAGGGTATTGCAATTTTCTTAGTTGGACATGTAACAAAAGAAGGACAAATTGCCGGGCCTCGTATTTTAGAGCATATGGTGGATACCGTATTGTATTTTGAAGGGGAAAGACATCATAACCATCGTATTCTACGAAGCCAAAAAAACCGCTTCGGCTCCACAAATGAAATTGCGATATTTGAGATGCTTCAAGGAGGTTTAAAGGAAGTTTTAAATCCTTCTGAGCTATTTTTGCAGGAGCGCTCACAAGGAGCTGCGGGCTCAACTATCGTTGCATCGATGGAGGGGACAAGGCCAATTCTTGTTGAGATTCAGTCTTTAGTTACACCTACAAGCTTTAACTATCCTAAACGTATGGCTACTGGTGTTGACCAAAACCGCGTGCAACTACTAATGGCGGTACTAGAAAAGCGGATGGGTCTCATGCTACAAGCCCAGGACGCATATATTAAAGTTGCTGGTGGCGTCAAACTGGATGAGCCAGCTATTGATTTAGCTGTTTTAACTAGCATTGTCTCTAGTTTTAAGGATCAAGCAGTACGAGCAACGGACTGTTTTATTGGTGAAGTAGGGCTAACAGGTGAGGTGCGTCGTGTATCCCGTATAGAACAACGTGTTATTGAGGCAGCGAAGCTAGGTTTTAAAAGAGCCTTTATTCCCGCATCTAATATTGGTGGTTGGGATTTTCCACAGGGAATTGAAATTGTCGGTGTAGAAACGATAAAAGATGCGCTTAATGCCTGCTTCAGAGAGTTGTAAAAAATGTGCATGTTGGATATTATTCTGACATGCATTTTTTCCTTCATTTTTGACGATGAATTCGGAAACTCAAGTAAGGGGATAAACGTCCTTGTTTATAGTAAGAAAAGAGTTATGAAGAAATAATATAAAACAAACTAAAATGGATGTTTGAAGAATTTTATGTAAATAATTTATCTAAGTTCAGGAACATTAAAAATAATGATATTTGATGACCTGATGAAAGATTTTCTACTGTAAACTATGTATAATCTTAACTAACAATAGGAGGTGACAGCTTGTGAAAAAATTTGTTCAAATTGCGTTTTTACTGATTGGAGGAGCATTAGGCCTTGTTTTCTTACCGCCATTATACGAATTGCTTCATCTATCATCTAATCCTTGGCTAGATAATCCTTACGTATCGGTAGCATTAGGCGCACTTTTACTTTTTACCCTTTCGTTTGCATTTTCCGATTATTTTGTGAAGCTCATTAGCTGGATGGAAGAGGTCCTGTTTAAGGTCCCTGTCGGAGATTTATTATTTGGTACGCTTGGTTTAATAATTGGCCTTATAGTCGCTTATTTTTTAGGCTTTGCTATCGATAGTGTGCAAATCCCTGTTATTACAGAGGTACTCCCTATTATCCTGTCATTTGTATTAGGGTATTTAGGCTTTCGTCTTGGTTTTAGAAAAAGAGATGAATTAATACAGCTTTTTACCTTACGGAGTAATAATACAAAGAAAAAAGCTACTGAAGGTGCTGAGATCCCAGAAGTACGAGGGAGCTATAAGCTGCTAGATACGAGCGTTATTATTGATGGTCGTATTGCGGATATTTCAGAAACAGGCTTCATAGAAGGTATCCTAGTTGTACCCCAATTTGTCCTCACGGAGCTTCAGCATATTGCGGATTCTTCTGATACGTTAAAACGCACAAGAGGTCGTCGTGGTTTAGATATTTTAAGAAAACTCCAAGATGAGCGTAAGACAAAAGTTGAGATAACGGACGAGGATTTTGAGGATGTACAAGAAGTAGATTTAAAGCTCGTACGACTTGCAAAGAAAATGGGTAACGACACGCAAATTGTCACGAATGATTTTAACCTTAATAAGGTCTGTGAGCTACACCATGTGAAGGTATTAAATATTAATGATTTAGCGAATGCGGTGAAGCCTGTGGTAATCCCAGGAGAAGATATGCAGGTTGTGGTTATAAAGGATGGTAAAGAGCATAATCAAGGAGTTGCCTATTTAGATGATGGAACGATGATTGTTGTTGAAGGTGGTCGTAACTATATAGGACAGGCAATTACAGTTACAGTAACGAGTGTGCTGCAAACATCAGCAGGTCGTATGATATTTGCGAAGCCGAAGGACGATTAGGATGTGGAAACATGCATTATGAAGTAGTTTTACCTGCAGCGGGAAGCGGAAAACGCATGGGCGCAGGACAAAATAAGTTATTTTTAGAGCTTTTGGATAAACCAATTTTGATACACACGTTAGAAGTGTTTCAACAAGACCCTTTTTGCACAGGGATTTGGTTGGCTGTAAAACCGGAAGAACGCGTCTATATTCAAGGATTGCTAGAGCAATTTGGGATTACAAAGGTGAAGGGCTTGCCTGCTGGTGGTGCGGAGCGGCAGCATTCAGTTCATTCCTGTATGAAAGAGATGCAACAGGTGGATATTGTGCTTGTCCATGATGCAGCCCGACCTTTTATTACGCATGATATTATCGCCAATCTTGTACAAAGTGCACATCAAAACGGTGCAGCTATTGCTGGGGTTCGAGCGAAGGATACGATGAAAAAGGTCCGTAATGGTATCATTGAAGAGACTGTTGACCGTGACAGCCTATGGATGATTCAAACGCCACAAGCCTTTCAATATGATTTAATAGTGGAGGCTGAGGAAGTTGCTGAGAAAGTTGGTTTTCTTGGTACAGATGAAGCTATGCTAGTCGAACGTTTAGGACATACGGTGCACATTGTAGAAAGTAGCTACGAAAATGTCAAAATGACGACACAAGAAGATTTACTATTTGGAGAGGCCATTTTACGCAAGCGAGCATAATTTGTAGTTTAAAAAATCTCATTGGCGATTGTTGCTAATGAGATTTTATGTGTTTGTGCAACAAAATACTCACTATTTGCTATCAGCTCAATTTCCTAGGAAATATGTTAAAATGTGAGGGTATAATAGTGAGTAAATATAAAAGTGAAAGAAGGTGAATGAGACTGCGTATTTAGCAAACAAGTACTGATCAAATCCACATGTTTTGTTAAAGTAGTCTCTCTATCATATGTTTCGAATTGGACAAGGTTTTGACGTACATGCATTTGAAGAAGGTCGACCATTAATTATTGGAGGTATTACTATTCCGCATGAAAAAGGGTTAGTAGGACACTCAGACGCTGATGTGCTTTTACACACAGTTACGGATGCGGCATTAGGGGCAATTGGAGAAGGAGATATCGGTCGTCATTTTCCTGATACAGATCCAGCCTTTAAAGATGCAGATTCAGCAAAATTATTAGAGTATATTTGGAAACTGGTTGAGGATAAAGGCTATGTTCTAGGGAATGTTGATTGTACAATCATGGCACAGCGTCCCAAAATGGCCCCATATATTGGACAGATGCAAAATCGCATCGCAGAACTGTTACACGCAGAACCATCACAAGTCAATGTAAAGGCAACAACAACTGAACGATTAGGTTTTACAGGTCGTGAAGAAGGTATAGCAGCTATGGCAACAATTCTATTGATAAAGAAGTGACTGCGATTAACAACGCTTTTATTTCCAGTAACAGAGTGGTAAAATGAACAAAGTCAATTTTTGATCGAAAATTTAGGAGGCTTTTAATTATGACGAAAGAAGTTCGCGTTCGTTACGCGCCATCTCCAACAGGTTATTTACATATCGGTGGAGCGCGTACAGCATTATTCAATTATTTATATGCAAAACATCATAACGGTAAATTCATTGTACGTATTGAAGATACGGATATTGAACGTAATGTAGAAGGCGGAGAAGCATCTCAGCTAGATAACCTAAAATGGTTAGGTATTGAATATGATGAGTCCATTGATATTGGTGGACCTTATGCGCCTTATCGTCAAATGGAACGTCTTGATATTTATAAAGAGCACGCTGAAAAGCTATTGGAGCAAGGTGTAGCTTACAAATGTTTCTGTTCGTCAGAAAAACTTGAAGCATCTCGCGAAGAACAAAAAGCGAGAGGTGTGGCGGCTCCAACTTATGATGGTACATGCCGTCACCTATCTGCAGAAGAAGTTGCAGCTAAAGAAGCAGCAGGTGAGCCATACACAATCCGTATGCGTGTACCGGCAAATGTAACGTATGAATTTGAAGATTTAGTTCGTGGCCAAGTTACTTTTGAATCAAAGGACATTGGTGATTGGGTAATTGTTAAAGCTAATGGTATCCCAACCTACAACTATGCTGTTGTTTTAGATGATCATTTCATGGAAATTTCTCACGTTTTCCGTGGTGAAGAGCATTTATCAAACACACCAAAACAAATGATGATTTTTGATGCATTTGGCTGGAAATATCCTCGTTTTGGACATATGACATTAATTATTAATGAAAACCGTAAAAAGTTATCTAAACGTGATGAATCAATTATTCAATTTGTTACACAATACAAAGATTTAGGGTATCTTCCTGAAGCGATGTTCAATTTCTTTGCACTACTTGGTTGGTCTCCAGAAGGGGAAGAAGAGATTTTCTCCAAAGAAGAATTTATTAAAATCTTTGATGAAAAACGTCTATCTAAATCACCATCGATGTTTGATAAGCAAAAATTAACATGGATGAATAATCAATATATTAAAAAGCTATCTTTAGAAGAAGTTGTGGCTTTATCTTTACCACATTTGCAAAAAGCTGGCCTAATACCCGAAGAACTTACTGCGGAGCAACGTGCATGGGCGACAGATTTAATTGCCCTTTACCACGATCAAATGAGCTTTGGTGCGGAAATTGTTGAACTATCTAGCCTATTCTTTAACGATCATATTGAATATGATGAAGAAGCAAAAGAGGTCTTAGCAGGTGAGCAAGTTCCTGAAGTAATGGCTGCATTTAAAGCACAGCTCGAGGAGTTAGAAGAATTTACACCAGACACAGTAAAAGCTGCTATAAAAGCTGTGCAAAAAGCAACAGGTCATAAAGGTAAAAATCTATTTATGCCAATCCGCGTTGTAACAACAGGTGAAACACATGGCCCAGAGTTACCAAATGCAATTTGCTTAATTGGGAAAGAAAAAACAATTGACCGCGTAGGAAAATTTGCACAATAAGAGAAATTTATTGACAATTCATTCTTTCGTTGTAAAATGTATTTACATTGAAAAAGCGTTGATAAGGAGAAGTAAGTGGCGCACGCTCTCAAGAGAGGACCATCACCGGCTGAAAGTGGTCTGAGTCTAGGCAAAACTGAAATGCACCTTTGAGCGTAAAGCTGAACTATAGTAGGCTTTATCGAGTCGTTCCCGTTAAAGAACGTCCAAAGTGGAAGGCTTTTTTGCCTTCAATCAGAGTGGAACCACGTTAATTTAGCGTCTCTGTCATTCCTTTTTGGGATGATAGAGGCGCTTTTTATTTTTAGTGAAGCATCTCAAGAGCGGCAATTAGGCAAGGCTTAAAGAAGCGTCCTTACCACAATCATCTACCCAGGAGAGTCTGAAGGAAAATGACAATTGCTTTGTAGGATTTCAAAGGATGTAAATTAGACCAACATGAAGAGGGGGAGTTTTTTGTGTTTAAAAGAATGAAGGAAGATGTGGCTACGATTTTTGAGAATGATCCAGCAGCACGTAGTGTTTTTGAAGTGGTGTTAACCTATTCAGGCCTGCATGCTACATGGGCACATCGAGTGGCACATTGGTTCTTTAAAAGACGCTTTTACTTTATAGCTCGTGCCATTTCGCAAATTAGCCGTTTCTTTACTGGTATTGAAATTCATCCTGGTGCGAAAATTGGCCGACGCTTTTTTATAGATCATGGTATGGGTGTTGTTATTGGTGAAACTTGTGAGATTGGTGATAATGTTACCTTGTATCAGGGTGTCACTTTAGGAGGTACAGGAAAAGAAAAAGGGAAGCGACACCCTACTTTAGAAGACAATGTGCTTGTTGCAACAGGAGCTAAAGTTTTAGGCTCTATCACGATTGGCGAAAATAGTAAAATTGGTGCTGGCTCTGTTGTTTTAAAAGAAGTACCACCAAACGCTACAGTTGTCGGTATTCCTGGTAAAATAGTAATTAAGGATGGCGTGCGTCTAGAGAAAAAGCTAGATCATCAAAATATACCTGATCCTGTAGAAGAACGTTGTCAAGGTTTCGAGAAGCAGATCGCCAAATTGCAGCAGGAAATCGAACGCTTACAAAAGGAGAGAGAAACACGATGAGTATTCAAATTTTTAACTCATTAACAAGACAAAAGGAAACCTTCGTACCGTTAGAAGAAGGTAAAGTGAAAATGTATGTGTGCGGTCCGACTGTTTATAACTATATTCATATCGGGAATTCACGTCCTGTAATTGTTTACGATACAGTACGTCGTTATTTTCAATATAAAGGCTATGATGTAAAGTTTGTATCAAATTTTACGGATGTAGACGATAAAATTATTAAGGCAGCAAATGAGCTGGGAGAAGAAGTACATGAATTAACAGAGCGCTTTATTGCTGCATACTTTGAAGATGTAACAGCACTAGGGTGCAAAAAAGCAGATGTTCATCCACGAGTGACAGAACATATGGACGATATCATTCAATTTATTCAAGTGTTAATTGAAAAAGGCTACGCATATGAATCTGCTGGCGATGTGTATTATCGTACTCGTAAGTTTGATGGCTATGGTAAATTATCGCACCAATCAGTGGATGATTTAAAAATTGGTGCCCGTATTGAAGCAGGAGAGAAAAAAGATGATGCACTAGATTTTGCCTTGTGGAAAGCGGTTAAACCAGGTGAAATTTTCTGGAAAAGTCCATGGGGAGATGGCCGTCCAGGCTGGCACATTGAATGTTCTGTAATGGCTCGTGAACATTTAGGAGATACTATTGATATTCATGCAGGTGGGCAGGATTTAACTTTCCCGCATCACGAAAATGAAATTGCTCAATCGGAAGCACATAATGACAAAACATTTGCGCGTTATTGGATGCATAACGGTTATATTAATATCGATAATGAAAAGATGTCCAAATCTCTTGGTAATTTCATTCTTGTTAATGATATCCGTAAACAAATTGACCCGCAGGTACTTCGTTTCTTTATGTTATCTGTTCATTACCGCCATCCAATTAATTTTGCGAAAGATTTAGTAGAAGCTGCTGCATCGGGCTTAGAACGCATTCGTACAGCTTACAACAACGTGAAGCATCGCCTTACTACTACGGCGAGTCTAGGCGACAACTCAGAAGAATGGCTTAGCAAAATTGCTGAACAAAAAGCGCATTTTGAAGAGGCGATGGATGATGACTTTAATACAGCTAACGCTATTTCTGTATTATTTGAGATAGCTCGTATTGCTAATATTTACTTGAATGAAGCTAATACTTGCAAGAAAGTATTAGAAACATTTATTGAAACTTTTGAGGTATTAGGTGACGTCTTAGGTATTGAATTTGCAAAAGAAGAAGAACTATTAGACGAAGAAATTGAAGCATTGCTACAAGAACGCGTAGAGGCACGTAAAAATCGTGATTTTGCTCGATCTGATGAGATTCGTGACCATTTGCAAGCCCAAGGTATCATTTTAGAAGATACACGACAAGGAACTAGATGGAAACGAGGGTAATTAAGTTGGATAAACTTCGCAATGAAGATGTTAAGCAATTAAATGCGCTAGCGTTAGCCTATATGGGTGATGCTGTATTGGAGCAAAAAATCCGTGAACATTTACTACGCTCTGGACGTGTTAAACCAAATACACTCCATCGTGAGGCGACTCGCTATGTTTCAGCAAAAGCACAATCTATGATCGTTCATCGCATGATGGATGAAAATTATTTAACTGAGGAGGAATTGGCTGTGTTCCGTCGTGGACGCAATGCCAAATCCGGCTCTGTACCAAAGAATACTGATATCCAAACCTATCGTAATAGCTCAGGCTTTGAGGCGGTGCTTGGTAGTTTATATTTATTAAATGAACTAGAACGGGTGTATGAAATCATTGCATATGCTATTCAAATAATCGAGGAATCAAAGGGAGTGTCGAAATAATGGTAGAACAAAATGGTGAAATTATTGCCGGTAAAAACCCAGTGTTAGAAGCACTTCGTTCAGGCCGCGATATGAATAAAGTATGGATTGCAGAGGGTGTTAAAAAATCTGGTGTGAATGAATTGCTAGATTTAGCTCGAGAACGTGGTGTCATCGTTCAGTTTGTTCCAAAAAAGAAAGTCGATCAATTATCGAGTGCTAATCACCAAGGAATTGTTGCTTCTGTTGCAGCATATCAGTATGCTGAACTTGAGGACTTATTTACAGCAGCTGCAAATAAACAGGAAGATCCCTTTTTTTTAATTTTAGATGAGTTAGAGGATCCTCATAACCTAGGGTCTATTATGAGAACGGCCGATGCTATAGGAGCTCATGGAATTATTATTCCGAAGCGTCGATCAGTAAGTTTAACAGCTGTAGTAGCAAAGGCATCTACAGGAGCTATTGAGCACGTGCCAGTTGTACGTGTGAACAATCTTGCTCAAACAATTGATGAGTTAAAAGAACGAGGTATATGGATTGCTGGTACAGATGCGAAAGGTTCTGTCGATTATCGAAAAATGGATGCGACATTACCATTAGCTATCATTATTGGTAGTGAGGGCAAGGGAATGGGTCGCTTATTAAAAGAAAAATGCGATTTTTTATATCACTTACCAATGGTTGGGCATGTTACATCACTAAACGCATCAGTAGCTGCAGCGCTTTTAATGTACGAAGTGTATCGTAAACGTCAAGAAGCGAATGACTAACAATGAAAAACATTTTGCTTGTTGATGGCTATAATATGATTGGATCTTGGAAAGAGCTGCGGCCATTACGTGACACAAATTTTGAAGATGCGCGCAGAAGGTTAATCGAACTTATGGCTGAATATAAAGCAGCTATAGGTTGGCGCGTAATTATTGTTTTTGACGCACACCTTGTACCAGGAGTGGAGCAATCTTATATAGAAAATGATGTAGAGGTCATTTATACTCGGAAAAATGAAACAGCAGATGAACGTATTGAAAAAATGACACATGAATTAAAGGCTAGAAATGTACAAATACATGTAGCAACCTCTGATATGGCAGAGCAAAGCGTTATATTTGGTAATGGCGCCCTAAGGAAATCAGCAAGAGAGCTAGAAATTGATACTAGCATTATCCAACATAAAATTTCACATGATGTAAAGCGAAAACAAGAAAGCAAGCCACCTTCTCGTATAGAATTAAAGCCAGATGTTGCTCTTGCCTTTGAAAAATGGAGACGTGGCTTGAAAGATTGATTGACGCATATTTTCCAATTCCGTTATACTGTTCCTAATTATCTGTTGTGACTGAGGTGATACCATGTTTAAAAATAGCATTGTACAAGTGACACAAGATTTTGAACGATTCAATGATGAAGAACTTATTGAAATGGTGCATCAAGGTAATACAGATGCGTTGGATTTTTTAATTACGAAATACCGTTTGTTAGTAAGAGCGAAGGCAAGATCCTATTTTTTGATTGGAGCAGATAAGGAAGACATTGTGCAAGAAGGCATGATCGGTTTATATAAGGCAATCCGCGATTTTAAGGGAGATAAACTTGCATCTTTCAGGGCTTTTGCAGAGTTATGTATTACAAGGCAAATTATCACGGCTATTAAAACAGCCACTAGGCAAAAACATATACCGTTAAATTCCTATATCTCTTTGGACAAGCCCATATTTGATGAAGAATCAGATCGAACGCTTATGGATGTGCTAACAGGTGCTATTATGGATGATCCAGAAGAATTGATGATTCATAGAGAAGAGTTTGGATATTTAGAAGAAAAGATGAGTGAGATTTTAAGTGAATTAGAGTTACAAGTTTTAGCCCTATATCTAGATGGCCAGTCTTATCATGAAATTTCTGCAAAATTAAACCGTCATGTGAAATCCATTGATAATGCATTGCAGCGAGTGAAGCGTAAATTAGAGCGACATTTAGTTCTTGAGGAAATGTCTTAGCCTTATAGGCCTTTATTGACATTGACAAATATCGGTGTTAGTCTTAAAAAGACATAGTGCCGAAAAAGGTGATTAAATGGCAAAAAAAGTCGTGCTGACTTGCGAGAAATGTGGATCGAGAAATTACACGTTCCCGGCTAAAGAAGGATCTACTGTACGTCTCGAATTAAAGAAATTTTGCTCGCATTGCAATGAACATACAGTGCATAAACAAACGCTATAAAAATGATATGAAAATAGACAGATATGATTGATTCGGAGGTTAAGCTAGAATGGGCAAGATCAAAGGCTTTTTCAGCGATGTAATGTCGGAAATGCGCAAGACAAGCTGGCCAAAAAGTAAAGAACTGACGAAATATACAGTCGTTGTAATTTCAACTGTAGTCATTATGGCTTTATTTTTTGTGTTAGTTGACTTAGGCATTTCATCATTATTCCGCTGGTACTTAGATTTATAATTTAGTAAATAGCATACTTTTGAAATAGCCCGTCCATAGCAATAACGGGTTTTTTCGTTTGTTTTATCTTCATTCAATCGTAGCTCCATATTATTGGTTAGGTGAAATGAAGAGCAGTAATTTATTCTCATTATGATAAGGATGCTACTAGGAGAGTATGATAGTAGCGATAGATGACTATGCTAGTTTCGGTATATATCCGCAAGCTTTTGCTTACTATTAGCGAAAATAAGATTTTCAAATGAGATGTTTGTGAAAAGAGTAAAGAATGCGCTGAGCATATCGCAAATCATTTTCACTTTTATTTGTAAGGGAGGGACGGACGAGAAGTCCTATTAATTATGGAGAAAAATTGGTATGTTGTTCATACGTATTCTGGGTATGAAAATCGTGTAAAAGCAAACCTAGAGAAACGTGTAGAAACAATGGGAATGCAAGATAAAATCTTCCGTGTGATTGTGCCAGAGCACGAGGAAACAGAAATGAAGGATGGGAAAAAACGTACAATGATGCGTAAAGTTTTCCCTGGTTATGTATTAGTAGAGTTAATTATGACAGACGATTCTTGGTATGTAGTTCGAAATACACCGGGTGTTACGGGCTTTATCGGTTCATCTGGTGGTGGAGCAAAACCAACTCCTTTACTGCCAGAAGAAGCGGACCGTTTACTACAACAAATGGGTATGACTGATAAGGTTGTAGAAGTGGATATAACGGTTGGTGAAGCAGTGGAAGTGTTAGAAGGGCCGTTTGCTCATTTCCAAGGACGTGTTGAAGAAATTGACACGGAAAAAGGCAAAGTAAAAGTGACAGTTGATATGTTTGGTCGCGAAACGATTATGGAGCTAGATTTCGAACAAATTCAAAAATTATAGTTCCAATAATAGAACTGTGAGCATGTCAATTGGTAGATGTTTCGCAGATTTTGTTAATTACTACTTGCTTAAAAAAATTAAAAGTGGTATCATTTCATAGGTCAGACTGTCATACTTTGGTTTGACATCTGTAATGATAATTTTAATGTTATCGGCAATTAGCTGACAGACAGATATTGAGTGGGAGGGGCAACCCAATTACCACATCACGGACTTAAGGAGGTGTGTCTCGTGGCTAAAAAAGTTATTAAAGTTGTAAAACTTCAAATCCCTGCTGGTAAAGCTAACCCAGCTCCACCGGTTGGTCCTGCATTAGGTCAAGCGGGTGTGAACATCATGGGATTCTGTAAAGAATTCAATGCGCGTACTGCTGATCAAGCTGGTCTTATTATTCCAGTTGAAATTTCAGTATTCGAGGACCGTTCTTTCACTTTCATTACAAAAACTCCACCTGCAGCAGTTCTACTTAAAGTAGCAGCTGGTATCCAATCTGGATCTGGTGAACCAAACCGTAAAAAAGTGGCAACGGTTAAACGTGATAAAGTTCGCGAAATCGCTGAAACTAAAATGCCAGACCTTAACGCTGCTTCAGTAGAAGCTGCTATGTTAATGGTTGAAGGTACTGCACGAAGCATGGGTATTGTTATCGAAGACTAATCCCATTTACTTGATGTTTTGTTTTTTGGAAGGTTGCGAAGTTTCTTTGTGAACACGCAACCTTTATTCGTGGGAGGTAAAATCCGCTATAACCACAATCAAGGAGGAAATATATAATGGCTAAAAAAGGTAAAAAACTGCAAGATGCAGCAAAATTAATTGATCGTAACTCACTATACAGTGCTCAAGAAGCAATCGAACTTGCTCAAAAAACTAGCACAGTAAACTTCGACGCTACTGTAGAAGTTGCTTTCCGTCTAGGTATTGATACTCGTAAAAACGACCAACAAATCCGTGGTGCAGTAGTGCTTCCAAACGGTACTGGTAAAACTCAACGCGTATTAGTATTCGCGAAAGGTGAAAAACTTAAAGAAGCTGAAGCAGCTGGCGCTGACTATGTAGGTGATGCAGAGTACATCCAAAAAATCCAACAAGGTTGGTTTGATTTCGATGTAATCGTAGCAACTCCTGACATGATGGGTGAAGTTGGTAAACTTGGACGCGTTTTAGGACCAAAAGGTTTAATGCCAAACCCTAAAACTGGTACAGTTACTTTTGATGTAACAAAAGCTATCGAAGAAATCAAAGCTGGTAAAGTAGAATACCGCGCTGATAAAGCTGGTATCATCCACGCTCCTATCGGTAAAGTTTCTTTCTCAGCAGAAAAATTAGTAGAAAACTTCTTAGCTGTATTTGATGTAGTGCAAAAAGCAAAACCTGCTGCAGCTAAAGGTACTTACATGAAATCTGTAAACGTTACAACTACAATGGGTCCAGCTGTTAAAATTGACGCTGCTAATGTAGTAGTAAAATAATTTATATATATGTTGACAACAGCAATAATACATGATATCATGATTGCTGTTGTGAATTATCCATTTGTACCGTAGACAGTAGGAGTGACTTGTCACTTAATGTTCCTACCGAGGACATCGGAATTCAGATTCTTATTTAAAGATGATGACTTTCAGCCTCTGTGTCTATTTGACTCAGAGGCTTTTCTTTTGTCGGTATAAATGACCCATTCTAATAGGAGGTGTCATCATGAGCAAAGCAATCGAAAACAAACAAGTACAAGTTCAAGAGATTACTGAAAAATTCCAAAACGCTTCTTCTGTAGTAGTTGTGGATTACCGTGGTCTTAACGTTGCACAAGTAACTGAGCTTCGTAAACAACTTCGTGAAGCTGGCGTTGAGTTCAAAGTTTACAAAAACACTTTAACTCGTCGTGCTGCTGAAGCTGCTGGTCTTGAAGGAATCAACGACGTATTAGTTGGTCCTAACGCAATTGCGTTCTCAAATGAAGATGTTGTAGCGCCTGCTAAAATCATCAACGAGTTCGCTAAGAAAAACGAAGCTTTAGAAATTAAAGCTGGTATTATTGAAGGTACGATTTCTTCTGTTGAAGATGTTAAAGCACTTGCAGAACTTCCATCACGCGAAGGTCTACTTTCTATGCTTTTATCTGTACTTCAAGCTCCTGTGCGTAACTTCGCACTTGCAACAAAAGCTGTTGCAGAACAAAAAGAAGAACAAGGCGCGTAATTTAATACGCATCAACACTTCTGCGGCCTGATCGCAAACAATAAAACATTATCCAATTAGGAGGAAATTATAATGAATAAAGAGCAAATCTTAGAAGCTATCAAAGCTATGACAGTTCTTGAATTAAACGATTTAGTAAAAGCTATCGAAGAAGAATTCGGTGTAACAGCTGCTGCTCCTGTAGCAGTAGTTGCTGGTGGTGCTGCTGGCGCTGCTGAAGAAAAATCAGAGTTCGACGTAGTATTAGCATCTGCTGGTGCAGAAAAAATTAAAGTAATCAAAGTGGTTCGTGAAATCACTGGTTTAGGTCTTAAAGAAGCTAAAGAAGTAGTAGATAACGCTCCTAAAGCTCTTAAAGAAGGCGTTTCTAAAGATGAAGCTGAAGAAATCAAAGCTAAACTTGAAGAAGTTGGCGCATCTGTAGAAGTTAAGTAATCTCGCGTTACTTTTTAACAAAAGGAAAGCTCGTCATTTTGGCGAGCTTTTTTCTTCATTCTGAGGAGGCGTGAAAAAATGTCAGATCATTATTATACAAGCAAGCCTCAAACTGAGAGTAAACCACGTCACTGGACATTCAATTTACTGGGGCATTCGTTTACTTTTGAAACGGATGCAGGTGTTTTTAGTAAAAGCGAAGTAGATTTTGGATCCCGTGTTTTAATAGACGCTTTTCAAATGCCAGATATTGATGGTGCGATTTTTGATGTAGGCTGTGGATATGGTCCAATAGGGTTATCGATTGCCAAAACAAATCCAGACCGTACCGTTTTTATGATGGATATAAACGAACGTGCAGTTGCGCTTTCGCAAAAAAATGCGCAAGTGAACGGTGTTCAAAATGTGCGAATATTTGTGAGTGACGGCCTATCGATGGTTGATAACGATGTGGAAGCAGCAGCTATCTTAACGAATCCACCAATTCGTGCGGGGAAGGAAACGATTTTCCGCTTTTACGATGGAGCTTATGATCGACTAGTGTCTTCAGGTGAGCTTTGGGTAGTAATCCAGAAGAAACAGGGAGCGCCATCGACAGTGAGTTACTTGGAAGGAAAATTTTCAGAAGTCGATGTTGTTGAGAAGAAAAAAGGATACTGGATAGTACGTGCAAAAAAATAAATGAAATATGTATAATTTATTGACTTGACAAATCGGCTATGATAATATGATACAATGCAAAAATATTATTTTGAGGTCGTATGCCCTTTTTGTATAATTTTGTTTTAATGTGGGTATACTTGCCAAGATAAGTTTAGTTAACCGAAAATGAGATCTTTTTGAAGACTCGTTTTCTTTTTGTCTTTCGAAATCATACACTATTTGTATGATTTTGCAAAGACCTAATATCGCTTTATTGAGGGGTGAATGAGTTGACAGGTCAACTAGTTCAGTACGGACAACACCGCCAGCGTAGAAGCTTTGCGCGTATTAAAGAGGTGCTTGAGCTTCCAAATCTGATTGAGATTCAAACGGCGTCTTACGAGTGGTTCCTTGAAGAAGGTTTACGTGAAATGTTCCGTGACATTTCGCCGATCGAGGACTTTACAGGTAATCTTTCATTAGAATTCATCGATTATTCATTAGGTGAGCCTAAATATGATGTTGATGAATGTAAAGAGCGAGATGTTACTTACGCAGCTCCATTACGTGTGAAAGTACGTCTTTACAACAAAGAAACAGACGAAGTGAAAGAACAAGATGTCTTCATGGGTGACTTCCCATTAATGACTGAAACAGGTACGTTCATTATCAATGGTGCTGAACGTGTTATCGTTTCACAATTAGTTCGTTCACCAAGTGTGTATTTCCATGATAAAACTGATAAAAACGGTAAAAAAGGTTTTGGCGCTACAGTTATTCCAAACCGCGGTGCGTGGTTAGAGTACGAAACAGATGCAAAAGACGTAGTATATGTGCGTATCGATCGTACTCGTAAGCTACCAGTAACAGTGTTACTTCGTGCGTTAGGTTTCGGTTCAGACCAAGAGATTATCGATATTATCGGTGATAACGAGTATTTACGTAATACGTTAGAAAAAGATAACTCTGAAAGTACTGAAAAGGCACTTTTAGAAATCTATGAACGTTTACGTCCAGGTGAGCCACCAACAGTAGAGAGCGCGAAGAGCTTATTATACTCTCGTTTCTTTGATGCTAAACGTTATGATCTAGCGAATGTTGGTCGCTACAAAATGAATAAAAAGCTTCATATTAAGAATCGTTTATTTAACCAAACGATTGCTGAAACGCTTGTAGATCCAGAAACAGGCGAAATTTTAGTAGAAAAAGGTACTGTACTTGATCGTCGTACTTTAGATAAAATCCTACCTTACCTTGAAGATTCATCGAAAGGTATCGGTTTCCGCACTTTATCACAAGTTGGTGGTGTACTTGAGGATGATGTAACCATCCAATCTATTAAGATTTATGCACCAAAAGATGAAGCGCAAAAAGAAATTAATATCATTAGTAATGCGTACATTGATGAAGAAGTGAAGAATATTACACCTGCTGACGTTTTAGCTTCAGTAAGTTATTTCTTCAACTTACTTTACCAAGTAGGAGCTACAGATGATATTGACCACTTAGGTAACCGTCGCCTACGTTCTGTTGGTGAGTTACTACAAAATCAGTTCCGTATTGGTTTATCTCGTATGGAGCGTGTTGTACGTGAGCGTATGTCAATTAACGACACAGCTGCGATCGTACCACAGCAATTAATTAATATTCGTCCTGTAATTGCGTCAATTAAAGAATTCTTCGGAAGTTCTCAATTATCACAATTCATGGACCAAACAAACCCATTAGCAGAGTTAACACATAAACGTCGTTTATCTGCATTAGGACCTGGTGGTTTAACACGGGAACGTGCTGGTTTCGAAGTACGTGACGTTCACTACTCTCACTATGGTCGTATGTGTCCAATCGAGACACCAGAGGGTCCAAACATTGGGTTAATCAACTCATTATCTTCATTTGCCAAAGTAAATAAATTTGGTTTCATCGAAACACCATATCGTCGTATTGACCATGAAACAGGTCGAGTAACGGACCAAATTGATTACTTAACAGCTGATGAAGAAGATAACTACTACGTAGCACAAGCAAACTCTCCGTTAAATCCAGACGGTACTTTTGCTAACGACGAAGTAGTAGGTCGTTTCCGTGGGGATAATACAGTATTCAATAAAGCTCAAATGGACTATATGGACGTTTCTCCTAAACAAGTAGTTTCTGCAGCGACTGCATGTATCCCATTCTTAGAAAACGATGACTCGAACCGTGCACTTATGGGTGCCAACATGCAACGTCAAGCAGTTCCACTTCTTAACCCAGAAGCACCATTCGTTGGTACTGGGATGGAACATGTTGATGCGCGTGATTCAGGTGCAGCTGTAGTAGCGAAATATGATGGTATTGTTGAGCACGTTGAAGCTCGCTCTATCCATGTTCGCCGCATTGAAGTCGTAGACGGTAAAGAGGTTAAAGGCGATTTAACGAAATATAAATTACAAAAGTTCATTCGTTCAAACCAAGGTACTTCATATAACCAACGTCCACTTGTAAAAGTAGGCGAGCGTGTGAAACCACGTGACATTTTAGCAGATGGCCCTTCAATGGAAAAAGGCGAACTAGCTCTTGGACGTAACGTATTAGTTGCATTCATGACATGGAACGGCTTTAACTATGAGGATGCTGTCATTATGAGTGAGCGCCTTGTAAAAGACGATGTCTATACATCTGTTCATATTGAAGAATATGAATCAGAGTCTCGTGATACAAAGCTTGGACCTGAAGAAATCACTCGCGATATTCCTAACGTTGGGGAAGATGCACTTCGTAACTTAGACGAACGTGGTATCATCCGCATCGGTGCAGAAGTACGTGATGGTGATATTCTAGTAGGGAAAGTAACGCCTAAAGGGGTTACAGAATTAACAGCTGAAGAACGCTTACTACACGCAATCTTCGGTGAAAAAGCTCGTGAGGTTCGTGATACTTCATTACGTGTACCACACGGTGCTGGCGGTATCATTCTTGACGTTAAAGTATTTAACCGTGAAGATGGCGATGAATTACCACCAGGTGTTAACCAATTAGTTCGTGCTTATATTGTTCAAAAACGTAAAATCCGCGTTGGTGACAAAATGGCCGGACGCCATGGTAACAAAGGGGTTATCTCGCGTATCTTACCAGAGGAAGATATGCCATTCATGCCAGATGGCACGCCTGTTGATATTATGTTAAATCCACTTGGTGTACCTTCTCGTATGAATATCGGACAAGTTTTAGAGTTGCACTTAGGTATGGCTTCTCGTTACCTTGGCGTTCATATGGCTACACCAGTATTTGATGGTGCCAATGAAGAAGATGTTTGGGAAACGATGGAAGAAGCAGGTATGAACCGTGATGGTAAAACAATCCTGTATGATGGACGTTCAGGTGAACCATTCGATAACCGTGTATCAGTTGGGATCATGTACATGATCAAACTTGCTCACATGGTTGACGATAAACTTCATGCACGTTCAACTGGTCCTTACTCACTAGTTACGCAACAGCCACTTGGTGGTAAAGCGCAATTTGGTGGACAACGTTTTGGTGAGATGGAAGTATGGGCACTTGAAGCATATGGTGCTGCTTATACACTTCAAGAAATTTTAACAGTTAAATCCGATGACGTTGTTGGTCGTGTGAAAACTTATGAAGCCATCGTTAAAGGTGAAAGTGTACCAGAGCCAGGCGTTCCAGAATCATTCAAAGTATTGATTAAAGAACTTCAATCTCTTGGTATGGATGTTAAGATGTTAACAGTTAATGATGAAGAAGTAGAACTTCGTGATCTAGATGAAGAAGACGATCTTCAACCAGCTGACGCACTTAACATTGCACCACAGCCAGATACAGAAGAAGAGCCAGTAGAGTCTTTTGAATAATGGAAAACCAAATTCACAGTTGTGAATAGGTCAAACTTATTTTTCAAATTAGCCGGGCAGGATTTAACGCCCTGCCTGGCTTTTTCTTTTAATAAATCATTCTATTTCTAATCCTTTGCCAAAGAGGCAATTCTTTGCAAACGATTATCGAGCTGCGTAAAAGAGTCTTTATAAAGACCTATACTAGAGGGAGGTAGGCTCCTTGATAGACGTTAATGAATTTGAATATATGAAAATTGGTTTAGCATCTCCTGACAAGATTCGTTCTTGGTCATATGGTGAGGTTAAAAAACCTGAAACTATTAACTACCGTACATTAAAACCAGAAAAAGATGGTTTATTCTGTGAGCGTATTTTTGGTCCAACTAAGGACTGGGAATGTCATTGTGGTAAATATAAACGTGTACGTTATAAAGGCGTTGTTTGTGATCGTTGTGGTGTTGAAGTAACACGCGCTAAAGTTCGTCGTGAACGTATGGGACACATCGAATTAGCAGCACCAGTTTCTCACATCTGGTACTTCAAAGGTATTCCTAGCCGTATGGGTCTAATTTTAGATATGTCACCACGTGCATTAGAAGAAGTTATTTATTTTGCATCATACGTAGTGATTGAACCAGGTGCTACAAATTTAGAAAGCAAGCAATTACTTTCTGAAAAAGAGTACCGTGCATACCGTGAAAAATTCGGAAACACATTCGAAGCTTCAATGGGTGCAGAAGCAATCAAAAAATTATTAGGCAAAATTGACCTAGAAGATGAAACACAATCTTTAAAAGAAGAGTTAAAGTCTGCACAAGGTCAAAGACGTACTCGTGCGATCAAACGTCTTGAAGTTGTCGAATCTTTCCGTAACTCAGGTAACTCACCTGAATGGATGATTTTAGATGTACTACCTGTTATTCCACCAGAGCTTCGTCCAATGGTGCAATTAGATGGTGGACGTTTTGCAACTTCAGATTTAAACGATTTATACCGTCGTGTAATTAACCGTAATAACCGTTTAAAACGTTTATTAGATTTAGGTGCTCCAAGCATCATCGTACAAAACGAAAAACGTATGTTACAAGAAGCTGTTGACGCACTAATTGATAATGGTCGTCGTGGACGTCCTGTAACTGGTCCAGGTAATCGCCCATTAAAATCACTTTCACATATGTTGAAAGGTAAACAAGGTCGTTTCCGTCAAAACTTACTTGGTAAACGTGTTGACTATTCTGGTCGTTCCGTTATCGTAGTAGGTCCAAACTTAAAAATGTACCAATGTGGTTTACCGAAAGAAATGGCGATCGAATTATTCAAGCCATTCGTAATGAAAGAGCTAGTAGAACGTGGTCTTGCACATAACATTAAATCTGCTAAACGTAAAATCGAACGTTTAAACAACGACGTATGGGACGTTTTAGAAGATGTTATCCGTGAGCATCCAGTACTACTAAACCGTGCACCAACGCTTCACCGTCTTGGTATTCAAGCATTTGAACCAACACTAGTTGAAGGCCGTGCGATCCGTCTTCACCCATTAGTATGTACAGCTTATAACGCTGACTTCGATGGTGACCAAATGGCGGTTCACGTACCGTTATCAGCTGAAGCACAAGCTGAAGCTCGTCTTCTAATGCTTGCTGCGCAAAACATCCTGAATCCAAAAGACGGTAAACCTGTTGTAACACCATCTCAAGATATGGTATTAGGTAACTACTACTTAACACTTGAACGTGAAGGTGCTCGTGGTGAAGGTACTGTATTCTATGGTCCAAATGAAGTGTTAATTGCCTATGACACAGGTCATGTACATTTGCATACACGTATCGCTATTAAAGCAAGTTCGTTAAATAACCCAACATTCACAGAAGAACAAAATAATATGTTCTTATTAACAACTGTTGGTAAAGTTATCTTTAATGAAATATTGCCTGAGTCATTCCCGTACATCAATGAGCCAACTGATTTCAACTTAGAGCATGAAACACCTGAAAAATACTTCGCTAATTTAACAATTGACGAAGAAACGCTAAAAGAGCTTGAATCAGATAATGCTTACAAAAATCTTGATGAAAAAGGGAAAATCGATGCACAACGTACAGCTGTATTACGTAAATATTTTGCATCTGTACCAGTTGTAAATCCATTCCGTAAAAAATTCTTAGGTAATATCATTGCAGAAGTATTTAAACGTTTCCACATTACTGAAACATCTAAAATGCTTGACCGCATGAAAAACCTAGGATTCAAATATTCAACACGTGCTGGTATTACAGTAGGTGTATCTGATATCGTGGTATTACCAGATAAAGGTGAAATTTTAGCTGAAGCTCAAGAAAAAGTGGATAAAGTTCAAGCGCAATTCCGTCGTGGTTTCATCACAGAAGATGAGCGTTATGATCGTGTAATCTCAAGTTGGAGTGCTGCGAAAGATGAAATTCAAGCGAAGCTGATGAAATCACTTGAGAAAACAAACCCAATCTTCATGATGTCTGATTCAGGTGCCCGTGGTAACGCATCTAACTTTACTCAGTTAGCTGGTATGCGTGGACTGATGGCCAACCCGGCTGGTCGTATCATCGAACTTCCAATTAAATCTTCATTCCGTGAAGGTTTAACAGTATTAGAGTACTTCATCTCTACTCACGGTGCTCGTAAAGGTCTTGCCGATACTGCCCTAAAAACTGCCGATTCAGGTTACTTAACTCGTCGTCTTGTTGACGTTGCACAGGATGTTATTGTGCGTGAAGATGACTGTGGTACTGACCGCGGTTTAACAATTGGCGCATTAATGGAAGGCACTGAATTAATTGAGGCTCTTGATGAGCGTATTGTTGGTCGTCATACGAAGAAAACAATCTTCCATCCTGAAACTGGTGAAGTGATTCTAGAAAAAGACGGATTAATCGACCAAGATATCGCTCGTGCAGTTATCGAGGCTGGTATTGAAGAAGTGACAATCCGTTCAGCATTTACATGTAATACAAAACATGGCGTATGTAAAAAATGTTACGGCATGAACTTGGCAACAGGTGAAAAGGTTGAAGTTGGGGAAGCAGTTGGTATTATTGCAGCTCAATCAATCGGTGAACCAGGTACACAATTAACAATGCGTACATTCCATACAGGTGGGGTTGCCGGAGATGATATTACACAAGGTCTTCCACGTATCCAAGAGATCTTTGAAGCACGTAATCCAAAAGGTCAATCTGTTATTTCAGAAATTGCTGGTACTGTTTCAGATATCACAGAAATTCGTGAAGGCTTAAAAGAAATTACTATTCAAGGTGACGTAGAAACTCGTAAATACCAAGCACCTTATAATGCACGTCTAAAAGTTATCGAAGGTGATAATGTAGAACGTGGTCAAGTTTTAACAGAGGGTTCTATCGATCCAAAACAATTGCTAAAAGTCAAAGACGTTTCAACTGTTCAAGAATATTTATTAAAAGAAGTTCAAAAAGTATACCGTATGCAAGGGGTAGAAATTGGGGATAAACACATTGAGGTAATGGTTCGCCAAATGCTTCGTAAAGTTCGTGTAATTGAAGCTGGTGATACAGAATTACTACCAGGTTCATTACTAGATATCCACCAATTCTCAGAGGCAAATGCAGATGCTGTTATGAATGGCAAAAACCCTGCAACTTGTCGTCCAGTGATCCTTGGTATTACAAAAGCTTCTCTTGAAACAGAGTCATTCTTATCTGCTGCATCATTCCAAGAAACAACTCGTGTGTTAACAGATGCAGCAATTAAGGGTAAACGTGATGAGCTTCTTGGATTAAAAGAGAACGTAATTATCGGTAAGCTTGTTCCAGCAGGTACTGGTATGCAACGTTATCGTCAAATCCGCATCGAAAAAGATGAGCTTGACACAGAAGTCGTTTCTGCTGAATAAACATTAAAATAGGGCCGAAGAGATGTATTTTCATCATCTCTTCGGACTTTTTAAAGATATTGGTTGACAGTGTAATCTGGTAATGATAATATATTGAAGGTTGATAGTTAACTGTCTGTACTTCGGAGGATATGAAAATGTCTTATGATAAAGTAAGGGCTAGTCAAACAATCATAGGTACAAAGCAAGCAGTAAAAGCAATGCAAGCTGGTTCAGTGAAAGAACTTTTTGTGGCACTTGATGCAGACAATTGGGTAACCGATTCGGCCATATCTTTCGCGAGAGAAATCGGTATACCAGTTATTCTTGTTGAGTCCAAAAAGGAACTGGGCAAGGCCTGTGGAATCCATGTTGGAGCTGCAGTAGTTGCGATTACTGTAGAGTAGTTTTTGTGTAAAAAGCACAAAGACTTTGTTTTTACCCAAAAAATGAACCACCTGGATGTGTGGTATTAAAAAAAGAAGGAATGAAGGGAGGAAAAATCGATGCCTACAATTAACCAATTGGTACGTAAGCCTCGTAAATCTAAAATCACGAAATCAAATTCACCAGCGTTAAACAAAGGATATAACTCATTTAAAAAATCTTTAACTGATGTTAAATCTCCACAAAAACGTGGTGTTTGTACTCGTGTAGGTACAATGACGCCTAAAAAACCAAACTCAGCGTTACGTAAATACGCTCGTGTACGTTTAACTAACCAAATCGAGGTTACTGCGTACATTCCTGGTGAAGGCCATAACTTACAAGAGCACAGTGTTGTTCTTATCCGTGGCGGTCGTGTAAAAGACTTACCGGGTGTTCGTTACCATATCGTTCGTGGTGCTCTTGATACTGCTGGTGTAAACGGTCGTATGCAATCACGTTCTCTATACGGTACAAAACGCCCTAAAGAAAAAAAATAATATAAAATATATAAGTTATTTACTCAATGAAAGGAGGAAAACACATGCCTCGTAAAGGTCCTGTTTCCAAACGTGACGTGTTACCAGATCCAATTTATAATTCAAAACTAGTAACTCGTTTAATCAATAAAATGATGATTGATGGTAAAAGAGGTACTTCTCAAAAGATTTTATACGGTGCGTTCGAACTAGTTAAAGAACGTTCTGGTCAAGATCCAATCGAAGTATTCGAAGCTGCTCTAAATAACGTAATGCCAGTTCTTGAAGTACGTGCTCGCCGTGTTGGTGGTTCTAACTACCAAGTACCAGTTGAAGTACGCCCAGAACGTCGTACAACTTTAGGTCTTCGCTACCTAGTTAACTATTCTCGTCTTCGTGGTGAAAAAACTATGGAAGAGCGTTTAGCTAACGAAATTCTTGATGCTTCTAACAACACTGGTGCATCAGTTAAAAAACGTGAAGATATGCACAAAATGGCAGAAGCGAACAAAGCATTCGCTCACTACCGTTGGTAATCTAAACATAGCATAAGCCCAATATGGAAGGAGAAATACCTAATGAAACGCGAATTCTCTCTAGAGAATACTCGTAATATTGGGATCATGGCTCACATTGATGCTGGTAAAACAACAACAACTGAGCGTATCCTTTATTACACAGGTAAGATTCACAAAATCGGTGAAACTCATGAAGGCGCTTCTCAAATGGACTGGATGGAGCAAGAGCAAGAACGTGGTATCACAATCACTTCTGCTGCGACAACAGCTCAATGGAAAGGCAACCGCGTAAACATCATCGATACTCCTGGACACGTAGACTTCACTGTAGAAGTAGAACGTTCTTTACGTGTACTTGACGGCGCAGTAACTGTACTTGATGCTCAATCTGGTGTTGAACCTCAAACAGAAACTGTATGGCGTCAAGCTACAACTTACGGTGTACCACGTATCGTATTCATTAACAAAATGGATAAAATGGGTGCAGACTTCCTATATTCTGTAGGTACTTTACACGAGCGTTTACAAGCAAATGCTCATCCAATCCAATTACCAATTGGTGCGGAAGATGAATTCAAAGCAATTATTGACTTAGTAGAAATGGATGTAACTTACTACGATAACGAAGAAGGTACAGCATTACGTGAAGGTCAACCAATTCCTGAAGAATATCAAGCTCAAGCAGATGAGTACCGTGAAAAGTTAATCGAAGCAATTGCTGAAGTTAATGAAGAAATCATGGAAAAATACTTTGCTGGTGAAGAAATTACTAAAGAAGAGCTTAAAGCGGCTATCCGTAAAGCGACAATCGCAGTAGAATTCTATCCAGTAATCTGTGGTACAGCATTCAAACACAAAGGTGTTCGTAAAATGCTTGATGCAGTTATCGACTACTTACCATCTCCAGTTGATGTACCTGCTATTAAAGGTACAACTCCAGATGGTGATGAAACTGAACGTCCATCTTCAGACGAGGCGCCATTCGCAGCTTTAGCATTTAAAGTTATGACTGACCCATTCGTAGGTAAATTAACGTTCTTCCGTGTGTACTCTGGTGTTCTTGAATCAGGTTCATACGTACAAAACTCTTCAAAAGGTAAACGTGAGCGCGTAGGTCGTATCCTACAAATGCACGCAAACAGCCGTGAAGAGATTTCAAAAGTATTCGCTGGTGATATCGCAGCTGCTGTAGGTCTTAAAGATACAACAACTGGTGACACTCTTTGTGAAGAGAAAAACCTTGTTATCCTTGAGTCTATGGAGTTCCCAGAGCCAGTTATCTCTCTTTCTGTAGAACCTAAATCTAAAGCTGACCAAGATAAAATGGGTCAAGCTTTACAAAAGCTACAAGAAGAAGATCCAACATTCCGTGCACATACAGACCAAGAAACTGGTCAAACAATCATCTCAGGTATGGGTGAGCTTCACCTTGATATCTTAGTTGACCGTATGCGTCGTGAATTTAAAGTAGAAGCTAACGTTGGTGCTCCAATGGTATCTTACCGTGAAACATTCCGTGGCTCTGCTCAAGTTCAAGGTAAATTTACTCGTCAATCTGGTGGTCGTGGTCAATACGGTGACGTATGGATCGAGTTCTCTCCAAACGAAGAGGGTAAAGGCTTTGAATTCGAAAATGCTATCGTTGGTGGTGTAGTTCCACGTGAATATATTCCAGCTGTTGAAGCAGGTCTTCGTGACTCGCTTGACCGCGGTGTAATCGCTGGTTATCCATTAATCGACATCAAAGCGAAATTATTCGATGGTTCATACCATGATGTTGACTCAAACGAAATGGCATTTAAAATCGCTGCATCTATGGCACTTAAAGCTGCTGCATCAAAATGTAGCCCAGTTCTTTTAGAGCCAATGATGAAAGTTGAAGTTGTAATTCCTGAAGAATATCTTGGTGATATCATGGGTAACATCACTTCTCGCCGTGGCCGCGTAGAAGGTATGGAAGCTCGCGGTAACGCTCAAGTTGTTCGTGCGATGGTTCCACTTTCAGAAATGTTTGGATATGCAACAACTTTACGTTCTGCAACGCAAGGTCGTGGTGTATTCTCAATGGTATTCGATCATTATGAAGAAGTACCTAAATCAATCTCTGAAGAGATCATCAAAAAAAATAAAGGTGAATAATTGAAATTTCATCTTGCATAAAGTATAACTAATTTGTAAGCTATGATTGCAGGATAGGGGATGGGCCCGTTCTCTATCAGCATTCATTCTATAAATTTTAAATCTAAAACATACAATTTTGAGGAGGCAATCTCTAATGGCTAAAGAAAAATTTGACCGTTCTAAAACGCATGCTAACATTGGTACAATCGGACACGTTGACCATGGTAAAACTACTTTAACTGCTGCAATCGCTACAGTTCTTTCTAAAAAAATGGGTGGTACAGCTAAATCTTACGCTGACATCGATAACGCTCCAGAAGAAAAAGAGCGTGGTATCACAATCAATACTTCTCACGTAGAATACGAAACAGCTACTCGTCACTATGCACACGTTGACTGCCCAGGACACGCTGACTATGTTAAAAACATGATCACTGGTGCTGCTCAAATGGACGGCGGTATCTTAGTAGTATCTGCTGCTGATGGCCCAATGCCACAAACTCGTGAACACATCCTTTTATCTCGTCAAGTAGGTGTTCCATACTTAGTAGTATTCATGAACAAATGTGATATGGTTGACGACGAAGAATTATTAGAATTAGTAGAAATGGAAATCCGTGACCTACTATCTGAATATGACTTCCCAGGTGACGATATTCCTGTAATCAAAGGTTCTGCTCTTAAAGCTCTTGAAGGTGAACCAGAATGGGAAGAAAAAATCGTTGAATTAATGGACGCTGTAGATTCTTACATCCCAACTCCAGAACGTCAAACTGACAAACCATTCATGATGCCAGTAGAGGACGTATTCTCTATCACTGGTCGTGGTACAGTTGCAACTGGCCGTGTTGAACGTGGTCAAGTTAAAGTTGGTGACGTAGTTGAAATCATCGGTATTGCTGAAGAAGCTAAATCTACTACTGTAACTGGTGTAGAAATGTTCCGTAAATTATTAGACTATGCTGAAGCTGGAGACAACATCGGTGCTTTACTTCGTGGTGTAGCTCGTGAAGAAATCCAACGTGGTCAAGTATTAGCTAAACCAGGTTCAATCACTCCACACACTAACTTCAAAGCTGAAGTTTACGTTTTATCAAAAGAAGAGGGTGGCCGTCATACTCCATTCTTCTCTAACTACCGTCCTCAGTTCTACTTCCGTACAACTGACGTAACAGGTATCTGTAACTTACCAGAAGGCGTTGAAATGGTAATGCCTGGTGATAACATCGAAATGACAGTTGAACTTATCGCTCCAATCGCTCTAGAAGAAGGTACTAAATTCTCTATCCGTGAGGGTGGCCGTACTGTAGGCGCTGGCGTAGTTGCTTCTATCCAAAAATAATTTTAGCTTATGCTAATTTCAAACCAATCTGTAGGGACGCCTACAGATTGGTTTTTTTGTGTTAAAATAAAGGGAAAATAAGGTTTTTATTAGTTTATGTGTATATAGTTGTTAGCATGTCATTTAGAAAAAATATTTAAAAAGAAAGGCGTTTTGAATATGGAAATGAAAATATTGCTGATTGAAGATGATCCTTCTATTTTTAGGATGATTCAAGAACGGTTTGCGCAGTGGTCATTACATGTTTTCGGACCTAAAAATTTTCAAAAAGTAATGGATGATTTTATAGAGGAGAAGCCTCATCTTGTGCTAATCGATATTCAATTGCCTGCCTTTGACGGCTTTCACTGGTGTCGAGAAATCCGTCATCTTTCAAAAGTACCAATTCTTTTTCTATCTTCCCGAGATCATCCTATGGATATGGTAATGGCCATGCAAATGGGGGCAGATGATTTTATACAAAAGCCCTTTCATATGGAAGTGTTACTTGCAAAAGCACAGGCTATATTGCGAAGAACATATGACTATGTTGACGATAAAATGGACGTCACACGTTTTAATGATGCTGTTATTGATTATGCTAGAAGTGAAATTATGTATGACGGAAGTATCGCTTCATTAACTAAAAATGAGCTCTTTATATTACGGATTTTAGTAGAAAATGCTAATCATATTGTTTCGAGAGATGAGTTAATGAGAAAACTGTGGGATGATGAACGTTTTGTAAACGATAATACTTTGTCGGTAAATGTTAATCGATTACGTACAAAGTTAGAGGATATTGGTTTACGTGATGTGATTCAAACGAAAAAAGGCCTGGGGTATATGGCAGTGAGCCAAGGGATGTGAGTAATTTGATATTATTTATTAGAGAACGCATTGCATGGATAGGCTTTTTTATCTTCATTATTGTAATGTTAAATATGTTATTTCTTCTAGATGTTGGTTTAAATAGTGTCTCCATTTGGTATGTTAACGTTAGTTTGCTTGTTAGCTTTTCACTTTTTTTGATGTGGCGTTATATTTTTGAAGTTGGGAAATTAAAAGATTTCCTGGGAAATATGGATAGCCATCTTGATGATGCACATAAGGGCGGACTTGCTTTAACTCCTTTTCAGGATGTATGCTTTCGAAAAGTTGAAGATATCCTTGATGAGAAGAACAGGGAATTAAATCAAGCTAAAGTGCAGCTACAAGAGTATTCAGATGAGTTATTGGCATGGGTTCATGAAGTAAAGGCACCTTTAACAACCATTAATTTAATGTTAGAACATGTTGAAGACTTACAACTGCGTCGAAAATTAGAGAATGAATGGCTGAGGTTACATCTTTTGGTTGACCAACAGCTGCATCTAACAAGGTTAGCCTCAATTGAAAAGGATAATTATTTAAATAAAGTTGAACTGAAACCGATCGTATATAAAGAAATCAGGGATTTGCAAGCATGGTGTATTGAAAAGGGGATTGGCTTTGAAGTCGATGAGCTCAAAGAGTCGGTTACAACGGATCCTAAATGGCTGGCGTTTATTGTTCGACAAATACTCTCAAATGCCATCAAGTATAGTCCAGCAAGTTCTGAAATAACGATCTTTACTGAACTTGACCCAACCGGAGCCACTTTATTACATATTAAAGATGTAGGTATTGGAATACCCTTGGAAGATCTACCTAGAATTTTTCAAAAATCGTATACAGGAACAGCAGGAAGAGAATCCTCACAATCTACAGGAATGGGTCTTTATTTAGCGTATAATGTAGCCCAGAAAATTGGTATTCGTATTAGTGTTCAATCGAGTGTTGGGGAAGGCTCATTATTTACGTTGCGTTTCCCATTACAAAATGAATATATCAAACTAACAGGTAGATGACGAAAATGTCACCTACCTTTTTATATTGTCATGTAAAACGCACGAATGTTCAGATGTGACAGGGTACACTTGGAATATAGAAAGGGGCGCTATCAAGTGACAGTTTTAATTGGTCGTAAGATAAAGAAAGTATATGGTAAAAAATCAACCGCTCAAGAAGTATTAAAGGGTATTGATTTAGAAGTGAATAAAGGTGAGTTCGTAGGGATTATGGGTCCTTCTGGCTCTGGGAAAACAACACTTTTAAACGTCTTATGCTCAATTGACTTTGCGACAGAAGGTGTTATTGAAATAAACGGTCATAATTTGCGTGGTATGAAAGAAAAGGCTTTAGCGAACTTCCGTCGAGAGCAGCTTGGTTTCATTTTTCAAGATTATAATTTACTGGACACTTTAACAGTAAAGGAGAATATTCTTCTACCGTTAGCGATCAGTAAGTTACCGAAAGCTGTTGCAGAAAGTAGAGTGAAGGAACTCACATCCTTACTAGGTATCACTGAAATTTTAAATAAATATCCTAACGAAATATCAGGTGGGCAAAAACAGCGTACATCTGCTGCCCGTGCACTTATTACGAATCCATCGTTAGTGTTTGCTGACGAGCCTACTGGTGCATTAGATTCAAAATCAGCCACAGCCTTGCTCCAAAATCTACAAAACATTAATGAGACAAAAGAAGCGACAATCATGATGGTTACGCATGATGCTGTCGCTGCAAGCTTCTGTACACGTGTTTTATTTTTAAAAGACGGTCATATTTATAGTGAGCTATATAAAGGCGATAAAACAAGACAGGCTTTCTTTCAGGAAATCATGCATACTCAAGGTGTGCTAGGCGGTGATGGTTATGAGTCTTAGTAAGTTAGTGCTAAAGAGTATGAAGAAAAATATGAAGCACTACTATCTATATTTTTTTGCACTTATTTTTAGTGTTACTTTATATTTTTCCTTTGTAACATTGCAAAATAATTCTGAAGTATGGGACGCTGTTCAAATGAGCGGAACGGCCACAGCAGGATTTAAGGCAGCAACTTATATTCTATATTTTATCGTTTTGTTCTTCGTCCTATATGCAAATCACTTATTTATGAAGCGACGTAGCAAGGAAATCGGCTTGTACCAATTGATAGGCATGACAAAGGGATTGATTGTCCGTTTATTAGCAATCGAAAACATTTTATTATTTGTTGGGGCTGTTATTTTAGGAATGCTTGCTGGTTTCTTTAGCTCTCGTGTATTTGCGATGATTTTATTACGTGTACTTGAAAAAGAAGCGCTTGTAACTATGACGTTTAGTACACAGGCATTACAGCAGTCAATGATTGTCTTTACCATTCTTTTAATCATTGTCCTTGTACAGATGGCTTGGATGATCCATCACGTTTCATTATTATCATTATTTAGCGCAGCCAAACAAGCAGACGAGCGTGTAAGACGTTTTAGTGCATTACAAATGGCAATTGGCTTTATCGGGCTTGTCCTGATTGTTTATGGCTACTATGCGTCAACAAAGTTATTTGATATTGAATCTGCAGGTAACCTATTTATCAATATGATTATCATATTAGCTACTACAATAGGCGGGACATTCCTTGTCTTTCGTTTCTCAGTCGCATTTATTATGAATACGATTCGTTTAAAGAAAAAAGGGCATCTATCAATTCGAGATGTACTAGCATTAACGCCAATTATGCATCGTATGAAGAGTAACGCAAAGTCTTTAACACTTATCACCGTGTTAACTGGTGTATCGCTAGGTGTAACGACTTTATCCTATATCGCCTACTATTCGTCAGAGGCATCTGCATATAGCCAAGTACCAGGTGATTTCATTCTGCTTGAGGGGCAAGGTACTCAATTTTTAGATGAGTTAGAGAACAATAACATTGCCTATGATAAAGTAGATTATCGTTTACAAGGTGTAACAGCTTCGGTAGGTCAATTAATGTCTAAAAAGCAAAAGGATAATCCTTTATATACAATGGAAGGAACCATTTATACCATCCCACTTTCGGATTATCAGCAAAGTGTTCCAGAAGCCTCATTAACAGGTAACGATGTTATTTTAACAAACTATGGAGGGTATATGGCCGAGATGTTCCCCTTAGAGAAGGATCATGACTTAAATGTAACGGCAGGGGAGCTGAAGGAAACATTTCACGTTGTAGAAGTTCATGATAAAAGTATTATTAGTGGTGTTGTAACAGCTGGTGGTGGCGGCCCAATCTTTGTTGTGACAGATGATATGTTTACAAAATTATCTACACAATCAGAGTTTTATCCTTGGCACCAACAAACAACCATTACTTTAAAGTCAAAAGAGGAGTTAGAAAGAGCAGAGGAACTATATATTCAAACTAATGCGGGTGTTGTTACGGCTACAGAACCTGAAGGTGAGACACAGCAATATACTCAATCATCTTATGAAGGGAAACGTAAAGATAATATTGAGTCATTAGGTCTTACAATCTTTACAACAGCATTTTTAGGATTAGCATTTTTAATGACGACTGGTAGTATTCTATACTTCAAACAAATGTCAGAGGCAGAGGAAGAGCGTGGTTCCTATACGATCCTAAGAAAAATTGGTTTTGCAGAAAGAGATATAATGAAGGGCATATATATGAAGCAAGCGTTTAATTTTGGTGTTCCATTAGTTATTGGCTTACTGCATAGCTATTTTGCTGTTAAATCAGGTTGGTTCTTATTTGGCACCGAGTTAACTGCCCCATTATGGATTGCGATGTGCTGTTATATCGCTTTATATACAATTTTCGCCATCCTTTCGGTAGGGTACTATAAAAAGGTGGTACGAGAATCATTGTAACAATTTAATAATGAGAAACTCAAAACAGTGTGATGATTCTATTTCACACTGTTTTTATTTTGAAACCGTGAAAATCCTTGACTTTCAATTATCAGAATAATAAAGTTTAACATGTTAGTAATTTAGCAAGTGAAAGTGAAGTGTTGTTATGAATGCAGTTATAATGGCGGTAGCCGTTATGTTAATATTAAGCTTACTCCGAATTAATGTGGTTCTTTCCTTAGTTTTAGGAGCCTTTGTTGGTGGCCTGACAAGTGGGATGGGCATTGAAGCAACCGTCCAATCCTTTACAGAAGGGTTAGGGGCAGGAGCAACAATTGCTTTAAGCTATGGTCTTCTTGGCGGTTTTGCTATTGCCATTGCCAAAACAGGAATACCAGAATTAATGATTGCTGGAATGTTAAACATCCTCAACGGAGAAAGTAATAGAAAAGGGTTAGTGAAGGTCTTAATTTTTTTCCTTATTTTCGTGATGTCTATTTTATCTCAAAATGTCATTCCTATTCATATTGCTTTTATTCCATTAATGATCCCTCCCATTTTAAAAATTTTAAATATGTTGGAAGTTGATCGACGTATAATTGCAACCCTAATTGCTGTAGGCTTAATAGGTACTTACAGTTTTGTGCCTGCTGGTTTTGGAGCGATTTTTCAAGATATCGTGGCAACGCAAGTGTCGGAGGCTGGAATGACAGTATCTTCACGTGATGTTCCTGCAGCAATGGCGATCCCAGTGCTAGGCATGCTGGTAGGGTTGATTATGGCTTTCATTATTTATCGTAAGCCACGACAGTATAGACAGGATGATGTGGAGACGGAATCATTAAATGTTAACGTCACCAAGTATGTTATGTTTTCTACTGGACTTGCATTAGTTGTAGCGTTATGTGCGCAAGTACTAACAGATTCAATGATTGTAGGTTCGTTCGCTGGCATTATGATCATGTATTTTACAGGTGCGCTTAAATGGAAAGAGGCAGATGATATTCTATCTGAAGGAATGAAGATGATGGCCTTTATCGGGTTTGTAATGATTGCGGCAAATGGTTTCGCAGCAGTTATTAATGCTACTGGCGATGTGGACAGTTTAATTACAAGCTCTATTACTATTCTACAAGGAAATAGAAGTCTAGCGATCTTTATCATGTTGGTTGTTGGTTTAGTTGTAACGATGGGGATTGGTTCATCGTTCGCAACAGTGCCTATTATTGCTACGTTATTTGTTCCTTTAGCACAAGGGTTAGGATTGAGTCCTTTAGCAATACTATGTTTAATTGGTACGGCAGGTGCGTTAGGAGATGCAGGCTCTCCAGCTTCAGATTCAACACTTGGACCGACTGCAGGTTTAAACGTAGATGGACAGCACCATCATATTTGGGATACCTGTGTCCCGACATTTATTTTTATTAACATTCCCCTGATTGTATTTGGCTGGATTGCCTGTGTTTTCTTTTTATAAGTTAGAAGTAGTTTCTATAAACTATAGAGACTACTTCTAACAAGTTGTTTGAAATGTCCGAAAACGTTGATATAACAACCTTAAGTGTTGCATTATGTTTTAAAATTTTATATACTAGTAAACGGCTTAAATAAGCGAAGAAAATAGTAGTACTAAGAATATCTGCAACATTTAAAAGAATTTAGCGAAAAGACTTGCTTATTCTTTTTTTATTGTATATAATGTTGAATGTTGGTCTTTGACTGCGATGAAGCGAGAGGTTGCCGACACACCCGGCCGCTTTGCCATGGCGGTGTGTGGGAGAATTTTCGTGGAGAATGTCTAGAAAATAGGCGAGAAGGAGGGAAAATAATGGCAAAACAAAAGATTCGTATTCGTTTAAAAGCGTATGATCACCGTATTTTAGATCAGTCTGCTGAGAAAATTGTGGAAACTGCAAAACGTTCAGGTGCAAGTGTATCAGGTCCGATTCCACTTCCAACTGAGAAGTCTGTGTACACAATTCTTCGTGCGGTTCACAAGTATAAAGATTCTCGTGAACAATTCGAGATGCGTACGCATAAACGTCTGATCGATATCGTTAACCCAACACCACAAACTGTTGATGCGTTAATGAAACTTGATTTACCATCTGGCGTTGATATCGAAATCAAACTTTAATGGTAAAAACAATATAACTTTTTAAAACTTACAGGAGGTGTGACAAATGGCTAAAGGAATCTTAGGTAGAAAAATTGGTATGACACAAGTTTTCGCTGAAAACGGCGATTTAATCCCGGTAACAGTTATCGAAGCTACTCCAAACGTAGTTCTTCAAAAGAAAACTGTTGAAACAGACGGCTACGAAGCAATTCAAGTTGGTTTCGAAGATAAGCGCGTTAAGCTTTCTAATAAACCAGAACAAGGTCACGTAGCAAAAGCGAACACTGCTCCTAAGCGCTTCATTCGTGAATTCCGCAACGTGAACGTGGAAGAATACGAAGTTGGTCAAGAAGTCAAAGTAGAAATTTTCGCAGAAGGCGATGTAATTGATGTAACAGGTGTTACTAAAGGTAAAGGTTTCCAAGGTGTTATCAAACGCCACGGTCAATCTCGTGGTCCAATGGCCCACGGTTCTCGTTACCACCGTCGTCCTGGTTCAATGGGTCCAGTTGCTCCGAACCGCGTATTCAAACAAAAGAAATTACCTGGTCAAATGGGTGGCAATGTAGTTACAATCCAAAACTTAGAAATCGTGAAAGTTGATACAGATCGTAACTTACTACTTGTTAAAGGTAATGTTCCTGGTTCTAAAAAAGCTCTAGTTACAGTAAAAACTGCAATTAAAGCTAAGTAATCACTTCAGGAAAGGAGGAAACAGGAATGACAAAAGTATCTGTACTTAGTCAAACAGGTGCTTCAGTTGGTGAAATCGAATTAAACGATGCGATCTTCGGAATCGAGCCAAATGAAGCAGTATTATTCGACGCTGTAGTAGCTCAACGTGCTTCTCTTCGTCAAGGTAATCACAAGGTTAAAAACCGTTCTGAGGTTGCTGGTGGTGGTCGTAAACCATGGCGTCAAAAAGGAACTGGTCGTGCTCGTCAAGGTTCTATCCGTTCTCCACAATGGCGCGGCGGTGGTATCGTATTCGGTCCTACTCCACGTAGCTACTCTTATAAATTACCTAAAAAAGTTCGTCGTTTAGCTCTTAAATCAGCTTTATCAGCTAAAGTAGTAGAACAAAACTTCTTAGTTCTTGATGCTCTAACTCTAGCAGCACCAAAAACAAAAGAATTCACAAAAATTCTTAAAGATCTTTCTTTAGAGAAAAAATCTTTATTCGTAACTGCTGACCTAGATGAAAACGTAGCATTATCTGCTCGTAACATCCCAGGTGTAACAGTTTTAACTGCAAATGGAATCAACGTTCTTGATCTATTAGGTCATGATAAAGTTGTATTCACTAAATCTGCAGTAGAAAAAGTTGAGGAGGTGCTTGGATAATGGAAGCACGTGATATTTTAAAACGTCCGGTCATTACTGAGCGTTCTTCAGAACTTATGGCAGAGAAAAAGTATACTTTCGAAGTAGACACTCGCGCTAACAAAACTCAAGTAAAAGACGCTGTAGAAGAAATCTTTGGCGTAAAAGTTGAGAAAGTAAACGTTCTTAACTACAAAGGTAAATTCAAGCGTGTTGGCCGTTACGGTGGTTACACTAACAAACGTCGTAAAGCGATTGTTAAATTAACTGCTGATAGCAAAGAAATCGAATTATTCGAAATGTAATCCTTAATGGATATATGATTTGAACACTCAAGAAGGAGGGAAACACAATGGCGATTAAAAAGTATAAACCTACCTCTAATGGTCGTCGTAACATGACGTCATTAGACTTTGCGGAAATTACAACTAACAAGCCTGAGAAATCATTGCTTGAACCAACTAAACGCAAAGCTGGTCGTAACAACCAAGGTAAAATCACTGTTCGTCATCATGGTGGTGGTCATAAGAAGCAATACCGTGTTATCGATTTCAAACGTGTTAAAGATGGCATTCCGGCAAAAGTTGCTACTATTGAATATGATCCAAACCGTTCTGCGAATATCGCATTAATCAACTACGCTGATGGAGCAAAAGCTTACATCTTAGCACCAAAAGGTCTAGAGGTTGGTCAAACAATCGTTTCTGGTCCAGATGCTGATATTAAAGTAGGTAACGCATTACCATTAGCAAACATTCCAATGGGTACAACAATCCATAACATCGAGTTAAAACCTGGTAAAGGTGGACAATTAGTACGTTCAGCTGGTACTTCTGCTCAAGTACTTGGTCGTGAAGATAAGTACGTAATCGTTCGTCTACAATCTGGTGAAGTACGTTTAGTTTTAGCTACTTGCCGCGCTACAATCGGTCAAGTTGGTAACGAACAACACGAACTTGTACACATCGGTAAAGCAGGTCGTAGCCGTTGGTTAGGTAAACGCCCAGAAGTTCGTGGTTCTGTAATGAACCCTAACGATCACCCACACGGTGGTGGTGAAGGACGTTCTCCAATCGGACGTAAATCACCAATGACTCCTTGGGGTAAACCAGCACTTGGTTACAAAACTCGTAAGAAGAAAAACAAATCGGATAAATTTATCATCCGTAGTCGTAAAAAATAAAGTGATTAAACTACGGTTCTATGTGAGAGCCGTGGTGGAATCACGGAGGGAGGTTCCTACATGGGTCGCAGCTTGAAAAAAGGACCTTTTGTTGATGACCACTTAATGAAAAAAGTGGAAGCACAAGAGGCTTCTGAGAAAAAACAAGTTATTAAAACTTGGTCACGCCGTTCTACAATCTTCCCGAACTTCATCGGTTTAACGATTGCTGTATATGATGGACGTAAACATGTTCCTGTATACGTAACAGAAGATATGGTAGGCCATAAACTTGGTGAGTTCGCACCGACACGTACTTACAAAGGTCACGGTGCAGACGACAAGAAAACAAGACGCTAATTTTGAGAGGAGGTAAATCCTAATGACACAAGCTAAAGCTATCGCTCGTACAGTACGCATTGCTCCTCGTAAAGTACGTCTAGTTGTAGACTTAATCCGAGGTAAGCAAGTTGGTGAAGCAGTTGCAATTTTACGTCATACTCCAAAAGCGGCGTCTCCAGTCGTTGAGAAAGTATTAAAATCTGCAGTTGCTAACGCTGAGCACAATTACGATCTTGACATCAACTCTTTAGTAGTTTCTGAAGTATTTGTTGACGAAGGTCCAACATTAAAACGTTTCCGTCCACGTGCACAAGGACGTGCAAGCGCAATTAACAAACGCACAAGCCACATTACTCTAGTGGTATCTGAGAAGAAGGAGGGTTAATCCGTGGGTCAAAAAGTACATCCAATAGGACTACGCGTTGGTATTATTCGTGACTGGGAGTCAAAATGGTACGCTGAAAAAGACTATGCAACTCTACTTCACGAAGACATCAAAGTGCGTAAATATATTGAAACGGCTCTTAAAGACGCTTCTGTTTCTAAAGTAGAAATCGAACGTGCTGCAAACCGTGTAAACATTACAATTCACACTGCGAAACCAGGTATGGTAATCGGTAAAGGTGGTACTGAAGTTGAAAACCTTCGTAAATACCTTAGCGATTTAACTGGTAAACGTGTACACATCAACATTATCGAAATCAAACGTGCTGATCTTGACGCTCGTCTAGTAGCTGAAAACATCGCTCGTCAATTAGAAAACCGTGTATCATTCCGTCGTGCGCAAAAGCAAGCGATCCAACGCACAATCCGCGCTGGTGCAAAAGGAATTAAAACACAAGTATCTGGTCGTTTAGGTGGCGCTGATATCGCGCGTGCTGAACATTATAGTGAAGGAACTGTTCCACTTCATACTCTACGTGCTGACATCGACTATGCACACGCAGAAGCTGATACTACTTACGGTAAATTAGGCGTTAAAGTATGGATCTACCGTGGTGAAGTTCTTCCTACGAAGAAATCTGTGGAAGGAGGCAAATAATATGTTATTGCCTAAACGCGTTAAATACCGTCGTGAACACCGCGGCAACATGCGTGGCGAAGCGAAAGGCGGTAAAGAAGTAACTTTCGGCGAATGGGGCTTACAAGCTCAAACTGCTAGCTGGATTACTAACCGTCAAATCGAATCTGCTCGTATCGCGATGACTCGTTACATGAAACGTGGCGGTAAAGTTTGGATTAAAATCTTCCCACATAAACCTTACACTAAAAAACCTCTAGAAGTCCGCATGGGTTCTGGTAAAGGTTCTCCTGAAGGTTGGGTAGCAGTAGTTAAACCAGGAAAAGTAATGTTCGAAATTGCTGGCGTATCTGAAGAAGTTGCACGTGAAGCACTTCGTTTAGCATCACACAAACTTCCTGTTAAATGTAAGATCGTAAAACGTCAAGAAACTGGTGGTGAATCTAATGAAAGCTAATGAAATCCGTGACCTTGCTACTTCTGAAATAGAATTAAAAGTGAAATCACTGAAAGAAGAGCTTTTCAACCTTCGCTTCCAATTGGCGACTGGTCAATTAGAAAACACAGCTCGTATTCGTGAAGTGCGTAAAGCAATCGCGCGTATGAAAACTGTTATTCGTGAAAGAGAAATCAGTGCAAATAACTGATAAAGGAGGTTTTCAAGTATGACTGAGCGCAATCAACGCAAAGTTTACACGGGCCGCGTTGTTTCAGATAAAATGGACAAAACTGTAACTGTTTTAGTTGAAACTTACAAAAAGCACAAGCTTTATGGTAAGCGTGTAAAATACTCTAAAAAGTTTAAAGCTCATGATGAGTTAAACACAGCGAAAATCGGTGATATCGTACGTATCATGGAAACTCGCCCGCTATCAGCTACTAAACGTTTCCGTCTAGTAGAAGTTGTAGAAAAAGCGGTTATTATTTAATAACTATTTCGGAACAACCAATTTCCGAAGGGAGGTAACCTAAGTGATCCAACAAGAAAGTCGTATGAAAGTTGCTGACAACTCAGGTGCACGTGAAGTTCTTACAATTAAAGTGCTTGGTGGCTCTGGCCGTAAAACTGCTAACATCGGTGATATCGTTGTTTGTACAGTTAAGAAAGCAACACCAGGTGGCGTTGTCAAGAAGGGTGACGTTGTTAAAGCTGTTATCGTTCGTACTAAATCAGGCGTTCGTCGTAAAGACGGCACGTACATCAAATTTGATGAAAATGCTTGTGTAATTATTCGTGATGATAAATCACCACGCGGAACTCGTATTTTCGGACCTGTTGCACGTGAACTACGTGACAGCAACTTCATGAAAATCGTTTCTCTAGCTCCAGAAGTTCTTTAATTTCATGACAGTGCCAATCAAGGAGGTGCGACAGCATGCATGTAAAAAAAGGTGACAAGGTTAAGGTGATCACTGGTAAGGATAAAGGCAAAGAAGGCGTAATCCTTGCAGCTTACCCAAAACAAGATCGCGTTCTTGTTGAAGGTGTGAACATCGTGAAAAAACACGTTAAACCTAACCAATTGAATCCACAAGGTGGTATTGTAAGCCAAGAGGCTGCAATTCACGTTTCGAACGTAATGCTAATCGATCCTAAATCTGGCGAGCCGACTCGTGTAGGTTATAAAATCGAAAACGGTAAAAAAGTTCGTGTAGCAAAAAAATCAGGTGCAGTAATCGACTAATTAGTATAAATAGAAGGGAGGTACACACATGAGCCGCCTAAAAGAAAAATATTTAAATGAAGTTTCACCTGCTCTTATGAGCAAATTTGGATATAAATCAGTTATGCAACTACCAAAAGTTGAGAAAATCGTTATCAACATGGGTGTTGGTGATGCAGTTCAAAACTCAAAAGCGCTAGATGCAGCTGTTGAAGAATTAACAATTATCACTGGTCAAAAACCAGTAGTAACTAAAGCGAAAAAATCGATCGCAGGTTTCCGTCTTCGTGAAGGTATGCCTATCGGTGCTAAAGTTACATTACGCGGTGAGCGTATGTATGAATTCTTGGACAAATTAATTTCTATCTCACTACCTCGTGTACGTGACTTCCGTGGTGTTTCTAAAAAAGCATTCGATGGTCGCGGTAACTACACTTTAGGTGTTAAGGAACAATTAATTTTCCCAGAAATCGATTACGATAAAGTTTCAAAAGTACGCGGTATGGACATCGTGATCGTAACGACAGCGAATTCTGACGAAGAAGCTCGCGAGTTATTGACACAATTCGGTATGCCGTTCCAAAAGTAATCAAACAAGGAGGGCGAAAACGTGGCTAAAAAATCTATGATCGTTAAACAACAACGTAAGCAAAAGTTTAAAGTGCAAGAGTATACACGTTGTGAACGCTGTGGTCGTCCACATTCAGTATATCGCAAATTCAAACTTTGCCGTATTTGTTTCCGAGAACTTGCATATAAGGGACAAATTCCTGGCGTGAAAAAAGCCAGCTGGTAATCCCCTAATTTGGGAAGGAGGTAAATGTAATGACAATGACTGATCCGATTGCAGATATGCTTACTCGCATTCGTAATGCGAACATGGTTCGTCACGAGAAGTTAGAAGTACCAGCTTCCAACGTGAAAAAAGAGATCGCTGAAATTTTAAAGCGTGAAGGTTTCGTACGTGACGTAGAATACGTGGAAGACAACAAACAAGGTATCATCCGTATCTTCTTAAAATACGGTAAAGATAACGAGCGTGTTATCACTGGCTTAAAACGTATTTCTAAACCTGGATTACGTGTATATGCTAAAACAAATGAAGTACCTAAAGTATTGAACGGTCTTGGTATCGCTTTAGTGTCAACTTCACAAGGTTTATTAACAGATAAAGAAGCTCGCGCTAAACAAGTTGGCGGAGAAATTCTAGCATACGTTTGGTAATTAGCAATAAATGAATGGAGGTGCAACTAAATGTCTCGTGTAGGTAAAAAAATTATCGAGGTACCTGCTAACGTAACTGTTACTGTTGATGCAAACAACACTGTTACTGTTAAAGGTCCTAAAGGCGAACTTGTTCGTTCTTTCCACCAAGATATGAAAATTGAGCAAGAAGGTAACGTAATCACTGTATCTCGTCCTTCTGAATCAAAAGAACACCGCACAAACCACGGTACTACTCGTGCGCTTCTTGCGAACATGGTTACTGGTGTTTCTGCAGGTTTCGAAAAAGCTTTAGAACTTATCGGTGTTGGTTACCGTGCGCAATTACAAGGTAAAAAACTTGTACTTAACGTTGGTTACTCTCATCCAGTAGAGTTCACACCTGAAGATGGTCTTGAAATTGAAGTTCCTTCTAACACTAAAATCATCGTAAAAGGTATCAGCAAAGAACGCGTTGGTGCTCTTGCATCTAACATCCGTGACGTTCGTCCACCAGAGCCTTATAAAGGTAAAGGTATTCGTTATGAAGGCGAATATGTACGTCGTAAAGAAGGTAAAACAGGTAAATAATGCTGCTTAAGCATTAGAAAGGAGTGACCCTTGTGATTACGAAACAAGATAAAAATCAGGTTCGTAAAAAACGTCATGCTCGTGTACGTTCTAAAATTTCGGGTACTGCTGAGCGTCCACGCTTAAACGTATTCCGTTCTAACAAGAACATTTACGCGCAACTTATCGATGACGTAGCAGGCGTAACAATTGTTAGCGCATCTTCTCAAGAAAAAGGTTTCGAAGGTGCTGGTAGCAATGTTGACGCAGCAACTAAAGTCGGTGAAACAATCGCAAAACGCGCTACGGAAAAAAATATTACTGCTGTAGTATTTGACCGTGGTGGTTACTTATATCATGGACGCGTTAAAGCTTTAGCTGAAGCTGCACGTGAGAACGGTTTAGAATTTTAATAAGAAGGAGGGACACATTTCATGAGTCGTATTGACGCAAACAAACTTGGAGAACTTGAAGAACGCGTAGTTACTATTAACCGTGTTGCTAAAGTTGTTAAAGGTGGACGTCGCTTCCGCTTCACAGCATTAGTTGTAGTTGGCGATAGAAACGGTCATGTTGGTTTCGGTACTGGTAAAGCTCAAGAGGTGCCAGATGCTATCCGCAAAGCTGTTGAAGATGCGAAGAAAAACTTAATCGAAGTGCCACGCGTAGGTGGAACAACTCCACACTTAGTGCAAGGTCGCTTTGGTGCAGGAGAAATCCTAATCAAACCTGCTGCTCCTGGTACAGGAGTTATCGCTGGTGGTCCAGTACGTGCCGTACTAGAACTTGCTGGTATTACTGATATTCTTTCAAAATCACTTGGATCTAACACACCAATTAACATGGTGCGTGCTACAATTCAAGGTTTAACTGAATTAAAACGCGTAGAGGACGTAGCTAAATTACGTGGTAAATCAGTGGAAGAACTATTAGGATAAGGGGGGAAAGATAATGGCTAACAAATTAGAAATCACCCTTACTAAATCTGTGATTGGTACTAAACCTGCACAACGCAAAACTGTTGAAGCTTTAGGTTTACGTAAATTACACCAAACTGTAGAGAAAGCTGATAACGCAGCTACTCGCGGTATGCTTGATAAAGTAGCTCACTTAGTTACTGTAAAAGAAATTTAATTTTCAATTATTGAACAAGGAGGTGCCACCCACTATGAAACTGCATGAGTTAAAACCAGCAGAAGGTTCTCGTAAGCAACGCAATCGCGTTGGTCGTGGTATCGGTTCTGGTAACGGTAAAACAGCAGGTAAAGGTCATAAAGGTCAAAACGCTCGTTCTGGTGGCGGTGTACGCCCAGGCTTTGAGGGCGGTCAAAACCCATTATTCCGTCGTTTACCTAAACGTGGCTTTACGAACATCAACCGTAAAGAATACGCGATCGTTAACCTTGATGCTTTAAACCGTTTCGAAGACGGTGCAGAGGTAACTGCTGCATTATTACTTGAAACTGGTCTAGTGAGTAACGAAAAAGCTGGAATTAAAGTTCTTGGTAACGGAACTCTTAATAAAAAGCTTACTGTTAAGGCTCATAAATTCTCAGCTTCAGCTAAAGAAGCAATTGAGAATGCCGGCGGAACTACTGAGGTGATTTAATGTTTCAGACAATCTCTAACTTTATGCGTGTTCGAGATATAAGAAATAAAATCATTTTCACTCTTTTAATGTTAATCGTTTTCCGTATTGGAACATTTGTTCCGGTACCTAACGTTGACGCTAATGTATTAAAGGCAACTGATGAGTTTAACCTCGTTGGTTTCCTCAATACTTTTGGCGGTGGTGCTTTAAAGAACTTCTCCATCTTTGCGATGGGGATTATGCCTTACATCACAGCCTCAATCATTGTTCAGTTATTGCAAATGGACGTAGTACCGAAATTTGCTGAGTGGGCAAAGCAAGGTGAAGTCGGAAGACGTAAGCTTGCACAATTCACTCGCTACTTTACTATTATTCTTGCTTTTATCCAATCATTCGCAATGTCATTCGGTTTTAACAGAATGTACGGTGGATCATTGATTAAAGAAGAAGGCGTTCTAACGTATGTTACAATTGCTATAGTATTGACAGCGGGTACAGCATTCCTAGTATGGCTTGCTGAGCAAATTACTGCTCATGGTGTTGGTAATGGTATTTCTGTTGTCATTTTCGCAGGTATCGTTGCAGCATTGCCTACAGGAATTAACCAAATCTTTGCACAGCAAATCGAGGGTGCAGGAGATAAATTATTTATCAACATCATCATCCTTGCGTTGCTTGTATTAGTTTTATTAGCAGTTGTTGTTGGAGTTATTTACGTGCAACAAGCACTTCGTAAAATTCCAATTCAATATGCAAAACGAGTTACTGGGCGTAACCAACAGACGGGTGGTCAACAAACGCATTTACCGTTAAAAGTAAATGCTGCAGGGGTTATTCCTGTAATCTTTGCTTCGGCGTTTCTGATGACACCTCGTACGATAGTTCCGTTCTTCGGTGAAAATAATGTAACAACATTCATTAATAACACTTTTGATTATACAAAACCTGTTGGGATGATTATTTATGTTGCATTAATCATCGCGTTCACATATTTCTATGCATTCGTACAAGTGAATCCAGAAAATGTGGCAGATAACTTGAAAAAACAAGGTGCTTATATTCCGGGTATTCGTCCTGGTGAAAACACTCAAACGTATTTAACAAGCGTGTTATATCGACTGACATTTGTCGGCGCGATTTTCTTAACTGTTATTTCTGTAATGCCGATTATATTCATAAACTTTATGAATTTACCTGCTTCAGTGCAGATCGGTGGTACTAGTATTATTATCGTAGTCGGCGTAGCGCTGGAAACGATGAAGCAGCTAGAATCTCAACTTGTTAAACGTCACTACAAAGGCTTTATGAAGTAATGTTGGTTTTTAGGGAACGTTCCATCGTTTCCTTAAATCAGCAAACCTTTTGTGGGAGGAATATTTCCTAATGAATATCGTTTTAATGGGTCTGCCAGGTGCTGGTAAAGGCACACAGGCAGATAAAATTGTTGAGAAGTACGCAATTCCTCATATTTCTACAGGCGATATGTTCCGTGCTGCAATCAAAGAAGGTACTGAACTAGGCTTACAAGCTAAATCGTTTATTGATCAAGGTGCACTTGTACCAGATGAAGTAACGATTGGTATTGTTCGTGAGCGACTGGCTAAACCTGACTGTGAAAAGGGATTCTTACTTGATGGATTCCCACGTACTGTTCCTCAAGCTGAAGCTTTAGATAGCATCCTTGCTGATCTAAATAAAGCGATTGAGCATACAATCAACATTCAAGTTGAAAAAGATGAGTTAATCGCTCGTCTATCAGGTCGACGTATTTGTAAAACTTGTGGTACTTCTTATCATTTAATTTTCAACCCTCCAGCTGAGGAAGGAAAATGTGATAAAGATGGTGGCGAGCTTTATACACGTGCAGATGATAATCCTGAAACGGTTGCGAACCGTCTGGAAGTAAATATGAAACAAGCACAACCTTTACTTGATTTCTACAAAGCAAAAGGTGTGTTAACTAATATAGATGGACAGCAAGATATTAACAAAGTGTTTGCTGATCTTGATGCTCTTTTACAGGGCAGCCGCAGCTGATACCCGGCTCCGGGCGCAGAATACTGCTTCCGCGGGAGGCATGCGGGAGCAACAACGAAACATAATTTTTTTGAGAGTTGCAAAAGCATATTGTGCCCGGTATATATTTCTACCAAAAAGTGCAACATACCTTTTGGAGGAGTATAATGGGTTTCGTGGAAGCATCTGTGTAACGGGTATGAATATCTCATCCAAGACATTCCGGTATTCGTGTAAACATGGGAGATTCAGTGCCCTTACTGGTTCTGTATATTCCGTGGATTGTGTGAAGCGAAACCAGACGAGCGTCTTTCAAACATCTCTCATACAATCCAAACATATGTTGAAACGAGGTTGCTTCTATAGTTGCAGCAGATATCCGTTTGATGTAACGATGAGAACTTTAATTTGCATATAGAGAGGAGACAGAGTAGATGGCGAAAGATGATGTAATTGAAGTCGAAGGGACAGTTGTTGAGACTTTGCCAAACGCGATGTTTAAGGTAGAATTAGAAAATGGACATGTGATTCTAGCACACGTATCTGGTAAGATTCGTATGCACTTTATCCGTATTCTACCTGGAGATAAGGTTACTATCGAGTTATCTCCTTATGATTTAACTCGCGGTCGTATCACATACCGTTTTAAATAATCTTTTGCGCTCCGGACTACTAAGGAGGTTAGGTTAGATGAAAGTGAGACCATCTGTGAAACCGATCTGCGAAAAATGTAAAGTAATTCGCCGACGCGGTAAAGTAATGGTAATCTGTGAAAATCCTAAACATAAACAAAAACAAGGTTAATTCTAAAGGAGGTGCACAACGTACATGGCACGTATTGCTGGTGTTGATATTCCTCGCGACAAACGCGTGGTAATTTCATTAACGTACATTTTCGGTATTGGTAAAACTACAGCTCAGAAAGTACTAGCTGATGCAGGTATTTCAGAAGATACACGCGTACGCGACTTAACTGAAGATGAGTTAAACAAAATCCGTGAACAATTAGATTCTTACAAACTTGAAGGTGACTTACGTCGCGAAACTTCATTAAACATTAAACGTCTGATGGAAATCGGTTCATTCCGTGGTATCCGTCACCGTCGTGGCTTACCTGTTCGTGGTCAAAATACGAAGAACAATGCGCGTACGCGTAAAGGTCCTCGTAAAACAGTTGCGAACAAGAAAAAATAATTGGTAAAGGAGGTTCCTTCTTAACATGGCTCGTAAACAACAAACTCGTAAACGTCGTGTGAAAAAGAATATCGAATCTGGTATTGCACACATTCGTTCTACATTTAACAATACAATCGTAACGATTACAGATATGCAAGGTAACGCTGTATCTTGGTCAAGTGCTGGTGCTCTTGGTTTCCGTGGTTCACGTAAATCTACACCATTCGCTGCTCAAATGGCTGCAGAAACTGCTGCTAAAACATCCCTTGAACATGGTCTGAAAACGTTGGAAGTAACTGTTAAAGGTCCTGGTGCTGGTCGTGAAGCTGCTATTCGTGCACTTCAAGCTGCTGGTTTAGAAGTAACTGCTATTAAAGACGTTACTCCAGTTCCTCATAATGGTTGCCGTCCGCCAAAACGTCGTCGCGTGTAATGGGTGCGTCTCATATTGTATGAGAACATCATTTTTTGTACAGACTGTCTTGTGCAGATAATAAACGATACGTCATTGACGATCGAATCTATGATGGAAAGAACCTATACATTCGATGTTTTGAAGGAGGGTAAATAAAATGATCGAAATTGAAAAACCAAAGATTGAAACGGTGGAGATCAGCGAAGATTCCAAATATGGAAAGTTTGTTGTAGAACCGCTTGAACGCGGATATGGAAACACTTTGGGTAATTCTTTACGTCGTATCCTTCTGTCTTCATTACCAGGAGCTGCTGTCACTTCAATTCAAATTGATGGTGTTCTTCACGAATTCTCAACTGTAGAAGGCGTAGTAGAAGATGTAGCTTCAATCATTTTGAACGTGAAAAAACTAGCTCTTAAAATCTACTCTGACGAAGAAAAAGTTATTGAGATTGATGTAAAAGGCGATGGTACAGTTACGGCTGCTGACATTACACATGACAGTGACGTAGAAATTTTAAACCCAGATCTATATATTGCAACAATCGCTAAAAACGGTCATTTACGTATGCGTATGTATGCACAACGTGGCCGTGGTTACACTCCTGCTGATCAAAACAAACGTGAGGATCTTCCTATCGGCGTGATCCCGATCGACTCTATTTACACTCCAGTATCACGCGTCAATTTCCAAGTGGAAAATACTCGTGTTGGTCAGTCTTCTGACTACGACAAACTTTCTCTTGATGTGTGGACAGATGGCAGCATCGGTCCGAAAGAGGCGATTTCGCTCGGAGCAAAAATTTTAACCGAGCATCTTAACATCTTCGTTGGCATGACGGATGAGGCACAAACTGCTGAAATCATGGTCGAAAAAGAAGAAGATCAAAAAGAAAAAGTTTTAGAGATGACTATCGAAGAGCTTGATCTTTCTGTTCGTTCTTACAACTGTTTAAAACGCGCTGGTATTAATACAGTACTAGAACTTGCGAATAAATCAGAAGACGATATGATGAAAGTTCGTAACCTTGGACGTAAGTCACTAGAAGAAGTAAAAGCGAAGTTAGAAGAGCTTGGTTTAGGATTACGCAAAGAAGACTAAGCGATTTAAAACAACTAACAAGATCAGATTTTTTTCTATAAAGGAGGGAAACATCCATGGGTTACAGAAAACTTGGTCGTACAAGTTCTCAACGTAAAGCGATGTTACGTGACTTAGCTACTGATTTAATCATTAACGAGCGTATCGAAACTACTGAGGCTCGCGCTAAAGAAGTACGTAAAGCTGTTGAAAAAATGATTACTTTAGGTAAACGCGGAGATTTACACGCACGCCGTCAAGCTGCTGCATTCATCCGTCGTGAACTAGTAACAACGACTGATGCTGAAGGTAACGAAACAACATCATTTGCACTTCAAAAGTTATTTGATGATGTTGCACCACGTTATGCAGAGCGTCAAGGTGGTTACACTCGTATTCTTAAAGTAGGTCCTCGTCGTGGTGACGGTGCACCTGTTGTTGTGATTGAACTAGTTTAATCATAAGAGAAAACTTGTGGTGAAGAGGGTGGGAATCACCACCCTCTTTCTTTATAAATGATTTATACGACAAATAATTAAGCTGAGCGTTATGATGAGCGGACACTCTATGTGGTGTGGCGTCTCGTTTAGCTCTCCGCACCTCATTCAGGAGAAATAAGGGCTTGAGCACCCGTATTTCTTGTAAATGTAACGACTAGCGCATTTCTATCGAATGAGGTGCGCGCTTTTTTATTATTAAAGATAGCGCCAATTTGTGGTGCTTTTTTTAATATATGGGTTTTATTTTGTTATCCATTACCCAATTATTAGTTTGACGTGTTATTGTAGTATTTTTCTTTTATCGACATACGGAATGTAGTAGAATTCATACATAAAAAAGTGTAAGTTAGTTAGTAGAGCAGAGCATGGAGAGAGGAGTTCTAGATATGCCTGAAATTTTATCTTTAAATAATGTGACTTTTTCATATACGCCAGAAGATCAAGCTAGCCGTAATGCTGTCGAAAACGTTAGCTTTGCAGTTGAAGAAGGTGAATGGATTGCCATAGTAGGTCATAATGGATCTGGTAAATCTACAATCGCTAAGTTGATGAATGGTTTATTATTTCCTCAACAAGGAGATGTACGTATATTACGTGAGCCTTTAAGTGAAGATAACCTTTGGGAGTCCCGCTCTTTAATAGGAATGGTATTTCAAAACCCTGACAATCAATTTGTCGGTGCAACCGTGCAAGATGATGTAGCATTTGCACTCGAAAATAACGGTGTACCTTTTGAGGATATGGTAAAGCGTGTCCATGCAGCACTGGAGCAAGTAAAAATGAGCCAGTTTTTAGACCATGAACCGCATCATCTATCAGGAGGGCAAAAACAGCGTGTTGCCATCGCTGGAGCACTTGCATTAAAGCCAAAGCTTCTTATTTTAGATGAGGCTACATCTATGTTAGATCCACAGGGGCGTGCAGAGGTGTTGCAAACTGTCCAGACCTTACGTGCGGAAACAGGATTAACAGTTATATCGATTACACATGATTTAGAAGAGGCGATGCTAGCAAATCGTGTTCTTTTTATGAATGATGGCAAGAAATTTGCAGAAGGTACACCTGCTGAAATCTTTGCACTCGGGGACAAGCTAGTTGAATTCGGACTGGATTTACCATTTGCCTTGAAGTTATCAAAGCTATTGCAAAAGGAAGGTGTTCCGTTAATGGGACAACATATGACAGAAGAAGAGTTGGTGAATGATTTATGGACATCAAACTTCAACAAGTAAGCTATGCCTATTCGCAGGGGACGCCTTTTGAAAAGAGGGCTCTTTTCGATGTAGATTTTGATATCCCCTCCCATACTTATCAAGCGATTATTGGCCATACTGGTTCTGGTAAATCGACTATTCTTCAGCATTTTAACGCACTTCTAAGACCTACTTCAGGAGAAGTACATATTGGGGATCGCATTATTGTAGCTGGTAAAAAAGCAAAAGATTTAAAAGCTGTACGTCAAAAGGTCGGTATTGTCTTTCAGTTTCCAGAGCATCAATTATTTGAAGAAACGGTTTTAAAGGATATTATGTTTGGCCCTATGAACTTTGGAGTATCAGAGGAGGAAGCCGAAGCTCGTGCAAGGGAACTGGTTAGCTTAGTTGGCTTACCTAACAACGTACTTGAGAAATCCCCATTCGATTTATCAGGCGGTCAAATGCGTCGAGTGGCGATTGCAGGTGTTTTAGCAATGGACCCAGAGGTTATTGTATTAGATGAACCTACGGCTGGTCTTGATCCACGAGGTCAAAAAGAAATAATGGATATGTTTTATCAGCTTCATCAAGAACGACACCTCACAACAATTTTAGTAACACATAGTATGGAGGATGCGGCACGATATGCGGATAATATTGTGATTATGCATGAAGGTAAGAATGTCTTAAGTGGAACACCACGGGATATTTTTAAAGATGTAGAAACATTAAAGAGTTTCCGCTTAGAGCCACCACGTATTGTTCGCTTTCAGCAGAGGGTTGAGCATATGATAGGACGTTCCTTCTCTAAGGTTTGCTTAACAGAGGAGGAGCTTGCAGCTGAAATTGCTCAAGGCCTAAGAGAGGAGCGTGGAGAGCCATGATGGAAAAAATGATATTTGGACGCTTCCTCCCTGGTGATTCACCTGTGCATAAACTGGATCCAAGGTCTAAGCTCATTTTCGTCTTTGCGTTTATTATTATTGTCTTTTTGGCGAATAATACAGTGACATACGCTATGTTACTGGCATTTACACTATTGGTAGTTTTAATATCACGGATTCGCCTATATTTTTTAATTAATGGATTAAAGCCTGTTATCTTTCTGATGGCCTTCACATTCCTTCTTCATATATTTATGACAAAAGAAGGCGTTCCTATTTTTGAATCAAAGTTCATTACCATTTATGATGAAGGAATTAGACGAGGGATCTATATTTCTATACGATTTCTAGTATTAGTCTTTATGACGTCGATTTTAACATTAACAACATCACCTATTTCTATTACAGATGGTATTGAGGTGCTTCTAAATCCATTAAAAGCATTGAAGGTACCAGTACATGAATTGGCTTTAATGATGTCTATTTCATTGCGTTTTATTCCGACCTTAATGGATGAAACAGATAAGATTATGAAAGCACAAATGGCACGAGGTTCAGACCTATCCTCTGGACCGATAAAAGATAGAATAAAAGCTGTCGTACCATTGCTTGTACCTCTCTTTGTCAGTGCCTTTAAGCGAGCTGAGGACTTAGCAACAGCGATGGAGGTAAGAGGCTATCGTGGTGGTGAAGGTCGTACTAGATATCGTAGACTAAAATGGGATATGGGCGACACATTTGCGCTTGTGCTATTAGTAGCAATAGGCGTATTGCTATTCTTCTATAGAAGTTAAAAGGAGTAAGCTTTATGCGACGATTAAAAGTAATTATCAGCTATGATGGAACGCATTTCTCAGGCTATCAAGTACAGCCTGGGGAACGTACAGTGCAGGCTGAACTGGAGCGAGTACTAGCTATTATGCATAAAGGGGAAAAGATTAAAGTAACTGCAAGTGGGCGTACAGATGCTAGAGTTCATGCAACAGGGCAAACATTGCATTTTGATACACCACTCTCCATTCCAACAGAAAAGTACCACAAGGCATTGAATGTACAGCTACCTAGAGATATTCGTGTATTATCGGTAGAGGAAGTGGCAAATGACTTTCATGCACGCTACAGCGTTGTAGGGAAAAGATACCGCTATATATGGTCTTGTGAGCTTATTCAAAGCCCATTCCGCAGACATTACACGGTTGAGACAAATGGGGTTAAGCCTAATGTTGAGGCAATGCAGGAGGCAGCAAAGGCTATAATCGGTACACATGACTTTTCGTGCTTTTGTGCAGCGAATACAAGTGTGAAGGATAAGGTACGCACGGTTAAGACTCTGCAATTTGAATGGCATGGAGAAGAGCTTCATATGGTGATTGAAGGTAATGGCTTTTTATATAATATGGTGCGTATTATTGCAGGTACACTTTGGGAGGTTGGTGTAGGTCGTCGTACAATAGACAACTTGGCACTTGTAGTCGCTTCTGAAGATCGTGATAAAGCCGGAAAAACCGCGCCACCACAAGGGTTATACTTAGAAAAGGTGTTCTATTAGTGGGGTTCTGAAATTCTGAACAACATCACCAGGTGTTTAATGAAATTGCTTGACTTTAGAAGTCATTCATTATATGATAACAGATGGTATTTTCATTACCACCACAAATAAGCCCCGAAACTTATAGTGTAGTTTAATGAAAAATAACGGTAATCGAATCGATTAGGAGGATATATACATGCGTACAACATTCATGGCTAAAGGTCACGAAGTAGACCGTAAATGGTTAGTAGTTGATGCAGAAGGCCAAACTCTTGGACGTTTAGCTTCTGAAGTAGCTGCAATCTTACGTGGTAAACATAAACCAACATTCACACCAAACGTTGACACAGGTGATCACGTAATCATCATCAACGCTGACAAAATCCATTTAACTGGTAACAAATTAGAAGGTAAACTTTACCGTCACCACACTCAATTCGCTGGTGGTTTAAAAACTCGTACAGCTGGTGAAATGCTAGACAAGTACCCAACACGAATGATCGAATTAGCAGTTAAAGGAATGCTTCCTAAAAACTCTTTAGGTCGCAAAATGTTCACTAAACTTAATGTTTACACTGGAACAGAGCATCCACATGCTGCACAAAAACCAGAAGCATACGAGCTTCGCGGATAATATAAATTAAGAGGAGGATATTACTTTGGCACAAGTTCAATACATCGGCACTGGTCGCCGTAAAAGCTCTGTAGCTCGCGTACGTTTAGTACCAGGTACAGGTAAAATTGTTATCAACAAACGTGAAATCGAAGAATACGTACCATTCGCTGCATTACGTGAAGTAATTAAACAACCATTAGTAGCTACTGAAACTACAGGAAGCTATGATATCCACGTAAACGTTAACGGTGGTGGATACACTGGTCAAGCTGGTGCTGTTCGTCACGGTATCGCTCGTGCTCTACTTCAAGTAGACCCAGATTTCCGTGCTGCATTAAAATCAGCTGGATTACTTACTCGTGATTCACGCATGAAAGAACGTAAAAAACCAGGTCTACGCGGCGCTCGTCGTGCACCTCAGTTCTCAAAACGTTAATATCAGCGTTTATACAAAAACTCTTTCTACTTTTGTGGAAAGAGTTTTTTTGTTAGGAAGCAATATAAAAGAGCAATCTTTGGAGTGATCCCAAAGATTGCTTAGTATTATTTTTTATGAAACTGACGATGTAGTTGATGCACCTGTTCAGCTAGTTCTGCCACCGGGCCTTCTACGATAGTATCTTGAATTACTTCTTGTATGGATAGATTACGAACACGGGATGCAGAAGATATCTCCATATCTTTTAGCCATTGTGCTAATTGTTTAGAGGAGCTAGCATAAACAATTCTTCCTAACCCCACCCAGCCATGAGCCGCAGCGCACATTGGGCAATGTTCGCCTGAAGTGTAAACTGTTGCCGTACTTCTTTCCTCGGGACTCATATTTTTAGCTGCCCAACGTGCCAATGCAAATTCGGGGTGCTGTGTATGGTCACCACCAGATACATGATTTTGATCTTCTGCTAGCACCTCGCCATTAGCAGCCACAAGAATCGAACCGAATGGCTCATCACCAGCATCTAGCGCATTTTGGGCAAGTTCAATACATCTCTTTAGATGCTTTAAATCTGTTTCTTGAATCATGAAAAATCCTCCTTATGTTAGCTATTAGAAGAGCGCTCAGATTCTGCGTTTTTTAAAATACTTTCGATTTCATGAAAACCTAATTTTTTCGCATGCTGCAACGGTGTAATACCGTCTCTATCGCCAATATTTAAATCAGCACCATAATCGACCAATAATTGTACGACTTCCTGATGTTTCTCACCTCCATTACCTAATATGACTGCTTCTAATAGGGCTGTCCAATGTAAATGATTAATGTGATTAACATCAATATCTGAATGATTAAGTAGCTCACGAACTACTTCTACATGTCCACGTTCTGAAGCTGGTATGATAGCTACCCCCCCAAAGCGATTCGTTAGCTTTGTATCAGCTCCTGCTGCTATAGCAAGCTTTACTATTTCAAGGTAGCCTGATGCACCTGCATGTAAAAGTACATTCTCAAGATTATTATCTCTACTATTAATATCAGCGCCATGCTCAATAAGTACCCTCACAGTATCCACCTGATTATTATAGGTTGCAGCTAAGACAGCTGTTCTTCCAATTTGATCGGTGGTATTGATATTCACTCCATTTTGCAGAAGCGATAATACTATCTCCGTATTACCGTTCGCCGCGTTAATAATCAATTGATCATCCATTTCCTCCACCTTCTTTCATTATATCTCCACAATAAAGCAGCTAAATGTTACTAGCAGAACTGATTTCGTGCTATAGCATCATTAACCGTCTTATAAAAATATGGTAACATGGAGCATTTTACATGAATAATATTTAAAAAATATGCATGGCTTAGCTTTTTCATATAATAGACAAGGACAGTTGTACAACGATGATAACGAAGAACTTGTTTGATAAGTCAGTTGCCCCATTTAAAATTATTAAAAATATTTTCGCATAAGTTTATGCTTTTTTAAGAAATTATTTAGAGGAAGTTTAACATTCCGTTTTAATATAGTTTTGAAGGTATAAGAAACCTTTCGTTTTTTCATAATGAGTTTGACATAACTCAAAAATATAAACAGTGGAGGTAACTAGCTATGAAAAAGTTCTTAATAATTTCTGTTGCAGCAATGGCACTACTTGCAGCATGTCAAGATAAGGAGCCTGCAAAAGGCAACACTACGAATAGTGAGGAAGTAAAAACAGAAGGTGCTACATCAGAAAATCCAACGAATGACCAAGCGCAGGAGCAATTAACGAAGGGTCAAGAAATGGCCAATATTCTAAGCAGTACAAACTGGCAAGGTACAAAAGTATACGATAAGGATCAAAATGATTTAACCGCGGAGAACTCAAATTTCATCGGTTTAGCAAAGTATGATGTTGCAACAGGTCACTATGAATTTTTTGATGCTGCTACAGGTGAAAGTCGTGACGATAAAGGAACATTCTTTATTACAAATGATGGGAAACAAAGGATTTTAATTTCTGAATCCAAGAACTATCAAGCCGTTGTAGAGATTATTGAGTTAAACGATAGTATCTTTACTTATAAACGAATGGGGAAGGATGCTGCTGGGAATGATGTAGAAGTATTTGTGGAACATATACCTTATAAAGAAAAAGATTTGGCATTTACAGATTCGGATAAAACACTAGATGCATCAACTGGTGATATTGTTACAAACATTGATGGAGACAAAATTTTAGCAAACACACTATGGCATGGAACTGTTGTTTTAGATGAAGCGGGTCATGATGTAACAGAATTCAATTCAAATTTCATCAGCATTGCAAAATATGATGCTGATACAAATAAATATGAATTTTTCAATCCTGAAACGGGTGAAAGTCGTGGAGACTATGGCTACTTTGATGTCATCCATGATAATAAAATAAGAGCTCACGTTTCTCTTGGTGACAATAAATATGGTGTCGCACTTGAAATTACTGAAATGAATGATAAGAAGTTTACGTACAAACGAACAGGTAAAGATAAAGATGGTAATGATGTAACGGTATTTGTAGAGCATGAGCCATACGAAGGTGAATTCGAGTCAGAATTTACAATGCAATAAAATTGTTCTTCCTCCCTTTAATATAGAAGAAACTAAAACTCTCAAGTTCAATACTTGGGAGTTTTTTTTTCTTTCTGGCATAGTTCATCCACTAATTTCGTACACTATATGTAAAAGGGTGGTGGATATGGGTGAAGCGCTGGCTTGCACTAGGAGTAATTATGCTAATGAGTATAGTGGTCGTGGCATATGAAACAAATGCTTCGGACCGTAACTTCTTTTTACCAGACCCACTTGGTGGCATTAAAATTGTCATTGATGCAGGGCATGGTGGGGAGGATGGAGGAGCTTCAAAGGGCGAAGTAATTGAAAAGGATATTACACTTGCAATTGCTCAGCATGTAGAGAAGCAATTAAAGAAGAAAGGCGCAACAGTTGTAATGACACGTACAAAAAATGGAGATGTTATTGATGAGCATGCGCCATCAGAAAAATATGGGACATTAAGAGAACGGAAAAAGCAGGATATCTTTTTAAGAAAGGATATCGTGGAAAAAGAAAAACCAGATGTGTTTATTACAATTCATGCAAATGCCATACCGGAAACAAAATGGCGTGGTGCCCAAGTATTTTATCATAAGGAAGGACATGCTGATGGTGAGATATTAGCTAAAAGTATTCAGCAATCCATTCGTAATAACTTAAAAAACACCGATCGAGAAGCGTTGTCTATTAAACAAATCTATTTACTGAAGAAAGCGGAAGTACCTGCAGCATTAGTGGAAACTGGATTTATTAGTAATGATGAGGAACGTGCACTATTAATAGATAAGAATTACCAAGAAAAAATGGCAGATGCTATAGTTGAAGGTATAGAAGAGTATTTATTAGCTAAAATTGAGTAGAGCAACATCTACAACGTAAATCAAATCATTATGATATACTAACAATGAGACAAGATAAGGGGAGTGTTCGCCGTGATTACTGAACAACAAGTACGAGAAATACTGGGACAACTACAAGATCCATTTTTACATAAATCGCTTGCAGAAACAGATGGTATTACAAACGTAGCAATTAAAGAAGAAAAAAATCATGTCAGTGTAAAAGTTGCGATCGCTAAATTAAACACACCAGAACAATTACAGCTTCAAATGAAAATTGTTGAGGTTTTAAAAGAAGCGGGTGCAAACACAGTCGGTATTCGCTTTGAAGAATTATCAGCAGAAAAATTACAAAGCTTCCGTGGCACAGCTACAGAATCAGAAGCTCAGGATATTTTATCACCATTAAGCACAGTTCAAGTAATTTCTATTGCTTCTGGTAAAGGTGGTGTAGGTAAGTCTACTGTATCTGTTAACTTAGCTGTTGCTTTAGCCCGTTTAGGTAAAAAAGTGGGCTTAATTGATGCAGATATTTATGGATTTAGTGTGCCAGATATGATGGGTGTTACAGATATGCCTAAGGTAGTAGACAATCGTATATACCCAGTAGATCGCTTTGGTGTAAAAATGATTTCTATGGGCTTCTTTGTGGAAAACAATGCACCTATCGTATGGCGTGGGCCAATGTTAGGTAAAGTATTAGATCAATTCTTCCGCGATGTTGAATGGGGAGAGCTTGATTATTTACTATTAGATTTGCCACCGGGAACAGGTGATGTAGCATTAGATATTCATCAAATGTTACCGTCATCAAAAGAAATCGTTGTTACAACACCACATCCAACAGCTGCATTTGTTGCAGCTCGTGCAGGCGCTATGGCTCTGCAAACAGACCATGAAATTTTAGGTGTTATTGAAAATATGGCTTGGTTTGAATCTAAATCAGGCGAGCGAGAATTTGTCTTTGGTCAAGGCGGTGGTCCTAAGCTAGCTGAAGAGCTACGTACAGAGCTACTTGGACAAATCCCACTTGGGCAACCTGATTGGACGGATGAAGATTTTGCTCCTTCTGTTTATGCTGAAAACCATTCAACAGGTCAAATTTATTTAGATATCGCAACGAAAGTCATTGAGAAATTAAGTAAATAAATAAAAAACCGGATAATCTCCACTTTGGGGAAAATCCGGTTTTTATATTGCTATTCTGGTTATTCAGTGCCTTTTTGCTCCTTATCCGTACCGCCACCACTATCGCCACTTGCTTCCTTCTTATCGCCACTTCCAGATGAACCCGTTTCGCCGCCGCCACTCTTTTTAATAAGTTCTTGCCATTTAGATTGCATTAAAGGGCTTTCGATTGTATCCTTCACGACTTCCTCCATTTGCTTGCGCATATTGGATGATTTTAGGATGGTTTCTAACTGCTTCTGCATATCAGGTTGCCCGAAAAAAGCCTCCATATCCTTTTGGAAAGTAGGATCTTTTATTAATTCCTTCATAATATCCTGTTGCTGTTTTTGCATGCTTTTCGCAACAGTTTCTTTAAATTTTGGATCTTCAAAGGTTTTCTTCCAAAAGTCTTCTGCTTCCTTGGAAAGTAATGTTTCTTCTGTAGCCTTTTTCACTTCATCATGCTCTAAAATCAAAAGCTCACGGAAACTTGGCTCTTCTAAAAGCTGTCGCAATGCCTTCTTACCATCCTCTGTTTGTAAAGAGTCGATCATGATTTTTTTTATTTCATCATAGGACATGGTAGAGGTTTTATCTTGTGCACAGGCAGAAAGAAAAAGCATTAAAATCAATAATAAGATGAATTTTCGCATCGACAATCAGTCCTTTCTCTAGATAGACTCTTTCAATTATTGTTCACATTTCTGATGACTTTATGTATTGGATAGGATGAGAATTAGCTTTTTTAACAATGCATTGATAAAATAAGGACAGATATATTGAGAAATTGGGGGACTTTTAGTTGTGACGATACGAAATTGGGCAAAGTTTTTCTTCTTTGCAATGCTCGTTGGTGGTGTAGTCAACGGAGTTTTTAGTTTATTTATTCGCTGGGAATTCTTCCAACCCTACATAGTAAACGGTCAATGGGGCGAGTTTTTTGCTGGTCTTTTATGGATGGTTTTCTTAGGCTTTACAATGAGTGTTATTGCACAGGCAGGTTTTTTTGCTTATTTAACACTTCATCAAGTAGGTGTAAATATTTTTAGAACACTGACATTATGGAATTGGGTACAGCTTTTATTAATCGCAATTACTATTTTTGATATTGTCTTCTTCCGTTTCGTACCGGGGGTAAAGGATGGGCAAAGCTGGTTATTTTATACGGGTTTATTGATCGTTCTCATTTTTGGAGCATTAGCGACAGCGGTCCAAAAAGTAAAATTAACAGGAAAAAAACATGTATTAATTTCTGCCCTTTTCTTTATGATTGTGATTACAACATTGGAATGGACAATTGCTTTAATGGGTCGTGATGAAAACATTAATGAATATGTTGCGCTATTATTATTCCCGTTATTGGCTGTTAATGCGTATCAATTATTAGTATTACCGAAATATAATGCAAAATCCGATGAAGATCGTCAAAAATTAGAAGCACGTCGCAAAGCACGTCGTCAACAAGCAAAAAATGCATAAGAAAAATTGCCTCTACTAATGGAGGCAATTTTTTTATGGGGATTTTTTTGTTTGAACCTTATAGCCAAATATATTTTCTTCAATTGACATAAACTTATTTTGTTGTATAAGTTTATTTAGATCTTTAAAAGGTATTTTATTGTTTTGATGGAGCGGGAAAAATACAAAATCGCCTTTTTGCAATTTTGGAGTCTTCTCACCTTGCCAAATAAGAGAAGGTGACAATAAATTCATTTGTTGCTGAAACAGAGATTTTTGCAGGTCCTGTGAATATTGATGATTCCGAGTAGCGAACCACAGTGGTTTTTCCTTCAAATATTTTTCATAGGTATTAATTTCTTTTTCTATGAGAGCAATGTCTACTGGTTCATCTGTTGAATCTTCTGGGCCAAGCAACCCCGTAGGTAATTTTCGTTCATGTATGATTTTTATATGTTCGGGGGAACGCTTAATCCAATCTGTATCTAAAAGTAAAAGTGGATAAGGTTCTTTTACCGTTTGGAGCCATTCTAATAGAGAGTCATCTGAGAATGAAATCTCAACAATAAGAGACGTACCATAATGTCCTTTCGTGACTACTACTGGTGCATTAGCAATATTAAATACAGAAATCATCGTTGAATTTATAGGCTTTAGAAAAACAAAGAGAGTTACGATAAAAAGCAGTGAAATCAACGTTTTGCGGACCATAATAATAACCCCGTTTCTAAAATTTTAAAGAAAAAATGAATCTCTTTAAAAAAACTTATGATTTACTGTTGACTTTCATGAATAATCGATGTTATTATGTATAAGTCGCCAAGAGGTGACAGAGAAATCAACAACATGAACCTTGAAAACTGAACAAGCAAAACGTAATCAATAAAGTTTTAAGTAACTAGTTTCGGTTAGTGAACAAAACAAAATTTTGGACATCAAAATTGATGCCAGCAAAACAATTTGAGCTAATCAAATTTCTTTTATGGAGAGTTTGATCCTGGCTCAGGACGAACGCTGGCGGCGTGCCTAATACATGCAAGTCGAGCGAACAGACAAGGAGCTTGCTCCTTTGACGTTAGCGGCGGACGGGTGAGTAACACGTGGGCAACCTACCTTATAGTTTGGGATAACTCCGGGAAACCGGGGCTAATACCGAATAATCTGTTCCACCTCATGGTGGAACACTGAAAGACGGTTTCGGCTGTCGCTATAAGATGGGCCCGCGGCGCATTAGCTAGTTGGTGAGGTAACGGCTCACCAAGGCGACGATGCGTAGCCGACCTGAGAGGGTGATCGGCCACACTGGGACTGAGACACGGCCCAGACTCCTACGGGAGGCAGCAGTAGGGAATCTTCCACAATGGGCGAAAGCCTGATGGAGCAACGCCGCGTGAGTGAAGAAGGTTTTCGGATCGTAAAACTCTGTTGTAAGGGAAGAACAAGTACAGTAGTAACTGGCTGTACCTTGACGGTACCTTATTAGAAAGCCACGGCTAACTACGTGCCAGCAGCCGCGGTAATACGTAGGTGGCAAGCGTTGTCCGGAATTATTGGGCGTAAAGCGCGCGCAGGCGGTCCTTTAAGTCTGATGTGAAAGCCCACGGCTCAACCGTGGAGGGTCATTGGAAACTGGGGGACTTGAGTGCAGAAGAGGAAAGTGGAATTCCAAGTGTAGCGGTGAAATGCGTAGAGATTTGGAGGAACACCAGTGGCGAAGGCGACTTTCTGGTCTGTAACTGACGCTGAGGCGCGAAAGCGTGGGGAGCAAACAGGATTAGATACCCTGGTAGTCCACGCCGTAAACGATGAGTGCTAAGTGTTAGGGGGTTTCCGCCCCTTAGTGCTGCAGCTAACGCATTAAGCACTCCGCCTGGGGAGTACGGTCGCAAGACTGAAACTCAAAGGAATTGACGGGGGCCCGCACAAGCGGTGGAGCATGTGGTTTAATTCGAAGCAACGCGAAGAACCTTACCAGGTCTTGACATCCCGTTGACCACTGTAGAGATATAGTTTCCCCTTCGGGGGCAACGGTGACAGGTGGTGCATGGTTGTCGTCAGCTCGTGTCGTGAGATGTTGGGTTAAGTCCCGCAACGAGCGCAACCCTTGATCTTAGTTGCCATCATTTAGTTGGGCACTCTAAGGTGACTGCCGGTGACAAACCGGAGGAAGGTGGGGATGACGTCAAATCATCATGCCCCTTATGACCTGGGCTACACACGTGCTACAATGGACGATACAAACGGTTGCCAACTCGCGAGAGGGAGCTAATCCGATAAAGTCGTTCTCAGTTCGGATTGTAGGCTGCAACTCGCCTACATGAAGCCGGAATCGCTAGTAATCGCGGATCAGCATGCCGCGGTGAATACGTTCCCGGGCCTTGTACACACCGCCCGTCACACCACGAGAGTTTGTAACACCCGAAGTCGGTGAGGTAACCTTTTGGAGCCAGCCGCCGAAGGTGGGATAGATGATTGGGGTGAAGTCGTAACAAGGTAGCCGTATCGGAAGGTGCGGCTGGATCACCTCCTTTCTAAGGATTATTTCGGAATACAAACCTTGGGTTTGTAAGATTACGTTTTGCGTTCAGTTTTGAAGGTTCATTCTTCCGAATGAAATACTTCAAATATGTGCTCCTGTCGCTACGCTTTCGTCGCAAAGCTGCGAAGAAGTAGAAGCAGGCAGTAACTTTGTTCTTTGAAAACTGGATAAAACGACATTGAAATTGTAACAAACACATTTATTTTTTAAGTTTTTTATAGGCTTAATAACATTAGTAAGGTTTCAAGACACAAGCAGTTCTAGGAAGCAATCGAGTGAATGAAGGAGCGTACTTCAGTACGTGACTGATTGAACGAGTGAAGCTGACAACGAAATGCGATATGTATTGAAAGCTGTAGGTTAAGTTATTAAGGGCGCACGGCGAATGCCTTGGCACTAGGAGCCGAAGAAGGACGGCACTAACACCGATATGCTTCGGGGAGCTGTAAGTGAGCTTTGATCCGGAGATTTCCGAATGGGGGAACCCACTACGTTTAATCGCGTAGTATCTTGACGTGAATACATAGCGTCTTGAAGGCAGACCCAGGGAACTGAAACATCTAAGTACCTGGAGGAAGAGAAAGAAAAATCGATTCCCTGAGTAGCGGCGAGCGAAACGGGAAGAGCCCAAACCAAGAGGCTTGCCTCTTGGGGTTGTAGGACACTCTATACGGAGTTACAAAAGAGCGAGTTAGATGAAGCGACTTGGAAAGGTCCGCCAGAGCAGGTAAAAGCCCTGTAGTCGAAAGTTCGTTCTCTCCTGAGTGGATCCTGAGTACGGCGGAACACGTGAAATTCCGTCGGAATCCGGGAGGACCATCTCCCAAGGCTAAATACTACCTAGTGACCGATAGTGAACCAGTACCGTGAGGGAAAGGTGAAAAGCACCCCGGGAGGGGAGTGAAAGAGATCCTGAAACCGTGTGCCTACAAGTAGTTAGAGCCCGTTAATGGGTGATAGCGTGCCTTTTGTAGAATGAACCGGCGAGTTACGATTACGTGCAAGGTTAAGCTTTAGAAGGCGGAGCCGCAGCGAAAGCGAGTCTGAATAGGGCGAAATAGTACGTGGTCGTAGACCCGAAACCAGGTGATCTACCCATGTCCAGGGTGAAGGTAAGGTAACACTTACTGGAGGCCCGAACCCACGCACGTTGAAAAGTGCGGGGATGAGGTGTGGGTAGCGGAGAAATTCCAATCGAACTTGGAGATAGCTGGTTCTCTCCGAAATAGCTTTAGGGCTAGCCTCGTGATGAGAATACTGGAGGTAGAGCACTGTTTGGACTAGGGGGCCATCCCGGTTTACCGAATTCAGACAAACTCCGAATGCCAGATATTTATACACGGGAGTCAGACTGCGAGTGATAAGATCCGTAGTCAAAAGGGAAACAGCCCAGACCACCAGCTAAGGTCCCAAAGTAATCGTTAAGTGGAAAAGGATGTGGCGTTGCACAGACAACCAGGATGTTGGCTTAGAAGCAGCCATCATTTAAAGAGTGCGTAATAGCTCACTGGTCGAGTGACGCTGCGCCGAAAATGTATCGGGGCTAAACGATTCACCGAAGCTGTGGATTGACATCTACGATGTCAGTGGTAGGAGAGCGTTCTAAGTGCGTTGAAGTCAGACCGGAAGGACTGGTGGAGCGCTTAGAAGTGAGAATGCCGGTATGAGTAGCGAAAGACGGGTGAGAATCCCGTCCACCGTATGACTAAGGTTTCCTGAGGAAGGCTCGTCCGCTCAGGGTTAGTCGGGACCTAAGCCGAGGCCGACAGGCGTAGGCGATGGACAACAGGTTGATATTCCTGTACCACCTCCTCACCGTTTGAGAAATGGGGGGACGCAGTAGGATAGGGTAAGCGCGCTGTTGGTTATGCGCGTCCAAGCAGTAAGGCGTGTGTGTAGGCAAATCCGCACACTGTAACGTTGAGCTGTGATGGCGAGTCCGTATGGACGAAGTTCCTGATTTCACACTGCCAAGAAAAGCCTCTATCGAGGTGAGAGGTGCCCGTACCGCAAACCGACACAGGTAGTCGAGGAGAGAATCCTAAGGTGTGCGAGAGAACTCTCGTTAAGGAACTCGGCAAAATGACCCCGTAACTTCGGGAGAAGGGGTGCTCTTGAGCGTGCAAGCGCATGAGAGCCGCAGTGAATAGGCCCAGGCGACTGTTTAGCAAAAACACAGGTCTCTGCAAAACCGTAAGGTGACGTATAGGGGCTGACGCCTGCCCGGTGCTGGAAGGTTAAGAGGAGTGGTTAGCGCAAGCGAAGCTGCGAATTGAAGCCCCAGTAAACGGCGGCCGTAACTATAACGGTCCTAAGGTAGCGAAATTCCTTGTCGGGTAAGTTCCGACCCGCACGAAAGGCGTAACGATCTGGGCACTGTCTCAACGAGAGACTCGGTGAAATTATAGTACCTGTGAAGATGCAGGTTACCCGCGACAGGACGGAAAGACCCCGTGGAGCTTTACTGTAGCCTGATATTGAATTTTGGTACAACTTGTACAGGATAGGTAGGAGCCAGAGATCTCGGAGCGCCAGCTTCGAAGGAGGCGTCGGTGGGATACTACCCTGGTTGTATTGAAATTCTAACCCATGCCCCTTAGCGGGGCAGGAGACAGTGTCAGGCGGACAGTTTGACTGGGGCGGTCGCCTCCTAAAAGGTAACGGAGGCGCCCAAAGGTTCCCTCAGAATGGTTGGAAATCATTCGTAGAGTGTAAAGGCACAAGGGAGCTTGACTGCGAGACCTACAAGTCGAGCAGGGTCGAAAGACGGGCTTAGTGATCCGGTGGTTCCGCATGGAAGGGCCATCGCTCAACGGATAAAAGCTACCCCGGGGATAACAGGCTTATCTCCCCCAAGAGTCCACATCGACGGGGAGGTTTGGCACCTCGATGTCGGCTCATCGCATCCTGGGGCTGTAGTCGGTCCCAAGGGTTGGGCTGTTCGCCCATTAAAGCGGTACGCGAGCTGGGTTCAGAACGTCGTGAGACAGTTCGGTCCCTATCCGTCGTGGGCGTAGGAAATTTGAGAGGAGCTGTCCTTAGTACGAGAGGACCGGGATGGACACACCGCTGGTGTACCAGTTGTCTTGCCAAAGGCATCGCTGGGTAGCTATGTGTGGACGGGATAAGTGCTGAAAGCATCTAAGCATGAAGCCCCCCTCAAGATGAGATTTCCCATTACGCAAGTAAGTAAGATCCCTCAAAGACGATGAGGTAGATAGGTTCGAGGTGGAAGTGTGGTGACACATGGAGCTGACGAATACTAATCGATCGAGGACTTAACCAAATTGTTTGAAGCATTCAATGCACCGTTTATCCAGTTTTGAAAGAATAATCTTTCAAAAAAGAGAGCTTCAAGACACAAGTAGAACAAGGAAGCAACCGAGTGATTGAGGGAGCGTACTAATGTACGTGACTGATTGAGCGAGAGCAGCTGACGGAGTAATACGCCGTGTATTGAAGGTCGAACATAGTCTAGTGATGATGGCAAAGAGGTCACACCCGTTCCCATACCGAACACGGAAGTTAAGCTCTTTAGCGCCGATGGTAGTTGGGGGCTTCCCCCTGTGAGAGTAGGACGTCGCTAGGCGCAAAAAGTCGCTGCTGATACACTCAGTAGTGGCTTTTTTTATTTAAGCTGATAAAAAAATTGTATATAGTAAGAAAGGCGTTCCTTAAAAGGAGCGCCTTTTTATTTTCAATATGTTGTTATGAATGCGTATGAACAGTAGAAGCTCGAAGTTCAATACGGCGAATCTTCCCGGATGTTGTTTTCGGTAACTCATCAATAAAGACGATACTTCGAGGGTATTTATAAGGCGCTGTTAACGTTTTTACATGCTCTTGTAGCTCCTTTATTAACTCTTCTTCATCACGGGCCTTGAAGCCGTCTCGTAAAATAATAAAGGCCTTTACAATATGCCCTCTAATTTCATCTGGCGCGGCAACAACTGCACACTCTTGTACAGCTTCATGTTTGTTTAAGGCATCCTCTACCTCGAATGGTCCGATGGTATAACCAGATGAAATAATAATGTCATCTCCACGACCTTCAAACCAGAAGTAACCATCCTCATCGCATTTTGCCTGATCACCAGTAATATACCAATCACCACGGAATGCTGCTTGAGTACGTTCAGGCTCCTTGTAATATTCTTTAAATAGAGCAGGGGAGGATTTGTGAACGGCAATATCACCAACCTCGCCAACCGGTGCTTCATTACCTTCATTGTCGATAATACGTACAATATTACCTGGTGTTGGAACACCCATTGATCCTGGACGTAATTCAGTGTTTTCAAGTGTACCAATTAATAATGTATTTTCTGTCTGCCCGTAACCATCTCGTACTTTAAGTCCAAAATGCTTCATGAAGGTTTCGATGACTGGACGATTTAATGGTTCACCAGCAGAAACGGCACTACGGAGAGAGGAAAGATTATAGTCTTGTAGATTATCAATTTTCGCCATGATACGATATTCAGTCGGTGTACAACATAGGACATTAATTTTTTCCTCTTGCATTAATTGAAGGTATGTCTTTGCATCAAACCCACCATGATAAACGAATGCTGTGGCACCAAGCATGATTGTGGATAAGAAAGGACTCCAAATCCATTTTTGCCATCCCGGGGCTGCAGTTGCCCAAACTAAATCACCTTCACGAACGCAAAGCCATTTTGAAGCAGCTGTTCGAATATGTGCATATCCCCAGCCATGTGAATGAACAACACCTTTAGGTTTACCGGTTGTCCCTGAAGTATACGAAAGGAATGCCATATCATCACGTTTTGTTGCTACAGCTGTAAATGTAGTTGGCTGTGTACTTGCTAATTCATCTAAAGAAGTCCATTCTTCTTTTGCACTACCGATAACTAATTTGTTATTTAATGCGTCTACAGTAGAAGCTATTTGATCAACCTCACCAGTAAATGCCTCATAGGCAATAACGGCACTAGCAGAAGAATGTTCCATACGATATTCCAAGTCACTTGCACGTAGCATTTCTGAACATGAAATAGGAACAATGCCAGCCTTTAAGCAGCCAAGAAAAACGAAATAGGCTTCTGGTAGGCGAGGTATAATAACTAAAACGCGATCCCCTTTTTGAAGCCCTATCTTCGTAAACGCATTGGCGTATTGGTTCATTTTTTGGACAAGTTCAACATATGAAACTGTTCTTCTCTCTTGTTGTGTATTTAACCAACGTATTGCTTGACGATCACTATCCTGCGAAAACTTTTCTAATTCCTCTGTGATGTTATAAAACTCAGGTGCAATTAAATCATTTGATACCATAAGAACATTCCTCCCCCAGGAAATTTGATAGAAAATTCATAAAACTATTTTTATTTTAACAATTACAATAATATACAGCAAGAATATTTAGTACGTAAAATAGAAATATTAGATATAATAGAGAACTATTATGCATTGAATTAATCTGTAAGCATCCTTCGACAAAAAAATATAAAAATTTTCACCAAATGTGTTGCATTATTTAGAATGCTTGCTATAATAAGAAATGTACTTAAGAGGTTGTTTAAAACCGAATTGAATAGTATTGTTCCGAAGTAGCTCAGTTGGTAGTAGCACCTGACTGTTAATCAGGTTGTCGCAGGTTCGAGTCCTGCCTTCGGAGCCATTTTTTTGTCCATTTTTAAGATTCTGTTGTACATAAAAATTTTTTTGTAGAAAAGTGTTGCAACAATTAGGAAAAGATGTTATTATAAGTCTTGTCCTGTTTAAGACATAAGAATGGCCCCTTGGTCAAGTGGTTAAGACACCGCCCTTTCACGGCGGTAACACGGGTTCGAATCCCGTAGGGGTCACCATTAAAACATAGGCTTTAAAAAGAAAATAAACTGTGACATAACACCTGTTTCTATGGAGGATTAGCTCAGCTGGGAGAGCATCTGCCTTACAAGCAGAGGGTCGGCGGTTCGAGCCCGTCATCCTCCACCATTATTGTGTTATTCCGGAGGGGTAGCGAAGTGGCTAAACGCGGCGGACTGTAAATCCGCTCCTTAGGGTTCGGCGGTTCGAATCCGTCCCCCTCCACCAGTTTTATAAATGATTGGGGTATAGCCAAGCGGTAAGGCAACGGATTTTGATTCCGTCATGCCTAGGTTCGAATCCTAGTACCCCAGCCATTTTTCTTTTATGAGCCATTAGCTCAGTTGGTAGAGCATCTGACTTTTAATCAGAGGGTCGAAGGTTCGAGTCCTTCATGGCTCACTTTTTTAGAATAAAATACATTCAAAAGTGTTATATTAATTACTGATAACTAATCTCTTACTGAAAACAGTAGGAGATTTTTTTATGTTCTCTAAATTTGAATAAATATGCATGTTTTTGTCGAGTTGAGCCAAGTGGTATGTAGGCTTTACAATAATCTTATAACTTTTAGGGGGTATAAAAACATGAATAAACTTAATATTTCTATTATTGGAGTACCAACAGATTACGGACAAGCACGTCGTGGTGTAGATATGGGACCTAGTGCTATCCGTTATGCGGGGGTTGTAGAACGTTTAGAAGCTATTGGACACGAAGTACAAGATCAAGGGGATATTCGTGTTAGCCAAAAGCAAGCGGATGCCGCAGTAGATGAAAAATTACTTAATTTAGAGGAAGTAGTGGAGGTTAGTACTGCTTTAGCTAATAGTGTGCATGAAGTAGTGGAACAGAAAAAGTTCCCGCTTGTATTTGGTGGAGATCACAGTATTGCGATTGGGACATTAGCGGGACTAGGTGAGCATTATAAAAACCTTGGTGTTATTTGGTATGACGCTCATGCGGATTTAAATACACCTGAGACAACACCTTCAGGTAATATCCATGGTATGCCATTAGCGGTTAGTATCGGACTAGGTCACGAACGTTTAGTCCAAATTCGCAACTATGCTCCAAAAATTAAACCAGAGAACGTTATTATTATCGGAGCTCGTTCAGTAGATCCTGGTGAGCGTGATTTGATTAAAGAGCAAGGCATCAAAGTTTATACAATGCATGAGATTGACCGACTTGGAATGACGCGTGTCATGGAAGATGCACTCGCTTATTTAAAAGAGCGTAATGTTGATGGTTTACATTTATCTCTTGATTTAGATGGATTAGATCCGCTATATACTCCAGGGGTTGGTACGCCTGTTCCAGGAGGAATTACGTATCGTGAAAGTCATTTAGCAATGGAGATGCTACAGGAATCTGGGATGGTAACATCAGCGGAGTTTGTAGAAGTAAATCCAATTTTAGATGAGAAGAATACAACGGCAAATGTAGCTGTTGCATTAATGGGATCATTATTTGGAGAAACACTAGTTTAAAGAAAATTTTACAAAAAATTGCCTGTTGCCACATTGCATAAAAATCTTTTGCTATAATTAAATTAAAACGAAACTTTTCTTATCGATGGGTCGTATAGTATAAGACAGTTGTAAAGGTGGAGAAGTCAACACGATGGATGCGTTAGTAAATAAGAGAATAAAACAAGTGCTTAAAGGCGATCAAAACGCATTTGCCGATATTGTGAGTCTCTATCAGCACAAACTGTACCAAGTATGCTATCGAATGTTAGGCAACAAACAAGAGTCCGAAGACATTGCTCAAGAGGCTTTTGTGCGTGCTTATATGAACTTGCATACATTTGATCAGAAAAGAAAGTTTTCGACGTGGCTTTATCGCATAGCGACAAACCTCTGCATTGACCGTATTCGAAAAAAGAAACCGGATTATTATTTAGATGCAGAAGTAGCTGGTACAGAAGGGCTTGATATGTATTCGCAAATCGCAGCAGACGACCAGCTACCAGAGGAGCAGTTAGAGCAAATGGAGCTGCAAGATCGCATTCAATATGAAATTGGACGTTTGCCGGATAAATACCGTTCAGTTATAGTATTGAAGTATATAGAAGAGTTATCGTTGCAAGAGATTAGCGAGATTTTAGATATGCCGCTTGGAACGGTGAAAACAAGGATTCACCGCGGACGTGAGGCATTACGTAAACAGTTAAACAATCTGTAGGAGGGGGAGCGTCATGAATACTTGTCCAGAGCATATTATAGACTATATGCATGATTATTTAGACGGTGACATTAGTCGTGAGCATGAGCAAGAGTTGAAACAACACTTGCATACATGTAATGATTGTAAACAGTTGATGCAAGAATTGAGTGAAACAATCGCCTTTGTGAAGAGTGCTTCCCATATTACAGCGCCTCCGGATTTTGAAGTAGCAGTAATGGCTCGTTTACCTAAGCCAAAAAGTCGAGTAGGTATACAAAAATGGATACGCCGGCATCCGTTTTTTGTGGCAGCAGCAGTATTTTGCTTATTTATGAGTGCTACATTATTAGGTAGCTTCATGGATGATCAGCATTTCTCCGTAACCAAACAACCAAATTTAGTTGTGGATGGTCAAACGGTGATTGTACCTGAAGGAGAAGTGGTGAAGGGTGATATTGTTGTGAAAAACGGCGATTTGATTGTTGAAGGTGAAGTTGATGGCAACGTCACAGTGATTAACGGGCAATATATGGCATCTTCAGCGGTAGTTTCCGGAAGAATTGAGGAAATTGACGAAGTATTTGAATGGCTTTGGTATACGATTAAAAATTCTGTAAAGACGGCCATGACATTTGAGGAAAAAGAAGAAACTAAATAACACTCTATACGTCCTAAAAAATAGTGCACGTGAGAGGCTGAAAGGTCTACTCTTTAGAGTAGACTTTTTATTTGAAAAAAGTTACATTTGTTAAGAATGTGATATACTTGAATGTGTATGGATTCGCAATGAAAAGTGGGGGATGCCACGTGCAAATTATCGAACATTTCACGGATTTAACTCCTGTGAATATTGTTATTAACTTCATTGATGTACTGCTCGTTTGGTACGTTGTTTATAAAGTCTTAACCCTCATTAAAGGTACAAAGGCTGTCCAATTACTTAAGGGAATTTTCGTCATTATTATTGCACGAATTGCAACAGACCTTTTAGGGTTACAAACACTAGGCTGGATGTTACAACAGGTCATTGAGTTTGGTTTCTTAGCGATTATTATCATATTCCAACCTGAAATCAGACGTGGTCTAGAACAAATTGGCCGAGGAAAGCTATTCCAACGTTCATCTAGTCAAGAAGAAGAAGAACAAACAAGACTCATTGAGGCTATGAAGAAGTCTGTTAGTTATATGGCTAAACGACGAATTGGTGCGTTAATTTCTATAGAAAAAGAAACGGGTCTTAATGAATATATTGAAACAGGTATAGGACTAAATGCTGAAATTTCGTCAGAACTTCTCATTAATATCTTTATACCTAATACGCCGCTACATGATGGAGCGGTTATTATGCAAAAAGATAAAGTTACGGCAGCAGCATGTTATTTACCACTTTCTGAAAGTCCGTTTATTTCAAAAGAGCTAGGGACACGTCACCGTGCTGCACTTGGTTTAAGTGAAGTTACAGATGCTATTACAATTGTTGTATCAGAGGAAACGGGTGCAATTAGTCTTACATTAAACGGTAATCTACATCGCAATCTTTCTCTAGAGGAGTTCGAAACACTGTTACGCAAAATGTGGTTCGGTTCAGCACAGGAATCTAATGCAGCCTCTAAGTTGACTTGGAGGGGGAAAAAGAATGGATAAAATGATGGATAGCCCTTGGGTATTAAGAATCATCGCGCTATTTTTAGCATTTTTGCTTTTTTTCTCAGTTCGTACTGAGCTATCTCCAATAAGTAAAACAACAACGAACGAACAAACAGATGTCATTCGTGATGTTCCAGTAGATGTTTATTACGATAATGAAAATCTTATTGTATCAGGCTTACCTGAAACAGTCGATGTTACCATTGAAGGTCCAATGCCTCTGGTTTTAAAAGCAAAAGCCGCAAAAGACTTTTCTATATTTGTTGATTTAAGCAATTTATTGATTGGAGAACATGATGTAAAGCTAAAATACGAAAATATTTCTGATAAGTTAAAGGTTACATTAGACCCTGCAACAGTTCATGTGAATATTGAGGAAAAGGTCACACAGGAATTCCGTGTTGACCCTGAAATGAATAAGCGTCTCATCCAAGAAGGTTATATATTAAAAGATATGACAGCCAATCCTCCTACCGTTTACGTGACGGGTGCAAAAAGTGCTATTGAAAGCATAAGCTATGTAAAAGCTACTGTTACAGGTGAACAAGGTCTTACTCAGTCATTTTCACAGGAGGCAGCAGTAAAAGTATTAGATCGAGATTTAAATAAGTTAGATGTGACAATTGAACCTGAAACAGTTAAGGTTCAAGTAGATATCGAAGAATATAGTCGAGAGATACCTGTTGTGCTCAGGGAAACAGGGCAAGCGGCACAAGACATTACGATTAATTCATTAACATTTACACCGAAAATGATTAAAGTATTTGGTAGAAAATCAATTATTGATGGTTTAACTGAAATACCAATTACAGTTGACCTGTCAAAAATTACAGAGTCCAAAACATATGAATTTGATGTAAAATTACCAGATGGTGTAACAAAAATATCTGACAAAAAAATAAAAGTGAAGGCAGATATTACAAAGGTAGAGAAAGAGGAACAACCGAAAACACCAGCTTCTACAGAGGAAACGCCACAGTTACCGCCACCTCCAACTGAAGAAACTGATGAGGTTGATGATAACACTACTACTGATAAAAATACGCCAACTGAGGAAACGGAAGATATTGATTCTTAAACAATATGTGACTATAATTTTATTTTGATTCTAAATCAAAAATCCAATCGGAGTTTGTTTTGGTGAGTAGGAATTATTCTTTCACCAAACAAACTGGCTGATAGGAATGTTAATAATTACCAATGAATGAACAAAACAGACTTTTCCAAAAGTAGGCGGACAAGTATCTAATGAATTTATTCATTAGGCACAGTCTTGCATTGAAGGAGAGAATAAGTAGAATGGGTAAATATTTTGGAACAGATGGCGTCCGTGGCGTCGCGAATAGTGAATTAACACCGGAATTTGCATTTAAACTTGGTCGTATAGGTGGCTATGTTTTAACAAAGGATGCAACTGACCGTCCAAAGGTTTTAATTGGTCGTGACACACGTATTTCAGGTGAAATGCTTGAAGGTGCACTTGTTGCTGGTCTTTTATCAATTGGAGTAGAGGTAATGCGTCTGGGTATTATTTCAACGCCAGGTGTGGCATATCTTACTCGTATTATGAGCGCAGATGCAGGCGTCATGATTTCAGCTTCACATAACCCAGTTGCTGATAATGGCATTAAATTTTTTGGTCCGGATGGCTTTAAGCTAACTGATGCACAAGAAGAGGAAATTGAAGTACTACTGGACGCTCAAGAGGATACATTACCACGTCCAATCGGCGCAGAATTAGGTTCTGTAAGTGATTACTTCGAAGGTGGTCAAAAATATATTCAATACTTAAAGCAAACAGTGGATGAAGAATTTGATGGTATCCATGTCGCACTAGATTGTGCACATGGTGCAACATCATCATTGGCTACACATCTATTTGCGGATCTAGAAGCTGACATTTCTACAATGGGTGCTTCCCCAACTGGCTTAAATATTAATGATGGTGTAGGCTCAACACATCCAGAGGGATTAGCTAAATTTGTTTTAGATAAAAATGCAGATGTAGGTTTAGCATTTGATGGTGATGGCGACCGTTTAATTGCTGTAGATGAAAACGGTAAAATTGTTGATGGGGACCAGATTATGTTTATCATTGGTAAGCATTTAAATGCGGTTGGACGTTTGAAGAAGCAAACAATTGTTTCAACAGTAATGAGCAACATGGGCTTCTACAAAGCTGTAGCAGACAATGATATGCAAAGTGTACAGACAGCTGTAGGAGATCGTTATGTTGTCGAGGAAATGCGTGCCAATGATTACAATTTAGGTGGCGAACAATCAGGACATATCGTTTTTCTAGATTTTAATACAACAGGTGATGGTTTACTTACAGGAATTCAGCTTGTTAATATTATGAAAGCGACAGGTAAAAAGCTTTCAGAACTTGCTGCTGACATGAAAATATTCCCTCAGCGTCTTGTTAATGTTCGCGTAACAGACAAGCATGCTGTGACGGATAATACGAAGGTTGCAGCTGTAATTGCAGATGTAGAAGCTGAAATGGCAGGCAATGGTCGTGTCTTAGTACGTCCTTCAGGTACAGAGCCACTAGTACGTGTTATGGTGGAAGCTGCAACAGAAAATGATTGTGAGCATTTTGTTGAGCGTATTGCGGACGTTGTACGTCAAGAAATGGGTTTAACAGAATAGTGTTAATTAGAAACTCGATTTCCATTTACAGGAGATCGGGTTTTTCTTATTTGTAAAAATGTTTTAAATAAGTGAGATGGGGAACAGTAATAAGGAGTCACAATAACAAGGAGTGTTTTATTGATATGGCTAAAATTGCTACAGTTATTACGGATATGTTCGAGGACATTGAATTTACAAGTCCTAAAGAAGCTTTAGAAGCGGCTGGACATCAGCTAGTAACAATTGATACGGAAGCAGGTAAGGAAGTAAAGGGGAAACATGGAGCGACCGTAAAAATCGATAAAGGCATTGATGAGGTAAAAGCTATAGAATTCGATGCTCTCTTTATCCCTGGTGGTTTTTCTCCTGATATATTACGCGCGGATGATCGTGTAGTGGCATTTGTTAAATCCTTTATGGATGATATGAAGCCTACCTTTGCCATTTGTCATGGACCACAACTGCTCATTACAGCTAAGACTTTAAATGGTCGTGATGCAACAGGCTATAAATCCATTCAAGTAGATTTAGAAAATGCTGGGGCAATATTCCATGATGAAGAAGTCTTTGTTTGTCAAAAGCAGCTTGTAACAAGTAGAACACCAGATGACCTCCCAGCCTTTAATAGAGAAATCGTTAAATTATTGGGTAGTAAATAAAAAGCGGGCACAAGCATGAAGTTGCTTGTGCTTTTTTATGGCTCTGGCGTTGACCTGTAAATGAATTCATATGTTATTTGATCATATCAATTGGTAACTCTTTTATGATAGCTAATATTATTTTGTTTACATAATTGTCACGAAAAAGCATTATGAATAGGTCTTTTTTATAACGAAAATTTGACGGATAGCATATGATTGAGTATGATGGAGAAGTTGAAGATGAGGTCCGACCTTGTTCTTTAACGAGCGCATAAGGAGGGGAAGAAAGCGTAAAATCGGAAAACAATTATAGCGCCTGAGCTGAAGAAATCGGACGAATAGATCTTCAGCAGACGAGGTGGAGGATTATCGAAAATTCGGCGGATGCCTCCCGATCGACATACCCGATTGTCATTTTTCATTTTGAAAGCATTTAAGTGATTGAATGTACAGAAAATGAAAAAGGTATAGTTAAAAGCAAAAGATAAATAGAAGAAACTTCACATATCGAAAGAGCTCGGTTCAGAATGGCTGAATGAGTAATTTGTTTGCATGTACAGGAGGCTTTATTTTTCATAAAAAATAAAGTATAGCTTGTCCATTCAAAAAAGTTCGATAAGATGAGGTCTAATTTGTCATTGCATTAAATTGACAATATCGGAGGAAGAAAAATTATGTGTGGAATTGTAGGATATATTGGGGAATCAGATGCAAAGGAAATTTTATTAAAGGGCTTAGAAAAACTAGAATACCGTGGCTATGACTCAGCGGGTATTGCAGTTCGCAATGAAGAAGGCGTAACGGTTTTTAAAGAAAAAGGACGTATTGCCGACTTACGTGAAGCGGTAGATGAGGAAGTTGCAGCTAAAATTGGTATTGGTCATACTCGTTGGGCAACACATGGTGTGCCAAATCGTTTAAATGCTCACCCACATCAAAGTGCATCAGGACGCTTTACACTTGTCCATAATGGCGTTATTGAAAACTATCATTTATTACAAAAAACATATTTAAAAGGCATTCCAATGAAATCTGATACAGATACAGAGGTTATCGTCCAATTAGTAGAGTTATTTGTGAAAGAAGGCCTGAGCACAGGTGATGCTTTCCGTAAAACTCTATCTCTATTACATGGTTCATATGCACTTGCACTATTGGATGCAGAAGCGGCAGATACGATCTTTGTAGCGAAAAATAAATCGCCACTTCTAGTTGGAATTGGTGAAGGCTTCAATGTTGTAGCTTCAGATGCAATGGCAATGCTACAAGTAACAGATCAATACGTAGAGCTTCACGATAAAGAGGTAGTTATCGTACACAAAGCAAGTGTTGAAATTACAAAATTAGATGGTTCTGTAGTAGAGCGTGCGCCGTATACAGCTGAGCTTGATATGAGTGATATTGAAAAAGGAACATATCCTCACTATATGCTTAAAGAAATGGATGAGCAGCCTACAGTTATTCGTAAAATTATTCAAGCATATGAAGGGGACAATGGCGATTTAACGATTGACGCAGAGATTTTAGAGGCATTACGAGCGGCAGATCGTTTATATATTATCGCGGCAGGCACGAGCTATCATGCAGGATTAATTGGTAAGCAATATTTCGAAAAAATGGCGGGTATTCCAGTAGAGGTTCATATTTCTAGTGAATTCGGCTACAATATGCCATTACTTTCAGAAAAACCTTTATTTATCTTTATTACTCAATCAGGTGAAACAGCAGACAGCCGTCAAGTGCTTGTGAAAATTAAAGAGCTTGGTTACCCAACATTAACAATTACAAATGTACCTGGTTCCACACTATCACGTGAAGCAGATCATACGTTGTTATTGCATGCAGGTCCGGAAATTGCAGTAGCTTCTACAAAAGCTTATGTTGCACAGGTAGCGGTTCTTGCTTTAGCAGCCTATGTAACAGCAAAGGCAAATGGTAAAGGCTTAGAATTTGATTTAAAACAAGAGCTTGCGATTGCTGCAAATGGCATCCAAACAATCATTGATTCAAAAGATGTATTAGAAGATATCGCAGAAGACTACTTAAAAATCGCACGCAACGCATTCTTCATCGGCCGTAATATGGACTTCTATGTAAGCCTTGAAGGGGCATTAAAACTAAAAGAAATCTCTTACATCCAAGCAGAAGGCTTTGCTGGTGGAGAACTAAAACACGGAACAATTGCCTTAATCGAAGAAGGTACTCCAGTGTTTGCACTTGTTACACAAGCATCTGTCGGGCTAAACATCCGAGGTAATGTTAAAGAAGTAGCTGCTCGTGGGGCATATCCATGTATTATCGCAATGGCTGGCATTGACGAAGATGGTGACCGTCTAGTAATTCCACATGTACACGAATTACTAACACCACTTGTATCTGTAGTGCCACTACAATTAATTAGTTACTATGCTGCTCTACACCGCCGCTGTGATGTGGATAAACCACGTAACTTAGCAAAATCAGTAACTGTTGAGTAAGGTTTTATGTTAAAAAAGTTGTGAGTGTAGATTTGAAATAAAGTCGTGATGTTTATAAAAAAGATGCGATGTTTAAAATAAAGTCGCGACGATTGTAAAAAAGTTGCGAAGCTTTACCCCTTTGGTTATTATTTAGCCAAAGGGGTGTTTTTTATGTCTAAAAGAACTAGAACATCTAAAGTTGAAAAGTGGATTAAAGAAGGTCGTGGCTCGGGAATTGGTGCCGATTATAAACCGTGGTTAAATATTCAAGATGTTTCCTCATTGGGAAGATCCACTCGTTTAAAAGGGATTAAAACAAAAAGGCAGCACGAATTTTTATCAGATTTGGAACGAAACTACTTTTATTTAACCGAATATTCGGATTTTGTTGTTGATATTCGAGAACAATTTCCTTTATTGCCGTTGGAAGAAACAATTGTCATTGCTGATGAATTAGGTCTAAAACATCCTACAGACCCTAAAACGAATGAGCCAGTTGTAATGACAACGGATTTTTTATTAACGGTAGAAAAAGGAAATGGGTTAGTAGAGCTTGCACGAACAATAAAAATGAAAGATGAGCTACTAAAACAACGAGTTATTGAAAAGTTTGAGATTGAACGAGTTTATTGGGAGCGAAGGCAAATTGATTGGGGCATTGTAACAGAGTTGGAGATTCCTAAAGAAATGGCTCGGAATATTAGCTATATTCATGATTATTATGATATTCAACAATATGATGCATTTCAAAATATGAACCAACAGCATATTGAAGATTTAGCAATGGCACTGTTACAAAGTATATTAAGTGAAAGCAAAAACATTAGAGAAGTTACAAATGTATTTGATAAAGAGACACATATGCCCTTAGGAAGTGGTATGACGCTATTCTATCATTTACTTGCACAGAAAATTATTCGGGTAGACATGTTAGAGCTGTTAAACGTGGAACAAATAGTTGTTATTCAATCAATAGATGAAAGCAAGTTGAAGAAGGTGAAATACGGTTGATTTATATTAATCAAGTACTTCAATATACAGCAGATTCACAACGCATTCGTATTATTGAAATTGAAGAATCGTACGCCTATGTAGTTAATATCGACACAACGAGTGCTATGCCTAAAAGAGAGCTATATAGCCATTTAGAGATAGAGCTTGAGCAAGGTGAATTATTGAGAATAAGCGATCCTTTTGCAAAAGCAATTCCAGATGATGAATTAACGTCTGTTCAAATTAGCAAACGAGATGAGGACTGGGCAACTGTAGAAAATTTTATCCTCCCTAATATGAAAGAGCTACTAAAGAAAAAGGGACGTGAAGTAAAAATAGTAGAGATTACCGCCGAGAGTGGACTAGGCAAAACAAAGGTGAAAAAACTGCTAAGTCGCTATTGGCAACGTGGTATGAACAAAAATGCTATGTTACCCGATTACGCAAATTCAGGTGGTCGAGGGAAGACTAAAAATCTTAGCCATGATAAGGTTGGTCGCCCACGTAGAGTAACGGTAAATGGTGAATATCGGAGTGGCATTAATATAACTGAGGAGATTAAGACGCAATTTGAACATGCCATTAATAAATACTACCGCAAAGCCAATAACTATTCGTTAAAAGATGTGTACCATTTTATTTTGCGTGATTTTTATGCAGACCGTTATAAAGAAGAGGGAGAAATTCAATATCGTATTTGGGAAGCAAATCGTATTCCTTCATACCATCAATTTTACTACTGGTTTAAAAAGCTTGAAGACCCTAAAAAAGATATTGAATTTCGTAAAAGTGCTAAGGAATACGAGTTAAAACATCGTCCTATTTTAAGTAATTCTAAAATTGAAACAAACGGACCTGGCACACGCTTTCAAATCGATGCAACGATTGCGGATATTTATTTGGTCAGTTCTTTTGATATAAATAGAATTATAGGTAGACCTGTTGTTTATGCAATTATTGACGTATATTCACGTATCGTTACAGGGATATATGTAGGATTGGAAGGCCCGTCTTGGTTAGGAGCAATGATGGCTTTAGATAATATGGTTGCTGATAAGGTTGAATTTTGTAAGCAATATGATATTGAGATTACTGATGAGCAATGGCCAACATATCATTTACCCGAAATAATTATCGCTGACAGAGGCGAATTTGAAGGCTACGCAGTAGCTGGTCTTATTAATAATCTAAATATCAAAATCGAAAATACAACAGCGTATCGAGGGGATTTAAAAGGTATCGTTGAACGTAAATTCCGTACAATGAATGGCAAAGTAAAACAGAAAGCGCCTGGTGCTATTCAAAAAGAATATCGAGAGCGCGGAGATAGAGATTATAGGCTCGATGCTACACTGAATTTAAAGGAGTTTACGGCATTAATCATTACGATGATGCTTCAGCATAACCATAAAATCATTGATAAGTATCCAATGGAAAAAGCGATGATTACAGAGGGCATTGTGCCAACTCCTATAAATTTATGGAACTGGGGTATTCAAAATCGGAAAGGTCGTCTTCGAACAGTAGATAGGGATATTTTACGTTTAAATGTGTTGCCACGTGGTAAAGCCACAATTTCACGAGCAGGTATCAAGTTCAAAAATTTATTATATGGATCAAAACGAGCAATCGAAGAACAATGGTATGCAAAGCTGAAAAACAAAAGTATTGATATTGTGTATGATCCACGTCATTTAGACAAAATTTATATCCCGAATGATAACGGAATGGATTATGAAACGTGCATATTATTAGAGCCTAGCCAGCAATATAAATTGGACTTTTTAGAAGAAGTTGTTTTTCAGCAACAGTTACGAAATGAATTAGAGGAAGAGGAACGCTCTAAGCAAGTGCAACTGACAATTAATACAGATACGATGATGGATCAAATTATTAAGGCAGCAGAGCAAAAGAAAAAACAAGCCCTACATCAGCCAACAAGTAAAAAAGAAAAACTAGCTGCGATTCGAGATAATAAAGCGAATGAAAAACAAGCTAATCGCGAGGAAGAAAAATTTGATTTGTCACCCACTGTAGCTGGACAATCAACAGAAATCATAGATTTTACATCGAGAATAAAACTGGAAGAGCAACCACAAAAGAAGTCATCACGTCTTATGGAAAAATTAAAGAGGAAGCGAGATGAGGAATTTGGAAAAGATGAATAATGTCGTCTTAAAAGGAGATATGGAAGAAGCAAGTTATAAGACTCAAATGCTTATTGAATATGCTCATAATCCTTTTATTGAAGCCCTACCGCCAATCTTTGATGAAGATGATGTGTTGGATCGTTTTATGGTGACTCCACGTATTAGTGAACAAGATAAGAAGAGTGCAGCGAATATTCGTTATCATGTTTTAAAACGTGTGAAAAACTTCATTCAGCCGTTGCCAATCCATTTTGAAGTAGAGCGTCGGTTATCGACTTTGATTCGTCGTGGTTATTTAGCCCGTAATCCGTTAGATAAATCATTCCTTGAACGGATTCGAATATTGCATCACCTACGTGAGGATGAAGAGCAGGCACATCAATATATTGATGAACGCTTAAACCATATTCGTTCAACAGCAGATAGTCTATCGATTATTGGCATCTCAGGTATCGGTAAAACAACCGCAATTGAACGTTTGTTGTTAATGTATCCTCAAGTCATTAAGCATGAACTGTATGAAGGACATCCTTTTAATCGCACTCAAATCGTTTGGCTTAAAATAGATTGTCCGTATGACGGTAGTTTATCTACCTTATGCAAAAGTTTTTTCAAAGCAATTGATGATTTATTAGGTACACGTTATTTAGAGAAATTCGGTTATTTAAATCGAGTTACCTCAACAATGTTATTACACATGACATCATTAGCCAGTATGTACGGGATTGGCGTTCTTGTCATTGATGAAATTCAACATTTACTTCATTCAAAAAATGACCAGGAAGAAATGCTAAATTTCTTTGTGACATTATCAAACACAGTAGGTATACCAACAGTATTAATTGGGACCTCGAAAGCACAACAGCTATTTAAAGGGAACTTCCGACAAGCTCGCCGTGCAGCAAGTGATGGTTCAATTATATGGGATCGTATGGTAGAAGATAGTGAAGAATGGGAATTCTTCTTAGAAACTCTATGGGCATTTCAATGTTTAAAGATTCATTCGGAACTAACAGAAGAGTTGAAAAAAACATTTTATGAGGAATGCCAAGGAATTACTTCGGTAGCAGTTAACTTGTTCATTTTAGCTCAAGAAAGAGCTTTATTTGATGAAGAAAATAGAGAAGAAAGAATTACACCGAAAGTAATAAAGAAAACAGCAAGAGAAGATATGAAAATTATACAACCAATGATGAATGCATTACGTACAAATGACCTAAAGGCAATGTATAAGTATGAGGATATTATGATTAATCTAGATGATCTTATGATTAATCATAAGAAGAATACCGAATATGAGGGTAAAGTCAAGGAAGCTATGACAGAGCGTCAGAATACTCTTCAGTACAGACGACTAGAGATAACGGAAAATCTTAGTTATGAGATTGCTTCATTAGGAATTTTCGATACCTTAAATCCTAATGATATAAGAAAGGTAGTTTACAAAGTTGTAGATAACCAGCCAATTGAAAGTGAATATAACAATTTAAAGTTAGAAGCTATACAGAATGCAATGACTTTAAATCAAAAGAAAAAAGAACAGAAATTAAATCGTACACATAAAAATGAATTATTACCTTTAGTAAGGTTAAGAGCAAAAGCTTTAGAAAGAAAAAAGCATCCGTATGAATTATTACAAGTAAATGGATATATAAAACCGTTTTTAGAGGAGTTTATTTAATGATTTATGACACTCTTTCATAACTAACGGTACATCTTATGTCTGAAAAGCTAGTTATATCGGCATTATAGAAATAAGTCGAGTATTCCTAGGGGGACATAAGATGTTACCGTTTTTTACAAATCCTTATCCAAATGAATTAATATATTCAGCAATTGCCCGGTATCATTTTTATAGCGGCAATATTGATTGTAAAGATACGTTGGAAGAGTTGTTTGACAATCGTTCTGTGATACCGAGTGTAGGAATTGGTAGTTATTTTTCTGTTTTAGCAGAAAAACTAGGTGCTCAATATTCTGTAGAATCACTATTGGCTAACCACACAATTTATCCTTATTATGCTTCATTTTTGTCGAAGCAGCGTCAACAAGAAATATTAAACGATGTAAGAGAAGATGGTAAGGCACTTTATACAAGGCTAGGAATGGTCGCTGGAAGCATTTGTATTAAAAACGGTATCTATTATTGTGCTATTTGTGCAAAATCAGATACAGAGCAATATGGAGAGCCGTATATTCATCGTGAGCATCAACTACAAGGAATAGATTATTGTCCTCACCATGAAGTTCTATTAAGAGAATACTCGGTAACCAAAGATAGTCGCATTGAGTATATTCGTTTCGAATTAAACCATATGAATTTATCAGAGTTATATGAGATTGATCCACATAAAGAAATGTCAGTATATTTAGCAAAGCAGGCCTACAAATTGCTTCATTTACCGTTGCATTCAATCTCAAGAGAAAATATTAATTCTAAATATAAAGCGTTATTGCGAGAGTATAATTTAATAACTGCGTCGAATCAAGTTCGTCAATATGGGTTGTATCAAGCTATTAAAAATATTTTTCCCTATAACTTTTTACAGTGCTATGATAGCGAATTAAATGAGAAAGATGAATATAATTGGTTAAAAATATTAACTCGCAATATGAAACGTCATGTACATCCGTTTCGCCATTTACTTTTACTTTATTTTTTACAACAAGATGTAGATAGTCTTATTAATCAGAGCGATGACACAGGAGCTTTTGGAAAAGGTCCATTCCCTTGTTTAAATATGGCCGCATCTCATTACAAGCAATTAGTTATTCCAAATGTAGAAGTAACAAGAGATTATAAATTGGAAAGTTTGATTGGTACATTTACCTGTTCGTGTGGTTTTATTTATGCAAGAAAGCATACAAAAGATATGTTTGAAATAGGTCGAGTAAAAGTGTTTGGTAAGGTATGGATAAAAAAATTAGAAGCTCTTGCAAAAGAAAAATGGAGCATTAGAGCGATGGCGAAAATTTTAGGTGTAGATTCTAAAACAATTAAAAGGTATTTAAATGGAAATGTCGAATTAATACAAGTAGAAAGTCATGAATACGATGTTAATAAATTAGGACAATATAAACAAGAATTGCTAAAAGAAATTCAACAGAACCCAAATCTATCTCGTACAGCATTACGAAAAAAAATTGCAAAACAGTATATGTATTTATATCATTATGACCGAAGTTATTTAGAGAGCGTGCTACCTAAAGTACAGCTAAGGAATAAACCAACAAGATCTGTAGATTGGTCGAAGCGAGATCAGCAATATGTGCAGCAAATAAAAAGACTACATCAACAACTACTACAAGAGCTTAAACCAATAAGAATAACGAAATCCATTTTAGGAAGAAGATTAGGCATATCGGGAAACTTAGAGCATCACTTAGATAAGTTACCAAGTACAAATGAGTTATTGAACGACATTACCGAAACTGTTCAAGATTTTCAAATACGTCGCTGCTATAAGGTTATTGATGCATTAATAAAGCAGAACAGCATAATTGATTTGTGGCGAATACAGCGAATTGCAGCAATCAAATCACATCATTTTCATGAAATTAAACCTCAATTAAAACATTATATTGAAATGAAGCAGGAAGTGAGTAAGTAAGGATGAGTGACCAACAAGTTAAACTGAACAACTGGCCTTTTAAAGAGGGGGAGCAAGCACAATTAATTTGGATTAGCTCCCCTTTTAAATATGAGAAAAAAGTTATGATGTATGCTTATTTCAGAGCCAATGGCAAAACAGAAAAATTACTGGTGGATTGGGGAACACTTCCAGCATTAGTTATTCAACATTATTATATTGATGGTGATATTAGAAAAAGTATTCCACCAAAAGGTACTGAAGCAATAGTAATCACCATTTATCCTAATATGGTTGATGAGTATGAGAAAAAATGGAATATTATAGGTACTAACGATAAAGATATTTCAAGAAGTTTTATTGTAAAACAAGGAATTCAAAATTATATACTTCCTCTAATTGAAGTGGTACGTAGTATTTTAGCACCCAATCGTTTTTTGCTATATAGACTTTTTGAAGCGAACTCATTTCCTCAATATTTTATAGAAAACTATGATCGTAATAAAATTCATTTGGATTTTTCATCGCAATATCACCGAAAATATACACAATCAAACTATCTGTGCCAGCTTGTATGGCTCCTTACAAATAAAGATTTAAGAAATGTATTTGAGAATGTGGCGTACACATTTAATAACAGTGGCAATTTAAATTTTGATTGGTCAATTAGACAGCCAATTACTATTAAAGCAATAGTGAAACCTAATGCAACTGGTGGCACAGTCTTAAGAGTTGTAAGTATGAAAAATAAGCAAATTCCTTATAGTGAAATTTCATTTGAACATCCAGAAGTGGTTCAATCTGAAAGATCAAATGAGCCTAAAAAATATACATTACATACTAAGAAAAATATAGATAATCAGCAAGAGGAATTAATGCTCGATGAAAAAGTTGAGGGAACAACGGATAACTTCGACTCAATTGAGATGAACAATCAAAAGCATGAATATGTGAAGCTTCCAAAAATAACTAAGATTTGCAGAAATTTAAATAAAAAACGTGATTTTGAAGATGAGCATACTAAAAAACACTTTGTTAATGACCAGGGTAAACGATCAACAGCAGATGTAGGTGGAAATAAGCTAGCAAGAGGATTAGAACAACATATACCTACTGATATTCAGTATGGTGAATTGGGAGAGTTTATCAAAGTCGTGAAAGTGTTACAGGGCTATAATGAAGTACAGTCAATTAATATTATTCAAGGCAGCTTGAAGGAATTCTCTGAAACTAAACGCTTTGTTTATTTGAGTGATAATTTGACAGAGAGAAAATATGTGATTGCTGAGATTGCATTGCTCCCAAATACTGTAGTCAGTATGATTGAAGTAGAAAGAGAGCATAAGGCCCTATCTACGTTGATAGTTGTATTAAATAAAACTGCTAATAAAAAGTACCTATATCATCTAATACTAGATAATTTAGTTGATAATAGTGGGACATGGGATAAAGATCTGTTGAGTTTTCAATGCATTTTATACATAACCTTGAGACACGTAAGAAAAAATCCAGAACATCAGGCAAAAAGATTTATCGATAAAATTTTTAATATCATATGAGGAGCTGTTTAGAAATATGCTATATAAGAAAGATTTACAAAAATTAGTGGTGGAGGCATTGGAAAAAAATAATGGTTCTGCAAGTATAGTACTTGTAGCTAAGTATATATGGGTGAATTATCAAAAAGAGTTGGAGTGTTCCGGAGATTTGTTTTATACATGGCAATATGATATTAGGTGGGCCAAAGAAGAATTAATAAAACACGGTATAATAAAAACAACTAAGCTTTCGAAACGAGGAATTTGGGAGTTAAAATAATTTATATTTTTATGTAATTCACTATTTTAAATAGTGATGATCATTTTAGAAAAAGATGGATTCTATATAAAGAGATAAAATCCTTAGAAATAAAGTAACTTAACAAGGTATTAAAACATTATATTTAAATACATGAAGAGAATATACAATGTTTTGGTGTTATATACCGAAGTGTTGTACATGGGGGAATCATTTTGAATATGAATAATGAGATGATTAATTTAACTGCTGCTGCTAGAGTCATTTATCAACTGGGAGAAGAATTAATATCTGATGAATTTGTAGCTTTAGCAGAGTTAATTAAAAACTCTTACGATGCAGATGCAACAATGGTTAAAGTAAATATCGATACTAGTGCAATTACTCCGCATGGGCAGGGTATTATTTCAATTGAAGATAATGGGAATGGAATGACTTATAAATTACTTACAAAAGTTTTTTTGAGAATATCAACTAACTTTAAAAAAGTTGAAAAATATTCGCCATTCTATAAAAGACGAGTATTAGGTGAAAAAGGATTAGGGAGGTTATCAATACAAAGATTAGGAAACCATATTACGATAATTACATCTCCAAAAATAGATAGGCTAAAAGATATTATTACTGAAGAAGAGCAAAAATTTTATGAGGAATATAATAAATACACTTTGGAAATAGACTGGAACAAAGAATTCCAAGATGGAGAGAAGAATCTATCAGACATTCAAGCACAGTGTAATTATACCTTTGAACCAAGTGCAACTAAAGGGACCAAATTAATTATACAAGGAATTAGGAATTTAGGCTTTTGGGATTTAGATAAAAAAACAGAAACAAGAATTAAAAGTGAAATTTTTGGATTAGTAAGTCCTTTTACACAACAAAATAATCAAAAATTTATTATTAAAATGAAAATAGATAATAAGAGTATATCGAATCAAGTTATTGATGAGGAAATTTTAAGTATTATTAGTGATATAAGTGTAAAAATTAATTTCAATAAATGTGAATTAAATTTAGAAGTGGAATATAAGAAAAAATATTTTGATAGAATTGCAAATAAATTAATCAAAGAGATGAAAACTAATGGATTTGATGTAGAGATATTGAAGGATTATCAAGATAAAATTGATTCAATACAGATAAATTTATTAGATAATGAATACTTGAAATATTATCCTTATTTAAAAAATATTATGTTACAAAAGTTAAATGAAAGTATATTTGCAAACCCAGGAAATTTCACAGGAATGTTATACGTTCTAGAACAATCTGCAAATGCGATAAAGGAGACGTTACCTATATTGGGTAATTACGGGAAACCTTTCTCTACTACTAAAGAGGTAAAATCTGTTTGGGAAGCTGCTAGGGGAGTTTATCTTTTCAGAAATGAATTCCGTATCCTACCATATGGACCTGAAATAGATTGGTTAGATTTTAATAAAAGGGCTACGAGGGAAAAAGCCAATGCATATAAAGAACACACGGTTTCTGGATATATACAATTAGATAGTGTGAGTTCAGAGAATTTAAAGGAACAAACTAATAGATTGGGATTAATAAAAGACGAATACGGTACTAATTTTCTCGTAATAGTAAGAGATATAATAGCTGGAATATTATTTGAAAAAGATAGACTAACACGAGCAAAAATAAAAAGTGAGCCATTTAACGGAGAAGAATCAGAAGTTTACTCACTAGACAAAAATATAATATTTAAAAGAAAAAAGAATATTGCCTCTGAAAAAACAAAGGTATATGAAGAAGTAGAAAAGCAGATTAGTATTATGGCTCATAAAAACGTGGAACCTCAAGAAGTGAGCCTAGTAATAAATAATTTAAATAAAATCAAGAAAATGGAGGAAGAGCAGCAGAAAGAGAGGAAGCAAATTATTTTTGAGTATGAAAAAGAAATTAGAACACTGAAAACGCTTGTTGGGTTAGCTGGTCAGGGAATTATAATAGAAACATTAACTCATGAATTAAACAAAATTAGTAAAAATATCAAGTATAATACTCATGAGGGTAAAAAAGTAATGAATAGTTTGGATATAGATGATTTAACTAAAAATAATATATTGAATTTACAAAATAGTAATTTGCATGAATTAATATTTTTAGATCAACAATTAGAACATTTAGAACCTACTTATAAAAAAAATAGATTAAGCATTCATGAATTAAATTTTAAAAAATTCTTTGAAGATGTTTATATAAGTGATGGTGTAATGTCTAGAAAGGCCAAAGAGAATAATACATCTGTAGTTTTAAGTGGAGATGATTTTTATATTAATAGTAATAAAGGTGTTTTAATAACAATTTTTGATAACTTATTTATTAATTCATTATATTGGTTGGAGAGTTTCACAGAAGATTTTAGAAGTATTTATATTAATCTATATTCATCAGATAGAATTATTGAATTTTATGATTCAGGATACGGTATACATCCGGATATTGTTAATTTGTTATTTGAACCATATCAAAGTATGAAACCAGAGGGACGAGGATTAGGTTTATACATTTGCAGGGAATTATTGAAAGGATTAAAAGGAAAAATTGAATTAGATATGATACACAAAAATAAATATGGTAACTATTACAAAATTATAATTTCATTTTAAATCTAAATATAACATAAAGGAGCAAGTTTTATATGGTTTTACAAGCTGAAGTAGATAATAAAGTACCTTTTATATCAATGTTAAAGAAAAATGGGATAAGTCATGTAGTATCATTTGACGATGAATGGGATTCGAAAGATGAACCACCAAAACAAATTTTAGAGATGGACGCACTAGAATACTTAGAAACTATGGGGGAAAATATAGATATTGAACAAATAGAACCTATCATGCTTGAACATGATATTAACTCAGTTCAAGAGGTTTTAGATTCCCTATTAGAAGATTTAGGTGAATTAAAAAGTATTATTAATAAACATGTAGGTACCAAAAGAGACAAAAAAGAATTGGAAATATTAGAAAATTTATTTAAAGAAATTCAAGAAGAAGATATACAGTTCAGTAAATTTTCAAAGAAATTCGAATGTGATGATGTAAGAAATATTGATGGGAGAATTTTGTTTTTGCTGGATATGAATATGGAGGATTTAGGGGAAGGTAAGGATGTCATAATAGAGACTTTAATTGAAATTAACAAAGTCAGAAGAAATACTTTAGATATTGCAATAGTATATTCACATGAAGTTCTGACGAGCTATAAAGATCACACTTCGAAAATTCAATATTTAGAAGCAAATTTAACAGGATATACTGAAATTCAAAATGAAACTGAAAAATATTTATTAGCTCATCAACTATGGGCAATTCCTAAAGTAAAAAGTCAAGAAGCATTAGTTGAACAATTGAATTCTATTCTTACTAATGCTATTTTGGGTCATACTTTATATAAATATTTAAATAGAAAAGTAAATATCATGTCTACAACTATAATGGAGTTGATAAAATTTTCTGATAACGAATTCGATCTTTTATTAAAGGATGCTCTAATAGAAGGTGAATCACTCTTAAATGTATTACAGAGAATTCAATTTAGTTTACTAAATAAAAATGAATTTAATAGTAAAACTAGTGATACTATCTATATTCAAGCTATAGAAAATTTACTTGATATTTTCAATTCAAAAACCCAAGGAATTATAAATGATTTTAAAGAAATAGATAAGATAGATAAAATTAGAACGCAATCTAGAAAACAAAAATTAGAAGAAGCAAGTTATAAAAATTTATCAGAGTATGGGCTTATTGATTATTCCATAAATACTACCTATGAGGATCTACAAACAGGTGATATTTTTAATTTAAAATTGCATAATGATGAACAACAGTATTATGGAGTTTTAATTACAGCAAATTGTGATATACCTATAAGATTCGGCAAAAAATTTACTGAGGGTACACAAAGAAATGAGGAGTATATGAGTTTATTATTATATACTCCTATAGAAATAGAACAAGCTAAAAAAGATTTAATAAATGACACAGCAAATAAATACATATGGCCGGTGATTGAAAGAGGAAATTCAGATATGTTTATTGCGCTTAAACCTAGCGAAAAAGTTATACATGTACATTCAAATCTATTAGATACTTGTACTTTGAATAAAGAGGGGAAAGCCTGTTTAGACTATAAAAAAGAAGAATTCGAAAAATATAAAAGTTATAATTATATCTTACATTTTGAGAGCGTTTTGAAAGATTGGGTGACGGATATTTTTAATGTTTCTCATTATACTAATAATCCTACCTTGGTAGAAGATATGAATGGTAAATCGAAGCAATATTTAGAATTACTCTCAGGATATAAATATTTAGTTTCATTAGACATTTCTACTAAAGAATTCAAAATGGAAAGAATAGGTAGAATGAGTTCAAATCATAGTCTTAAAATAATTCAAAATTATGCTAATAAAATTAGTCGATTAGGAGTTGAATCAATTCCCTTCACACAATAAGAGTAGAGTTCACGTTATTTTAAAGAACACAAGGAAACTTCATTTTGATAACCACTTTAAGTTAGATGATTGGAGAACTATTAACTGCTATTCGTGTTAAATGCTCAACCCTTAGCGGTCTAATTTTAAAAAGTCCTCTACATAATAAAATAGAATAGACTTGATACAGTTAAGTTTATGAACAACAGTCTTAAAAATGCCGTAATTGTGGCTATCTAGAATTCTGCAAAAAAATAAGAGCCATTTGGCTCTTATTGTTTATACATTTTTTCTAAAGATGAGAATTATTTCATTATTCATCGATTCTACAGGGTTAGCATTAACTCTTGAAATTTTCGTTGGAATCTTTTTATTAATAATTTTTCTGTCGAACTTATGGATAAAGTTAAATTCATTTTCCAATAGCTCTCGAATTATATTGTCAAATGGAACTTCAATATTATGGACTTTCCGATTACCAACAACTAATACCATATAACCATCTCTTTTTAAAAACTTACTTAATTCATTCAAAGTGAGTTTAAAATCAATAATGAATGAGGCTACTTTTCTGGCCTTTTCTATTTGTCCTAAACTGAGTAATAAATTATAGAAATTGTTTAAATGTGCAGAGTCTTCTAATATTCCGGATGTTTCGATGATTTCAACTTTAGCATTTTTACCGCCTAAACTAGCTGTGTCAATGGAATTAAAATTATTTAGCAATGACATATCTAAGGTGCTTTTTTTAATACCATCTTTTATCCAATGTAAAGGGAGTATTGAGAATTGTCCGTATGTAACAGTTGTATGATTATCGCCATATGGAGGTGATGTTACAATCAGGTCGATTTCTCCATCATTGATTTTTAATTTTTGACTTAAACTTTTTGAATCTCCACAAGATAACTTAACTTTTTTATTTTGACTAGAAGAATTACATATTTTTGCTTCTCGAATTTCGTGTATAAAACTTTCATAGTTCATAATATTTTTTGTGAGTTTATCAAAATAAAGCTCAATTACATCAACTTGATAGTTTTCTATTACATCTTCAGGTTTTATGTGTAGTTTGAATGTCGATGATTGAGAGTTCTTTGTTTGAGTAACAATGTCAGCCAAAGTAACTAAGAAAAACTCTTTAACTTCTTGATTGTTTATCTTCATGATTTCTTCTCTTAATTTAGATAAAGAGGATATTATATCTGGCTTAAACCATTTATCAATTTTTTCGAAATAATATTCACTATTAGAAATATCGATGTTTTCAATACGTGTCTCGAGATTTTCTAATTCACGTTTTAAAGTTTTAATAGGAATATACTTTAATTTCGATTTGCACAAATAATATGCTAATGGATTGATATCATTTCCATATACAGTGAGGTTATTTCTCAATCCCTCAATTAAAACTGTTCCAGATCCCATAAACGGATCCAAGATGTTTTTAGCACCAGTAGATTCTACAAGGATTTTGATTAATTCCTGCTGCATCTCAGGAACCATTGTTGCAGGATATCTCATCAAGGTATGAATACCACTTTTTTTAGTTGCCGACTTAAAATCCCAATATTGGTGATTCGAGCTTTTTCTATTTTCTATAGCTTCAATTATTTTGCGGTCAACTGCATTCATGAAAATCACCACCTTTTTTAAATTATATATCAATAAAGAGTAATATTCCAGGTATTTAAAAATCTCGAGAATAATACTCAGGTCTTTATACACTGTATTATTTAGAAAATGATCAAACTTTTTTATAAAAATAATCTCATGTTTTAAATGAAATCCACATATTTTGATCAATCTTTTTTCAAAATACGTGGGTTTCTTCTATTATAAAATCAACGTTTGCAGCGTACTTTTAATCAAACTTTATTTTAAACCAACAGTGAGTTATAACGAATACTGTCACATTATATAATTTTATTTGTCCTATAAACCTTGGTACAGAGTAATTGTTGCTGTATCAAGGTTTATATTTTTTCCTAGATTATTTTTTATAGAGATTAAAAAAGCCTACAATAATTATGAATAATGTTTTCCTCTCAAAAATCCTCTGTCATCTAATGGTATATAAAACCTTCAACTGATTGATTGAAGGTTATTCAACTATTCCTTTGAACTATAGTATAATCAAGAAATTAAGTTTGATTAAAACTAGATTTCTTATGGTATTTAGTAAGTTTTCATATTCAAAATAGCAGTCAGATTACATAGCTTTGTCTTTATATTTCCTAGCAACGACATGAAAAAAGTTTTCGCTTTTTAAATAATTGGAGTGGCATATTTTTAACTATAGTGAGGTGAAAATTAACAGTAATAAATGAAGTACACTAGTCGAAAAGGAAAAAATACATTGAAGAAAAATAAGATTCCATTACAAACAAAAATATTGGGACTAATTAGCACCCTGATCCTTTTTATTGTATGTCTTCTTGCAAGTGTATTTGCTTACTTGCAATATGTTGATGCTAGGACGCAAGTAAAACAATTAGCATTGCAATCGGCTATGACTATTTCTCTCATGCCGGAACTTAAAGAATCCATTGGGAAAAGCGATTTAGAGCTAAGTTTTCGCCCAATTGCTGATCAGGTAATAGATCAGGTAAATGCGGAAAATATTATTATTGAAGATCGGGAGAAGATTATTTATTCGCATAGAAACCCAAGTCAGGTCGGTAAGAAGAGTTTTGACCATACAAATAATCACGGGTTAATATTTGGTGGCTCTAATAATTTTGAAGTGGAACGCGAGAGTGGTTCTGTTTTAATAGGGAAGGTTCCTATCATTTCAGACAATGGAGAGTACACTCGTGTAATTGGAACCGTAGCAGTTGAATACGCGGAAAAAGACATCTATCAAAATATTTACAAGCGTGTTAAGTCTATTCTCATTGCCTCTTTAATTGTTCTAATTTTAGGAATCATTGGTGGTATTTTTTTAACCAAAAGTATTAGAAAAGATACTATGGGCCTGGAACCGCATGAAATCTCGTCATTATATAGGGAAAGAAGCGCCATTTTGTTATCGGTCAAGGAAGGGATCATAGCAATAGATCATAATGGATTCTTAACTTTAATTAATCATTCTGCAAGGTCAATGTTGAACCTTATTGATGATTCCTCGATTGGCCAACATATTAAATTTGTATTACCATCCATTAATATCGACTATGTCCTGCAGAAGGGTAAGCCAATTCATAATGTAGAGATAATAATAAATGATAAAGTATTTATTTTTAACTTTATTCCAATCATTGAAAATGAACAGATTGTGGGTGTGGTTTCTAGTTTCCGAGATAAAACAGAGCTGAAAAAGCTTATTGATACGATCACGGAGGTTCGCGAATATTCAGAGGGACTTCGTGCCCAAACTCATGAGTACGCTAATAAACTTTACTTATTATCAGGGTTAATTCAATTAGAGAGATACCAAGATGCATTTGAATTTATACAAAAGGAGTCAACTAATCATCAGCAACAGAACCGTATACTTTTTAATCAAATTCATGATATAAATGTTCAAGCTATACTATTAGGGAAACTAGGCAAAGCATCGGAAAAGAAAGTTACTTTTGAAATTGATCCAGATAGTTATGTAGACCTCTTACCAAGTCATATTGGAATCACTGATATCGTTACAATCATTGGAAACCTTATTGATAATGCTTTTGATGCAGTAGTCAACCAGGAAGAGCGAAAGGTGATCTTTTCAATTACAGGAATTGGGAATGATATCATTATTGAAGTAGCAGATAACGGAAAGGGGATTGCTGAAGACGTGTTAGATTCTATATTTGATTTACACAGCTCATCTAAAGGTAAAAACAGAGGGTACGGCTTATTTAATGTTAAACAAATTGTAGATTCTTTAGGTGGAACAGTAGAAGTAAATAATGACAAAGAAGGAGGGGCCATTTTCACGGTATTCCTTCCGAAAAAAATTAAGGGATAAAATGAAACTTACTCAGTGAAATTTTCTAGAGCTCCACTGATGTTGAAATTAAGGGTTTACTCCCATCTAAGACGTTAAACGGGTTGGTGTTTATATACCAGCAAAGCGAGATAAAAGAAGGAGAGGAGAAAAATGATTAAGGTTGTCATAGCGGAAGATGATTTTCGAATTGCACAAGTACAAGAACAGTTTTTGCAAAAGGTACCAGATGTAAAGGTCGTTCAGAAGGCACTGAATGCAAAGGAAACAATGGAAATACTAGAGAATTACGAAGTTGATTTGCTTTTTTTAGATATCTATATGCCTGATGATCTTGGAACAAATTTGTTATCAAAGATTCGAGAAAATTATCCTTCAATTGATATTATTATGGTGACTGCTGCAACAGAAAAAATAATGCTTGAAGCGGCTGTGAGATATGGTGTTAGTAATTATTTATTGAAGCCAGTGACCTTGGAGAAGTTTGTTGAAGCAGTTGAAGAATATAAAAAGAAGAAAAGACTACTAAGCCATAGTGATGAGGTGAACCAAGTATTGATTGATCGATATTTTGGGGTAGCTAATCAAACCTCCGTCAATCAAAAAGATTTACCTTCAGGTGTAGATCGTCATACTTTGGACAAAGTGAAAAAAGTAATGAAAGAACTAAAAGGCGGTATTTCCATTGAGGAAATGGGTGAACAAATTGGAGCATCACGTACCACTGCAAGAAGGTATTTAGAGTTTCTCGTTTCAATTGATGTTTGTACGGCAAAACATGAATATGGTGTCGTCGGCAGGCCTGAGAGGAAATATTACTATAAAGGATAACAAGGTTCGATCAATAATATGGACAAGGAATGAACAATGAGAAAAAAAATAATGAGTATTTTCACGCTTATTGTATTACTTTGCTGTGGTTGTTCACAAGATGAGGGGCAAGAAGCTATAACAGATACAGTAACAATCATTGCTCCAAGCTCTATAGGTGGAGGTTGGGACAAAACAGCAAGAGCTATACGGGACATTTTAGTGAATAACAATTTGGTTGACGAAGACATTCATGTACTGAATAAAATAGGTGCTGGTGGAGAGCTAGGATGGAAATATACAAAGCAGCAAAAAGATCATGTGCTGGCAATGAATTCAAGCCTACTCATTACCAATCATTTATTGGGACAAAGTAAGTTAACTTATAAAGATTTTACACCGATTGCCACCCTAGCTACTGAATGGGATGTTGTCATTGTTTCAAAGGATTCAGAAATAAAAAGTGCAAAAAATTTAATGGAGAAGCTGAAAGAAACACCTCAAGCATATAAAATAGGTGTCTCCCCGAGATTAGGCAATGATGATCAGATTTCTTTTGTATTAGCGAGTAAACAGGCAAAAGTAGAACCTGAAAAACTAGATTTTTTTGTATATGAAAATAGCAATCAAGTAGTGGATGCATTATTAAAAAAGCAAATAGATGTTGCAACGATGACTTTATCCGAGGCTAAAAAATATTATGATTTGAATCAGGTGCAACTGCTCGTCATTTCATCAGAGAAACGATTAAAGGAGCTTCCCGAAATTCCTACATGGACAGAAGAAGGAATTGAGTTAGTTTTTAAACATTGGCGCGGCATTATGGGACCGCCTAATATGTCAAAAAGGGAAATCGAATTTTGGGAGATGACATTTGCAAAAATGGTAAGAACTGAAGAATGGAAACAAACTTTAAAGAAATATATGTGGGAAGATTTTTATATGAACAGTAGTGAAACCTCAAAATTTCTTGATGAGGAAAATAAGAAATATGAGAAATTATTAGAAATTTATTAAGAAGAGCTACTTTTTAATATTTTAATGGAAAATTAATGGTTTTTTATTCTTTATTATATTCAGATATGACTTACAAGGTTGACTTATGAGACCTATGTTTTTGCCTTTCTACCATTTCATACATGTGGTAGAGAGATCATGCATAGTCCTAGGTTAGCCTTTTTTGTTTTGTGTTAGGGAAGACATTAGGTGGCGTAAATCTTAAATTTACCGTGAACAAAATGTACGAAATAGATAAAAAGAAATTAATAAACATTAATTTGTAAACGATTACATTTGATCGAAATTATTTTATTATAGGGTAAATATTCGAAAAATTAGTTATTTATCGAATTGGTAAATAATTTAGTAGAGCAATTGGGGGGAGAATTATGCTAGCAATTTTAGGCTTTTTAATGATATTAGTATTTATGATTTTGATTATGACGGGTCGTCTTACAGCAATGATTGCATTAATTGTAGTTACAATTACGTTTGCAGTTATAGGTGGATTCGGAAGTGAAATGGGTCCGATGATGTTGGATGGAATTAAAAGTGTCGCTCCAACAGGGATTATGATTTTATTTGCAATTCTATTCTTTGGTATTTTGATTGATGCTGGTGTATTTGATCCAATCATTAAAACAATTCTAAGGTTAGTAAAAGGTGATCCTGTAAAAATTGCCATTGGAACAGCAGTTTTAGCTCTTTTGATTTCTTTAGATGGTGATGGTACGACAACATACATGATTACTATTTCTGCATTTCTGCCGCTTTATAAAAGAATTGGCATGCGACCAATTGTATTAGCTGGTATTGCCGTTTCAGCTTCAGGTGTTATGAATCTTCTACCTTGGGGGGGACCAACGGCAAGGGTTATGACAGCTTTGAATCTTGAAATGTCAGAGGTTTTTACACCCGTAATTCCTGCAATGATTGGCGGCGCTATCTTTGTTCTGTTTATGGCATTTATGTTCGGAAGAGAAGAAAGAAAGCGAATTGGCGTTATAGAATATGATTTTGAAGCTACAGCTCAGCTTGCTGCAACAGTAGAAGATGACCATTTAAAACGTCCAAAATTAATTGTCTTTAATTATGCTCTAACAATCGTCCTTTTAGTAGCATTAATTATGGAGTTATTACCACCGGTTACATTATTCATGCTTGGTTTTGCGATTGTGATTACTGTAAACTATCCAAAATTAAAAGATCAAAAGGAACGTATTGCGAATTATGCTGACAATGCATTATCTGTTGTTTCAATGGTTTTTGCAGCAGGGATTTTTACAGGAATTCTTTCAGGTACATCAATGGTAGATGCGATGGCAAACTCAGTTATTGATTATATTCCAGATGCTATGGGTTCACATTTTGCTGTTGTTACAGCGATCCTTAGTGCACCATTTACATTCTTTATGTCAAATGATGCCTTTTACTATGGAGTACTGCCGCTACTTGCTAAGGCAGGAGCAGTATATGGCATTGATCCAGCCTTAATCGGTAGGGCTTCCCTTTTGGGGATGCCAGTCCACCTTTTAAGTCCACTTGTTCCATCTACTTATTTATTAGTCGGTATGGTTGGAGAAGATTTCGGCACATTACAACGTATCTTCTTAAAGTGGGCATTCGGCTCTACAATTGTCATGATTATTGTTTGTGTAGTATTAGGAATTTTTCCTCTTTAATGAATTATCGTTACGCAATATCTCTTATCCATAAAAACAGAATCGGCAAATCAATCTGTTTTTATTTGGATAATCAACATAATTAAACATTTCAATCTAAAAACGCCCAGAGTATAATCTGAGCGTTTTTATTACGCTTTAATATGTACAATCAAGCGTCATCCCCACCCATTTAAGATTATTGCATTAGGTTTGAATAGATAATTTTAGAACCGGATATAAATATAAAAAAATTGAAAGGAACTAGTTATGGAATTTTATAAAGAGAAGGAAATCTATTGTTTTAGCTGTCGAAAAAAAACTATATTTACCTGTAAAGATATGCATAACAAAATTGGGGTAGACAGCCATTGTAGCGAATGTTCAGGTATTTGGTTTGAGTGGCAAAATAGAGCAGTTGAAAGAGAAATGGAAAAATGGATTGAATATAATAAAGGGCTCCTTAACTAGTTTTAGGGTGGTTAGAGGTTTTGGGACTATCCAAAATTAATCTATACCGATTGTAGCTTAGTAGAAAATAAAATCATTTACCTCTATTTTTCTTAGTAGTGAAATGATTTTTTTATTAGATTAATTTCCATAATTTATTATTTTTTATATAAAGATGTAACCTTTTAAAATAGTAAAACGTTTAATATAGTAAGCCAAGTAATCAAAAGGTGTTTATATTTTTAAGATAATGTGGGTGGGTTTTCAACTAATTAAGAAATAGTTATGTATAACTTATACAAAGGAGTGTTTTTATGAAAAAGCTATTGATTATAACAAGTTATTTAGGGTTTTTTCTATTAGGAGGTTTGACTTTTACGTACTTCTCAACATCTGAAGCGGCTAGCATTACGAAAAAGATCGAAGTAGTTCAGGATAAGATTAGTTATTATGTAGATAAAGTTGAAAAAGTACCCCCTGAAGGTCAATCTGGATTTATCTATCAAGGCACTACATATGTTCCAATGCGCTTTGTTGCTGAGTCTTTAGGAGAAAAGGTGACATGGGATGGGAAAACTAAATCAGTTTATATTGGTGATGTTCCAAAATTTATCTCTTTAAAAGATGTAAAGCCTATTGGAAGTGAGGAAGACCACTTCTTCCACAATCCAAGCACTGTCGTTATTAGTACAGGAGAGAAGTTTGAACAATCCTATCAGCTTGGTGGTTATCATGGCGGAGGAGCTGTACAAGATCATACCGTTGAATATTTAGCTAACGGAAATTATAAAGGATTCGAAACATATTTGGCGCCAGTTAAAAAGTTAGTAGCTGGTTCTTCAGGTATAGGGTCCTTGAAGATTTATGCGGATAATAAATTGATTTACGATAGTGGCTCAATAAAAGACAAGGTGAAGGTAAATATTAATTTAGAGGGAGCTACAAAAGTGAAATTTGAAATTGTAGGAAGTGGATTAGGTATATTAAATCCTAAATTTGTTCAATAATCGTTACGTTAATAAACAGAGAAGATGACATGTTGTCATCGTCCTAGTATTGGTATCTATTTATTAAATGCTAAGTTACAAAATAAGCGGGTAAAAGTATTTAATATCATTTAGAGTAAGACGTGGATGATGTAAAGCCGTCTTATTAAAAGTGAATTTTTCTCGTAAAAGTTAGATTACTTTCTAACTTTTGCGAGTTTTTTTTATGCATGCCTAGTAAATAGTATTTTATTTCCAACAATCTAAATAGTCGGATTATTGTTGCAACACTAAAAAAATCATGATAATATTAGTAAAACGTTTTACTAAAACGTTTTACTTGTGAAGGGGATGAACATATTGAGAAATAAACGAATTGCAACGATTGGGGATGCAATGGTCGTTTTTAATCCATCTAAGACAGGTCCTCTACGTTTCGTTCCTTCCTTTGAGCGAGCTGTTGGTGGTGCAGAATTAAATTTTGCAATAGGTGTTACACGTTTAGATATGGGAGCAAAATGGATTAGTTGTATTGGAGACGATGAATTTGGCAAGTTAATTTATAACTTTGCGCGTGGTGAAGGAATCGATGTATCACATGTTTTACGAACACCCCATATTCCAACGTCTATCTACTTTAAAGAAATTCGGGAAGACGGGGCAGGTAAATCGTTTTATTACCGTAACCCATCACCTCTACTTGAGTTGACAGAAAATCGTATAGATGAGTCAGTACTTGATGATGTGGATTTATTACATATTAGCGGAGTGTATTTAGCAGTATGTGAACATAACATTCAAGTTGCATTGAAATTAATTGCCTTAGCACAGGCAAAAAGTATTCCTATATCCTTTGATCCAAATTTACGTTTAAAACTATGGTCTATAGAAGATGCCAGAGAGGTTTATGAAAAAGTGTACCCATCTATCAATCTTCTGCTAACAGGACAGGATGAATTTGAACTTTTATTTGAAGGGCGAACAGTTAAGGACGTTCAAGAGAGTTATAAAATAGATGAAATTATTGTAAAAAAAGGTGAGCAAGGTGCAACGGTTTATACAGCCACTGAGCAGTATGATCGAGAGGCTTTTACTATTCGTGCTATTGACACAGTTGGAGCAGGGGATGCATTTGATGCGGCCTATGTCTATAGCTATTTAAATGGTGATGATATCGAAGAACGTCTCCGTTTAGCCAATGGCGCAGGTGCATTGGTAGCAACGATTAAAGGAGATAATGAGGGTCTTCCATCATTGCAAGAGTTAAGACAATTTATCGGCGACGAAAAATTAATTGAACGTTAGGGGTTGTCAGGAGTGCAAAAAATTGAAATTTTGAAAGCGTTGTCAGATGCAAAAGTTGTCGCTGTTATTCGGGGACGTTCACCCGAAGAAGCGACGGAAATTTCAAAAGGTGCCATTACAGGTGGCATTCGAGCAATTGAAATAACGTATACAACACCTTTTGTTGAAGAAACCTTTAAAGCATTACGCGATTGTGATGCAATAATTGGAGCTGGCACAGTATTGGATGTTGAGACTGCACGTCACGCCATATTAAACGGTGCAAAATTTGTGGTTAGTCCTAGCTATAATGCTGCGATTGCGAAGCTTTGTAATCGTTATAGCATACCGTATTTACCAGGGTGTATGACTATTACAGAGATGGTGACAGCCCTTGAGGGTGGTAGTGACATTATAAAATTATTCCCGGGAAATCAATATGAACCAAGCTTTATTAAAACTGTTAAAGGCCCTCTCCCAAATATCACAATTATGCCTACAGGCGGTGTGGGTTTAACTAATATGAATAAATGGTTAGATGCTGGTGCGGTAGCGGTTGGTATTGGAAGTGATTTAAATAAAGCATTTGCAACAGATGGCTATGAAGGTGTTGTAGCTCAAGCAAAAGCTTATATGGAAAATCTATCAAACTAGGAGGTAACAAGTATGAATATGACTTTTAGATGGTATGGTCGTGGCAATGATACAGTGAAACTAGAAGATGTGAAGCAAATACCTAATGTAAAGGGGATTGTTTGGGCACTCCATCACCTACCAGCAGGGGAAGTATGGTCTAAAGAAGCTATTCAAGATGAAGTTGATTATATTCAGTCTTTTGGATTCCATACAGATGTCGTAGAAAGTGTCAATGTCCATGAAGATATTAAACTAGGATTGCCAACACGTGATCAATATATTGAGAACTATAAACAATCTATTCGGAACCTTGGTGAAGTAGGTGTTAAAGTTATTTGCTATAATTTCATGCCAGTATTTGATTGGACACGTACAGACTTATTCCATCCATTAGAAGATGGCTCAACGGCTCTCTACTTCGACAAGGAGAAGGTAATGAATTTAGATCCACAAGAACTGGTGAATGAAGTAAGTGCTTCTTCGGATTTAACCCTTCCAGGATGGGAACCTGAACGATTAGCTCGACTTTCAGAATTATTTGAGCAGTACAAAGAAGTTGATGAAGTTAAACTTTGGGATAACTTAGCTTACTTCTTACAAGCTATTTTACCAGTTGCAGAAGAAGTAGGTATTCAAATGGCGATTCATCCAGATGATCCACCGTATTCAATCTTTGGCTTACCGCGCATTATTACAGGATCAGAAAGCTATGAAAAATTAATTAAAATATCTGATTCAAATGCGAATGGCTTTACGTTTTGCTCAGGTTCAATGGGAGCAGACCCACAAAATGATATGGTAGCAATCGCTGAAAAATACGCACATCGTGCTCCGTTTGCCCATATCCGTAATGTGAAAATCAAGGAAAATGGTAGTTTCTTTGAAACATCGCATTTTACATCGGATGGCTCAATCGATATTAAAAATATTGTCCGTACATTAAATGACCAAAACTATGAAGGCTATGTTCGTCCAGATCATGGTCGTCATATTTGGGGCGAACAATGTCGTCCAGGCTACGGCTTATATGATCGTGCACTTGGCATTATGTATTTAAATGGTCTTTGGGATGCTTATGAAAATCTAAAGAAATAGGTGACATGTATGAAAGCACTACAAGTAATGAAACCTTTTGAAATGGCTTTAATTGATGTAGCAGAACCAGTGATAACAAATTCAACAGACGTGCTTGTACAAACAGCATATGTTGGAATATGTGGCTCAGATATGCATATTTATCATGGTTCGAATCCATTAGCGACATTACCTCGTATACCTGGGCATGAAGTTGTTGGACGTGTATTAGAGGTTGGCCAAGAGGTACAAGGATTAAAAGTGGGTGACAAAGTTGTTGTCGAACCAATTCGTTATTGTGGTGAGTGCTACGCTTGCCGTAAAGGACAACCAAACGTCTGTGAACAGCTTTCTGTTTTTGGTGTTCATGAAGATGGAGGTATGCGTGAGCGTTTTGTAGTTGCAGAAAAGCAATTGCATAAAGTAGCAGATCACACACCTTTTGAAGAGGCTGTCTTAATCGAACCTTACACAATTGGCGCACAAGCCGTATATCGTGGTGAACTACAGAAAGGTGAAACCCTATTAATTCAAGGTGCAGGACCGATTGGCATTTGTATTTTAAAGATGGCTAAATTAATGGATGCTCGTGTAATGATTTCTGATTTGGATCCAGCTAAGCTTTCATACGCAAAAGAACTTGGAGCGGATGAAGTTGTCAATGTAAAGGAACAAGATTTATTAGAGGCTGTTAATCAATGGACAGATGGAGTAGGTGTCAATGTATCTATTGATGCGGTATGTATTCCACTAACATTTAAGCAATCGATCGATGCTGTTTCAGTTGCTGGAAGAGTGGTAGTTCTTAGCTTTGGAGAGGAAGCCATTGAGCTTGCCCCCCTACCAATCACGAAAAAGGAATTATCGATAAAAGGATCACGTTTACAAACATTCCAATTTGAAAACGTAGTGAAGCTTGTTGATGCTGGGAAGCTACAGCAACAAGGTTTAATTACACATACTTTCTCATTACATGAAGCAAAAGAAGCCTTTGAATATATAGAAAAAAACCCAAATGAAGTACGTAAAGTTATTTTAAAAGTAGGTGAGAAAGGTGCATGAAGCATTACAAAATAAAGTTGCCGTTGTAACAGGTGGTAGTGGTGTTCTTTGCTCAGAGATGGCAAGGGAATTGGCTAGGCAAGGTATGCGAGTTGCCATTTTAAATCGTACAGCACAAAAAGGAGAAGCAGTCGTCCAATCGATTAAAGAAAATGGCGGAGAAGCTATTAATTTTACTGTGGATGTTTTAAACAAAGAATCATTAATAGCAGCGAGACAAGCAACTTTACAGCGTTATGGTCAAATTGATGTTCTTATTAACGGAGCGGGTGGCAATCATCCAGATGCTATTACGGCTGATGAAGTATATAAAGAAGAATCAATTACACCCAATTTCTTTGAATTAACGCCAAACGGTTTTGAAAGCGTATTCTCGAATAATTTTACAGGTACGTTTATAGCTTCTCAGGTTTTTGGAGAAGCATTGCTGAAAACGAAGGGGACGATTATTAATATTTCATCCATGAGTTCCTATGCCCCTATGACAAAAGTGCCTGCATATAGCGCGGCAAAAGCAGCGATTAATAACTTTACGCAATGGATGGCTGTGCATTTTGCAGAAGCAGGTCTACGAGTTAATGCCATCGCACCTGGATTTTTTATTACTGAACAAAACCGTAATTTATTGCTGACTGAAGATGGATCACTAACAACCCGTTCAGAAAAAATTATTACAGCTACACCACAAAAACGTTTTGGAAAACCACAAGATTTATTAGGAACATTATTATTTTTAGCTGATGATACATACTCAGCATTTGTCACTGGCGTAACGATTCCTGTTGATGGTGGATTTATGGCTTACTCCGGCGTTTAACAGAGGGGATTTATTTCAAATTTAGGGGTGAATGATATGAAACAACAAGGTATTTTTGGAGATGGCAAAACGGTTGTTATTGTCATGCTATTTTTAGCGGGTGTCATTAACTATTTAGACCGTTCAGCATTATCAATTGCAGCACCATTTATTCAAGAAGATATTCATCTAACGTCAACACAATTAGGGATTATCTTTAGTAGCTTCTCTGTTGGGTATGCCATTTTCAATTTCTTAGGTGGAATGGCTTCCGATAAATTTGGTGCTAAGTTAACGCTATTTGTAGCAATGATTGTATGGTCTTTATTCAGTGGAGCAATGGTATTAGTAGTAGGGTTTGCTTCATTAATTATTGTTCGTATTGTATTTGGTATGGCGGAAGGGCCACTATCCTCAACCATAAATAAAATGGTGAATAACTGGTTCCCAGCGGATAAACGTGCCTCTGTAGTAGGGCTAGCCAATAGTGGTACGCCACTCGGTGGTGCGATCGCTGGTCCAATTGTTGGTTATATAGCATTAGCATATGGCTGGAAGTATTCATTTATTGCGATCATGATCCTTGGATTTGTTTGGGCAATTGTATGGTTTAAAGTAGTAAAAGAAAAGCCGAACAAAGAAGACAGTGTAGAATCAATGGCACAATTAGAAATTGCAGCAGAAGATATCAATCATAGTCGTGGCCTGTCTTATTATTTAAAACAGCCTACAGTATTATTTACAGCCTTCTCATTTTTTGCCTATAACTATATTCTGTTCTTTTTCTTGACTTGGTTCCCAAGCTACTTAGTGGAAGCTCGTGGCATGGCTGTTAAAGATATGAGTATCGTAACAGTTATCCCATGGATTTTAGGATTCCTAGGTTTAGCATTGAGTGGGATTGTATCAGATTTCATTTATAAACGCTTTATGCGTAAGGGTGTTTTATTCTCTCGTAAAGTCGTGCTAGTTACATGCTTATTCTTAGCTGCTGTCTCTATTGGCTGTGCAGGTATTGTAACAACAACAATTAGTGCTGTTGCGCTTGTTGCCACTTCCGTTTTCTTCTTATATTTAACAGGGGCTATTTACTGGGCCATTATTAATGATGTGGTGGAATCTAAGTATGTTGGATCTGTTGGTGGATTTATGCATTTTCTTGCAAACACGGCGGGGATTATTGGACCAACTTTAACAGGTTTCCTAGTAGATAAAACAGGAACGTTCTCTGCTGCTTTCCTACTTGCAGGTGGCTTAGCAGTCATCGCTTCATTAGCAGTTATTAAATTTGTTACACCAATAGTTCATAAAGAAATAGCTTAGAAATAGAAAGGATGGATTCAAATGAACAATCAGTCAGTTATTAAAATCCATCCGATGGACAATATTGTCATAGCCTTGAGTGATCTTCCTCAAGGCTTTTTACTTCCATTGGATGGGATAGAAATAACGTTACAGCAACCAGTACAACGTGGGCATAAGATTGCCATCACAACTCTTTCTAAAGATACACATATCACAAAATATGGTTTTCCAATTGGTCATGCGACAGAAGAAATCCCATTAGGTAGTTGGGTTCATTCACATAATATGAAAACCAATTTATCAGGAGAATTAAGCTATGAATTTAAACCCAAAACACATCCCATAGCAGAGCCTCGTCATGTACAGCGCACGTTTAAGGGCTATCGTAGAACAGATGGTCAGGTTGGCGTGCGGAATGAAATCTGGATTATTAATACGGTTGGTTGTATTAACAAGGTAGCTGAAAATTTGGCGAAGTTAGGCAATCAATTATTAAAGGCTGACAATTTTGATGGTGTACAGCATTTCGCCCATCCATATGGTTGCTCACAACTGGGTGATGATTTAACGTATACACAAAAAATTTTAGCTAATTTGGTTCACCACCCTAATGCAGGGGCGGTCATTGTATTAGGGCTTGGATGTGAGAACAATTATATTGAGTTATTTAAGAAAACAGTCGGGCATTATGACGAACAACGCGTAGCCTTTTTAAATGTTCAAGAGTCAGCAGATGAAATGGAAGAGGGTCAACAATTGCTGGAAAAGGCCTTTGACTATGTGACGACATTTAAAAGACAAGCATTACCTATTTCAGAACTGAAAATTGGTTTGAAATGTGGTGGTAGTGATGGTTTCTCTGGCATTACAGCTAATCCGATGATTGGCCTATTCTCTGACCAATTAATCTCAGCAGGTGGATCAACGGTGTTAACGGAAGTTCCAGAAATGTTTGGTGCTGAACAGATTTTAATGGAACGTGCAAAAGATGCCGCTGTTTTCGAGGATATTGTGCATTTAGTAAATGATTTTAAACAGTATTTTATGAAATATAATCAACCTGTATATGAAAATCCCTCTCCAGGAAACAAAGCGGGTGGAATAACAACATTGGAAGAAAAGTCACTTGGCTGTATTCAAAAAGGTGGATTCCAAGAAATAAAAGAGGTGCTTGATTACGGCGACCGTATGTCAACAAAGGGGCTACATTTACTAAATGGCCCAGGAAATGATCTTGTATCAACAACAGCACTTGCCGCAACAGGCTGCCAAATTGTTCTTTTCTCAACAGGTAGGGGAACACCGTTTGGAGGACCTACACCTACAGTTAAAATTTCAACAAATACTCCACTTTATGAACGCAAAAAAAATTGGATTGACTTTAACGCAGGGCAGTTAGTGGATGGTAAGCCTATGGATGAAGTAGTCGATGGATTTATGGAGTATATATTAGCGTTAGCTTCAGGTGAAGTACAAACGAATAATGAGAAGTATGGTTTCAAAGAAATCGCCATTTTTAAAGATGGCGTGACGATGTAGGAGAGAAAATGACATGAAGCATCCTATTAAAATTATGCAAATAGGTGATGGGAATTTTATTAGAGGCTTTTTTGACCTAGCGGTTGAAAAACTTCAAGTTCCTTGCAGTATCGTTTCCGTTGCAGCGACAGCAAGAGGAAAAACGGTCAAACAACTAGAAGAACAACAGTTGCAATTCACTGTGATGGAACGAGGGTTAAAAAATGGTGAGGTTGTAGAAGAAGAAACCACCGTTAAGGTTATTCAAGATACTATTCATCCATATGTGAACTGGCATTCATTTTTGCAATATGCGCAGTCAGAAACACTTGAAATGATTGTGTCAAATACAACAGAGGCCGGAATTTATTACGAAAATATCCCTTATCCAACTGCCTGTCCAACAAGCTATGCAGCAAAGTTAACAGTCTTCCTAGAACAATATTTCAATCATTTTCAAGGTGAAAAACAACTGGCCATTGTGCCTCTGGAATTAATAGAACAGAATGGTTCTACCCTAAAAATTATTTGCCTACAGCATGCTAAAGACTGGAACCTGCCTACAGCATTTAATGAATGGCTTGCTACTTTAACTTTTTGTAATACACTAGTAGACCGTATTGTAACAGGTTATCCACAAGATTATCACGGTGAAGATGCCCTTTATACAGTTTGTGAACCCTATTTCCTTTTTGTAATTGATCAGAAAGAGCCGTTTAAACATTGGCCAACAAATAATGATTTACCTTTTGTATTTGATGATTTAGACATGTATCGGAAACGCAAAGTTGCCATTTTAAATGGTAGTCATATTTTGCTTTCAGCATTTGGGAAAATTTTTCAATATACAACTGTAAGAGATGCATTTTCTAACACAGGTATTCGAGCATTTATTGAAAAAGTAACAAATGATTTTACCAAACGATTTCAAGTGGATGAACACTATCAGCAAGATGTTTTTGAACGTTTTTTAAATCCATTTATTGAGCATCAGCTATATGATATTCAATTAAATGAGTTATCAAAGTGGCAAACGAGAATTGCACCATACGCCGAAACAGAAATATACTATCAAGCTTTAGCGTTAGGAATCTATGCAATGAATCCAAGACGCTTTTCCATGCGTGAATCGGATCAGATTATTGAAATACTGACTGAAATCCATAACCATTTTGAACAAGGTCAAACAGAGCCAATGCAACAATTTATTGAAGAACATTTCCAGTGTGATGCAACTAAGGTTATTCAGCAATTATCCACAATTCATAGATTATTGGAGGAAATAGCATGCGACAATTGATCATTAATGAACCATTTCAAATGGTGGAACGTGAGGTAGACAAGCCAATTATTAAAAAAAGTCATGATGTTCTATTAAAAATCACACATATTGGCGTGTGTGGGACAGATACACATGCTTTTGCAGGTGAACAGCCATTCTTTAGTTATCCACGAGTGTTAGGCCATGAACTAGCTGCTATCGTGGAGGAAGTCGGTGAAGCAGTTAAGGACATCTACGTAGGAGATCGTGCAACAGTTATTCCATACATTCATTGTGGAGAGTGTGTTGCATGTCGTCGAGGTCAAACAAACTGCTGTAAATCTTTGAAAGTATTAGGTGTACATATGGATGGTGGTATGGGCGAATATATCGTAGTTGATGACAGTATTGTCATTACAGATAATGCTGTATCAGGTGACCAATTAGCCATTGTGGAACCATTAGCTATTGGTGCCCATGCAGTACGTCGTTCGGAACTAACAGAAAATGATACGGTACTTGTTATCGGTGCAGGGCCAATTGGATTAGGAGCAGCACGTTTTGCTAAGTTACGCGGTGCAAAAACAGTATTAATGGATTTGAACGAAGAACGTTTAAAAGAAGGACAGGCATGGTCGGAAGCGGATGGTGTGATTGTTGGTAGCCATGACATAATGGCGCAGTTACATGAAAAATTTAATGGTGAACTTCCTACAGTTGTCTTTGATGCAACAGGTAATCAACAATCAATGGAATCTTCATTCCAATACGTAGAAAATAGCGGCACATTAGTATTTATTGGTTTAATGAAGAAGACCATTACATTTAATGATCCTGAATTTCATTCAAAGGAATTAACGTTAAAGAGTAGTAGAAATGCTACTTTAGAAGATTTTGAGACAGTGATGAACTATATGCAGTCAGGAGCGATAAAGCAAGGCTATGTTACGAAAAATATTGCATTTGACGAAGCGATTTCTTACTTTGAGGCAAAACAATATAACACGAACAAAGCGCAAATTTATTTTAAATAATGGGGAGGACTTTCAATGAATATTTCTGTATCAGCATTAAAAGAATTAGTTGCTCAAAAATTCACAGCTCATGGTGTTGACGCTGAAACTGCGGCGCAAGTAGCAGATGTTTTGATTTATGCAGATTTACGTGGTGTCAGTTCTCATGGCGTTATGCGTGTGGAACATTATATAACACGTTTAAAGGCAGGGGGCATAACGAAAAACCCAAATTTTTCAGTTGAAAAGCGTGGCACAAATCACCTTCTATTTAAGGGGGATAATGGTTTTGGACATGTTATTTGTAAGGAAGCAATGGATGAAACGATTAAAATAGCAAAGGAACATGGCTCATGTACAACGATTATTCAAGAAAGCAGCCATTGTGGGGCACTCGGCTATTTCCTTGAACAGGCTACGAGCGAAAATTTAATTGCTATCATGTGCTCTCAAACCGACTCAGCAGTTGTCCCTTTTGGAGGAAAAGAGCCTTATTTTGGCACGAATCCGATAGCTTACGGTTTTCCAACAGACGATAAACCAATCATTTTGGATATGGCAACAAGTAATGTGGCCCTCGGGAAAATTTTATATGCACGTGAAAAAGGAGAGACAATCCCTAATACATGGGGAGTTGACGTACAAGGGGCGCCAACTACAGATCCTCATCAAGTAAAATCTTTAACACCGTTTGCAGGGGCAAAAGGATATGGTATGGCACTTGTAGTAGATGTTCTCTCCGGAATTTTAGCAAGTGCAGCTTTTGGTCCACATATTTCAAAAATGTATGGTGATTACGAACAAAAGCGTAATCTAGGACAATATTTATATGTATTAGATCCAAATATTTTTGGAGATATTGATCAATTCAAAGCAAATATCTCACAAATGATTAATGAATTACATGATGCTCCAACGGCACCAAATTTTGATCAAGTACTGGTACCAGGCGAAATTGAACAGAAACGAAGTGCGGAAACAATGGAAAAGGGCATTGATTTACCTGAACAAGTGTATAACTATTTGAATAGTTAATTTAACTAGTAAAGTATGCTATGCTACATAATACCAAGGAGAGTTTTCATATTTATAGGTAGGAGATTGATTTTAGTGAAAAAAACAACAATTGCCGATGTTGCGCAATATGCAAATGTTTCAAATAGTACCGTCTCTCAATTTTTAAATAAGCGATATGAATATATGAGTGTAGAGACCCGTAAGAAAATTGAAGAAGCTATTGAAACTTTGCAATATCGTCCAAATTTAATGGCTCGTAGCTTAAAACAGAAATCCACCTTTACGATAGGTATTATAGTAGCGAATATAATCCATGACTTTTCAACAAAAATTATTAATGCATTGGAAGCAGAGTTCGATAAAGAAGGCTTCCATATGATTGTATGTAACTCGGCGGATAACCCTAAAAAAGAGAAAAAGCATATCGAAACCTTACTAGAAAAACAGGTGGATGGCTTAATCGTTTTTCCAACGGGAGAAAATAAAAATCTCTATATAAGACTTCATCAACAAGCAATGCCAATCGTTTTTATTGACCGATTTATTGAGGGAGTAGATATTCCTGCTGTGTTGCTTGATAATTTTTCTGCAATGGATATGGCGGTAGAGACGTTCCAAAAACAACCATTAGCCATTATCACTACTTCTTTAGCCTTACCGATTACTCCTCGTGTAGAACGTTTAGAAGGATTTCGACAAGCGCTCAGAAATAGGAATCTGTTGATTGATGAGCGCTATATAAAAAATGGTGAGCCAGCTGAGATGACAGAGATATTCAATCAATTATTTACATTGGAACAACCACCAAAGGGAATTATTGCGGCAAATGATCGTATTTTTCAGGAATTAATGCTTTATATTAAAAAAAGAAACTTACATGTGCCAAATAATGTACAAGTAATCGCTGTTGATGATGTACCATATGCAAATTTTTTAACACCTTCCATTACAACCTTGAAGCAGCCCATTTTACCAATGGCTCAGAAGGCGGCTTCGTTGCTCCTAGCAAAAATCAAAAAAGAACCACTAGCTGATGAACAAAAATTATATCGCTTTAAACCGATTTTAATTCAGCGAGATTCAACAAACTAAACAAGCAACCCAAAGCTATGCATTTAGCTAGGGTTGCTTGTTTTAGTTGCACTGTATTTCATAGATAGATATGATTATCTAAAGGAATACTTTTATGTAAAAAAAGACCAATAATTCATTCTTGGATGATAGAAAGGAGACTTATGAGCACCATTAGGAAGTATCGTCTCATTCTGTTTGGCTTTGGTTTCTCATATTTGGGAAATTGGGTGAATTTAGTTGCCCTTAATTTATTAGTTTGGCACTTAACAGAGTCCCCAGCAGCTATGGCTAGTATCTTTATTGTGGGGCCAATTGCGCGTATTATAACGAGCTTTTTTGCAGGTTCTATTATTGATCGATCCAATAAACAAAAATTGATGATTTATAGTGATATTGTTCGTGGCATATTGATTTTATTGTTACCGTTTACATCCTCGATTTGGCTTATTTATTGCGTATTATTTTTATCTAATATAGTAAGTAGCTTTTTTGGACCGAGTAGTACCTATTATATTTCAAAATATATTCCAGACGAAGATAAACAATCCTTTAATGCAATTTTAGGAATGTTTAGCTCTGGCTCGTTTTTAATTGGACCTGCATTGGCTGGGTTTATTATTGCAATATCCAGTGTATCTGTTGCGATTTGGTTTAACGCCTTGACGTTCTTTGTCTGTGCTTTCTCGATTTTTAAGCTTCCAGCAGTAGAAGATCATCAGAACATGCATCGACAGCGCATTACTTGGCAAATGCTAAAAGAGGATTATGGTGTTGTCTATTCATTTACAAAAAAAGAGGGCGCTTTTGCAAAAGTTTTTCTCTATTTTCAAGGTGCTTTAATGATTGCTTTTGCATTAGACTCACAAGAAGCTACATTTATTAAACAGAACTTACAAGCTTCAGATGGTCTATATGGTGTAATTGTCAGTATTGCAGGAATTGGTGCCATTATTGGAGGAGCAATGGCTGCACGATATGCTAAAAAGTTTTCGACAAGACAATATATTGTTTATGGTCTGCTCCTGACAATGATCTGCTACACATTATTTTACTCATCACCGAATGTTACATTAGCAATTATTAGTTTTATTGCCTTAGGGATATGTATGTCATTTTGTAATGCAGGCTATAGTACATTTTATCAATTAAGTGTTCCAACAGCTATCATGGGGCGGTTTGGCAGTGTTTCAACAATGGTAATAAATGTACTGCAAATTGGTTTTACTTTAGCTTTAGGATTGCTAGCCGAATGGTTTTCGCTACAAATGGTTTGTATCGTATTTGGTGCGGTCGCTATTTTTATCTCGCTTATTTTATATGTATTTATGCATTCAAAATCAGCATATGAGGGTTTGAAAGAAGAGATTGTCTGAAGTAGGACCACTCTAATTTTAGCTAGTATTAGTCATGTTAAAGAGAATTTCTCTTAGTAAAAGTTAGCACTCATATAATCAAAAAAACAACCCAGAATAATGTTATGTCAAAATTTTAGGAGGTTAACATGGCTAATTCAAGACAACGAAAACCAGATGATCGATCCAATAATGTTGAACGAATTCAGGGTATTATTAAAAATACCGAAGAAAAACTTCATGAAGCAGAAATTAGTATGGAGTTTGCAGATCCTATGCAAAGTAAAATGGTAAAAGAAAAAAATGAGCGTCGTAAACAATCGATAGAAGCGTTGAAAGATGAAATGAAAGATGAAATGGCAGCACGTAAAAATGGCGAAGTGTAGTACTGTATTGTTGGAAATAAAGAAATAAAACATCGACTTCCCATAAGGGTAAGATATCATTGATCAGATGGTTTAGATGTCCTATCAGGATTTCTATATGGCCATCTGCTTTTTTATTTTCAACATGCTTCATGTTATGGTGGCTTTTTATAATTAAATTACATAGAAAAATCTAAAAAAATGAACCTTTCTTAATAGTCATTTGTTTATAAGTTAGAACAAGCAGAAAGGAGTGCCATAAATTGACTGAACGTGAATTATTCGATTCATACAACAAAGATGTATACCGTACTTGTTATTACATGCTACGGAACACCCAAGATGCAGAAGATCTTTGCCATGATGTCTTTGTCATCGTCTTTCGTCAGGATTGGAAAAGCGTTGAACACATAAGAGCTTGGATTATGCGTATTGCAATGAATCAATGCTTAAATCTACTAAAAAGAAAGCAATCTCACCTGAAAAAACAGAGTCAGATTCAATTGCTCCACGAACAGACTACGGCATCAGTTAAATCTGTCGACACCATTGTACTGGAAAAAGCAGCAGAGGAGGAGTGGGAAGATCTTCTAAAGCAGCTACCAGAAAAGCTGATGGCTGTTATCACTCTCCGCTATATCGGAGAATTATCGCTAGCAGAAATTGCAGAAACATTAAAGATCCCAGTAGGCACAGTAAAATCTAGGCTTCATAAAGCATTGAAAATCATGCGAAAAGAACTGGAGCAAAATCAAAACCTTTGGTTGAAGGGAGAGAATCAATTTGGAACGCATTGAGAAGAAGCTTAAAAGCAAGATGAAGACAACCAATAATGTACAGTATCCTGATTTTGATCAAATGTGGAGCAGTATCCAGAAAGATGAGTTAAAGACTTTAGAAGAACCAATCGAACTTCGACCTCGTAGAAGGAAGAAATTTGCTTTAATAGCGGGCCTAGCTGTGGCTCTAATGGCTACCCCTGTCTATGCAGCATTGAATTATGACTGGTCTAACATACTTTCGTATAGAGAGGGAATTCAGTCTGCTTTAGAACAGGGCTTAGGCCAAAAAGTTGAACAATCTGTTACGAAGAGTGGGTTTATGCTAACCGTACATACGGTGTTTATTGATGAAAACAGAACCTTCCTTTTGTATAGTTTAAAACCTGACGCCTCTTGGAAAGGAAAGGATGTTAGTTTTGATCAAATTGGTCTTACAGACTCTAACGGAGATTTTATTAAAGGAAATTATGCACATCTTTGGAATGAAGATCTCGGCCTCTTCCAAGGATATTTTGAGACAGACTGGGTTGCTGATGACCAGAAGTCCAATATTAATTTCTCGATGAAAAATATTCATTCGATTGGTAATGAAGAGAAGTCAATTAACTATAATCCTAATGATACTAATACGCAGGTTTTCACTATTCAAAAGGATGGAATTGATAATGTAACTATACAAGCTTTTGAACAACCAGAGGGGAAAATACTCCTTCAATCAGCCGTTACGTTTACAGACGCTAAAATGAAGAACAAGTGGGTACGTATCAAGGCTTTAGATGATAAGAATCAACCTATACAAGAAGCGGAAACACCTGTTTTTGGTACTCCTGGAGCAACAGATGAATACTTGAGTCAACAAATTTTTACTAAAGATAGCTTAAAAACCAAAGGGTCAAATTTCCAACTGGCGTATGAACATACTTTAGGTGTTGCAGAGGATACTTGGAGTATTGAGATGAATCTGACCAAAGAGCAACTGAAAAAAGGATCATTTAGAAAAGTGGTAAATATTCCTTTAGAAAATGTCCCTGGTGGAACAAAAATTCATGAAATGAAAGTTACACCAACACAAGTTCGATTAATTCTGACAAGTGAAGAGAGATATGCTCATCAACCTTATATGGATTATCAACTGGATATTGGAGGAGTACTATTAGATGGAGGAAGATGGGATGTAGAAAATGATCCCTATAAAGTAGAACTTCGCTTTGAAATGACGGGGGTTGATGTGTCGATGTTGGCGAAACAATCTATAACCTTAGTAGCCAAACACCGAGTGGATGTAGAAGATGGCGATCATAAACCGATTCGTTTGACTGACATATCAGAGAAACCTCAAATTAAAACATCTACGATTGGGGATTTTCCAATTACATGGACGTATTATAAGAAGGACAATAACCTTTACGTTGAATCCTTTAGCTCTGATCCAACGTTTGGTGGTGTCAGTCAAACTTATTACCTAGACCATAAAGATCGAAATTATGGGATGCCTCTCACAGTAGGATTTCTCGGTGATAATAATAATAAGAATATAGATGAGTATAAGAATTTCAAAGGTAAAGATCTTGATATATATGTTTGGAAATATACTACGAACCACCCAGATGCAGAGCTACGTGTGCCACTACAATCTTTGAAATAAAAGGCTTACCAATCCCACTTATTTGGATACTTCAAATGAGTGGGATTTTATTTTTATAGAGTTACCGCACATGTATAATTAAATAAGTTACATTAGAATTGCACACGATTATTAGTTTGATTTACCTCTTAGTATGAGGAAGAAAGGAAATTTGAAATGGAACATTCTTTGAAAAAAGCGATTGTCTTGCAAGCAGTAGAAGAGCCGGTTACATACACGGACAGTAAACTAGGTGGTCAACCTTATTGTAAGCCGGGTGATGAATTCCCCATCCATGAGAGTGGAACACCTTATATGTTTTTGGCACAGCTTAATTTTTCACAGCTACCTAAGCTAGAAAATTCCCCACAGCATGGTCTTTTGCAGTTTTTTGTATTGGCAGATGAGGATTATGGTCTTTATGAGGATGGCTATTATTGTAGGTACTATGAGGAAATTGAAACCTCCGTTGATATTGAGCCTTTTTCTGAAGAAGAAGAGGAGTATGAGCTATGTGAACCGATCATCTTTGGTGGCCCTTATGCATTAAAAGCTACTTTACAGGAGGAGTTAGTACCTTATACTGATCCACGTTCAGTTCACTATGAATTACCAATGGAGGATCCTGAGTATGGTAAGTATTTTGATAAAACGGATAGTAGTGGCACAAAGATAGGGGGCTATGCGTTCATGGATAAAAATAGTTTTGATGAACATAATAGCCATGCCGAATTGCTGTTTCAATTAGATATGGAAGGTAATGATAAAAAGACCTATGCCATGATATTAGATTCAGGTACAATGCAATTCTTTATTGAAAGAGAAGCCCTAAAAGCTAAGGATTTCTCCAAGCTATATTATTATATTTATAGTTTGTAAAATAGAACTATTTTAAATTAAATGAGGAGATTCATGTTATGCCCTCTACTGAAAACAAAAAATCCTTTACCTATAAGCTTGGTATAGGCGTTATTATTTTTTCTCTTTCGCTATGGTTAGTCCCAATCATTACACCATTCACACCCATACCTACAAAAGTAAAGGCTGGGCTTATTCCAGGAAGTATTATTGTAGCTGAAATCATGTTTTGGCTAGGTGCTCTACTTGTTGGGAAGGAAGTAGCTAACAAATTTAAAAGTTACCTCAACCCTAAAAAATGGCGAGAAAAAGACGACACGAAATCGAAGCAATAATCAAAGCACTTGTTTGAATTTTTGTATCGCTTCATTACATCTCCTGAAGCGACTGTTCATATATGGCTGGATCAATTCGTTAAAAATTTATATTTTAAAAACTGAGAGCATATAGTCATTAATTTGGCTATATGCTCTATTTTTTCTCTTCACGGTAACTATATCCCTATTGTGGGTCTTGGTCGCGTAGTGGGGATAGTTACACAAAATTGCTAAATAAAAGTAAATTATAGTTGCAAATCTGGTTTAATGTGTATATATTGTATATAAAGTATATATACAATATTTCACGAAGAGGTAATTGCATGCAAATTATTATTTCAAACAGTTCAAAAGAGCCTATTTATGAACAAATATATGCGCAGATTAAAAAATCGATCTTAACAGGTGAATTACAAGAGGGGCATCCATTACCTTCCATGCGCCAGCTAGCAAAGGATTTAGAAATTAGTGTCATTACAACGAAACGAGCTTATGAAGAGCTTGAAAAAAACGGCTTTATTTACTCTATTGTTGGAAAAGGTTCGTTTATCTCTGAACAAAATACAGAAATCATGAAGGAAAGAAAAATGAAGGCTATTGAGGAAAAGTTATTAGTGGCGATTCAAAATGCGAAGGAAATGGATATTAGCTTAGTTGAGTTAAAGGAAATGCTTACTTTATTGTATACGGAGGATGAGTGATGGAAAGTGTTATTGAATTACAACATATACAAAAATCTTTTAAAGGTTTTCAAATAAAAGATCTTTCGATTAACGTTAAGAAAGGTTTTGTCACAGGGTTTATAGGAGGGAATGGAGCAGGGAAATCGACCACAATTAAAATGATTATGAATTTATTACAGCAGGATAGTGGGACCATTTCTATTTTCGGTAAGAGTTATAAGAAGCACGAAAAAGAAATAAAAGAGCGAATCGGTTTTGTCTATGATGAGAATATTTTTTATGAAAATATCACACTAAATGATATGAAAAGAATCATTAAACCAGCTTATAAAAACTGGGATGACAAGGCATTTCAGCAGTATATTGAACAGTTTGAGTTACCTCTGAACAAAAATATGAAAACCTTCTCAAAGGGGATGAAGATGAAGGCATCATTAGCGATTGCCTTAGCTCACCATGCGGAATTAATTATTATGGATGAGCCAACGTCAGGTCTTGACCCTATTTTTCGCAGAGAGCTTCTAAATATTTTACATGAATTAATGCAAGATGAAGAAAAAACTATATTTTTCTCAACACATATTACAACAGATTTAGATCGCATTGCAGACTATATAACCTTTATTCACCAAGGTGAGCATATATTTACGAAGGAGTTTTATAAGATTGAAGAGGATTATGCCGTCGTCAAAGGGACACTTGATCTATTAGATCGTGAAACGGAGCAGGAGTTCGTGTCCATTCGCAAAACAAACAGCGGATTTGAAGCGTTAGCGAATGAGAAACATCGTATTAAAACTATATTTGGTGATACCGTTGTTGTAGAAAAACCCACGCTTGAAGATATTATGTATTATACAAAGAAGGGGTGGTAATATGCTGAATCTTATTCTAAAGGATATCTTAATCCAAAAAAACACGCTCATCATCTACATAGCTACTATTCTACTTTATTTACTGGTTAATGTTTCTCCGGTATTTATAGTATTTGTTTATAGTGTTGTTTTTATTTTAAATGCTTTCTCTAGTGATGAAAAAGATAATGCCAACATCTTACTTAATTCATTACCCTATACACGAAAAGAAATTGTTAGTTCAAAATATATTGGAGCGTTAATTTTTACAGGATTATTCATATGCTATACGTATTTAGCCAATTATCTTTTAAATGGAACAGTGGTATTAATATTGTGGAAAGAAATATTACTTAATATGGGTCTCGTTATGATTGCCATATCATTTATTTTACCGATATCCTATAAATTTAAAACCAAGTATCTAACTATTATTTGTATTGCTTTAGTTGGAATGTATATGGTCGTAATAAATTATTTTGTTCCTAACTTTAATGATAGGTTAAGAACCCTAGTGCAAAATTTTATGACTGTACAGGAACTACAACTATACCTTTTTGCCACAATCATTACTGTTCTGTTATTTATTAGCTCATGGTTGCTATCGATACGTATTTATGAGCGGAAAGCTTTTTAAAACTTTCAATGAGGTACTAAAAAAGTGAATGGGGTGTTACCATGACTAGATTTTGTGTGCTGACTATTGGTAAGACACACAGTGGTAAATCTACATTTGCACGAAGTTTAGAGCAGATGTGCCAAAATTGTATTGTGATAGATCAAGATCAACAAGCACAATTTTTATATGATTCTTATTCTAAGCTAATCCCGAATAATGGGGAAAATACGATTAAATATAAATTAACAGAAACACTCGTACAATATGCGGTAGATCATACGAAGTTTCATATTGTGTTATGTAATTCTAATTTAAACGAATTTAATAGAAACCGTCTTATACAAAGGTTTAATAATAGCGGATTTCACATCATCATTGTCAAATTTGATTTACCTATAGAAATACTGGAATCTAGAATTAATGAGGCGAGGCGTGATACCTCTATTTTGCGAACCGTTCAAACTTTTAAGGATGTTCTTAACTCACAAAAAGATTATCAGCTAAAGAAAAGTGTAGAACATGCATACAAAGAATTTTATGTAACAAACGAGATTCAAGTAGATTCTGTTTTAAGTGAACTAAAAAACTTGCTAAACGGATAGTTTTAAGAAGAAAAAACGGCTAATCCCATTGAATAAAGGGAATCCAGCCGTTTTTTTAATTACAAAGAAGATTTAAAAGCAACTTTCCATATCACCATATTGATAAAGAAAAGCATAATGAAATAAACAGTGGATCCGAAAGTAACCTGACTAGCGATTAAAAAGTGTAAACCTGCCAGCATAGCTAAAGGGATAAACAACAACATTGTTTTCCAGCCTTGAGCATCTCCAATTTCATCATAGGGTCTGGTAAAGGGTATTTTGTTGCTCATCATAACAAAACAGAAGACCGTATATAGCCAGCTTGTTACTAAAACCACTAACAAATCTGGGATAATTCGAACGCCGTAAATATAGCAAAATACAATACTTAGTACGATATATAAAGGTATATACAATTTAATTAAAAAGGCCTTTAAGCTACCTTTTTGTAAACCTATATAATCTTTAATCGGAAGTGTTTTATAGATCCAAGCGGCCTTATATTTAGCAGAATGACCAAGGAAAAGCACTGCAGAAGGTATAATTAGCATACTAAAATAAATCGTTAAGTAGCCCATACTGCTCGAGTAGTCAATCTCCTCAGATCTGCTAAAGGTAAAGATAAAAATAAATGGGATAATAAATGAAAAACCTAAAGAAGGATAGACTTTGAGCTTAAACTCTCGCTCTTGCTTCATCATCAGAGTGGAAAAACGATAGAAGGCTCGTTCTTCATGTGTTCTACAAATAAGAGATAATAACAATGATTTGAGTCTATTGTTCTTCTCTTTTTTAGATTTACTTGTACTTAGTAGTTTTTGAAGATTGCGTTCAAACGTTGGGATGAGTTTGATATATAACCAAATAGAGATGATAGGAATAATCACTGCTAAGATACTGTAGATTACTGTTAATAAGGATGTGTCACCATGAAGTATTAATTCATACGGAGCGGCGAACCACATCGGGATGAGGAAGAGGCTCCACCAATGAAACGAAACCACCATATCTAAGTTAACAAATTCAAATGATCGAATCAGCACTTGATAACCAATCATGAGCATCAGAGATAGTGCAATTTGTACATAGTTAATCATATCCTTCAACTTTTCGCCATCAAAGAAACGTAAGATAACGATATATAAAATGGCAGTAAACGCCACGATAAATAAATTAATGAGTATGATTTCAAAACCTGTTAAAATAAAAAATACAATTCCTTGCGTAAAGAGGCTGATAACAAGGGGGATAGCTGTTAAGGCCATTGTTAAATAGGATAAATAAATAAAAATATGCATAAATTTTGCGGCATTAATAGTTCTAGCAGAAATCGGCTTCGTCGAAAGTATACTTTTATCTCGCACATCTAAGAGCACAGAAGAAAAGTCAGAAATCAAAGAAGTCATAATTAAAAATAAGATCATTGCAAAGGCAATACTCATTTGAAAAAGAAAGTTTTGACCAAATCCCATAAGTGGGATGAGTATAAGTCCGAATAAGACATAAATCCATAGAGACTTAATATAGCCAAATTTTTGATCGTCTTTCTTTTTATTCTGTTGAAATAGTGTGGGTACTTTACGCTCATCCATCGTTAGTTTAAGTTGTAGAATTTTTCTCATCATGTCATAATCAATGCCCATTTTTACAAAAAGCCATCGAAATATATCAAGCAATTGAAGTGTTTTAAAATCCGTCATAATGACACTCCTTGTACGATGGAGACAAACTTTTCTCCAATCTCCTGATGTTCATGGAATCCAGTTAACTGGTTAAAAATTCTTTCCAGCGTTCCTTCCATGTTATCAGCTTGTAATTGGGCAAATGTTCCGTCCGCAGCAATTTTCCCATCATACAGCAGGATGATACGACTACTGATTTTTTCAACGACATCCATAATATGAGATGAGTAGAAGATGGTTTTTCCTTGGGCAGCTAGCTGAGTTAAGATTTCTTTAAATATCATGACACTGTTTGCGTCTAAGCCGTTAATCGGTTCATCTAAAAATAGTAGGTCTGGATTATGTATGACGCTTGCAATGATTAGTAGTTTTTGTCGCATACCCTTTGAATAAGAAGAAATTCTAGAATGATACGCTTCACCAACACCAAACAGTTCCATTAGCGATTTCGATTTGTCAGATGCCTCCTCAAGCTCCAGTCCATACAGCTGCCCAATAAATGTTAAATATTCATAGCCTGTTAAGTTATCATAAACATCCGCAATTTCAGGAACATACCCGATTTTCCGCTTATAATCAATTTGATCCTGCTCTATGGTTTTTCCAAAAAGCTTGATTTCTCCGCCATAATCGCCCTCAAGCCCTAAAATTAATTTTACAGTTGTACTTTTCCCAGCGCCATTTGGGCCAATATAGCCAATAATTTCTCCTCTAGATACATGAAGGTCAATCCCCTTTAAGATTTCCTTGTTCCCATAACTCTTCGTTAAATTCGTAATCGTTAAAATTTCCTCCATTTCCTAGCTCCTTTCTAATTTCTAGAAATTTTACCATAACTACACTATAGCATACTTATAAGTAGAAAAATTCCTTTTGGTAAAATGAAACCAGTTCATTTCCAGCTTTGTCTAACTTTATAAGAAGGGAGGGTTTATTATGACAACTGATGACAAAGAAAAATTGCTTTATGAAGTAATGAATCAACATGGGGATTATTTAAAAAGATTAATTTATACATATGTAAAAGAAATTCAGAAGACGGAGGATCTTTTACAAGAAGTTTTTATTAAATTTTATAAAAGCCTTGATGTCTTTGAAGGACGTTCTACTATTAAAACATATTTATATCGAATAGCAGTGAATGAATGTCAAAATTACTTAAAAAGCTGGCATTATAAAAAATTTGAAGTGACAGAAAGAGTGAAAAATTGGTTAAAAAGAGACTCTATTGAACTAGATGTTTTACGCCAAGAGCAAAATCAGTCTATAGGGCAAATAGTGAATTCTTTACCCATCAAATATCGAGAAGTAATTTGGCTCCACTATTATGTTGAATTATCAATAGCAGAAATGGCTGAAGTGTTAAAATGCTCTCCCAACACAGTTAAAACCAGGTTAGCTAGAGGGCGGAAATTAGCAAAAATAACGATAGAGGAGGGTAATTTAGAATATGAGTATTAAAAATGAACTGGAGAAATCAATACCTACGTCTATTAAATTTACAAAGAAAGATAGAGCAGATATTTTGGCTAAAATAAACCAATCTCCTAATTATAAATATCAGTGGAAACCTTTGGTGGTTTCTATTTTTGCAGTTGTCCTAATTGGAATTAGTCTCTTACCTACTCTTCAAACAGTAGAGAAAACTACAATAGATTCTCCCTTAGCTACTACAGATACGCGTGATGAGTCTCAATTAGTAGAAAGTACTGCTATAAAGCCACTTCCACCTCTAACAGAAGAAATAAAAAAACAGTACTATGCGCAATATGTAAAAATTATAGAGGAGGCTATGGCGCTGAAATCAGGTTTAAACATTGCTGTTGGACCAATGGAGGATTTCGAAGATGAATATTGGATTTCACCTGAAGAATTTAAAAAGAATGTTCAATCTTGGGTAAAACAACATTTAGCCACAGAACGCGAAAGAATTAATAACTACCTGATTACACCAGAACCTGTAATTACCAATGACGATGGTAGTACTACTAAAAAAACCTATATGTACTTCCCTGATATTTTAAGAACTGTTGAAGTAACAGGGGATTTTGAAACGCAATATGATGCATCCCACAAACGCCAACTGTTTTCTTCTGTTGAAAATGTTTCTACAAGCCTAATAAAAACGCAATCAGGAACGTGGAAGCAAACCTCCTATAAAACAGCGTTAATTGACGATGGGCGAACATTTAGTATTCAAATAGAGGGGATATTTGAGCTAAATACAATACAATACGAGAAGAGGTTTACCATTGAATTTTACTGTGATGAAAATGGCAAAATCTTTTAATCGTGACCACTAAATTAATTTCTCCGAATTTAATTCATCAATTTTCTTATACGGTCTCTTTTTCTCTTGGCTTTATAAAATTGCTCATCACCATTTGTCTGGACGTTCTAAAAAAGAAAAATAAAGGTTTTCAATTTTGATTGGGTTTTAAGAGGGGGCAGATAGTTGAGCGGGCCTATAAAGAAGCCCACAGTTATGAAGATATGATTTATCAGCTATTAGAAAAGTTGAATCCGGATGAAAGAAGGATTAGGTGATACTAATAAATAGTAGAGAAAATCATATTTTCTCTACTTATTGTACATGGGATATTTCGGGTATTTTGAAGCTGGTATTGTATTTAGCAATTCCCATATAATTAATGTTGTAAAGGGAAGATTGGGAGGTATGGAATGTTAATTAAATCCAATGAAGATTTGCTTGTTTTATTAGACGGTTTGTTGCGTGAGCCCCAACATTTCTGGAATGACTTTTATGATACATTTCAAAATATTCCTTTCTTTGTGAATAAGCCTGACGAAAATCTTGTACACTACTTTGAGAAGAATATGATTAATCCTGGTAAAGTGTTGGAAATTGGCTGTGGTGCTGGACGAAATGCTATTTATTTAGCTAAAAATGGATGTTCCGTGGTTGGAGTGGACATATCCGATAACGCACTGAAATGGGCTCAAAGAAGAATGAATGAAGAAAATGTCAATATAGAATTCGTCTGCGCTAATATTTTTGAGTTGGATTATGAACAGAATAGTTTTGACTTTATTTATGATTCAGGATGTTTTCATCATATAGCGCCACATCGTCGTGTTAGTTATATAGATATGATTGATAAATTATTAAAACCAGGTGGCTACTTTGCTTTATGCTTGTTTGAGGAAAATGGTGCATATGGCGGTTCTGCCATGACGGATGAAGAAGTATATTTAAAACGAAGTTTAGAGGGAGGACTTGGCTATACACAAAATCAATTAAAAGAAATATTTCACTTTTTAGAGGAGATAGAAATAAGAAAAATGTTATCTAGGTCTACGGATGATCTATATTTCGGATTAGATGGATTTATTGTAGGATTATTTAAAAAAGAAATAGCTAGGTAAACAAAGATGAGAAAAATTAAAGTGGTATTGTCAGAGTATGACTTGAATTGGGAAGAACAATTTTTATATGAGAAAAGAAGAATTCAAAAAGTTATTGGACATGCATTATTAGGGATTGAGCACATCGGTAGCACATCTATCAAAGGTTTGAAGGCCAAGCCCATTATTGATATTCTACTAGGCGTCAAAAGTATAGAGGAGGTGCCAGAATTAATAGAGGCGCTAAGTAATATTGACTATGAATACGTTCCGAAGCTAGAGCTAATGGATAGAAGATTTTTTAGAAAAGGGTTATGGGGCCAAGGAACATGTCATTTACATGTATGTGAATATAACAGTAAAGAGTGGAATGATAAATGCCTGTTCCGAGATTATCTCCGAATAAATCCTCAAGCAGCGAAAGAATATGAAACGTTAAAAGAACAGCTTGCTAATCACTTTCAGTATGATCGCCAAACCTATACCAAGAAAAAAGGGCCGTTCATTCAAAAAATTATTGCTAGGGCAAAAGTTGAAGACTTACTATAAAAGCCATTCTCAACAATATAGAGAATGGCTTTCTTTTATAAATAGTCTATCTAGCAAGCTCGACAACGGTATCATAAAAAATATTAGTTGCTACAATAATATCTTCATCTGAACTGTATTCTAAAGGATTGTGACTAATACCGTCCTTTGAACGGACGAATAACATCCCAATCGGTGCAATTTCCGCGATATTCATGGCGTCATGCCCAGCACCACTGATGAGGGAGTAAGGACGTATTCCCTGTTTTTCAATGCTTGTAGCTAATTGTTGTTGTAGCGCTGTATTTGTTTTTGCAGGTTTAATGCGCTGTAACACTTTAGAAGTCAATGTGACATGTCTTCGTTTAGCAATCAGTTGCAGTTGTTGCAATATGGCAGCCTCTAATGTACTTACTTTATTTTCGTCAATATCCCGTAGATCAATCGAGAATGTGACCTTGCCAGGAATAACGTTTGTGCCATTTGGAGAGACAGTCAACTTGCCGACAGTTGCGACAGATTCAGTTGTGTCATTTAATAGCTGCTCAATAGTTAAAATCATTTCACTTGCTGCAGTTAGCGCATCCTGACGAAGCGGCATAGGTGTTGCACCAGCGTGTTCGCTGACACCTGTTACGGTTACCTCTAGCCATAATGGGGCTGCTATGCCTGTTACAACACCGACGGGTAGATCTTCATTCTCTAATACTTTTCCTTGCTCAATATGCATTTCTAAATAAGCTGTAATGTCATTACGTTGTGCATTTATTAAAGGATAAGGAGTCAAGTTGAATTCCTTCATTGCCTCTTCAATGGAGATGCCAACTTCATCTTTATGCTGTAATTGTTCCTCTGTTAATAGGCCAGCCATTGCGCTACTGCCAAGTAGACCAAAGCCAAATCTCGTACCTTCCTCATCTTTAAAGGCGACAACTTGAATTTTTTTTGAAGGTAGTAACTGTTGCTCGTGCATAGTATGTACCACTTCAATTGCCGCTAGCACACCTAATGCACCATCATATTTACCGCCTTCTGGTACTGTATCAATATGAGAGCCTAGCATTATGGTTTCATTACCCTCACCATAAGTTCCAATAAGGTTTCCAACTGCATCGACTGTTACACGCATTCCTGCTTGTTCCATATAAGTTGTGACTAACTCAATGGCTTGCTTTTCTTCCGGCGTGAACGAGAAACGATTAATACCACCTGTTGCTTCATTACGGCCAATTTGGCTTAAGTCTTGAAGATGCTGTAAGAGTCTATCTCCATTAATCATGACAATCACTCTTTCATTTGGAATTGGAAGTGGCATTGACCTTCACGCAAGACAAATTGGTCATGAACCACCTCTAAATTTTTATTGTACCCTTTGGCAATAGAGGGGTCGATCACTTTGCAATATAAAATGCCGTATTTGCCCATATCATCATCAGCCCATTGTTGACCTAGTGGGCAGTGAGTAAATGTTTGTTCTACCTCATTTTCTTTATAGACGGTTTCAATTTCAAATAAATCACTACGGCCCATATCATAGTTTGTTAAATAGTTATCCACTGAATTTTCTAGGCCGTTTGTGCGTGCACGTTGAGCAATACCTTGGCCCCGTTTATGGCCGAAACGTTCGACTGCGCGCATGATGACCTGTTCACCCGCTTCACCAAACTCATCTACAACTGGCTTAGCAATTTGTGCAAACATTTTTGAAAAACGGGCGAACGTTGTTAAATCCGCAAATTTCTCTTCACCTTCCACGATCGATGGTAAATATTCAAAGAAAGTATGATTTTCGCCTTCTGCTGTTGCCTTCTTAGCCATGGCTTCAGCGTCCTTTAAACCAAATGCCTCTAAACCTTTTTGTATTAATTCACGACCATACTCCCCATATTGCTCTGTAATGGAGAGATGTAACTCTGTAAACATTTTTGCCGTAATTACGTCCATGGATAAAGCCTTCATCATTAATTTTTCCCCTGCCATTAGTATGAGCCCCCTCAATACAAATCTTATTGATTTACTTGGATTTTATTTTTATTATAGAGGTGGCTAGTAAATGAAATCAAATGAATATTTACACAATTTATTATGAAAAAAAATCATAAAAGGAGATGGCGGTAATATGGCAACATTGGCACAATATATTGCTTTCCATACGCTGATCAATACGGGGAATTTTACAGAGACAGGATTAAAGCTAAATCTTACACAGTCTTCAATCAGTCACACGATTAGTAATTTAGAGGCAGAATTTGGTTTGTCACTAATTATTCGAAACCGTAACAATATTGTTTTAACGAGTGAGGGAAAGATTATTTATGAGCATATCTCAAAGATATTGCAGCAACAGCAGCAACTAGAAACCTCAGTCGCTAAATTAAAAAACCTAATTGGTGGTACGTTATCCGTTGGTATTCTACCAAGTGTTTCACTTGTCTTACTGCCAAAGGTTTTAGCGTACTTTGAACAGCATCATCCGGATTTACACATTCGTTTGTTGGAAGGGGATTATGACCAAATAGAGGATTGGTTACATAATGGGGTAGTAGATATTGGATTTTTAGTACAACCACATTCTAAACATCTTGTATTTGACGCGATTTTTGATGATGAACTTGTCTGCATCATGGCGAAGGAGCATCCATTAGCAAAAGAGAGTGAACTTAACATTGAGCAATTACAGGATGAACGTTGGATTATGCCTAAACGTACTATTGACCGAGATGTATCAAGGGTTTTAGCCAAACATAAAATCCACCCGAATGTGGTATATGAATTATCGGTCGATCAGGTCATTTTAACAATGGTTAATGAAAATTTAGGTATTTCCATTGTTCCGAATTCTCTCTTACTACATGCGCCAAGTAGTTTGATTAGAAAAAAATTTTCTCAAGCATATATTCGACAGGTTGGAATTGCATACAAACACAGTGTTCATCTTTCTCCGGGGGCTTTAAAGTTTGTAGAAATATCGAAATACTTTGCATCCTTTTTACAAATTTAGTTATTGACAATTAAAATAACCCGAACTATTATCTGATAAAACCAATTGGGATTGTTTACTTTAATCAGATGGAGGACGTTTGGGTTATGCATACGATTGTTTATGTTGAGATATTTATCTATTTACTCGCAATGCTTGGAGTTGGGATTTACTTTAGCAAAAAAGATTTATCACATAATGATTACTTTCTAGGGGGCAATAAACTACCTGGCTGGGCGCTAGCCTTTTCAGAACGAGCTACTGGGGAGTCAGCCTACATGTTTTTAGGGGCAATTGGCTTTATTTATGTAGCAGGACTTTCTGGCATTTGGATTTTATCAGGCATGCTCTTAGGGGTAGTTGCTTCATGGTTATTTTTATCAAAACGTTTTATGACTGAGCAACAAAAATATAAGGTGAATAGTTTAACAGACTATATTGCTGTCAAATTTCCAAAGCATGCTGACATTATTCGTTGGCTAGCTTCTGCGGTTATGGTGTTATTCTTTGTTTGTTATTTAGCTGCTCAATTTTCAGGGATGGGCAAAACGATTTACTCCTTCTCAGGATTAAACATTACTTGGGGTACAATTATTATTGGTGCAATAATAATTGCCTATTCATGTATGGGAGGATTTATGTCTGTTGTGTGGACAGATACAATCCAAAGTTTTTTAATGCTCATCTCATTTATTATTGTCCCTATCGCGGCTTATATGGAAATCCAACATCAGGGTTTAAGCATTTCAACAGAGCTTGCGAATATGGGCAATGGTGCGGATAGCTGGGTGGGCGGCTTAAATGGACTTGCTTTAGGAGCTATGCTATTTACAAATCTGTCATGGTTCTTTGGTTGGCTAGGCGGACAACCTCAATTAAGCTCTCGTTTTATGGCTATTACAACTGAAAAAGAGCGCATTACAGGACGTAATATGGCCATCATTTGGACGCTCATTGTATATGTAGGTGCTTTCTTATCAGCTATTTTCGCATCCACTTTGTATAAACAAGGCTCTATAGAAGACCCAGAGATGATTTTACCTCATATGGTATTTGAAATCTTACCACCGTGGGTTGCGGGAATTATTGTTGCAGGTATTTTAGCAGCAATTATGTCCACAGCATCATCACAATTATTAGTGATTACAACGTCTATAAGTGAGGATATTATCCACAAGACATTACGTTGGAATGTTTCTAGTAAAAAACTAGTTCACCTTTCTCGTCTAGTTGCAGTGATTAGTGGGATTGTAGGTATTATTATTTCACTTAAATCAGGCTCAGTCATTTATAATTTAGTTTCCTTTGCATGGGCAGGGATTGGTAATACATTTTCTGTTGTCATTCTTTTAATCTTTTTCTGGAAACGTGTTTCAGGTATTGGGGTCATTGCCACAATTGTTGTAGGTTTCATTAGTGCAATTGCATGGTCTCTCTCTCCTATGGAGGCCATTGTTTCGGCTAAGGCAGCGACATTCTTTATTTGTTTAATTGTTGGGGTTATCGTGTCTTTAGTATGTCCTGATAAAGAGCAAGAGCAAATAAAAGTGTAGAAGTTTAAAAGTATTTTAGAATAATAAGTGGAACTCCTGTTTTGAAGATATTTCTCAAAATGGGAGTTTTCTTTTTATACAATGGAAATATGATAAAAGGAAGAGCAACCACTCTAACAGGAAATTACATAATGTGTGGACCTTTTAGATAAACGATGAATATGCAAAAATGAAGCAAGGGGGTTAGGAAGTTGTTTAATGATTTTAAGGTTTTAGATGAAGGTCCTGTTTATGTGCAATTAAAGAAATATGTTCAAGATATGATTGTCAAGGGACATCTATTGGAGCATCAAAAGCTTCCATCTACCCGTGAACTTAGTAAGTTATTAACAGTCAGTAGAAATACAGTGTTGAACGCATATGCCGAATTAGAGCAAGATGGCATTATCTATGCAGTGAAGGGCAAAGGGCATTTTGTTGGAAAGGTTACTACATTAAAAACATCGTCTATTATTGAAATGGATTGGAAGAAGAGGTTAAATGATACGACTTTATTAGCAGATGAAATTGATTTAATAAGACAAGATATACACTGGCAAAAGGGCATGATTTCTTTTATTAGTATAGCCCCAGAAGAAAAGCTTTTTGATGTTGAAAACTTCAAAAGGGCATTCCTCACAAGAATGTCCATTGAAGGAGATATTGTTTTAAATTATGGCTATGCAAAGGGATATAAACCTTTAATTGATTACCTTCTTGGTTATATGGAAATGAAGGGTGTAGATATTTCTAATAAAGATATTATGATTACTAATGGTTTTACGGAGGGGCTAGATATATTATTGTCCTCTTTCGCCAAAAAGTCAGGGCGTGTTCTATGTGAAAACCCTACGCATCATGCAGCATTGAAGCTTTTCCGTATGCATGGATTAGACATTCATGGGATCGATATGAGTGATGATGGGGTTGATATAGGTCAGGTGGAACAAGACTTAGCGGAAAAGCAATTTGATTTTGCCTATTTCATCCCGTCCTATCATAATCCAACTGGAATCGTCACTTCTTCTGAAAAAAGGAATGCTATTTTCCAGCTCTTTTCAAAATACCAAATCCCCATTGTAGAGGATGGCTTTAACGAAGAATTAAGGTACACAGGTTCTCATTTGGCACCACTGATAGCCTTTAGCGGATCAGGTAATAACATTGTCTATATTGGCAGCTTCTCTAAAATCCTATTTCCAGGCCTACGTGTTGGCTGGATTTTAGCAGATAAAGAATTAATCAGTTATTTAGAGAGCATGAAAAGAGCTCGAACGATTCATACATCGACATTAGATCAGGCGGTGTTATACCAATATTTGCAGGATGGCTATTTTGAAAAATATTTAAAGAAGGCAAGGTCTGTTTATAAGAAAAAATATGAGCTTGCTCGTCAAGCTTGTATGCAATATATTCCCTTTAGCAGAATAACAGGTGATGGGGGCCTCCATCTTTTTATAGAGCTAGAAGAGGGTGTAGATGCACGGATACTATTGGAGAAATGCTATAACAAGGGTGTCGTGTTTTATCCGGGAGATGTATTTTTCACAAATGGAAGAGGTAATAATACATTTCGTTTAGGATTTTCTCGATTATCAGACGAGGATATAATTCGTGGAATTCAAATCATCGGTGATACATTGAAAAATGACATGAGGGGTTGAGAAAATGAAGGTTGGCGTAATCATGGGTGGCACTTCCTCCGAAAAGCAAGTTTCGATTATGACTGGTAAGGAAATGGTCGCTCAATTAGATAAGCACAAATACGATGTTTTTGCCATTACGTTGGATGACAACAAAGAGGTAATAGATAAGGTTCGTGACATTGATGTGGCGTTACTGGCACTACACGGTAAGTTTGGAGAGGACGGTACGATTCAAGGTGTATTAGAAGCATTGGATATCCCTTATACCGGGAGCGGTCTGTTAGCTAGTAGTTTGTGTATGGATAAAAATATGACTAAAAAAATACTACGCTATGAAGGGGTTGCTACACCTAATTGGCTGCACTTTGTTAAGGGCGAGGAGCTTCCTTTACAGAATATAGAGCTTATGGGCTATCCACTTGTTGTTAAACCGAATGCGGATGGCTCAAGTGTAGGTGTTCACATCGTTCACGATCGGAGTGCCTTATTAGCTGCTGTTACGGACGTATTTAAATCGAATAACGAAATTATTATCGAGGAGTATTTGATCGGAGACGAGATTACATGCGGGATACTGAATGAGGAGCTATTACCTGTCCTATCAATCAAACATACGGCAGTATTTTTTGATTATAAGGCGAAATATGATGATGCTTCCACGATAGAGGAGCCAATAGAACTTCCGCCTGCTATTCATGAACGAGTAGCAAAGGCTGCTATGATTAGTTACAAGGCATTAAAATGTAGCGTTTATGCTAGAGTGGATATGTTGGTTAAGGATGGCGTTCCTTATGTGCTGGAGGTTAATACACTCCCTGGAATGACACCAAATAGCTTACTACCAAAAAGTGCACAGGCTGCTGGAATTAGCTATTCAGCATTATTGGATAGCATTATTGAAAGCTCCTTACAGATTAAGAGAAATGGATAAAATAGAGAAAACACCTTTTGTTTTTGCGAACAAAAGGTGTTTTTGACTTTTTTAAGATTTTGCTAATTCAATAAAACCTTCTCCAAAAACGTCTCTTACATCATGAATGGCAATAAAGGCGTCTTTGTCGACCTCTTTGACAATTTTTTTGAGCTTTACAACTTCTTGCTTACTAATCACAATATACAGGATTTCCTTTTGTTCCTTTGTATAATAGCCATGGCCTGCAAGAACTGTAACACCACGATTCATATAAGCAGTCACCTGTCCAGCAATTTCTTCAGGTTTTTTGGAGATAATTGTAACAGCCTTTTTAGGGTTAACCCCCTCAATGACAAACTCCATCACCTTTGTGCCGATATAGAGCATAATAATCGTTAGCATTAACGCCTCTGCCCCAATAATAAAGTAAGATGAAAAAGCGACAATTAAATCAAAGAATAGAAGTCCATAGCTAATACTCCAACCAAGATATTTGTTAGTAATTCTAGCTAAAATCGTAGAGCCTGCCGTTGTACCACCAACTCTTATAATCAAGCCAATGCCGACTCCGGCAAAAACGCCACCAAAAATCGTATTGACGATAATTTCATCTGAGGAAATAGACCAAGATTCTGTTAAATGTAAGAACAGCGAGTGGAAGGAGACCGCAATAATTGTGTAGATTGTCGTTTGCCTATTTAAAAATTTATAGCCGATGATCAGTAAAACTGCGTTCATAACAAAGCTGACAATACTTGGCGACCATCCGAACAAATAGTAAGCTATAATTGTTAAGCCTGTTACGCCACCCTCACCCAAATCATTCGGAATAACAAATAAGTTAACCGCTAGGGCAAAAAGCAAAGCTCCAAGCATAATCATAAAAATATCAATAACGTATTTTTTCATTCACATAACACCACCATATCGAAGTTTATTTTTTTCTTAAATTCCATACTATATCAGGTTTTCTCTAAATGATATACTTTTTAGAATGTTCATTTGTGATATATCGACAATAATTAGTTTGTCTTTAGAGGGAATATTGAAACTTGACATATTGTAGATAGAATTTATAATAATCGTAACAATTCAAGGAGGATTATTAAAAAATGACACATGCTATGAGACTACGTTTCCCAATGTTGAACCAATAACTAAATAGGGTCAAAAACTCTGTTTGTGAAATCAGAGTAAACGGGATAGTCTGTCCTTTTTTAATCATCTTCATATGTATAAGAAAAGGGAAGCAAGGGCTTCTTTTTTAGTGAGAATAAATCTACACTATATCTCTTTTACTTTTCAACACAGACAAAACCAAGTCTGTGTTTTTTTATTGAATATAGGGAGGGAAATGTAATGTACAGTCTATTATTCTTTTGATACGAGCTTTTAATAGAAGCTCGTATCGATACCATAGCTATCGATACGAAAATTAAATTTCGGGAGGTAGCAACATGGAAAAGGTTTGCTTTGAATTAGAGAATGTAGTCGTGACTTATTTAGATCAAGAGATATTGAATATAGAAAAATTAGCTGTGCATCAATTTGACCGAATAGGAATCGTTGGTAAAAATGGTGCTGGTAAAAGTACATTAATGAAATTACTTGCTGGGAAGATTCGACTAACAAACGGGAGGATAAAAAGCCATGTTCATTTCGGGTATTTTGAACAAGTGGAAGCACCGACATCCACTAAACCAGATCCAGCCTTATTGGGCAAACTTGCCGTACCCAAGCAATCTGACCAGCTTAGTGGTGGAGAGCAAACACGATTAAAGCTAGCACAATTATTTTCTATTTATGAGGAAGCTTTGCTCATTGATGAGCCAACAACACATTTGGATCAAAAGGGTATTTCGTTTCTACTTGATGAATTGCGCTATTATTATGGGGCACTTATACTAATAAGTCACGATCGTGCTGTACTAGATGATCTGGTTACAACCATATGGGAAGTTGAAAATGGTAAGATCACAATTTATGCGGGCAATTACAGTGATTATGCTTACCAAAAGCAATTAGAACGAGATCAGCAAAGTCAAGCATATGACCAATACTTGAAAGAAAAAAGCAGACTTGAAAAAGCTGTTGATGAAAAGCTGAAAAAAGCTGAAAAAATTGCTCAAGCAGGTAGTATGTCGAAAAGAGAGGCTAACGCAAAACCGAATCGTATGTTTATGACAAAGTCCAAAGGCACAAGTCAAAAATCTGTGCAGCGTGCAGCTAAAGCCATCGAGCATCGAATAGAAAAGCTCCGGAAAGTAGAGGCTGTACAGGGAGAGAGAAAAATAGTTTTCCGGCAACCGAAGCCTTTAAAACTACACAATAAATTTCCGATTATGGCCGAGCAGCTCTGTTTACACGTTCAGGAAAAGGTACTATTGGATAATGTAAGCTTTCAAATACCATTGGGTAAAAAAATTGCGCTTACAGGTAGTAACGGTTGTGGTAAAAGTACCTTACTACGACATATCGCTAATAATGGTGAAGGATTAACCATCTCCCCTAAGGCTAAGATAGGTCATTTCCTACAGATGAGCTATCAATTTAAAAGCGAGGAGACCGTTCTGCAATTTTTGGAAAATCGCTCTGAATATGATGAAGGCCTATTACGAAGTGTGCTTCATTCCATGCAGTTTATAGGAACCGATATACAAAAAGTCGTAAAGTTTTTAAGTGGTGGAGAAGCCATACGCCTCCAGCTCTGTCAGCTATTTTTGGGAAACTATAATATTTTACTATTGGATGAGCCGACTAATTTCTTAGATATTCATGCATTAGAAGCGCTTGAGCAATTTATGGCTGCCTATGAAGGAACAATCATCTTTGTCACGCATGATAAAAAGTTCATCAAAAATGTAGCGGATGTCCAGTTTGTAATAGAAAATAAAAAGATATTTTAAATAAAAAGTGCGATTCTTCTATTAGGAGAATCGCATCTTTTTTATTGAATTTTTATTTTGAAGGAGGTAAAAGGGAAAATTTGGCGAAGGTGTAAGATAGACATTATAAAAAGGGATGATGACGATGATCAATACGAGTGTGACGACAAAATTAAAAATTAATCAGCCAGCCCATAAAGTATTTGAAGCCATTATTTCTCCCACTGAGATCGGGAACTATTGGTTCTCTAGCAGCTCTGAAAGATGGGGAGTGGGTAAAAGAATTACGCTTAAATATGATGAATATCAGTTCGAGGGTGTCATCACCGTGCTGGAATTGGAGGCCAGTAAAAAAATTGTGTTTGTTTGGGGCGAAGAGCAAGGAGAAGTGACAATGGTTACCATTACCCTTGAAGAGTCAGAAAAGGAAACGATTATTACTGTAGTGGAGTCAGGATTTAATGCACATGACCCAGAAATTGTGGCAAAAATGATGGGTCAAAAAGAGGGCTGGGTTTATACGTTAACATGCCTCAAAGGATATGTAGAGAATGGAATTAGTACTTTAAGAGCTTCGTTAATTCATTGAGGAGGAAGGGTATGACAACGGCTAACAGCGATGGAGTTTGCCTTGAATCAAACAAGAGCTTCTATTTGTATCCTTGTGGGAGTGATGCTACCAGAAGAAATAAGCACAGAAAATAGCGTTACGCTTAAATAATCAATCGTCTACAGCGATGGTTGCTGGAAGTAGCAGAGTGATGGGAGGAGAATATGAGAACGTTGTTTTGGGTGATTGGCACTGTTTTAGTTTGTGCAGTATCAGTACTAGGCATTGTCTTTTGGAAGTTTCAGAAGGAAATTAAGAAGGATGATCCTGAATATATTGTGCAATTTATCAAGGAACATAAAGAAGATAAAAATGTTTCTGTAGCAATTCAATACAATCAACAACATTGGGTGGAGCTCAATACAAAGGAACCGTTACCGCTTGCAAGTACGGTTAAAATAATCGTAGCCATCGCTTATGCGCAACAGGCAGCAGATGGTCGTATTAATCCTCAGCAACAGGTCGATCTAAAGGAATTAGAGCCATTTTATATTCCTAAAACAGATGGCGGTGCACATGAAGCATGGTTAGCACAATTAGACCTTCAGGGTATGGAAAGTGTCCCTTTGAGCGAGGTAGCAAACGGTATGATTGCGTATAGTTCCAATGCGAATACGGATTACTTAATGCATATACTCGGTCTTCAATATGTAAATGATGTTCTTACACAACTCGCTGTAAAAGAGCATGAGCCCCTATATCCAATCGTAAGTGCTATCTATATTCCCACTCAATTAATGGAGGAAAAGAGTTTAACGAAAAAAGAAACATTAACAGCTTTAAGAGATATGGATATGACTGAATATCGAGAAAGGGCATTGACTATTCACGAGAATTGGGTAGAGCTCCCTTTAACAAAAGAAGAGAAAGCAAAGGCACTAAAAATGCTCAATATGGATTTTCAAAAGGTATGGTCTGATCGTTTAATAAGGGCTTCCACAGACAATTACATCTCTATTTTAGAAAAATTGAATAGTAAAAATTATTTTAGTGAAGATGTACATAAGTACTTAGATCCTGTAATGGAGCAGTTGATGCTTAACCCCAAAAATCAAGAATGGCTCAAACATGCAGGCCAAAAGGGGGGATCGACAGCTTTTGTGTTAACTTTAGCTGCCTACGCGGAAGATAAAAAAGGGAATCAAACGGAAATCGCCTTTTTTGCTAACGACTTAAATACGATGGAACAACTGAAATTATCTAATAGTATGAATAGTTTTCAATTGAAATTTCTTACAGATGAGGGCTTTCGGAAGCGTTTAAAAAAGGAATTGTCTGAGTCGTGAGTTGCCTTTAGCAGGGAACTCATAGTACACCAGCAGTAGGATCGTGCAAGCTAAATCCAAGCTCTGCTTCGGCATCTCGTTTCCAATCATCTTCAACTCCTTGTTCAGAAACCCATTTTATCGCAGTACTACTAGATAGATAGCTTTTTGACCAGTCTCTCATACATGACAACTTCGCCCACTCTTTTTATAGGTGTACCTTCTTTCATTCAACTGCATAAACTAATGTTATTATGCGTGAGAGGATTGAGTTGAATGTATCACCCTTATTATGGAAATAACCAAATGTATTATTATGGCTATCATCCGGTTTATTGGACCTATCCAAATCAAATAGAGCAGGGGGAAAGAAAGATTGTAAGAACTGACTATGGGCCTGAGCCATTCATTGTAGACATTGAAGAGGTAACAAAGCAAAACAAAAATTATCGCACAGCATTGTGGACAGGTAAAAACCTACAAGTAACGGTGATGAGTCTCAATATAGGTGAAGATATAGGCTTAGAAGTTCATCCTCATGTCGATCAATTTATATGTATTGAGGAGGGACATGGAGTAGTACAAATGGGTCCTACAAAGGATTATTTAAATGATCAACGATATGTCTCAGAAGATACGGCTATCATGGTACCTGCAGGAACTTGGCATAATCTTACGAATACAGGCAATAAACCGCTAAAGCTTTATTCGATTTATGCACCACCAAATCATCCATTTGGAACTGTTCACATAACAAAGGCAGATGCGATGGCAGCAGAATGATAGAATGGCAAAAGTGACAGTTAGGGCAGTTGAACAAACTAATAGAGTATTTAAAGTGATGGATAGAATGCTAAAAATAAACTGATAGGAACTAGGGAAATACCCTAGTTCTGTTTTATTTTAATTGCATGAGAGCGCCAAAATATTGCTGTGCTGTTGTAAAGCAAATAAATGCTAGCAGCTCACTAATTTCTGCCTCTGTTAAATAGTCTTTTAAAACAGCCGTGACATTAGGAGCTGTATGGCCTTTTGAGGCTAGGAAGGCTTCGGCAAACCCTGTACATATCGCTGTTTTCTCATCATAATGCTGTGGATCGGGTTTTCCCTTTGCCTTACAATATTGACAACCATTTTTTTGAGCCAATGTTTTGCGAACCTCTTCTTTTAATGGAGCAGATAAATGCCCATCCTTTTCGAGTACCTCGCCCAACTGTTGCCAGTGCAGCTGTATGCCCTCGTTATAGCCTAAAAGTTGTTGAAATGGCGTTAAGCCTTTGTCGTGTAAATGAATTAGTGTCATAAACATCCCTCCTTTAATTAGTGTAAAATGTGAATAACGAAGTTGACATACACATTCGAAGGAAGATGTTATTATTTTCTTTTAAAAAGAAGGGATATTTCCAAAATGGATTTCATTAACGAAATGATACTAAAAGAGTTGAAAAAAGATAGTCGGATTTCCATAAGTGAATTAGGGAGAAGGGTACATTTATCTGCACCAGCTGTACGTGAAAGAGTAAAGCAATTAGAGGAACAAGAAGTTATTAAGAGGTATACACTAGATATAAATCAAAAGGCATTAGGTTTTCCAATTGAAGCTATAATCGAAGCAACAATCAAAAATAATCGCTATGCGGATTTTAAAGATTATATTAAGGCTTATACAAATATGGATTTTTGTTATCGAATATCTGGTGAAGCTTGTTTTTTATTAAAAGCCCATTTTCAATCTTTTTCTGATGTAGAACAATTTATTGATGAATTACAACCATATGCACATACAAAAACTAATTTTATCTTTTCTGATATATGTGACGACATTTATTAAAGAAGGAGATAGTGATGGACATCAAATTATTTGTAGATGAAATTGATGCATTAGTACATTTTTTAACACAAAATGAATGGTTTTATCACACGGATCAGCATGTAAAAGCAGAGTCTGTTCGAGCAGCGTATGCAAAGGGCTTTTTTAAAGACGATCGTGAAACATATTGGTTACTTGAAAATGAAGAAAAAATAGGGGTTATGATTATTCATGATATAGGCGATACTATCCCTCTTTTTGATATTCGTTTAGATGCAAAATGTAGAGGGAAAGGATACGGTGTCCAAGCACTACGTTGGCTACAAGATTATTTATTTGGCGAAAAAGGTAAGATCCGTATTGAAGGCTATACAAGGGTTGATAATATTGGCATGCGCAAGTGCTTTAGTAAAGCTGGTTTTGTGAAAGAAGGCTATTTGAGAAATGCGTGGGAAAACGAAGATGGTACAGTGACAGATAGTATTTTGTATGGTGCCATTAAAGATGATTGGGTTTTAGGAGAAACTACACCCATTAAAATAGATGAAGTACCATTTTAAATATTTGTAAGGAGCGCTTTGACATGAACAACGAGTTATTAAGTGTCTTAAGAAAATCTTGGTCGATTCATTCTAGTTCTAAATGGAGTTTAGATAACCCTGCAAAAGGACAATGTGGAGTCACTTCTTTAGTTGTACAGAATATCCTTGGTGGCGACATAAAGAAGACATTTCTTGATGAAGGTTGGCACTTTTATAATGTAATTAATGGGGAAAGAATGGATTTTACGAAGGAACAGTTTTCATACATAATTGACTATCAAGATATCGATTCAAATAGAGCAGAGGCTTTTCAAGATACGAATGATGACCAATATAGTTATTTAAAATCACAAGTGGATAAGATTTTAAGTAAGGCAGAGAGCTAAATTTCTCTGCCTTTTAAAATTAAAAAAGAAAGGTGTTGACGTTTAATAAAATATCGTGTTATTATTATCTCGAATTCAAGATATATAAATTCAAGATAAATGAATTCAAACCTTTAGTTCTCGCAAGGAGGTACAATTATGGGTTTTTTGAATAAATTATTTAGTTCAAAAAAAGAGGAGGAACAAACAATGGCAGAATTAAATATTGGTATTATTATTGGATCAACTCGTGAGGGGCGAGTAAGCCCTCAAGTAGCACAATGGGTAAAGGAAATTGCAGATCAACGCGGTGACGCAAATTATACAGTAATTGATATTGCTGATTATAAATTACCTTTATTAGGCGAACCAGGACAAGATGCTTCAGGAGCACAAGGTTGGTCAGAAATTATTGCTAAACAAGATGGTTTTGTATTCATCGTACAAGAATACAATCACTCTATTACAGGAGCATTAAAAAATGCACTAGATTATTTACGTGTAGAGTGGAATAACAAAGCAGCTGGAATCGTATCTTATGGTTCTGTTGGCGGTGCTCGTGCAGCAGAACATTTACGTGGCATTATGGGCGAGCTTTTAATCGCAGATGTACGTGTTCACCCAGCACTATCATTATTCACAGATTTTGAAAATGGAACAGACTTTAAACCAAAAGAAGTACAAACAGATTCAGTAAATCAAATGTTAGATCAATTAATCCCTTGGTCTAAAGCGCTATATACAATTCGCTAAGCTTATATAGTTTGAGGTAGGTTGTAATTGGGCACAGTAAAGGTAAGATAAATTAGTCATGAAGGGGCTTGTTAACATGAAAAAACATACAGCAGGTATTCACCATATCACAGCGATCGTAGGACATCCGCAAGAAAATATTGATTTTTATGCAGGAGTGTTAGGCTTACGTTTAGTAAAACAAACAGTAAACTTTGATGATCCAGGCACATATCATTTATATTTCGGTGATAAAGGTGGGAAACCGGGAACAATCATTACATTCTTCCCTTGGGCTAATGCTTATCAAGGACGTATTGGTGACGGTCAGGTCGGTGTCACAACGTATGTTGTACCAGAAGGGGCACTACCATTTTGGGTGAATCGCTTAGCGAAGTTCTCTGTTCCTTTCCAAAAAGCTGAACGTTTTGGTGAGCAAGTCATTCAATTCGATGATCCGCATGGTCTGCATATTGAACTCGTTGCACGTGCTGAAGGTGAATTAAATGAATGGACATTTGGTGAAGTCACACCTGAAGTTGCCATTAAAGGCTTTGGTGGAGCTATTCTATATTCAAGCCACCCTGAAGAAACGGCAAAAGTTTTAACAGAGGTAATGGGTTTTGAAAAAGTAGCGACAGAAGGTGACTATACTCGATATAAATCTAGTGCAGAGATCGGCAATACAGTAGATTTAAAAACAGTTGCAGGTCAACGTGGTCAAATGGGTGTAGGGACAGTTCACCATATTGCGTGGAGAGCTCAAGATAATACGGATCATTTAGAATGGCAAGAGTATGTTATGAATCATGGACAACATGTAACGGAAGTAAAAGATCGTAATTATTTTAATGCGATTTATTTCCGTGAACCTGGCGAAATTTTATTTGAAATCGCTACAGATCCTCCTGGATTTGCTCATGATGAAACACCAGAAACAATGGGTAGCCAATTAATGTTGCCACCTCAGTATGAGCAGCATCGAGAGCAATTAGAAAGAACATTAATCCCGATTAAAGTGCGTGAGCTTGATTAAGAGGGGTGAGTCGCTTGATTTTGATTGATCCTAAGAATAATTCAGAGCGCGAAAACTATAAGTTATTGATTGGAAGTATTATTCCAAGACCAATCGCGTTTGTAACGACGAAGTCAGAGCAAGGGGGTATCAATGGAGCACCATTTAGTTACTTTAATATCGTGTCATCCAATCCACCGATGATTTCTTTAGCGATCCAAAGACCAAATGGACGTTTAAAGGACACAGCTCGACATATCCATCATCAGCAACAATTTGTAGTTCATATTGTCGATGAAGATAATGTAGAGCAGGTGAATGAAACAGCAGCTTCATTGCCTGTTACAGAAAGCGAACTTGCACGAACAAATTTTACATTAGTCGATAGTCAACAAATTGCCGTTCCTGGCATTCGAGAAGCAAAGATTCGTATGGAGTGTCGCCTAGTACAATCCGTTCCTTTGATGAATGGGGAGGAACAGACAGGAGATTTATTTATTGGAGAAGTTGTTCAATTTCATATAGATGAAGCAATTTATCATGAAGGAAGAATCGATCCAAGAAAACTAAATGCTGTTAGCAGGCTTGCGGGATCAAACTATGCTAAAGTTGGCGAGATTTTCTCGATAGAACGTCCACAATAGATGAACAAATAAATGCGAAAATGTTGTGTTATCAACATTTTCGCATTTTTATATCTCTTGATTCATGGGTGATTAGAAGGCGAAATGACTAATCAAATATTGAGTGCGCGTGCCATGGCATCTAAATAGTTCTGAATAGCCAGCTGACTTATTTTCGCTTCTGGCACAAAGACCTCAAAACAATGGTAACTGCCAGGGTAGAGGTGGAATTCAACCTCAACTCCTGCCTGTGCAAGACGTGTTACATAATCAAGGGTTTCATCACGAAATAAATCAAGTTGACCAATACATATATAGGTTGGCGGTAATCCTGCTAAGTTTTCGGCTCTTGAAGGGACTGCATACGGAGAAAGGGCATTAATGTTCTCTTCCTCTCCTAAATACATACGCCAGGCAGTCATATTATTTGTTCTATTCCATGTTGCATGATCATCAATGATCTCATAGCTAGAATGTGTTTCGTTTCGGTTATCAAGCATCGGATACAGTGGCATCTGGAATATAATTGATGGTCCTCCTTTATCGCGAGCCATTAATGCTAGTGCTACTGTTAATCCTCCACCACCGCTTGCACCAGCAATTGCCACCCGTCTGACATCGATACCAAGTGATTGCTCCTTATTAGTCATCCAAACTAATCCAGCATAACAATCTTCAATTGCTGCTGGATAAGGATGTTCAGGTGCCAGTCGGTAATCGATGGATACGACAACGCAGTTAGCTGCTTGAACAAAGCGTTCACATAAAACATCATCCATATCAGGGTGTCCCATGACAAAGCCACCACCGTGTATCCAAAGCATAGCTGGAAGTTTATCCTGCTTCCGTTTAGCTGGTTCATAGATTTTAACCAACATTTCGCTCCCGTCATCTCTAGGAATCATCCGGTTGCTAGTAAGTACATGTTCTGATCTTTTCGAAGGTGGATGGGACAGGAGACTTCGACTCCAAGTTAAATCCTCCTCCAATCGAAAGCCAGGAAATTCTGTGTAAGCCTGCCTTAATTCTGGTAAGACTCGGTTAATAATGGTCATAAATAAACTCCTCCTGTTGAATAATGAAGTCTTAAAGAAATGGCTCTCCTTCTAGAGCCATTTCAGCTTCCCATTTGGCGACTTCCTCACGTACACGAGGGGCAACTTCTGTTCCAAGTAGTTCTATAGCTTGCATGACTTGATCATGTGGCATTGTACTTAATGGCACGTATAGCATAAAGCGTGTAATTCCGACGTGTTTACGAAGGTGAATAATTTTTTCAGCAACAGTATCTGGATCTCCGACATATAATGCTCCGTCAAAACTTCGTGCAGCATCATAACTAGAACGATCATAATAAGGCCATCCTCTTTCTTTGCCTAATTTATTCATACCAGCCATTGTTGATGGGAAAAATGTGTCTGCTGCCCATTCCCTATTCGGCCCAACAAAACCTATTGAATGAGAACCTACTTGAAGTTTTGATAAATCATGACCTGCATGAAGCGCGGCCTTTTTATACAGCTGTACAATCGGTGCAAACTGCATTGGGCTGCCACCAATAATGGCTAGCATAAGCGGTAATCCTAAAAGGCCAGCACGCATAGCAGATTGTTGATTTCCTCCGCTAGCCACCCAGATTGGAAGAGACTCCTGAACTGGTCTAGGATACACACCTAAATTATTGATTGCTGGTCGATGTCTACCTTCCCAAACTACTTTCTCGGACTGTCGAATGTTAAGTAGTAAGTCTAAATGTTCCTCAAATAGTTCATCGTAATCATGTAAATCGTAGCCAAATAAGGGGAAGGATTCGATAAAGGAACCACGACCTGCCATGATTTCTGCACGTCCATTCGATAGTCCATCCAATGTGGAAAAATCCTGAAAGACACGCACAGGATCTGCCGAAGAAAGGACAGTTACGGCACTTGTGAGTCGAATGTTTTTCGTTTGAGAAGCAGCAGCAGATAGCACCATTGCTGGAGAGGATGCGGCATAATCTTCTCGATGATGCTCGCCAATGCCAAAGACATCTAATCCTACTTGATCTGCAAGAATCATCTCTTCTACTACTTCACGTAAACGCTGGGCATGACTAATTACTTCACCACTGTGAATGTCTGGTTTTGTTTCTACGAAAGAAGTAATTCCTATTTCCATTTTGTATATCTCCTAATCAAATTAATAATTTGTAAATCGTTTTGTCGTTACCCAAAAAAGAAGGGCGATCGTGCTAATAGAAGCTCCAAGCAAGCAAACGCCTTTCCAGCCGAAGAGTGCATACGTCTGTGTAGAAGCGATTGAACCGCCAGCGCTTCCGATAGAATAGAACACCATATAGCCAGCGGTAAGACGGCTGCGGGCTTCGCTAAGCAATGGAAGAATCATCGCCTGGTTTGTGACATGAACTGCCTGTACAGCCAAATCAAGCAACACGATACCTACAATTAATGCCCATAACGACTGTTCTAAATAGTTGATAAACAACCATGAAATGAGTAAAAGCATTAAAGCAATACCTGTGGTTTTTTGTCCAAAACCTTGATCTGCTAATTTCCCTGCCTTTGCAGCCGCTAAAGCACCAGCCACTCCAACAAGGCCAAATGCTCCAATGACACTGTGTGAAAGAGCTAATGGTGGCGCACTAAGTGGCAGAACAAGTGGCGTCCACAAAATACTGAAATCAGCAAAAATTAGCATGGCTACAACAGAGCGAATACGTAATGTTCTTTCTTGAATAAACAGCGTAAACACGGAGCTAATTAGCTGCCAATAAGATAGTGATTTTACTTCACGCTCTACTCTTGGTAACACTTTGAGAAACAGACTGACCATTAAAAGCATGAGGGTGGCAGAGACAAGATAGACAGAACGCCAGCCTGCAAGATCTGTTAATAGACCAGCAAAGGTTCGAGCAAGTAGTATACCTATGACGATGCCACTTGTGACAATGCCAACGACACGACCACGATTTGTAGAAGAAGCCATGGTTGCTGCAAATGCCACCAGTGTCTGTGTCACAACGGCAAGTAAACCAACTAGGGCCATACCAGCGAATAGCACTACAATATAGGAGGCAGTACCGACTATAAACAAAGCCACGGTGGATAATAGCATTTGACCAATAATCAAGCGTCGTTGGTTTAGTAAATCTCCAAGTGGCACTAGAAGTAGTAAGCCTAGACCATAAAAAATTTGCGTGATAGTAATAATCAAACCAATAATCGAATGATCAATAGCAAACTCTAGAGCTAGTTGATCAAGCAACGGCTGTGCAAAATAAATATTGGCGACAGACATTCCGCAGGCGGTTGCAAATAATAATGTTACAGCTTGAGACATCGTAGGTTGTTGACTTAAAGAGGGTGCATCTTTTTGTGGTTTTGGATCATAGTCCACGCTGTATATTCTCCTTTCATAATGAATTGTCATCATAACATACCGTTCGGTATAATATAATTATTGGTAAATATATCTTAGTCGTATTTATCATGTCAAGGTTTATTAAAAATAATGTATAAATGGTTTGATTTATAAAGTGGAAATTGACAATAATAACAATAGGTAATACAATAAATACATACTGTTTGGTATTTAAAAATATAAGACCTACTCTCGAATCCTTAAATAACGGAGGTAAAATTTGAATGGCAAGAACCCGTGAATTTGATGAGGAAAAGGTATTAGAAGCTGCTATGCAATTATTCTGGGAAAAGGGATATGAAGCGACTTCTTTAAGTGATCTTACTGCTAGAATGGAGATTCAGCGTCCTAGTATTTATTCAACCTTTGGGGATAAAAGGGAGCTATTTGAAGCAGCACTTCGTAAATATACGACATCTCGAGCGGCTGATATACGAGCAAGACTTCAAAGTCATTCATCTGTAAAAAAGGCATTTACTATTTTTTTCGAAGATGTAATTGCTGGAGAATATACAGGTGATATTAGTAAGGGGTGTTTTTGTATAAATACAATGGTAGAACTGGCACCTCATGATGAAAGATTTGAGATCTTGACTAGAGAGCATCAACTTTATTTAGCTGTCATTTTTCAAGAGACGATAGAACGAGGAATCCAGACTGGTGAATTGGATGCTGACACAGATGCCAAATCATTAGCACAAGCTTTAATTGTTGCGTTAATAGGGTTAACGGTCATGCTGAAATCACAGCCCCAAAGATCATTTGTTGACAATGCAATTGCAACGACTCTTACATTACTTAAATAAAACAATGTATGAAGGAATGGCAGAAGAAGCGGTGCCCCTTTAGGAGTGGTAAAGGGGTACTTGGGGGAATACACAAAACTGCACACTTTATTAAAATCTAACATAGAATGATTTTATAATTCCTTACAAGCCCATGCGTCTATCTCAACCTTTAAGGAAGGAGTAGCCAGTGCTACTACGTAAATTAATGTCATGCAAGGTAGATGATCTCCCAAAAAATCACCTATTATTTCCTTTCGTTGACTAGCTTCCATATCTCCTACTAAATAAAATACGAGCTTTGTAATATCACGAACCTCCATATTAGCATTTTCTAAATTTTTTCTAATATTTTCTAGCGCTATCTTCAATTGAGCTACCGCGTCTTCAGGTATAGTTCCATCTGGTTGCATGCCAATTTGTCCAGATAAGGTTAACCATCTATGTGGACCAGTGACTTCGATTTGATGGACATAAGGAGCGACGGGTTGATGAATATTCTCAGGGTTTCTTGAAATTTTCATGGAATCAGTCCTATCTATTTCTAAATTGTACTTTTAATCAAGTTAACATAAGGTATCGGTAATTAAAAGATTCTTACAAATACCATTATAAAAGAACATACAAATTGGATATGCTGTTATAAAGGGTTATAATAGATTCATAGAATGTAGGCTTATACGCTGATAAAGCTTTCACAAAGGATAAAAGTATTGACATTTTAATTTGACAAGACATACAATTCACCCACGCCTTAGGTTTTATATAGACACTTCTTTAGAAACATAAATTTCGTCTTATTTTGAAGGTAGCTGGCTATACTTAATTAATAAGAGGGAAATTTTTACATAAGAATGATGCGTATTGTTATAATTCAATTTTTTATTGTGTTTAGTTGATAGTGTAGCCCTAGGTAGCAGAAACAGCGAGGCCGTTTTGTAGAAGGAGTGAATAAATGACTAATTTCTTTCGGAGTAATGGATTTAAACGTTTTATAATTCTAGTTGGTATTGCTATTGCCTTATATTTAATGCGTAGTATGATCAATCTAATTCTGCTAACGTTTATTATTACCTATTTGATGAATCAGCTTACTACGAAGACGACGAAGGGTATTAAAAAATATGTACCGATGAATGAAAAAGCTGTTACGGTAACGTTATACCTTTTACTTGTTGCAGGTATAGTTGCAGTGATATACAAATATTTGCCGATTGTGACCCAACAAATTACACAGCTTTTTGATCTAATTGCGAGTTTTAATCTCGATCCAGATGATAATGAAATTGCTAGGTACTTAGCTCCTACCTTTGAGAAAATTGAACTTGGGAAATATTTAGAGCAAGGTGTAGATTTAACTCTTAAAAATATTACGAATATTGGTAAAATCATTATGCAAATATTGATTTCACTTATATTGAGTTTGTTCATTCTGTTAGAAAAGAAGCGCATTATTGAGTTCACAGCAAAGTTTAAGGATAGTAAGGTTGGACCACTTTATGATGAACTTCATTATTTCTCAAGAATATTCATTCGCTCATTTGGTAAAGTAATTGAGGCACAGTTCATTATTGCAGCGGTTAACTGTGTGCTATCAGTAATTGCCCTTTCTATTATGGGCTTCCCACATTTGATTGCCCTTGGTATCATGCTCTTCATTTTAGGCTTAGTACCAGTTGCAGGTGTTATCATTTCATTAATTCCACTAAGTATTATTGCCTATAGTATCGGTGGTTTGATGTATATTGTCTATATATTAGTGATTGTCATGGTATTACATGCTATTGAAGCCTATTTTTTAAATCCAAAGCTAATGTCCGCAAAGACTGATTTACCGATTTTCTACACATTCATGGTCATTCTCTTCTCAGAGCATTTCCTTGGTGTATGGGGATTGATTATAGGTATTCCACTATTTATGTTCCTTCTTGATATTCTGGGGGTAACATCCTCGGAAGATCCTCACAAGAAAGCAGTAGTGGTACCCAATGAGAAACAAATAGAATAGATCTAACAAAGGAATCATCCACATATACAAGATGGTTCCTTATTTAATGTTCAAGGGGGGGATTTAAATTGATAAAAGATCAACAAGTCTGATGTAGATATTGGCCATGTACACCCCAATTAATTTTAGTTAATGGAGCAGTAGGTGAAGTTGTAGTGGAAGATGGGAAGGGTACTCTGAAAATGCAATTTTGTTAAGAGAAACAGAAAGAGATCTCGTGAGGTCTCTTTCTATTTAAGCATTTCGGAAGTTGAAATCGTCCGAGGATTTTTCTTAATGTACCAGTAAATAAGGCAGGCTGTAATTCCCTCCGCTACTGGAAAGGTCCACCATATTGCCTGTGGGCCAAGGAATTTAGGCAATAGGATAAGTGTCGGTATAAATAAAATAATACTACGTAGTAACATAATGGTTGTAGCAATTCGAATTTTCTCTATAGATTGAAAGAATTCTGCGAGCACCATATTAATACCTAAAAATACATAGCCAATGGCAAAGTGAATAAAGCCTTGAGCAGCCATGCTACGAATTTCAAATGAGCTATCTCCGAATAATGCCATTAACTGCGAAGGGAATAGCATGGCAATAAGTGCTGTCGTTAACCCTAAAATAAAAGCAGTAGCTAAGCCGATTTTTAATAATGCTACTAATCTTTCTATTAATCTTGCCCCATGATGATAACTAACTAATGGTTGAAGGGCCATACCGATCCCAAGGAAAATTGTTAATAATACAGTATGGATATAGTTGACCATGGCATAGGCTGTAATGCCATTTGCCCCTAAATAGTGTAAGAAGGTCACATTATATAAAATAACGATAACAGCTACCGAAGCTTCTACGATAAAGCTAGGTAGTCCAATAGCAAAAATTTTTCTTAAATCTGACAGATTAAAAAATGAAGGGACAAACTTTAATTCAGATTGTGGGCGGAAAAAATGGAGACATAGTACAGACGTACCTATAATAGTAGCTATGGCTGTTGCTAAGGCACAGCCTGTGACACCATAATTTAGTACAAAGATAAAGACATAATTTAAGATAATATTTAATACGGACGTCGTTATTAAGCCAAGCATAGCAAGTCTCGGGTTACCATCGTTTCGAATGAAAATACTTAATAGATTTTCAATCGTGTAAAACACACCAAAGAGTAAAATGACGTGTAGGTATTGTTGCACATATGGAAATGTAACGTCGCTTGCTCCAAATATATAGGAAATCTCCTTTAGATAGAACGCAAGAAGTCCAATAATCGTGATCACGACCATTAGCATCGTAGTGAACGCCAATGTAAAGAGTTGGTGGGCTCGTTGTTTATTCCCCTCCCCAAGAGAAATCGAGTAAAGTGTAGCTCCTCCCATACCGATCCACAGAGAAATCGATAGCAAAATTGAGAAAATGGGGACGGCAATATTAACCCCTGCTAATGCTGATGGTCCCACGCCATGACTAACGAAAATACCATCCACCAAAATATTAACAGACATCAACAGCATACCAATCATTGCTGGAAATAAGTACGATAAAAACAATGGTTTTAGTGGTCTTGTTTCAATTGGATTAATGGTTGTCATGTCCATATACCTCCAGCACCATTACTTTTTCTCCTTTGTCATCTAGTTCACCATTAAACATAAAACCAAATTGTTTATATAGTTGAATGGCTACAGCGTTATTTTCATACACACTTAAATAGATTTGGCGACAGTTGAACTTTACCGCTAAGTATTGAATAAGTTGCTGTAAAAAATGTTTACCTAATCCTTGCTGTTGATAGCGTTCATCAATTAAATAGCGATCTAGCCATACACGCTGACTGTGATCTTCGTGGGGGAATAGACCATACATAGCGAAGCCGATTGCGATGTTATCTTTATACAGACCTAAGGGGGTAAAGCGTTGATCCAATTCTGCCTCTGCTAAGCATTGGTCTGTTGATTCAATAAAATGTTGCTGATTATCAGCGATACGTAATGCTAAAATTTCTTGCTTGTTAAAAGCTGTAATGTCACGAATCTCCGTGAACATAATGTCAAAACCTTTCTATTTTTATTGTGAATAGGTACAATTTAAAGTATATAGTTACTATATAGTCAAGGGAGGAAACTCAAAAAATGCTTAATAAAAATGTAAAATATTTTACAACGGGTGAATTTGCCAAAATATGTAAGGTTAATAAACAAACATTAATTTATTATGATCAAATTGGTTTGTTATCTCCCATCATGAAAGATAGTAAAGATTATCGTTATTATTCACTTGCACAATATGATTTTTTTGGTGTCATTGAATTATTAAAGGCAGTTGGTATGTCATTAAAGGATATTCAGCAATATATGGCGGAGAAATCCCCAGAAAATTTTTTAGAATTAATGCATCAGCAAAAGGAAATCGTAGCAAAGAAACGTCGAGAGCTAGAAATGATTGAAAATATCATTGATGTCAAAATTAAAACAAATGAGGAAGCACTTCACCTTAACTTTGACGATATTACAATTGAATATTTTCCTGAAGAAACACTATATCTAAGTAAAAATATCGAAGATTCTACAGAAGAGCAGTTTGTAAAGGCTGTATCGGATTTTATCGAGGAGTTAGATCGTTCTCAATTGGATACAGGTTATCCAATCGGTGGAATGACAAGGAGAGAGCAGGTTTTAGCTGGAAATTACGATAATTATAGCTATCTATATATTGAACAACCTAATCCAAGAGAAGGACATCCTTATTTTAAAGCAATTGAGGGTGAATTTGTTATTGGTTATCATGTAGGACCTTCTGCGAAGCTTGGAGAGACATATACACGATTATTTAATGTCATGCATGAAAAGGGCTATGAATTAGGTCAATACGTTTATGAGGAATATATTTATGATGCCGTTATTAAAAATCGAGAGGAAGAATATGTGACAAAGATTATGATGGAGGTAAAAAAATTAAGTAAACACAGCTTAAGAAGAACGAACTAAATTGGTTGAGTAATTTATCATACTTGGATGCTTTGATGTCAGTAAAATAAGAGTATTTTGTAGTTAAATTAAAAATTAACCTCATTAGTAAATGATTTCCTGACGATAGAAATAAAAAAGACGGAAATTTGAGCACGATGTGGAGATGAGCAACAATGTGGATTGAGCGTTGGAATTTTTTGATGAAACAGCTGAAGCAACAAGGTGCCTTTGTACATCCAATTGAAGTACAACCTGTCGCTAGTGAACAAGATTTACGCAAGGTAGAGTCAAGGCTTGGTATACAACTTCCTAAGAAGTTCCGTCAAGCAATGCAAACCAGCTCACAACAAGTGAGTATCTATTGGTCGTTGCCAGATGAGGCTATCTTGCCAAACGAACTGATTGATACGCCATCAGGTGAGTTTGGCTGGAGCTTGAAAGACTTAGATTTCCCATACTTTGGCGGGGATGATAAAAATCTTGAACAACAATACGTACAATTTTTTACTGCAGGTAATGGGGATGCGCTTCTTATCAAGCTAGAGGATGAATCGATTTGGTATTGGAGTCATGAAGAGGATGAATTTGATTTCCTTGCCGACAGCTTTCATACATATGTTGACAGTATGACAGCTTTAGGATGTATTGGGGTAGATTGTGGGCAACACCGACAATTTTGTAGCGAAAATGGTTTGGATATTCATCTGACAAGCTCACAAATATGGCTAACATGGCTAAAGCAATTTTTAAGCTCTAATTTACAATTGGCTAAAGCTAGTCTAGAATCGTTACTTCATTATGTTTCCATGCATGGCGTAAAGGAAGCTCAAGTGCAGGAAGCCTTCTTGCATTTTGATAAAGAGAAGGTGTATCAGGCTCTCCAACATAAAATTATGCGGGCGCTATCTCCATCAGATCAAAAGGCATGGAGTGAAGTGCTAATAAAGGTATGTTCAAAAGAGGCTGAAAATTGGGTAAGAGAGCTTTGGCAAGAGAAAAGCGATATTCCCAACTGGTTGCGTGATTATTTAACGGCACATTGTTTGCCAGCAGAGGAAGGCTTAGCATTCATTTTATCTGATATGGAAAAGGATAAGATTAATGCTTATACTGCCTTACATCGATTACATCATTTACACAATCCAACCATCATAGAATGGATGAGACCATATGTGGCATTTCCAATCGATGGTTGGGATATACTGTTGGCAGAGTCACAGCCTAGTGCTGATATATTACTTGAATGGTTGAGTGGTAGTGAGGCAGAGAGGATTACCTCAATCAGAGCTATTTGGCATATGATGCAGCAAGGCAAAATCCCAACGACGATTGTTGACGAGGGAAAATGGCGGCTCTTGCTGACCTATTGGCATGAGCATGAGGTTCTTCGTAAAAATAGACAGTTGTTTAGCCAAGTTCTTAATCATTTGGATAATTGGAAACTGGCAAGCTTTATGCAACAAAGGAGAGAGTAGTTTGAATCATTTTACAATATTTGCGTCTAAAAATGATGTGGATGATATTCAAGACAAAATAGCAGAGGTATTTGCAAAAGGCTTTACCATTGAACGAGGTGATAGTGGATATTTAGTAAAATCCAAAGGGCTTTTCAAAAAATCCAGATGTTCTATTACTGTTTTATTTGAAGATACTAATCCAGATTATTTCACTCAAAACATCCCGGGGATGATGGGGTATTACGATAGAATTCCTTTTCAGGATGAAGATTTAAAAGAACAGGTTATGATACAAATATCTGTATTCAATACAGTCATTGCAATCGAAATGGATAAAGAGATAACGGAAAACCATATGCAACTATTTACGAGACTGCTAGCAAGCATAGGTGGTGTAGGTTTTCTACCGGATGGCACTTTACTGGATCAGAGTGGTAGCGTTATTGTTTATTCTAATGGGGAGTCAGGTCCTGCAAATTTTAGACCTCAAGCCTGTGCAAGGAAGATAAGAAGTCAGGAAGTGACATCAGAGCAGGGGGAAACACGAAAAAACAGAACGATTGCCTTTTTAACAGACAAAGAAATCCCTTATGCAACTTCTCTACCCCAACTGCCACCATTAGAAGGTTGCCGCTTTAAGAGCCAAGAAGAAATTGCAAAAAGGGCAGTTTCCCTGTTGATTGTTATTCAATTTGCCTGTGATGTAGCACAAAATGGAAATATTGAAGAGTCTAGAGAATTCTTCACTAATATGTTACGTACATATGAGGTGCAAGAATCTTTAACAGAGCATGAAAAATTCTTTCTTGAGACTCAGCATCCCAGTCCTCAAGATGCTGTCAATATTTCATGGCAGTATGAAGCCTATTGGACACTCATTTGGGCATTAGGCCTTGTAGAAGAGCTAGATTTCCCTGACGACGTATGTGATTGTGAATATGCTATACAGGTCGTTTCTCGTTGTGAAACATTTGAACAATTTTATAAGCAAACAGTATTGCGCAGTAAGGAAGAGATATTAGATGAAGCAGATAAGATCTACAGATTACATTGGGCTTGTGTAGATAGTCGAATAAATGGACAAGTAGCTCCTTTATCGTTAAATGAAAGTGTTGTGATGGAAAGACGTAGAGGCTTATTCTGGATGATGGGCTATCAAGATGAAGAATGGGATACTATATCAATGGATACTTAAAGGAATAGCAAACTAGGAAGCCTAGTTTGCTATTTTAATATATGAAATTATTTCACATAAGTTGGCTTATTCACCTTATCAATTAAAAGTATACCATCGTATTGATCGCGAGGAACTAAGCTTTCCTGTATCATACCCCAACTGTAAGATAAGCGGGGCTCGAACATCCATGAGTTGCCTCGTTCATTCTGGCGGTTGCGCAAATCAATGAATGTGTAAGGTTTACTAGTTGAAGACAGTATATCCTCAATAGATCCCTTGATAGGAGGTAAAACAGCCATCGGTTCACCCATATTATTTGCTGTCTCTCCGCTAGTCATATATAGACCTAATACATAGCTATATTTCTTGTAGATTTCTGGTAAACGTTCCCCCATTAATTTGACTGGATAAGGGGAACCCATTACTTCCGATTGTGCCTTACGAATATGGTCGTTATGTGCCCATACGATGAACTTTTCTGTTGGATAAACCTCCTCAGCTAACCAAAGTAAGTTCTCCATCATCGATTGATCACGCCATTCCATTGTTTTTAAAAATGTTTCAATATTATTTTGTTCAATATCAATATTGGACTGGATCGTTAGTTCCACATATTCGTCTGCTAAGCGAATGCGATCTGTTACAGTACGTTCCATTAGTTTGACAATATGAGACTCGTTTGGATAAGCCGCTTGTAATTCTTTTTCTTTCAATTGAATTTGAGACTTTACTTGTTTATACACATCTATGATTGTAGCTTTTACTTGCTGATAGCCCTTTAAATCTTTCCCGGAGCTCCATTCAGCTAGTTGTTTCTCAGCTTCACTAAATTGTTGAGCTAACTTAGGATTCTGGAGCCAATCGCCGTTCGTAAATGCCCCTTGCTGTTGAATATCGAAGCCAGTAAGTATAAGTGGTTGTTCTGTTGCTTGAGTTGATTTTGCATAGTCAAACAGAGGCAATGTTTCTTTCGTCCACCAAACTCCAAAAATAGAATCCTTCATTGTTTGTAGAGCTGCTTGTTTGTCAATTTGCCCTTGGGCGTTCATCACATTACCCATACCACTTTCAAAGGCAAGAACATTATAGCCCATTTCCTGATGCAAAAATTGTATTAAACGTGTTTTAACATGATTGAATTGTGCCACACCATGAGAGCTCTCTCCTAGAAAAACAATACGTTTATCGTGTAATAACGGCTTAAGCATCTCCAAATCCTCAAATTGATTAGAAGGGATTTTCGTTCCACTCGATACTTCAGGTTGGATGGATGACAAACTGTAAGCATGATCGTTCACCCACTTTTTCCAATCAAGTAATGTTTCATTAGAGGTCCTAGCCTGTTTAACTGTAGATTTGTTTTCTATATTGACCTGTTGCTCTTTTGCAGGAACAGCTGCAGAGACACTTGCTACGCCGTTCAATGTCATTAAACTTGCCAGTGCAAAACTTAATAAAACTTTATGCTTCCTAGCCTTCTTCATTGATAATCAGTCCTTCTCTTTATGTTGATACTAATTATAGAGAGCTTAGTTTAAAGCTTAGGAAGAGTTAGTTTAAATTTTGTTTAAATTTGGTAGGGTCAGTTAAAAAGAAAAAACATCTTCGATTAATGAAGATGTTCGATTGCTATTTATAATGGTACGTACTAGCTCTAACATGGTTACGTTGGATTTGATTGAACCATGCGCGGTCTTTTTCTTCTTGTTTTAACGTACCAACAATGGAGGAGGAGCAGCTCACACAAATTTTAGCCTGTGTAATTTGTCCACAACGTTCACAAGGTGCACCTAAATTAGGGAAAATTGATTTTTTTAACTTTCCTGCTTTTACCCATTTGAAAAGCAGCTCAGAGGACACTCCTGTTAAAGTGACAACCTCATCATTTGTTAAGTAGCGATTATTTTTCCTTAATAGAAAGTGATGCAACTCTGAAAATATATCCTCTTCTCTCACATCTATTCTCTTATGAAATAGCAACATTACAAGTCCTCTCCTCGTCCCATTAATTAATAGTTTCATTAACTGTTATAGGTTGTTCGTCATATTTATAATTTTCCCAACGATTACGGGCAAGCTTTCGATATTTTGGCGAGACATTTCTATCAGCGATTAAGCGAGAGAAGCCTTTTTGGGCTTCCGCCATATCACCAAGTCGGAGGCTTAGTTCAGCATGTAAAAACTGAATTCTCTCTCCACCCTCCTGATTGGATGCAAAGGATTTACTATAAAAGTCTCTTGCTGCAAAAAGGTAGCGTTTTTCGGATTCTTCATCGTTTTTTAAACGATATAGCCAACCTATTTTTAATGCGAAATTCGCCATTAAGAGAGATTCTTCCATTGAAGCACGGGATACTAAATAAGCAAGCTTAAAACTGATTATGGCATCATCGATTGTACGTTCCTGGCAGATGTCCATGGGTTTTTGGAGCTCTTTAATGTATAGTTCATCAATGAGCTGCATGAACGGTCCATAAGTCCTTGTCATAGATTTGTGGTAGGCGTAGCCACAATGTGGGCATACAGCGACCTCATACAGCAAAGGATTTAGGCCATCATAAACAGGCATGAAATCTGTTTGTTCCTCGATGATTTTATATCGATTAGGGCGTACTTTATATGTTGTAAAATGCCTTTTGCAAAATTTGCAATCTACACTACTTTCGTAGTAATAAATGTTAAATGCCATAAGAATCAACTCCTTTGCCTGCTTTAGAAAATTATTTCTTTTGTTCTATCTATTCGTTAAAAAGTATCGTTCAATATATTTAAATGATTATCTTTTATTTTAACAATTCTGTGTTCTTTGGTATACTCCTTTAGAATTATTAAAATAAAAATAATCATTACATTATTTATTAATTGTCACTAGAACTGTTCCTTTAATAGTATTTATCGGTGCTGTTAATGTAAGTTATATAGATGGTTGAAAGTTTGTCGAAATACGTACAAATATTTTATTAGTAATCGTTAAAGGGATTTTTTTTGTGTGGTTCAAAAGTATTGTTTTGGAGGATGATTCAAGTTGAACTATAAAATAGTGTTTTTTGATGTAGACGGCACACTCATCAATTATGAGGATGGCTGTGTAGAAGAAAGTACAAAGCAGGCAATTGATTTATTAAAGAATAAGGGAATTCACCTTGTAGCAGCTACAGGAAGACCTTTATCCATGTGCCGTGAGTTGGAAGAGTTGGGGATAGAGACCTTTATTACGGCAAATGGTGCATATGTGAAACATCATGATCTTGTCCTACATAAAACGCCTATTGCTAAAGAGATTGTCCAAAATGTTGAGGCTTTTGCAATGGAACAACAGCATAGCTTAACATTTTTTACAGAGCAGCTAGCGATGAATAGCATACAAAGTCCAGCTGCTTTACATGCTATGCAGGAAACATTGTCTTTGGGAGATTTTCCGGTTATAAATGAAAAAATTACGAATGAGGAAGTTTTTCTCATGTGTCTATATACAGATGAACAGGGAGAAAAAAGATATGTTAGTCAATTTCCGAATATATTATGGCAGCGATGGCATCCTTATATTGTGAATGTACTACAGCAGGATGTTTCCAAGTCAATAGCTGTTCAAGCAGTACTAGATTATTTTAACATTGATTCTAAAAATGCCATTGCTTTTGGAGATGGGGATAATGATATGGATATGCTGGAGCTGGTAGGATTAGGAATTGCTATGGGAAATGGCAGCTTAGCTTTGAAAAACGTTGCTGATTTTGTTACAAAGAAATCTACCGAGGGCGGTATTGACTTTGCTTTGCGTCAGCTTCAAATAATTTAAAACAATCTTCAAGTTGCTTCTTCTGTTTTCCGCAGTTTGATTATAATGAAACCTGTATATTTTATAGTTAAAAAATTTTTAGGTGGGATAGTTTATGGCACATCACGTGCAATCTCTAATTGAACATTACGGGTATTTTGGCATTATCGTAATCCTAATTGGAGGTATAGTTGGATTGCCACTTCCTGATGAGGTTTTCTTAACATATGTAGGTTATAGTGTTTATCGGGAAAGCCTTGAACATATCCCTGCATTAGTAAGTGCCATGATTGGCGCAGTTGGAGGTATTACTTTAAGCTACTATATTGGTTATCGATTTGGCTTACCATTACTACAAAAGTATGGGCCAAAAATTCATATAACTGAACAAAAAATTGATTTTACGAAAAAAATGTTTGCCAAAATTGGACCTATCTTATTGTTAATAGGCTATTTTATCCCTGGTGTCCGCCACATAACAGCGTATATTGCGGCTATTAATAATTATCCATATAAAAAGTTTGCGTTCTTTGCCTATACAGGAGCATTTATCTGGACATTCACATTTATAACGTTAGGGAAAATGCTTGGAGAGAAATGGCGGTTTGTTGGTTACTACTTATCCCATTATAGTATGTATCTCATCCTATTATTTGTTCTATTAATGTTCGTCGTTTACTTTATATTCAAAAAAAGAAATGTACAAAAATAAAAGTCGGTATCTCTATACCGACTTTTAAGTTATGGCAAAATAGCAAAGGAGCGAACAGGGAATCCAGATGCTTTTTCTGGTTTAGGTACAATATTAAAAATAATTGCACCTGTTGCAGGTAGCTTGTCTAAATTAGTCATTAACTCAATTTGATAAGTGTCTTGTTCGAGCACAAAGTATTCACCATCTAGTTTGCCATTTTTACGAAAATCAGCTGCTGAATCAGTATCGAATGTTTCGTGACCAATCGCACTAACTTTACGTTCCGTCAGTAAAAATTGTAAAGCCTCTAAGCCCCAACCTGGAATATGGTTATACCCTTCCGCATCTTTATTGCTGAATGCTTCCTTATCTGGCCAACGTTTACTCCAATCGGTACGTAGCGCTACAAAGGTACCTGCCTCAATTTTTCCGTGCTGTGCTTCAAACTCAAGTATATCTTGAACACTTAAAGAAAAATCATGATTGCTAGCAGCTTCTTCGGACTTATCAATGACAACAAGGGGAAGAACAAGCTCTTTTAAATCGAGCTCTTCAAGGTACCGTGTGTCTCGCACAAAATGAATGGGTGGGTCGATATGCGTACCATATTGACCAGGGAAAGTGAACTGTTGTGCAAAGAACCCATCATCGTGAGAGAATAATGTTTCAAATTTTGCATCTTCGAACATGAAAAAATGGGGTGAGTTAGGGCCGAATGTATGTGTTAAATCGACCCATTGTTTAGATTTTAATAATTGTAATGCTTGTAATAATTCATTAGGCATCGTTTTCCCTGCTTTCTTAAAATAGTAGTAAAAAAAGAGCCCCCTATAGAAGAGGACTCCTGAATAAACAACGGTAGTTCATCTTCTCATCTTCAAGGCTTTGGAATTAGGCCAATTGGAATTAGCACCATACTGTTGAGCTGGTTGCTGAGACTTCATCGGGCCAATCCCTCCGTCTCTCTTGATAAGAAAAATATAAGAATTTTCAGAAATAATAATACAAACACTTTATCATAGTTTTCTATAGTTTACAAGTTCAATAGGGATACAAGGTTAGGGTTTTTTTCACCAATTTAAATTCAATATGACACCACAACAGCCATTATCAATTAGACGTATTCTAAAACTATCAGGTGTATAGTTCGTTTCGAATTTCATCGTAATACCTGTGGATGAAATTAATTTCTCCACTTCTGCTTTATTTGAAAGTTGTGCTGCATTCATTAAATCATGGGCAAATTGCTGGGAGCTTTCAATTTTATCCGTCAGTAATTGGGCTTGCTGCATAATTGCCTTTATCCGTGTAACCGATGATTTTAATTTATGTGTATCAACAGGTGGAAAGGGATTGTTGGTCGGCATTGCAAGATGTTGGGGAAAGGATCTTACAGCAAGGTGGTTGGCAATTGGTGGCGCTGAGTAATGATAGGGATGAACGAAATACGGATAAGGATTGTAATACAATGGAATTCCTCCTATCCTATAGCTGATATCTTATCTTATGTATTCAAGCGAATTTAGGTGTAACTCCATTCTTGTCTTACTTATAACACAAAAAGGAAGCCACAGGGAGCTTCCTTTTTATCAATATTGTATATATACCGATGTTAAATTACCAAAATATCAAGTAAATGCTAGATAAACGGACTAACAATATTATTGTTTTTTATTATCGAAAAGCAACCATAATAATGTAACAATCGCTGCTAGCATAACCATTAGGAATCCATAAAGAGGCGTATGTGCTAATGATTGATGGCGAATAATAAAACCTCCAATATAGGATCCTAAAAATATACCAATGTTAAAAGCAGAAATGTTTAATGCTGAAGCCATAGAAATAGCTGACGGCACATATTTTTCAGACAGTAGAACAGCATATAACTGTAATCCTGGGACATTCATGAACATAAATAATCCCATTGTCAGTACCATGACTAAACCGATAATCGGTGATTCAAGAGTGAAGCCAATACCAAGTAACGCTAAGGCAAGTCCAACAAAAATTATAAAGATGGAACGTAGCGGATTTTGGTTAGCAAAATGGCCTCCTAATGTATTACCAATAGCAACGCAAATACCATAGACAACTAATATAATTACTACTGCATGTGGGGAATAGCCCATATATTGCTCTAAAATAGGTGAAACATACGTATAGACTACAAAGGCCCCACCATATCCAATAGCTGTAATGAAAAGGATTAATAACATGCGAATATTGCCTAATACTTTGCCAATATCACGTAAAGAAATAGGATTACCTTTTGATAATTGGTTAGGTACTAGTAAAGCATTACTAATTAAACCGATAATGCCTATAATGACGATAAAAATGAACGACATACGCCAGTCTGTTACTTGTCCAATAAATGTACCAAGTGGAACACCGGTCACAGTAGCTAGCGTTAAGCCTGTAAACATAAAGGCAATCGCGCTTGCTCGTTTATTTGGTTCAACTACATCAGCTGCTATAACAGAGGCGATCGACATAAACACACCATGAGCTAATGCTGAAATAATACGACCTATTATCAGTATAGAAAAAATTGGTGCGATAGCTGCAGTTAAATTCCCCGCTATAAAAATGGTCATAACAAGCAATAAAACTGTTTTTCGACTAAGACGAGATGTTAAGGCTGTTAATAATGGAGCACCAACAGTGACACCTAGTGCGTATATAGAAACGGTTAAACCGGCAGTGCTTAAAGATATACCAAAATCATCTGTAATTAATGGTAAAAGTCCAACACTGATAAATTCAGTGGACCCTATACCAAATGCACTGATTGCAAGTGCTAGCAATGTCAATTTTGCATTTGGCTTTTTTGATTGTGACATTTTACTAATATCTCCTTTGATTTTTTTTAGTATGTGTAGTAATATTCATGCATGCCTAAAAGTTGTGTAGAGTACTTTTAGTTACTTTTGAATATTACGGGGGTTTACAATGCAAAAAATTTATAATATAGGTGTTGAAGCTACGCTTGAAGTTATTGGTGGTAAATGGAAACCGGTCATTCTTTGCCATTTGAACCACCATGGTGAAATTCGAACAAATGAATTTCGACGATTGATTCCAGGCATTTCCCAAAAAATGCTTACAAGTCAATTAAGAGAGTTAGAGCAAGCTGGTTTAATCCATCGCAAGGTCTTCAATCAAGTACCGCCTAAAGTGGAATATTCATTGACTTCCTATGGACAAGGGATGGAGCCTATTTTGAATATGCTTTGCACTTGGGGCGAAAAGCATGTTGAATTACTAAAGGATAAAGGTGAAGATGTTCTGTTAAAACAACGCGATGAAGATATCGCTATGCAGCAAACATCATAATGAGGGAGAAAGAGACTGTCACATACAAGACAGTCTCTTTCCTCTTTTTAATGCTTATAGAGCAAAGTCAAATTCATCTGGATTTGGACCAACACGTTGTTCACGATTCATCTCATTGATTAATGCCATTTCTTCGTCTGTTAAAGTAAAGTCAAAGATATCAGCGTTTTGCATCATACGCTCTCTACGTACTGATTTTGGAATTGTAATCACTCCATTTTGTACATCCCAGCGTAAAATAACTTGAGCATTTGATTTTCCGTATTTTGTTGCAATTTTTGAAATCGTTTCATCTTCAAGAAGACCACCTTGCATTAAAGGTGCCCATGCTTCAAGTTGAATTTGGTGCTTGTCACAGAATGAACGAAGCTCCACTTGTTGTAAGCGTGGGTGGAATTCCACTTGGTTCAAAACAGGTTTAATACGAGCAAATGATAATAAGTTTTCCAAGTGTGCCACAGTAAAGTTACATACACCGATTGCTTTGATCTTGCCTTGTTCATATAGGTCTTCAAGTGCTTTCCACGATTCAGCATATTTATCTTTACCAGGCCAATGAATTAAATAAAGATCTAAATAATCTAATCCTAATTTTTTTAGGCTCTCTTCATATGCTGCAATTGTTTCATCATAGCTTAAGCCATCGTTCCATACTTTTGATGTAATAAATAAATCTTCACGACGTAAGCCAGTTGATGCTAGAGCTTGTTTAATACCTTCTCCTACACCTGCTTCATTTCCATAAATAGCAGCAGTATCGATGCTTCGATAGCCAACCTCGATCGCATTTTTAACCATTTCTGCAGTAGCGTCATTTTCTACTTGAAAAACGCCTAAACCCATACCAGGCATTTGTAGGCCGTTATTTAATGTGATTGTATCTTGTAAATGAGTAATCATTATTATTCCTCCAATTGTGTGTTTGCTTGATTGCTTTTTCATTATGATGCCCCACAAGAAGAAAAAAAAGTACGTACATTTTTGTTTCATAGAAACGTCGAGGTAACTTTTGTGTGATGCCAATGGTTAGAGAGATAAAAGTTTTTTAATAGTACTTTTTGCAATTTAAAATTACAGGTGAAATCAGGAGGATATAAAGAAATGAAGGGTAATCCATAGTGAAATCTAAAAAAATGAATAGATTATGATTATCTCTGTGCTGATGCAACCAAATGACTTTCTTCCCGAATTAAAAGGAAAAATTTGTTGGATAGAGAATTTAAATAGTAATACTGCTTTAAAAAGGGGATTGTAAAATGAATCGTTTAAACTTAATCACATTAGGCGTTAAAAATATGGTGGAGTCACTTACCTTTTACCGAGAGGGACTTGGCTTTGAAGTAGTAGTGTATGGAGAAGAAACAAATCCAGATGTAATGTTCTTTAATAATGGGGGAACTAAAATATCACTATTTCCAATTGAACGTCTTGTAAACGATATCAATGAAGCAAACCCACCAGAACTTAGCCCCGGCTTTGGAGGTATCACCCTTGCTTACAATGGTAAATCAAAAGAAGAGGTGGACCGCGTATTTGCATTAGCTAAAAAAGCTGGAGCGTCTATTGTAAAAGAGCCAGAAACAGTATTTTGGGGCGGTTATAGTGGCTACTTCCAAGATCCAAACGGTTACTATTGGGAAGTAGCTTATGGTGATATGTGGAAATTTGATGAAAATGATATGCTAATTATTCAATAATGATTCAAAAAGAGAGCTCACTAGAAACGTTAGTGTGCTCTTTCCCATTGACTGCTTAACAATAATGTTCCCTCATTAAATTCACAAAGTTTTGTGCAGCTTTAGATAAATAATGATTCTTCATCCATACAAGTCCTACGGAAGTGGATAACTCTGTAGTTGGGATTTTGTAGGCATGAAGCGGTAGGTCTTCAAATTGCTTTAGAATGGTTTCAGGTACGATGGAGGAGCTAAAACCTGATTCGATTAAATTCATTAAAAGCGCAGTATCTGAACATTCCCCGACGATATGGGACTGTAATTGGAAGCGGGAAAATGCTTCTAAAATTGAATAGTGAACTCCTAACCCTTCTGTACTCGGTAATAAAATCGGCCAATTTTGAATTTCGGCCAAAGTCACCTCATGTTCTAACAACTTAAACTTCTTGGATTGTATAAAATAAAACGGTTCTGTGTACATATGAAGGACAGAGAAATCATCTAATTCTAAGGGCAAACGAATGATCGCTAGTTCTACTACACGATCTCTTACAAGCTTACAGAGATAAGAGGATTCATTTTGTTGAATTTTATAAGTTACCTTAGGAAATTGTTGTTGGAATTGATGTAATAATTGGGGTAACTCAACAACTGAAAATGTATTGATGCCTAATGTTAATCGTCCATGAATGCCTAGCCCTACATCCTTGACCTCTGCTTCCGCCTCGTCCATTAATTGAGCAACCTGCAATGCATATTTATATAAGGTCTTCCCAGCCTCCGTCACTTCAAAGTACTTGCCGCTTCTCTCTACCAATTTTGAACCAAGCTCTTCTTCCATTGTTTTTAGATGTTGGCTTAATGGTGGCTGAGAAATATGCAGTCTTTCAGCAGCAGCAGAAATCTTCCTTTCCTCCACAATCGCTATAAAATATCTTAGTTGTCGAATATCCAATTAAGTCACACCCCTTTATTATATGTAAAACCTAAGTAAAACAAATTTTTTTAATGTTTTTCATATAGTTAGTGTCATGTTAGCATATTCTAGCACCTACGTGTGAAGTTTCTAATTGTATTTAGAGCAGATGAGAAAGCAATTACAGATAATAATATCTACCTTTAAAACGCAACTTACACAAAGCTATTAATAGTTGCGCTTTTTTATATCTACTCAATTAATAGACATTTCCTAAGAAAATAAATAGCGTTTATCCTATAATAACCATGTATGCAATAATATTGTTTTTAATTTCTAGTTAACTTCATATTGCAAAATATGGTATTTTAATATAGCTTTTGATTATTAACAAGAAGGAGGATGAACATTGATTCATATATTGTACATAGAAGATGAGAAAGAAATAGGACAATGGGTTAGCAAGGAGTTAACGGAAAGAGGCTATGAGGTAACATGGCTAGAGTCTGGCGAAGGTCTTGAACAACATATTGCTTCAAAAGATCTTGCTATATTGGATGTCATGCTACCCGGGTTAGATGGTTTTTCGATTGGCAAAAGAATAAAACGAGAGAATAAAGATTTACCTATTTTGATGCTATCTGCTCGAACAGCCGTTGAGGATAAAATTGAAGGGCTTAATTTTGCTGATGATTATTTAACAAAGCCATTCCATCCTGATGAACTAGTAGCAAGATTAGAGGTATTACTAAGAAGATATCAAAAAAACGATGATGTATTGGCATTGCAGCATCTTAAAATTTATACAAAAGATATGCGAATTATTAATACATTAAATGAAGAAGAAATTCTTCTAACTGGCAAACAATTTTATTTATTGCAGTATTTTATTCGTCATCTAAATCAAATTTTAACGAAGGAACAACTCTATGAGGGTGTTTGGGGTGAGAGTTACATTGAAGGTGATAAAACATTGATGGTTCATATTCGATATTTAAGAGAAAAGATAGAAATTAATCCTGCAAAACCCCAGATTATCGAAACAATTAGAGGAATTGGCTATAGGGTGAAACTATGAAATTTTTCCGTTCATTATTAGCGAAATATATGCTCATTATTGTATTAGCTATATCGATTGTTCAAATTTCCTATCTCGGTGTTGCTACTTTCATGTTAGGCATTTCAAAGACAGGATCTGGAGACTTTTCAAGTGAAGCTCTTCTGGAAAGTGATATTGAGGAACAATGGCATACACAAGCAAAAAGTATAAAGAATGCATCAGAAGCTACCATTGAACAGCTTTTTCAAAAATGGCAAACGCAATATCCTACAGCTTCAATGTTCTGGGTAAGTGAAAAGGGAAATTTACTGACTACCATGAATGTTCAGGATGAGCTTCCTAAAATATGGACACCTGCATTTACAACCAAATTTATTAAAGAGCGCTATGGAAGTGATCCATTTACTGTAATTGCTTTCTTAGGTGATGATGTGTCAAATGGCTTTATTGTGTTAGAGATTTCAAGGGATGTCTTTAAGCCCCCACTTATAAAGATTTATGATAACTACGGTAGCTTCTTATTTTTTGGTGTTGTAGCCGTTATCCTATTTTTTATTGCCGTTTCCTTTTTATTTTTCAAGGGAATTCGAAAAAGACTATTACATCTACAAGAGGCTATGGAAATTCGTGATGTTGACGGTTTACCTATTGAAATACAGGTGAAAAAGCGGGACGAAATTGGACAATTAGAGCATAGTTTTAACAGAATGGTTTGTGAGCTAAGAGATAGTAAACAGCGTCAGCAGAAGGAAGAACAACTAAGAAGAGAGCTGATCGCCAATTTATCACATGATTTGCGAACACCTTTAACAAAAGTAAGGGCTCAATCTTATACAATTAGCAAAGAAGCATTGTCAGAGGAAGGTATACAGGCTTTAAAAGCAATGGAAGCATCCATTGTGAATATTGATGCTTTAATTGAAAACTTAATGTCGTACACATTGCTAATGGCAAGCAAATATAAATTCGAACCGAAAAACATCAATGTTATTCGGTTTGTGCGGGAACACTTAACAACCTGGTACCCAGTTTTTGAACGAGAAGGATTTACTATCGATATTGAACTGCAAGCATTTGAATCCAATGAGTGGAGTGTTGATCCATTATGGCTAGGGCGAATATTTGATAATATCTTTCAAAATGTGCTACGTCACGCTTACAGTGGTAAATATATAAGTGTGAAAACAAAATCCACGGATAGCTATAAAGCATTTATTATTGAGGATCATGGTCAAGGGATGAAAAATGAATCCAATGCAAAAGGAGCAGGGATTGGTCTATCTATTGTCGATATTATGGTAAAGGGAATGGATTTAGAGTGGGAAATAACTTCTAGTCAATCTGGCACAAAAATTATAATCAAAAATGTTATGCAATCTGCGAAGCTTGGGAAGTAAAGGCTCGCAGATTTTTATTTTTAGTGTAGTGAAAGCTTGGCATTTGATGATGGTAGACATTTTTAAACAAAATTTAAACTTGGCCCTTACCTATTTTTAAACTTCTATTCTTATGATAATGAAAGAGGTGAGGACAATGGAATATATCGTACAAACACAAAACTTATCAAAACGCTTTGGAAAAGAGCAAGCTGTAGCAAATTTGAACTTGCAAATACGAAAAGGCGAAATATATGGATTTTTAGGACCGAATGGGGCAGGAAAAACAACAACGATTCGTATGCTTCTTGGTTTAATGAAGCCATCCTCAGGGACAATAAAAATCTTCCAAAAGGATATTACGAAGGAGCGTATCCAAATCTTAGCTAATGTCGGCTCGTTAGTAGAAAATCCTTCGTATTATCCACATTTAACAGCCTATGAGAATTTGGAGGCGCTAAGAAAAATTTTAGGTGTGCCAAAATCTCGAATAGATGAGGTTCTAGAAATTGTTCGTTTGAAAGAGGCTGCTAATAAGAAGGTTAAGGGCTTTTCGCTAGGTATGAAGCAACGTCTTGGAATAGCAGCTTCACTACTACATAATCCTGAATTACTCATTCTAGATGAACCTACTAATGGTCTCGACCCTTCAGGTATTATTGAAATTCGTAATTTAATTAAACGACTACCGAAGGAATACGGCATGACGATTATAATTTCCAGTCATTTATTATCAGAGATCGATCAAATGGCTACACAAGTAGGTATAGTATCTAAGGGGAAATTGATATTCCAAGATTCCATTGAGGAGATGCGGAGATTCGCTCAGCCAAAGGTACTATTTAAAGTAAATGATAGTGAAAAGGGATGGCGCTGTTTACTGGCAAATGGCATTAAGGCAGATTATCAAAATGGCGTTATTTTCTTAGAGGAATGCTCGGATGAAAAAGTAGCTCATATTGTCCAAGTCCTTGTTCAGGAGGGCATTTCTGTATTCCGTGTAGAGGAAGAGAAACGCTCATTGGAGGAAATCTTCCTGCAAATGACGATGGGAGAGCAGGCGATATGATAGGTAAATTGTTAACTGCTGATTTCTTGAAGATCAAACGTAAAGGATTATGGTTTTTAACGCTTTTAGGACCATTGGGTGTAGTCGCCCTACAAATGGTTAATTACGGAGTAAGGAAAGATTATTTATTACAACAAAGTGAGGACGATTGGGGCTATTACTTATTAAACATCCATTCCTTTACACCGCTTGCCATTGTGCTGGGCATTGCTATTCTAACTTCATTCATGGCGAGTATTGAAAATGAGACAAATGCTTGGAAGCAGCTGATTGCCTTACCTGTTTCAAAATTATCCGTGTATTTATCTAAATTTACAGTGTTGGCCCTATTACTATTTTTGGCTTCCACAGTACTGATGATTTTTACGCTTAGTTATGGGCTGTTTTTAAACTTAGGAGCACCTGTACCTTACTTAGAGGTTGCCAAATTTAGTTATTTTCCTGCGCTAGCAGCATTACCTATATTGGCGCTCCAGCTTTGGATTGCGAGTGTTAGCCACAATCAAGGGATTCCTATTACAGTAGGTATTTTCGGAGTGATATTTGCCTATTCTTCATTTGTTTTACCAGATTGGATGATATGGAAATGGCCATCATTAATGAACCAATGGGATGAGCCAATCATCAATGTGTTATTAGGCGTAGGAATTGGTATTTTACTATATATTGTTGGGATGATTGATTTTGCAAGAAGGGACGTGAAATAATGATTGCTCTACTTCGAGCCGAATGGTTTAAGTTACGTAAATCAAAAATGGTGCCGATTATTTTCGCAGGACCAATAATAGGTTTGTTTATTGGACTATCAGCCAATCTAGAGAATACTATGTCAGGGGTTCAAATCAATGAATGGTTTATTTCCTTATTCTCAATGAATTTAACATATGCATTATTATTTTTACCTCTTATTACTGGCGTTTTTGCAAGTCTCATTTGTAGATATGAGCATCAGTCAGGTGGATGGAAGCAGCTTTTAGCACTGCCTGTAACAAGAGGGAAAGTATTTGTCGCGAAATATGTATTGGTTATGCTGCTTGTTTTGGCTATGCAATTATTGTATTTAGGATCTATCTATGCTGTAGGTATGCTGAAGGGCTACACGGATCCCTTTCCAATAGAGATCGTGTGGAAAAGTATTGTAGGAGGCTGGGTGGCAACATTACCCCTAGTAGCCTTACAATTGTGGATGTCCATTATGTTTAAAAGCTTTGCTGCTCCCTTTGCTGTCAATGTCATATTTACGTTACCTTCTATTTTAGCGGTAAATTCTGAGCGAGTTGGTCCATATTATCCTTGGGCACAACCATTTTCAATGATGTATATAGGTGGCAATACAGACGATGTATTTTTTGTGCCTTGGGAGCAATTACTAACAGTTATAGGTGGGGGATTCATCCTATTTTTCCTCGGCGGATATTACTATTTCCAACGAAAAGCGATTTAACCTTAAGGGAGTATTGACATGACAATGATTAAACGAAGTTTACGATTATTCACTGCATCTTTGCTACTTATTGCTTTAGCAGGGTGTGGACAGGGAGAGGCAGTAACAGATGCCTCGCAATACATTAGTGAAATAGAAAATATTTCTATTCCTGACGATGTGAAAATTATTGGATTTGGGGAAGCAACACACGGAAATATTGAATTTCAAACATTAAAAAAAGATCTGTTTGAAGCGATGATCAAAAATGAACATGTCCAAGTCTTTGTTTTAGAAGGGGATTTTGGAGGTGCCCAGCAAATTAACCAATTTATTTTAAAGGGTATTGGTACGGCGGAGGAAGCTATAAAAGCTTTAGATTATGGCATCTACCAAACCGAACAAATGGTAGAATTAGTGCAGTGGATGCACGACTATAATCTGGCAGTCGAAGAACAAGATAAAATTTATTTCTATGGTAATGATATGCAACGCTATGATTATAGCAAAAAGGGATTGCTAGATTATTATACAGATGTACATGCGGGGAATGCTGAGAAATTTAAGGACGAGCTAAAACATATTTCAAACAAAACGATGAGAGAATTATCGAATAGTCAGCTAACAGAACTGGATAAAACGATTGATACAATTATTGAAGATTTACAATCGAATAGAGAGGCATATGAGAAAAAGTCATCGAAGGATGCTTTCTCCTTTGCGGCACAATATGCTCAAATAATGAAGCAGCGAACGCAATTATTTTTGAATGATGGAAACTATATGAATTTACGAGATGAATATTTAGCTGAAAATTTACAATGGATTGTTGAATATGAAGCCACGAAAGGGCATGATAAAGTATTCATGTCAGCACATAATGGTCATATTGAGAAAACCTCTGCGACGATGGCAGGATATCAATCGATGGGACAATATTTAAACGAGCAATATAAAGATCAATATTTTGCGATTGGTACAGACTTTGTAAAAAATACATTCCAAGCCCAAAATGGGTCTGGTGAACGAAAGGAATACACGATTGAACATCATAATGCTTTAGTAGATGCTTTTAGTGAGGTTAACGATACTATTTTTTATGTAGATTTTGAACATGCTAGTCAATCAGAGGAATTAGCAAGTATTCTTTCTAAAAGCCAAAGAATGGGCAATGTCGGTGACGATTTTCGTCCATGGTATAAGCTAACACAAATGCTGTATACCATTAAAATGACACCTGTTGAAGCTTATGATGGTCTTATTGTTGTACAAGAAGCAACGCCAACCAAAATAATCGATTAAAAAAATTAGCAACCTTTATCAAAAAAGCTTTTTCCTTCTCCAGTATGATGAAGATGAGGTGAGTAACATGGAGTATAGTCAGGCAACGCAAAGGACCATTGCCTTTATTGAGGAGCAGTTGACAGAAGAAGTGACACTTGAGCACCTTCCTCATACTGCTGGCTATTCGAAATATCATCTAAGTCGCATTTTCAAACAAGAAACTGGATTAACAATTGGTGAGTATATTCGTATACGCCGACTAGCTTTGGCGGCAAGTTATTTAATGTACTCCAATGCATCGATATTAACAATTGCATTTACACTTCAGTTTCAATCACAAGAAGCTTTTACACGAGCTTTTAAAGAAATTTACGCTTTGCCGCCAGGGAAGTATCGAAAAATGATGCAATCATTAAGCATGACGGAGGAGGAAAAATTAGTGGTATCAAATGAACAGGTTAAGGGTTGGATGTTGAGCGGTGGGAGATGACAAGGTATTTCATTCAGGAACTCGTTCGGGAGTATTGTATTCTTCAACCGCTTCAGCGAATAATGGACAATTCGCTACGATGATGCAGGGCTTTCAAGCAGCTGAATTTAAAGGCAAGCGCTTGAAAATGTCATGCTATTTAAAGACTGTAGATGCTGCCAAATGTGGTGCATGGATGCGCATTGACAATGCTACGGGTGATACGATTCAATTTGACAATATGGATCAACGGTCTGTAAAAGGGACTACCGAATGGAATCACTATTCTATTGTGTTAGATGTGCCTGAAGAAGGTGATTCCATTTATTTTGGTGTGTTATTAATTGGCTCGGGTAAGGTATGGGCAGATGGTTTCCGCTTTGAGGAAGTCGACGACAAGGTACCTTCAACTAACATGCTTTCACAGGAACGATTACCTAAACAACCAGCTAATTTAGACTTTAGCATGGATTGATTTTGATGCTTTGTTATTCAAGCTCACCAGTGATTGACTTTGATTAATAACGTATCGTTTACCTCTAATTTGTTAAAGCTAATAAAGAGGAGGTGTGAAACGATGGCACAAGAAATTCTTTGTGAAGTCAATAACTGTACATTTTGGGATTCTGGAAACAAATGTACTGCAGAAAAAATTTATGTTGTCAGCCAGAAGGGACAACATGCTTCCAACAGTGAGGAAACAGACTGTAAAACATTTGAACCTGAAACGCATTAATGACAAAAGGGTAATCATGAATATGATTACCCTTTATCCCTGTCTTTATTAATAAATATCCACTTTTTCTTTGTTAAATAAAAGTGCATGCGCATTTTTTACTTTTTCTTCTACATAATCCAACGAGTATTTACCAACAGAATCTGTTAAATCTCCAATTGCCCGCGACAAATTATCAATAATCGGAATTAATTTGTGCATTTCAGTGCGATGTTTCTCTTTGTGCATCTCATCCATGATTTCATATGCAAGACGCTGGATCTTCCTTAGTCGCAATTTTTCAGATTGCATTGAATCCTCCTTATTGAACCAATTTATGATGTCTAATTATATGAGCTACAATAAGGTTTCATGAATGATGTTCTTTAGAAATAAATACTAGTGTTATGTTATCTTTTCGGAAGTCTAATGGTGAATGTAGTCCCTTTAGCAAGCTCGCTTTCTATAGAAATAGTGCCACTATGTGCTTGAACAAGGTTATAAACAATTGCCATGCCTAATCCAGTGCCTTCAGAAGAGGTATCTGTAGTTGTCCCACGATAATACTGTTGGAATATATTCTCTGTCATCTCGGGAGACATACCAACACCGTTATCCACAATGTGAATTTCAACAAATTGATCGCTATCAAAAATATGTGTATAAATATCAGTGTTCTGAGGATTGTGGATAATCGAGTTCATTAAAATATTTTGCAATATCCGCTGCATGTATTTAGTGTCAAAATCAATGTTTATAGAATTTTTATCTGCTTGAAAATGCAATATATATTTTTCTGCTTGTGGATAATTGCTTATGTTAGCAACAATTCTTTTTGTAAATTCAACAATATCATGTTTTGTTTTGTGAAGGGGTAGTTTTCCATTTGTATTATTTAACTGAATAACGAGACTTAAATCTTGAATTAACTCCTCCATATGTTTTCCTTTATCAGCAATTTCCTGAATAAAACTATGTGCTTCTTCCTTCGACCATTCATATTGATCGTTTAATAATAGTGTAGAGTAGCCTGTAATATAGGTAAGTGGTGTTTTCAAATCATGAGATATACCAGCTATCCATTCTTGTTTTGCTTGTTCCACTTGGGCTCTTTCTATTTCGGCAGCCTTGAGTTTTGCTGATAAGGATTGTAGATGTTCTAGTACCTCTTGGTATAGCATAAAGCGCATACGAAGTTTGCCTTTCCGGTTATAAATCTTAGAAAGTCCATTTGGTTTTATGTAGTTTTCCTGTGAAAGCTGCTGAATCCAAGTCATGATAAAACCGAGCGGACCTCCAAAATACCAGCCAAATACAGCAATGCAAATTAACGTGCTAAAGCAAAAAATCCATAGTACCAGCAAATTCTCATAATCTTCACTAACAGTGTGCTTAAAGATTGGAAGAATACCTTCAAGCCCGATTAAAATGCAAATGCCGCTAAAAAGTATCCACAGTATGATCCCCAAAGCGAGATGTAGTGTAAATCGAGTATTTATTCGCATAATAATCCCTCTTTTGGTGGGATAAATTTATAGCCAATGCCTCGCAGATTAACGATTATTTTAGGTTTACGCGTATCATCCCCAAGTTTTTTTCGTAATTTCGAAATATGAATGGTAACAGTCTTCTCCTCACCATAAACATCATTTCCCCAGACAAATTCGTAAAGTTGAGAAGTTGTATAAATACGATTTGGGTTTTTACAGAAGAAGTGCAGAAGCTCCAGTTCTTTAGCGGTGCATTCAACAATTTGATGATCTACTTTCAGCGTCGCCGACTCCGGATTAAAGGCAAAATAACCAAAATCGTACTTAATACTTTGTTGTTGCTGAGCAGCCTCATACATTTTTTGACGTCGAAGAATAACTTTTATTCTAGCTACAACCTCTAAAGGATTAAATGGTTTTGTTATATAATCGTCGCCGCCAATACCTAAACCAGTTAATTTATCAAAATCTGTTGACCGAGCGCTGACAAAAATTATAGGTGTGTTGGTATACTTACGTATTTCCGTACATAACTCAAAGCCACTAATATCAGGTAGCATAATATCCAGCAGAATGACATCGTAATCATTGTCCTTAACAAGCTGTAGAGTTCCTTTACCCGTAGAAGAAGTCTCAATATTTATAAAGTTCTCTTTCCGTAGTGTAATATCTAATAATTTTAAAATGCCCAATTCATCATCCACGATTAAGATATTTGCCGTTTCCACTTTTATCCCTCTTTTCCTTTTCATCATAACAGCTTCTAGTTTTGAAATCCTCATTCAGTAAAAATATTACGGTCATTTTCCATTGTGTTTACTTTATTTTTACTTTCCTTTATTAAGCTTAAAGTAACGAAAACAAAATGGTGAGGAGCTAAAACTGTGGAATCTGTTATTGAAATTATACAATTAAATAAAAGTTTTAAAGGAGTAGAGACCATCTCTAGTGTCAATATGAATATTCGGCCAGGAGAGATTTATGGTTTCTTAGGTCCGAATGGAGCGGGGAAAACGACCATTATGAAAATGATTTTAAATTTAATAAAACCTACATCTGGTGACATTAAAGTTTTTAATCAACCTGTTACGAGGACTTCCTATCAATATTTAAGCAAAATAGGAAGCATTATTGAGTACCCCGAATTCTATGAAAGGCTGTCAGCAAAGGAGAATTTAGAACTACATTGCGAATATATGGGCATTTATGAAAAAAAGGCAGCTGACGAAGCTCTCAAAATAGTTGGCCTGCAAGGTGTTGAAAATAAAAAGATTAGTGAATTTTCCTTGGGAATGAAGCAAAGATTAGGGATTGCGCGTGCCATTGTTACCAAGCCAGAGATTTTAATTTTAGATGAACCGATTAATGGTCTTGACCCGATTGGCATTAAAGAGGTGCGTGAATTGCTAGTGCTACTAAAAGAAGAGTATGGCATCACAATTTTAATCTCGAGTCATATTGTATCAGAGATTGAATCTATCGCGGATACAGTAGGCATTCTTCAGCATGGAAAATTACTAAAAGAAGTCAGGATGGATGATATTCGAAAAGAAACAATGGAATATCTTGAAATCACGGTGGACGATTTAAAGAAAACAACGAATGTCCTGGAGAGTTTGAACATTCGAAACTATGAAATCGCGAGTCAACAGAGGGTGCGTATATTTGATGAAAATAATTCATCATCTCAAATTAATAAAGAACTCATTGTTAATGGCATCGTCGTTCATAGTATTGAAAAGCAACAACAGCATTTAGAAGAGTATTTTTTAAAACTGATTAATGGGGGAAGTCAACATGCTTAAACTACTAAGGCTAGAGTGGAAAAAGAATCGGATGGCGGGTTATTTTAATGGCTTAATCATTAGTATAATAGGTATTTTTGTAGCTGTTACATTAATGGCGGTGGGGTCTGAGGGGGATAGTGAGTTTCAGAATTACACAGAATTTATGTCGTTAACGAACATTTTAATTAGAATTGTCTTTATTATTTTTTCGAGTGTTATTCTTGCACGTCTAGTTATCGATGAATATAAAAATAAAACAGTTCAATTATTATTTTCATATCCATTGAAAAGAAAAAAAATTATAGTGGCTAAGCTTCTTCTCGTCTTTAGCTTTTGTTTTGTAAGCATCATAAGTGCAACAATCGTTATCAATTTACTTATTTATTTTTTAAATCCGACATTGGGTCTTTTTGGGGAATCTACTGACTTAAAAGAAATGCTTGAGACAGTTCCTTCGCTGCTACTAAGTGCTTTTATGACAGCTGGCGTAAGCTTAATACCGTTGTACTTTGGTATGCGAAAAAAATCAACCGCCTCAACCATTACATCAGCTGTATTCATTGGATTTGTCATTAACGCAACAGTTTCTGATGGCTCTACCTCCTCTAGTTTATTTCAAATCATTGCTGTGCCAATCATGTTGTGTTTAGTAGGGTTTTTTGTAGGTTATCTATCCTACCGCAAAGTTGATAAAGTGGATCTAACGTGAAATGAGGAGATTTGATGAAAAAAACCATTGTAACGACTCTACTATTTTTTATTCTAGTAGGTGGACTATTAGTTGTCTTGAAACTAAATGGGGAGCAAAGCTATGAAAAACAAAAGTCTTTTGATGGACAGCAAATTCAAATACTAGAAATAGACAATGAGTCGTGGAATATTGTATTAGAAAATACAGATTCAGAGGAACTGAAAATTAATATTAAAGGAAATAAGCAAAAGAAACAAAGTGACCCTGTGGAAATAAAAGAAGATGGTCAAAAAATAAGTGTATTTCAAAGAGATACAGAAGTAGGTATTCTAAAAAATATTAGTATTGGCGAAAAAGGAACTATTCACATTGCTATACCAAAGAATTCAGTTAAATTAATTGCAATAAGAAATAGTTATGGCGATCTTCGCCTTAATCATTTAGCAACTGAGGTCATGACAATATCAAGTGAATCAGGCTCAACTATAATGAAGGGGCTTGCTGCCAATAAAGGAGAACTTACATCGAAGGATGGGGAAATAAATATTTCAGATAGCTCTCTGGAAGAATTATTAATAAGTGCTACGAATGGTGATAGCTACATTACTAACGTTTCTAGCACAAAGACGAAAATTACTTCATCTAGCGGTGAAGTTGTTTTGAAAGAGATAGAAGAAAAAAAATCATTATCTATTGAAACTGGTTCAGGAGATATTACGATTTCTTATAAAAATAACCCACAATCATTAGAGCTTTCAGCTTCGAGTGATTCAGCAGACATTACTGTTGATTTAAAAGGTTTAAACAAAAAAGATGTGAGTGGAAATTCAATGAGTGGGACAATTGGAGAGTCGTCAAATAAGTTGGAACTAGTCAGTAAAGCAGGTATAATAAATGTTAAATAAATACAAATAAAGGGGCTTTTATGGGGGAGATTTACGTCATTAGACATTGTCTAGCAGAAGGGCAATCTGAAGATGCCTCTTTAACGCAGGAGGGAAAAAAGCAGGCGGAAAGTTTAGTAGATTTTTTCAAGGATATAAAAATTGATCGAATTCTTTCTAGCCCTTTTTTAAGAGCAATTCAATCCATAGAACCACTAAGTACGAAGGATAATATTACGATAGAAATTGAGGAAAGACTTTCAGAGCGACTTTTAAGTACTAGAGATTTACCGGATTGGTATGAAAAATTACAGGCAACATTTATCGATTTGGATTTAACATTTGATGGTGGCGAATCTAGTAAAGAAGCGATGAATCGAATTGTAAATGTTGTAGAAGAAGCATTTGCTCGAAATGTTGCGAGTACAGTAATCGTAAGTCATGGCAATATCATTGCATTGTTATTGAAGTATTATGATAAGGACGTTGATTTTCAAAGCTGGAAAAATTTAAGCAATCCAGATGTTTTTCGATTAAGTAAAAAGCATAGCAATGTCAGAATAGAGCGAGTATGGAATCCGGATTTTTAAATACAAGGTGGTATGGTAGGAGTGTCTTATCATACCTTTTAGTATGATTTCAGAGAAATTGTTCTATATAAAAGAAGGAGTGTATAATGGAGACCATTTTAAAAGATATTTTAACATGGATTACGTTAGCTGATAAAAGGATAATCATTGGCATTTCAGGGCATGGAGCTGCAGGAAAAACAACGTTTGCCCATAAATTAATAAATGCTTTAAATCGAGATGAAGTGAATTATATGAATACGGATCCGTATATTGTGAGTTCAGATATACGCAAACAGGCAATCATTGATTATACATATCAACATCAGGATCATCGTTTTAAAATGACTGCTTGTCATCCTGCTGCACATCATCTACCTTCATTGGAAAGAGATGTTCAGATGATAAAAGAAGGACTAGATTTATGGACCATCGATACACATTATATGAAAAGTTCTTTCGTTTCTTCCAAAAGGCCAATTACGATTGTTGAAGGTATGAGTGTAGCGTTTATAAATCCGGAGTTATTTGACTTGAAAATTTACTTTTATACAGATGAAGCTACAGAACTAATGAGAAGATCTGGACGTGATGTAAACGAAAGAGGAACAGAACTCAATTATTTAAAGCAGTCACATAATGAACGACGTATTCAATATGAGTTATTTATGCATCCGTATAGTCAGCATTTTGATGTGGTGATTAAAACACATCAAAATGAATTTCATATTGAGAAAAATATTTTTGTAAAATAATAAAAGAGCCTTCATCGCCACAAGCAGAAGGCTCTATTTGTTAGTATTGATATGTTACGCGAACAGTAGCTTGGATTGCTACTTGCCCTTGTGCGATAGGTGTATTTCCAGAGGCATCAACCATAGAACGATAAAGGATAGGTGTGTTAACCTGCTCCTCGACAATTTCAATTGGGAGAGGTTGTAAAGGAAGATGCATGGTTTCCGCAATCGTTTTTGCCTTCAATAGAGCATTTTGAAGGGCTACTCTTAATGCTTGCTGATAGTAAGCATCTGTATGGTCAATATTGAACTGAATGTTGGCAATACGATTTGCCCCATGCTCTATGGCAGTATCAATGATTAAGCCAAGATCGTCTATATTCGTTACGTTGACAGTAACGGCATTAATCACTTCATAGCCATTAAAAATTTGCTTGCCATCTTCAAACTGATATAGCGGTGTAATTGTATAACTTGTTGTTTGAATTTGTTCTCTTGGAATACCAAGCGCTACGAGTGATTGAATGACTTGATTCATAATGATCGCATTCTCCTGTTGTGGCACCTGGACATTATCCCCTTGTGTTTGAACTTCAATTTGTAGTTGAGCAGAAGTGGGCGTAGCCTTTACCTGTCCGTTGCCAGTTACAGTCATAACACGCGATGTATGGGTTGCTTGTTGATTGACCTGTGCATAGTACATACAATACCACCCTTCGTGAGCTTTATAGTATAAGCTATGCAAAAAAGTTTATGACTTGTCTAGTTTTTTTAATAATTTATTATGGAGCTTTGTAAATAATAATAAGGTTAAAATTGTTCCTAGCAAGGCTAAAAACATGTCCCATTGAGCATCCCAGCGATCTCCCTGCATTCCTAAAAAGTCTTTTGCCCCTTTACTGCCCTTCGAGACTCTTGTGCTTAACCATTCGATGATTTCATAAAATGCAGCAATTGCAAGCAAAATACTAATTGTTATGCCTGTTAACCAAGCTCCTTTAGTAAGCGTAGTCTTTCTAAGTAGTATTTCTCTTATAACAATAGCTAATAAACCTTTTAAAAAATGGCCAAAGCGATCATAGTGATTACGTTGTAAATGAAACTCTTCTTTTATCCAGTTAAAAAGAGGGACTTCCGAATAGGTATAATGCCCACCTATAAAAGTAAGGATTGAAAGTAGGGCAATGATAAAGTAAGAAAATGTTGTGAAGCGAAATTTATTATAAATACAAACAACAACAATAATCGCCACAATGCCATGGCTTACTTCTGCTAGCCAATCTAAGTAGGAGGATGGCTTAATGACAGACCAGACGAAGACAATCAGGACGATAGCAAGTAATGTTACATGTATCTTAAAATGTTTCCGATTATTCATAATGATACACTCCCTTTGTCCCACAGTATGGGGAAGGGGGAAATTGCTTATTCAAGAAGTAGTAAGAAAAAGCGTCTAGTTACTCTAGAACTGACGCTTTTAGTATGTTAAATCATTTTTAAAAGTGCTTCTACGCCAGACATTCCTTCTGTAATACCAAGCTGCTCTGCTTCATATGTTACCGATTCTAATGGAGCTGTTAAAAGCTCATCAATTGTCTTCACCCCAACTGCACGACCAGCAACAATTTTTCGATCAACTAAGCGACTATTTAAAAGACCAACATCTAATGCTCCACACATAATATAGCCCGTATTATTGGAAATGGTCAGTAGCGTTGTTTTAGGTAATTGAACAACTACTGCTGTGAAGAAATGCCCTTTAATCATAATAGGTTCAATTGTCACCATCAAAATCACTCCTTTTCTCTATATACATATGGTGATGGTGAGTAAGGTGTTCAACATTTCTATTAAAAAAATGTGAAAGAAGGTGACAACTAAACTAATCAATTAGTTATATGGAAAAAACCAAAAAAAATCTACTCGTAATGAATAGATTCCTTTACCTTTATTTTGTATAAGAAAGTAAAGCGGTTTGCTTAAAATTATTTAAAGCAATTGTTGCCTCACTTTTAGTACTGTATTCAAACATGCGATACGTATTTTTTTCAAAAACCGTAATAACCCACATATATGTCATCTCCTTCATTGTGTTACATAACATTTAATTTATTTGTGAATCTGTTATATATCAATGATGATTTTATTTTACATTAGATCATAAAAAAATAAAGGTCTATTCATAACCTTTCACATATTGTTCAAAATTTTATGTAGTTCATAATGTTTTTTTGAAATAATTAAAGGAGAAAACCGTCAGTCCTTTTGGAAGTATAATTCACTGTAATTCGTAAATAGTAAGTTGACGGAGTTCTGAATGTTGGACTTGGGAGGTGATGCTATGACACGTAATTATGTACTGCTTCTAACAGTTTGCTTTTTAATCATCTCGGGATTTTTAGGAATGAAAGGCTATGCAGATAAGGGGCGCCCTTATTATGAAGAGACAGGTAAAGTTGTATGGGATATCAATACAGAAGATAAAATTGTTGCCCTTACCTTTGACGATGGCCCACATCCAAAATACACGGCTGCAGTGCTTGACTTACTAGCTAAATATGATGCTAAAGCAACCTTTTTTATTATTGGAAAAAATGCAGAGAAGTATCCAGAGCTTGTTTTACGTTCTTATACAGAAGGGCATGAATTAGCAAATCATACGTATACACATCCATTTAAAGTTTCCATCAAAAAATTGCAAGAAGAGCTTCAACAAACGAATGACACGATTTATAGTATTACTGGTTTTTCCCCAGTTTTATTCCGTCCCGTTGGTGGAAATTATACGGATGCTATGATAAATGCTGCTGTTAAGGACGGCTACAAGGTCGTAATGTGGTCTTGGCATCAGGATACTCAAGATTGGAAGGAGCCTGGTGTCAAGAAAATAGTGCAAAAGGTGATGAAGGGAACAAGACCTGGAGATGTCATTTTATTTCATGATGGTGGCGGGAACCGTTCGCAAACGATTAAGGCACTAGAAGAAATAATACCCGCATTAAAAAAACAAGGCTATTCATTTGTCACAATATCCGAGTTGATTGAAAGTAAACAGCAACAAGAGCAAATTCAATAACGAAAAATAAGCCATCTCAACTAGGTTTGAAATGGCTTATTTTTCATAGTTTGATTTAGAAGAAAATAATTGGAGCTAGTGCAATACCTAATATTGTTCCTAAAGCTATTCCATAGCCAAAACCGGCACCTCTATATCCCCCGAATCCCCAAAATCCTAAACCATAACCACTATATCTTCTATCAGGTAGAATCCATACCTGTCTTCTGTCTACCCTTGTGATTTCCCCAACATGTACTCTACCAGATGAATCCGAAATCCTTACACGTTTTCCATGATATTTACAGCAGAGATTATAAGCATCAGATGGATTCACACATATCCCTCCTTTCGATGTCATTACAAGCTAATATATGCGGTTTGATGCATTTATCACTAGCCGATTGTCTATTCCAACATATGCTATATAGAGGTGATGACATGGCAGTCGTGTCAACAGATAAGTGGCTGGAGGAATTTATAAGTGCAAGGAAATTGGCAAGAAAAAAAGAACTAAATAGCTTACAGTGTTCCATTCTTTGTGAGCGTTTAGGAGAGATATTTCAAGATGGATTGCCAGAAGAAATACAATTTTCATTACAGCAACAGGGGCTTTTTCTTCCAAATGAGGTAGTTCAATTAGAGAAATTAAAGAAAAACAATGTTTGGGATTGTGTGGAACAGGAATTTATTTATTTACAACAAAAATGGAATGGTCCAGCAGTACCTATTTATATTTTTCCAATTACACAGCAGCAAACGATGACCAATAAAAACGGTGTTGCATATCCTCAAGCACTTTTTTTATTTATTGGTGAAATAGAAACAAGAGAACTTCAAGCGCTGTTTGCCCATGAATATAACCATGTATGCCGTTTACACAACTTAAAAAAGTCTCTTGGAGATATGACTTTGTTGGATTCTCTTATTTTAGAGGGATTAGCAGAATGTGCGGTGCAAGAATTATACGGAGAAAAATGGCTATTACCGTGGTTAAAGAACTACAAATTGGAAGAGCTTTTAGCTTTGTGGAAGACCTATTTTTTGCCTCATTTAAAACTTCAAGGAGTTGAAAAACATAGGCCATTTTTATATGGTGGAAAGCTTCCTTTATGGATAGGCTACTGTATAGGCTACGAGATCGTGCAGACATATATAAAGAATCATCCTACTCATCATCCGTTATCCATATCCAGCCAAGATATACTTGCTGGATCAGATTTTCCGTTACAATAGAGAAAAGGAGTGATTGTTGTGTCAAATGAAATAACAAATGTATTATTACCAGTCGTAAATTCATCAACAAAGGTGCTTATTGTTGGCTCGATGCCTGGAAAGCAATCATTAGAAAAGCAGCAATACTATGGTAATCCACGCAATCACTTTTGGCCCATTATTGGTGAAGTATTGGAAACAGATATTCCAGATGAATATGATAAAAGAATTGCATTATTAGAAAGCAATTCAATTGGTCTTTGGGATACGATTGAAACCTGTGAACGTGAAGGTAGTCTAGATGCAGCGATTCGTAATGAAAAGCCGAATGATTTTCAAACACTTTTTGAAAAGTATCCTAACATCCAATTAGTGCTTTTTAATGGAGCGAAGGCATTTGAAGTTTTTAAAAAGCATCTTGGCCTAGAACTGCTTGAAGGACGAGCTTACAAAAAAATGCCGTCCACAAGTCCAATCCCAGGAAAAAATATAAAATCCATTGCTGAAAAGCTAGAGGACTGGCGCATTATCCAATCCTATTTAACTTAATTTCAGCAATCACTAAAACCTAGGTTCATTTGAGTAGTTCGAATGAGAAGAAATAGCTGCCTTAAAATTTCTTGCGCTTTTAAACCAATGATAAAAAAGGATATAAACAATAATCATTTCAATTGCATCGCCACCGTAATACATGATCTTGGCACCTAGCTCTGCCTGTGTAGCTATTACATGCTGAGGAGGATACGCATAAATATATTTTGCTAGGATAGAGTGAGCTGCTAATGCTACTAATAATATAATGGATCGAAAGACATAGGAGTGTGGATGTGGAGTGGGATCAATATAAATAAAAGCAATGGTAAACACATAACCTGCTAGAAAAATGTGAAGATGAATAAAAATATATAAAAGTAAATGTTCGTGCATCATGTTGAAAAGTGGTGTTGTATAGAGTAACCATAGACCACCTACATTTAGCGTAGATGCAATTATCGGGTGACGAACAAAACGGAAATAAGGACTTCTTATTATCCGAGAAAGAGTACGTGCCGTATTTACTGGTAAGGTCCTTAAAAGTAATGTCATAGGTGCTGCTAATACCATAAGTAGTGGGGCAAGCATACCAAGCAATAAATGACCTATCATGTGTGCGACAAAATTGACATGAATAAGGGAAGCCAATGGGCCAATTAATGTAACAAGGGCACTTACACATCCTACTATCCAACAGCTAGTACGATAATGTGACCATTGCTTTTTATGTTGATTCGAAACAATGACAGCAACGATATAGAAAATAAGTGCTATAAAAAATGGAAAAGCTAATATTTGCTGTCCAAAGGTGAAAAAATTTTGGATGTGAGCTTCATGAGAATGCAAAATGAGCAACCCTCCTAACGTGCTTTTTGAGTTGTTTGGAATAATAAAATGATACCAATTACAATTAATATAGCTGCTAATATATTCCACACTAGATCATAGGGTAGAATATCGACATGATAGCGAATTTGATGAAGTTTCATGAATTTATGCTGAATAATCCCATCGTAAAGCTGAAAGACTCCAGCTCCGAGAAAAATACCACCAAGCCATCTTTTTAACCAAAATCCATGTCTTCGATGTAAATCGGCCAATAGAAAAGCAGAGCCAATCGTAGCAAAAAAGCTGAAGGCATGAAATAAACCATCTGACACTAATCCAATATTAGCTGTAGATTTATCATAGAAATGATGCCAATGTAATAATTGATGGAAAATAACCTCATCTATAAATGCAACAACCCCAAGTCCGAATAGTATACCTGTCCACATATTGCGTTGCTTATAGTGAAAGCGATTTTCGTGTTTATGATTTTTTTCCTCATACATCTCTGTCATCCCCAAGCATATCACCTCACGTTGAATTTCTTTTAGTCTACCCACGAGAGGAGCTCTTAAACAAAATATCCCCCCGAAACAAGTGTTTTCAGAGGGATGCTACGCTCATTGCCAGGTATTATAGTATGAACCAGCCGGGCTATAAAAAAATTTAAAGTTATACTTCTTCGCCAATGCACGGCTTTCTAATTCATCTGTAAAGCCGATTGCCATAACCTGTGTACCAAATTCCTCTCGTAGATGGACAAGTTTTTTCATCATTTCGAGAGACCATTCATCATTCCCTACCTCATGATATGAGAAGTCTTCCCACATAATAAAATCGACATAGGGGGCGGTATAATCTATTAGCGTTTTAAATCCCCAATTTTGAGCAACCGATAAAGTGGGATGGCGTTGTTTAATTTGTTGGATAAAAGATAACATGGCTTCATTTTGCCACTTTTGTTCATCTTCAGGTAAATAAGAATTGATATTACCAACAGTATCTAAAAACACACCGTCTAAGCCTTTCTGAACAATTTGCTTCTCTATTTCTGTTAGCAAAATGTCTTGATAATGCGAAGAAGTCATATCCATTAAATAAGAATCCCACTGTGCGAAGTACATTTTTTCACCTTGCTTGTCTCGATAAAAATCATCTTCTTCTAGCTGGCGATAGAGGACTGTATTCCATTGATCTGCCTCCATTGCATTAATATATCCATAAACTAAAGTGCCGTTCTTTTGAGCATTATCTATATATTTTTGCTGCATTTCGATGGGTTCCACAATAACTAAATCTAACTTAGTCATATCCTCGCCAATGGTATCATTGCCTTTATCTAAGTAATATTTATAATCCTTTACATCTGCAAGTTTTGCTTGAATACTAGTTGAAGAGGATGAAGCAGGATTTTTAGTAATCATAAACCAAATGCTTATTGCTGTAAGCATAGCAATGAAGAGTAAAAGTATTTTTTTCATAGGGACTCCTTTTAGAAAAATATCCCGTTTATTATACAATAATAGGAAACGAATTGTCTTAGTTAGGCAATGGCTCAACGGTTAATCGCCCTTTTACATATATTGAATAATGTAAAAGGAGGGTTTGTGTGTACAATAATCCATTTAGAGAAGATAATTTTAGAAGACCGGGCTGGGCAGATTATGATGATTTTGAAACTACATCATTTGGACCTTCTAATTTTGGGTCACCTCCGGGAGGGCAAATGCCAATGAGTACCCCACCAGGCTTTTCACCAACAATCCCTACATCGCGTGTAGGTGCAAGTGGTATACGTTCCTGTTTATTTAGAAATACTTATATTTGGATGAATAGCGGTAGAAGCTTTTGGTTTTTCCCAACAGTTGTGGGAAGGGAATTTATAGCTGGTTTCCGCTGGAGTAGAAGATATGGCTGGTATTTCCGAACAATTTCCAGAAACCAAATCCGTTCGTATGAATGTTTTAGATAAGCATTAATAAAGAGTAAAAGAATTTTTATTTTTCAAAAATGATGTTACAATTGACGGTAACTAATGAAGAAGGGAAGATGGGTGGCTAATGAATAACTAATCTTATTTTTTGTATTTGAAATTTTATATTTCGCGAACAACAAAAATAGGATTAGTCTGCCCATTTTTCATAATAATTGCTAATATTAGTAAGTAGATACTAATATTTAGCTACTCCAAAGCTTTTTCATAAAGATTCTGGAGTGACAAACATAGCTATTTCAATAGCTTATTTGTGTATGATATTGTAGAGACTAATCCTTCCAAAATACTTGGAGGGATTTTTTTGTCCCTCCAACTGGAGAGGATGGATAGAATGAAGGAACTTTTAAAATTACAGGATGTACACTATGAAATAAAGGATACTTTACTATTTGAGCATATGACAGGCACAGTGAAGCAAGGTGAGATCATCGGTATTATTGGTAGAAATGGTGCTGGGAAATCAACATTATTACAGTTAATACAAGGAACTGTTTTGCCATCTAAGGGGGCAATACAAGGGATACAGAATATCAAGATTGCCTTTGTTGAGCAGGAGCTTGCCGAATTTGACAAACTAGAAGTAACAGCAGGAGAGGCAGATTTGTTGGCTAAATGGCAGGTGCCAAATGTGTCATTTACAGCTTTAAGTGGTGGTGAAAAGCTAAAAATGCGTCTAGCAGAGGGTTTTTCACAGAATGCCCAACTCTTACTGCTTGATGAACCAACCAATCATTTAGATGAACAAAGTACAGCTTTTTTGATAAGGCAAATACAAAACTATAAGGGAACGATAATGGTTGTCTCACATGATCGTTATTTTTTAGATAAGGTTGCTACAAAAATCTGGTCTATTGAGGAAAAGAGTCTGATTGAACATAATGGCAATTATACAAGTTATATGGCTGAAAGAGAGCATAGAAGATTAACGCAACAACGTGCCTACGAAAAGCAGCAAAAAAACATAGAGCGTATTGAGGATCAAATGCAGGAGCTAACATCATGGTCGCAAAAGGGCCATGCACAGTCAACAAAACTAGAAGGCTTTAAGGAATATCATCGTGTGAAAGCAAAACGTCTAGACTCGCAAGTGAAATCTAAGAAAAAACGATTAGAAGCTGAGCTTGCAAAGGCAAAAGTTGAAGCTGTGGAGCCAGATACAGACATTCGTTTTTCTTTAGGACCATCTCAGCGTGTCGGTAAGCGTCTTTTGGAGACCAAGAACTTATCTTTATGTTTCGGTGATCGCATGTTATTTAAAGATGTTAATATCACTGCTCAATTTGGAGATAAAATCGCCATTATAGGAAACAATGGAAGTGGAAAAACAAGCTTTTTAAAAGTACTTTTAGGCAAGTTAGAAGCAGAGGGTGAAGTGTGGCTATCTCCTGCTGCCAATATTGGCTATCTGACGCAGGAAGTTTTTGATTTACCAATTGATCAGACACCAGAGCAATATTTTTACAGAGAAACATTTGAAGAGCGGGGCAAGGTTCGCAATTTAATGAAGAATTTAGGGTTTACACCGACACATTGGACGTCTACTATAGGAAAAATGAGCATGGGAGAACGTGTAAAGTGTAAACTGATGGCCTATATTTTAGAGGATAGGAATGTTCTTATTTTAGATGAGCCAACGAATCATCTTGATTTACCTTCGCGTGAGCAATTGGAGCGCACACTTGCCCAATATAATGGGACAATACTTGTCGTATCACATGATCGATATTTTTTAGAGAAAGTAACGAATAGTGTTTGGGAGCTTCGCGGTCAACAGATGGAGAAAAAATGGAGTAAAGAGGCTCCAAAGCAGTTGGATGATCTTGTCGCTCTTCGTTTAAAGCTTGAAACGGAAAGGCAAGAGGTGTTAGGAAAATTGAGTTTTCTTACAGCAAAGGATAAAGACTATGCAATGCTTGACCAAAAGTTTAATGAGCTGACACAGCAAATCAATAAGCTTAAATAGATAAACAAGTTTAAGTTAACCGTTGTCAGGGAAAAATGCCGAAAAAGGGTATTACAAGATGGAGGTTAACACAATGAATAGATGGCTATTTCTCATTTTACTATTGATTAGTAGTATCATAGGTGCTTGTGCTGGTCATGAAAAAATTCATCAAGCACAAGAAAATGAGATCGATGTACCCGTCGTACAATCTAATAATGACAATAGGGATACAGTTATGTCACAAGGTGAAGCTCTTCAACAAATAAAGGATCAGATCCATTCGGATATACCAATAAAAATGCCAACAACATTACCGATTGCAGATGATGCTTTTTTAACGGCCACAACACGTGCTGAAGGGGACCATGTTGAAATTATCTTTTATGAAAGTAAAGAAAATATGCCAATTAATGATATTCGATTAAAGAATTCTGCGACTGCCATCTGTAGATTGTTCGTCAAGCAATACAAAAGTGCTGAAGGGGCTAGTACACAAATCGCATTCGATAATTTTAGTCAAAATGGAGGGCACGAAGTTGATCTTGGCTACAATATAACGGGTTATCAAGATGCGGGTGCTGGCTCGTTATGGACGGGTTGGAATGAAGGGAGATGGGCCATCGCCACACATACACGCACTGACGACCCAGAGGCAGGTATTAAGCTTGCTAAGCAGGCAGTAAAATATTTAGAAAATCATATGCTACCTATTCCAAAGCAATATGGTTTAGCTCAGCTGGATGTATATCAATCTGGTAATTTAATTGTGTGGCAGGATGAAAAGCTTGTCTACACACTCGATTCGATCAAAGAGCCGTTAAAAGCTCTTGAAATTGCTACAGCTTTTTATCAATAGAAAAAGATTGTTTAGCAAGGTGAGGCGTTGATTTCTGTTCCGCCAGCATCCCTTTCAGGGGGCGTCCGATGAGCCGCTTCACTCCCTAACGTTCGCTCCAGGGTCTCATCTGTGACGCTAATCCCCTAGGAGTGACGCTGGAACGCCAATCAACCATATCGTAGTAAGAAGCTCACACATTAAAAGAGTAGGGAGCACATAAATCTTTGCTAAAAAGATAACATCCATTTGAAACGAACTTTCCCTTTCGTAATCATGCTATGATTGTTTTTCAACAATATAAAAACCTAGAGCAGTAGTTGCTCTAGGTTTTTTGCAATTTAAGATCTTACATCATCTATGAGCTTCTTGTATTCGTTAAAACGTTGCTGCCAGTTTTCCATTGGGAAGCTTTGATGTTCTACACCATTCAATAAATCTGATAACAAGTCAAGGCATATATGCCATCCTGCTAAATCCTTTGGCGTGTGGTCGGTTAGCTCTTGTAGGGTCTCAATTAATCGTAATAATGAGCCATTGTCTGTAGGTGACAGTTCAAATCTAACGCGATCTTGACCCCATTCAAATTCGAGTACTTGTTTTTCAGCATAATCTGTTATGGCAATTTCCTCATAGGTATCTGTTCCATCGTTCATATTAAAATGTATTTTACCGTGCTGACGTAGGTCAATGATTTCAAGATTACTCATCCACTTTTGTAGGTTTTCATTGGTAGTTATGGCCTTCCAAACAGTGTCAATTGAATGTGGTAGCGGTCTTTTGTACGTTACGACATGACAATCTAAGTGCTTTTTAATAGTAGCTAACATAGCTATCCTCCTAAATACTACGCATAATATATTTTATCTTCATTATAGGCTTTAACAGCAAAATGTCACACGACAATCATTAAAATTTAGGATAATATTGTTAAAAAGGAGGAGAGCTGATGACACATCAACAAGCACTGGAAAGGTATATACAAGCAACAAATACGCATGATTTTAATCAAGTAAAGGCAATTTTGCATCCTCAGGCAATTTATTGGTTCTCTGATAAAACATGCACTACTACAGAAGAAATTGAGGCGTACTTTAAGCATGCGTGGAATGTAATCAAAGAAGAAGTTTATTCGGCATCAGATGTAAACTGGATAACAGTTGACGAAAAAACAGCTACCTGTCTTTATACATATCACTATGAAGGCTATCTAAACGGAAAATTTGTAACAGGTAGCGGTAGAGCAACAAATATTTTTACATTCGTTGACGATGAATGGAAGTTAATACACGAACATTTGAGTGGTGCTCAGTAAATGAATGTAAATGCCACTTGGATAATCAATAAAAGAATAATGTAAAATGCCCCATATTGTTAATACATGCAACGGTACCTGCAGAGTTAGATACGATAAGAAAAAATTGTATCCAGAACTTACAAATGAAAATAGGACATTTAAATGTTGAATCAATTGTAGGAGCTGGACATGATATATTCCGAGATGCACCTGAAATGGTAGCGACAAGATTAAAAGTTTGGTGTAAAAGTTAAATTGGAGGCTGACGACTTGAGATTGCTACAAACGGAGGAAGAACTAAAAAATCTAATAGTGGAAGATGATTGGATGATGGATATTTTATCTACAGTGGAAACATTGCAGCTGCCAGATTGGTGGGTATGTGCAGGGGTCATTCGCTCAAAGGTATTGGATGTCCTTCATGAAAAAGAAGATAGAACACCGATTGCTGATATTGATGTGATATATTTTGATAAAGAAAAGGTAGCGGAAAAAATAGAAAAACACTATGAACAGGAACTCAAACAGATATCTCCAAATGAGCCATGGTCTGTGAAAAATCAAGCACGAATGCACGTCCTTAATGGAAGTAAACCGTACAAATCTGCTGTTGATGGAATTGCTCATTTCCCTGAAATACCAACGGCTATTGGCGTGAAATTATCAAATGGTTTACTAGAGATTGCTGCACCGTATGGGATTAGACATCTAGGAGCAGGTATTGTAGAGCCGACGCCATTTTTCCTTGAAAATAATTATGAGATTTATCGTCAAAGAATGCATCTTAAACAGTGGCACTTAAGATGGCCAAAGTTAGAAATTAATCTTCAGTAAAGAGGTGAGCTTTATTGCAAAGAGATAAAACCTATGTTATCAACCACTATAAAAAATCAATGGATTGGATAAGCGATTTTAGGTCTCTATCTGAAGTTCAATGGCGTATGCCAATTGAACCTGGGAAATGGTCAGTTGCAGAGGTGATAGGACATCTTCACCCCTGGGATGATTTTGTGTTAAATCAACGCATACCTTTTTTCTTTGTTGATGAACGTCTACCTAAAGGACCAGATGCTGAAAAGCTAAATACGAGTGCAGCCAAGAAAAGTCGGGAACAGCATATGGATCAAACAATCACGGATTTTATTACCTCAAGGAGTCAGCTATTACAAGTTCTTCAGCAATTTACAGATGAGCAATGGCAGCAGACATTTACAATTGGTCAATCAGAGATAATCATTGTTGACTATTTTATCGGGTTAATCAATCATGATTTACATCATTTTTCACAGATTCAGAATGTTATACATGTTTAGGAGTTAGCGTATGGATATCAAATATTTAATTGATTACTTTGCACATGCTTCTGTAAAATTTACGGATGTTTTTACTAAAAGAATGGAACCCGGTGAAGAAGATACAGGAAGAACAACAGCGCCAGGAAAATGTGGCTTAGTTATACCTCTTGCAGGTAGTGCCATCTTTAGCTTTAAAGGAACTCCCTATGTTATGGAGCCGGGAATGATTGTCCATGCAGGTTCCCAGATGCCGATAGAAGTAAAGGTTACCAGTCACAAAGGTTGGGAATATGCAGTTATTCATTATAGTCTACCTACAGAGGAATCTGCTCTTTTCCCATTAGCAGAGCAACATTTTTCAATCAATACAGGCTTTAACACGCAAATCATTAACATCGTCCAGCAAATAATAGAAAGCTACTCACTTCCAGGAAGTATGGCTATTTTTAAGTCCAAGACTTTATTTATGAATTTGCTAGAAAATATTCTTATAGCGGCAAAAATGAAGGTTTTAGATAGTGCTAGTAAATGGATGGAACAGGCCTTAGAGTATATACATGAGAATTATGCAGAGCAGATTTTGGTGTCAAATATTTCTAAAGAATTTGGAATTGAACGCCGTCGCTTTGCGTATTTATTTGAGCAGCATACAGGTATGAATCCTAGCACCTATATAACGGAATACCGTATACGGCGCGCAAAGGACTTACTAGAATATGCTGAAATTCCTATAGCTGAAATTGCTGAATGTGTAGGGTATGTAGATTGCTTTTATTTTAGTAGAGTCTTTAAAAAATGTACTGGTTTGTCACCTTCAGCTTATCGAAAGATAAAAATGGAGGAAGCTAACTATGTGTAAATGCTGTTTCTTATAAAAAAAGAAGCAGTTTTTTTATTATTTAAATCGGCAAAAATCCATGTCATTTTCGAAATCGTCCATTCACAATCTTTTTTTACTTTGTTAGGATAGTATCCGTAAATGATAATGAATATCAATTGTGTATTGACTTGTTTGTGAAAACGATTATCATTATCAATAAAAGATTGTTAGGAGAGAATTTTTATGAATAAATATTTTAAAATGTGTGCTCCGGCACTTTTAGCACTGTCACTTGCCGCATGTGGGACAGATAAGGCGGAGGAGTCTACGTCAACAACTAATACAAGCGCAACAGAATCGCAGACAGAACAAGCACAAACACAAACAATTACATACTTAGGTGAAAAATATGAGCTTCCAGCACAAGTTAACAATATTGTTGCTGCAAGTCTAGAATCAATGGAAGACGCTGCTATGCTCGGCATTAAGCCAGTAGGTGTACTAGAAGTTGGTGGTAAAGTTCCTGCTTATCTAGCAGCGGATTTTGAAGGTACTACACTTGTAGGAAATAAAATGGAGCCAAATGCGGAAGCCATTCTTAATCTAAATCCTGATGTCATCGTTGGCACTTCGAAATTCCCTGAGGAAACGGCTGAAAAGCTGAACAAAATTCAAACAATGATTCCGTACTCACATATTTCAACAAACTGGAAGGAAAATTTAACATTACTTGCACAATTAGCTGGTAAAGAAGAGGATGCTAAAAAAATCATCTCTGACTATGAAGCTAAAGTTGCTGATGCACAAGTGAAATCAAAGGAACAATTAGCAGATAAGCAAGTATTAATAATCCGTGTTCGTGGTGGTGTAATGTACATTTATCCAGCAGGTGTTTATTTAAATCCAGTCCTCTATGAAGATTTAGGAGCACCCGTCCCAGAAGTGGTCACTACAGCTAAGGCGCAAGCTGAACTATCACTTGAAACATTAGCTCAAGTAAATCCAGATGCGATTTTCTTACAATTCGAGGATTCAGAGAATAAGGATACGCCAAAAGCTTTAGAGGACCTACAAAAGAATCCGATTTTCATGAGCTTGAAGGCAGCGCAAAATAATCAGGTTTTCGTTAATGCAATTGAGCCATTAGCACAAGGTGGTACGGCTTGGTCTAAGGTAAAATTCTTAGATGCTGCAGCTGAAAAATTACTTAAATAGTATAGCAGGCTGGTAGTAGATTTGGTGATGTCACCGGGCTATTACCGGCCTTTTGTTCAGTAACAGTTTGGGTGTGAAAATGGTAAAGAAAAAGGTGTAAAAGTTGAAAAAAATAAACATAGTGTCATTTTCAATATTAGCGGTATTTCCTTTCCTTATTGCCCTTGTGGCACTTGTTTCTATTACGTATGGCACGAAGGATATTAGTGCAATGACAGTATGGCAGGCGATGGCAGCTTTTGATCCTTCGAATGTTGATCATCAAATTATACGGACAGGACGTATTCCCCGAGTAGCCGCAGTATTGTTAGTAGGAGCTTTTTTGGCAGTAGCCGGAGCAGTTATGCAGGGGATTACACGAAATTATTTAGCTTCACCGTCATTAATGGGCGTTAACGACGGCTCCGCTTTTGTCATAACATTAGCTATCGTCTTTTTCCCCGGACTTCCAAACTATCAAATGATTTTATTATCTATGCTTGGTTCAGCATTGGGAGCCGGCATTGTCTTTGGTTTTGGTTCATTAATTCGCAATGGCCTATCACCAGTAAGGTTAGCGATTATTGGGACGGTCATTGGTACGTTTTTAAGCAGTATTGCTACTGCCATTGCGATGTATTTCCAAGTCTCGCAAACAGTCAGTGCTTGGTATAACACAAAAGTACATATGGTGGACATGGATATGCTTATTCTTTCTATTCCGTTTGGTTTAACAGGATTAGTCCTGGCTTTATTATCTGCGAAAGCCATTACTATTACGTCATTAGGTGAAGATATAGCTATGGGACTTGGGCAGAAAACAAAAGCAGTGCGAATTATTAGTATGCTAGCAGTAGTATGCTTGACTGGAACAGCGGTGGCTCTTGTTGGAAAAATCGCCTTTGTAGGGCTAGTTATCCCACATATTACACGTTTCTTAGTTGGAGTAGATTATCGCTATATCATTCCTTGTGCCGCTGTTATTGGTGCCTTCTTTTTAGCGCTTTGTGATGTCCTTAGTCGCTATGTTAACTATCCATTTGAAACGCCAATTGGAGTCTTAACAGCATTAGTTGGCGTACCCTTCTTCTTATATTTAGTTCGCAAGCACGGAGGTGAAAAACGTGCGTAAAAAAACCTCCAATATTTTTGTTCTAACTATATCAATGCTTATTTTATTAATTTTGCTTGCGAGCTATCTACATATAACAAATGGTGTTTTTGATATGTCTGTCATGGATGTCATTAAAACATTGTTGCGGATTGAGGCAAATCCTAAATTTGATCTAGTAATTTTTGAATTTCGCTTGCCTCGAATTGTTATTGCCGGACTAGTCGGCATTGGCTTAGGTTTAGCAGGGGTTGTCTTACAGGGGATTACACGCAATGGACTAGCGGACCCTGGGATTTTAGGAATTAATGCTGGCGCTGGTGCAGCGGTCGTAATTTTTATGTTCTTCTTTCAATTAAAACTAGTGAGTGCAGATATGAGTAGCTGGTTGTCTATTTTAATGATGCCATTGTTCGGTTTTATCGGTGGTGCGATTGCTGCTATATTGATTTTCTCATTTGCTTTAAAAAATGGTCATCTAGATATGCAGCGTTTAATTTTAACAGGGATAGCGATTAATAGTGGGTTTGGTGCTTTGTCATTGTTCTTATCTTTAAAAATGAGTGCTCAAGATTTTGAATCTGCAGCTATATGGATGGCAGGGTCTATCTATAATGCGAATTGGATTTTTGCCCTAACGATGTTACCTTGGCTCTTAGTTTTAGGAATGTATGTGTATAGAAAATCGCATTTACTTGATTATTTTCAGCTTGAAGAGGATAGCATCACAAGTTTAGGAATCGCTGTTGAAAAAGAGAAAATGAAGCTGTTATTAGCTAGTGTTGGGCTTGTTAGTGCCTGTGTATCCGTATCAGGAAGTATTGGCTTCATAGGTTTAATGGCTCCTCATATTGCGAAGCAGCTGGTCGGTATTCAACACCGTTTTGTCATGCCGGTAAGTGCATTGATTGGTGCAGCCTTGTTAATTTTAGCTGATTTTATTGGCAAAACCGTATTTGCACCATCGGAACTGGCTGTTGGAATTGTTGTTTCCATTATTGGGATTCCCTACTTTTTGTATTTACTTGTGAAATCTAAGGCATAGGAGGAAATGATGTGCAAACTGCATTTAGAATGGAAAATTTAGCTTCCGGTTATGAGCAGGTTCGTGTATTTGAAGGCTTAAATTTAACGATAGAAGAGGGCAAGGTGACAACGATTATTGGTCCAAATGGGTGTGGTAAATCAACCCTTCTTAAAACAATTGGACGTATATTAAAAAAGCAGCAAGGCACGGTATACTTGCAAGAGCAAAATATGCAAAATTTATCGACCAAGGATATTGCAAAGAAACTAGCTATTCTATCTCAAACACCTGTTGCACCTGGTCAATTAAAGGTGCAGGAGTTAATTGCCTATGGTCGTTATCCACATCGAAACAATGTCAATCGATTAACAAATAAAGATGAGGAAATGATTGAGTGGGCGTTAACTGTCACAAATACGATGGAATATCGTAATCGAGAGCTTGCACAGCTGTCTGGAGGTCAGCGTCAGCGCGTTTGGTTAGCGATGGCTTTAGCACAAGAAACAAATATTTTACTGTTGGACGAGCCTACTACCTATTTAGATATGGCACATCAGCTAGAAGTGCTGGATATAGTCAAAAGCTTAAATGAGCAGCACGACTGTACAATTGTCATGGTTCTACATGATATTAACCACGCTGCCAGATATTCAGATCATCTTATTGCGATGCAGAAAGGTGTTATTATACAAACCGGAACGCCGCAGGAAATAGTAAGTGCAGAAGTGATGCGTAAAGTATTTCATATTGATGCACGCATTATGGAAGATCCAGTAACGAATACACCTGTATGCTATGGCTATGACATTTTAAAGGAGGGTGACAAATGAAGAGAACTAAAATAGAGCATGCCACACAACAAATAACATCGAAATTAACGGATTATACGTACACGATTAATATCTATGTGCCAAGTGAGGAAGCACCAGAAGTAGGCTTTCCGGTGTTGTATGTACTAGATGGCTCATCTTATTTTAATCTTGTAAAGGAAGCGATACGTTTACAAAGTCGTAATGCACCAAAGACGGGGGTCCTACCAGCTGTTGTTGTAGGCATCGGACATGGCGATGATATGCGTGAAAGAAGATTTTATGATTTTACGGCGCCAGCAGAGACATATATTTATCCTGCACGATTTAAAGGGAAGGGTCATGAAAAGTTAGGAGGAGCAGTGTATTTTAGCCGCTTTATAGAGGAAGAGCTGAAGCCGACAATTGAGGCCCAATATCCTGTGAATAAAGCACAGGAAGCTTTATTTGGTCATTCCTTAGGAGGTTATTTTACGCTTTGGCAACTGTTTCACCATCAATCTAGCTTCCAACGCTATCTAGCTATTAGCCCTTCAATTTGGTGGAATGAGCATGAATTAGTACAATGTGCGTCAGTATTTTTGAATGAGCATCAAGAAATGAACGAAACATTGTTTATTAGTGCAGGTGAACTTGAAACCTTTATGGTGGATGATGCGCGCCAAATGGCAACGTTACTAGAAAAAATAATGAATGTTGAGTTTTACGAGGCTTTAGACGAAAATCATGCTTCAATTGTACCAACTGTTATGAGTAGAGCCATACGCTTTATGCATAAATAAACAAATTGGTAGACCGCATTGTCTTTTGATAATGCGGTTATTTTTATGAATATGTATGCTTAATAGGTCATCTTTCTATGATGAATTGAGGTGGAGTAATTTACTCCAGTGCATTAGATCAATTATTAAGATATGCTGTAAGAAAAGAAGAAATGGGAGGGAATCTGGTAAGGTAACAATGGAAAAGAGGCTTTCCAATGAGGAGGAAGGTATTTGAAGAAACGAATTGGCTGTTTGCATGCCCATTATTCCAATATAGAGTACATAGAGCGTACTTTCCAAAATGATGAGGATATGGAATTGCTTCATTTTGTAGATCCTGGAGTCATGCAGCAAGTATCAAAAGGAATGGGTGATGTAGCTCGTAAGGTTAAGGAACAAATCGAATGGATAGCTAGCTGTGATGTGGATGCTATTTTAATAACATGTACTAATTATATTGCCTTGTTACAGGATGATGCTACTGTCGATTCATCAATTCCCATAATAAAGATTGATGAGCTATATTTTGAAAGCATATGTAAAGTACAACAACCTATAACCATTCTTTTTACAAATCCTATGACCGTTGAAGGAACAATGGCTAGACTTCACCAATATGCTAAGCATCATGAAAAATCAGTAACTGTCGTGGCAAAAGTCATTGAGAATACATTTGACCTCATTATGCAGGGAAAAAAGGAAGCCTACAGTGATGCCATTTTACAGACTCTGCTTTCATTAACTGATGAACAAAGGTTGATCTCTGTAGCGCAGCTTTCAATGGTAGATGCCGCACAACAATTTGAAGAGCAAACAGCTATATCAGTTATCCATCCATTAAAGCCATTAGTAGCTGTTGTTAAAAAATCTCTAGGCATTTAGCATTTTAATTTACTGAATTATCTGTAATAATTTAATAAAGAAAACGGTTTATAAGAAATGGGGGGGATGTTATGAAACGATTTGTACTGTTATGTGTTCTATTGTTACTCGTAGTAGGCTGTGCAGATAAAGAGAACATAACAATGCCAGAGGGTATACCTGATTTTGTACAGGAAAGTGATTTTTCCTCGATTGATTGGAGTCGTAAAGCAGTTGAGTTCGGTGATAGGGGCATCATTGGTAATGCTAATAAATCGGGAGTCATTGGTGCTGATATGCCAAGCTTAAGTACACAAAAGTGGATGTGGCATCTATGGGGAATGGATGACAGTGGTAGTACAGAGTTAACGGTTGTAGGTTATCATAAAGAATCAAAGGCCATCCAGCCAATTTTAGTAGATGGATGGAGCATTGTGCTTGGTGGGCCAGTAAATGGAGCAGATGCTCATGCACCCTCTAGTGTAAAAATCCCTAAGCCTGGTGAATGGGCTCTCTTGCTGTATACGAATGGGAAATACTTTGATACGTTGATATATGATATTCGTCAATAATTGGCAAGTACCTTTTCTTGTAAGTTATAATACTACCATTTGAATAGCACAGAAAACACAATTGATACGGAGGAGAACAATATGACAGATCTACAATATCCTATTGGACAGTTTCAATTACCAAAAGAGGTTACTTCACAGCAGGTAAAAGAATGGATTGACGACATTCGTTTATTACCGATGCAGCTTGCAGAGGCCTTGAGTGGAGCAAGTGAGCAAGCATTGGCAAAAACCTACCGAGAAAATGGTTGGACAGTTAAACAGCTAGTCCATCATATTGCCGACAGCCACATGAATAGCTATATCCGTTTTAAGCTAGCCCTAACAGAGGACGTCCCAACCATTAAACCATACAATGAAGCGGAATGGGCACAGCTACCAGATTCTGCAATGCCAGTAGCAACTTCTTATAATTTAATAGAAAATTTACATGAACGTTGGGTTTACTTGCTAAGTAACTTAAAAGATGAGCAATTACAACGAGCATTCAATCATCCTGATTCAGGACTGACAACACTGGAGCAAGCAATCGGTTTATATGCTTGGCATGGTAAGCATCATTTGGCACATATTCAGTTTGCTTTGGGGGCATAAAAAATAGGCGATTTCTTGCAAATCGCCTATTATAAGTTCATTCAGTTGATTTCATTTTTTTAAGGATGCTAATACTTTATTAGTAGTTGTGATCTACATTCTCTTATACAATATTGATTCCTGCACTTGCGTTACCAAGAAGAGTCGCAGCAACCCCTGAAGTAGTCAAGGAGAACACCATTACTAAGCGGTCTCCAGTATTTACTGGAACAGATACGTTTGCATTGCCACTTGCAATCGTACCAGCTACTACAGCTGCTAATGGTAATGCTGGTAATAAATCAACAAATGCTGCAGTAGGGCTGAAAACGTTACTTCCTGGAACTGCGCGGTAAATCTGTGCTCTAACTGTCCCTGTTCCTGTTAAAGTTAAAGCAGCAGTTGCTGAAATTGTAGCGGAAATAGATGTAATTGTACCTGGGCGTGGAACATTAAACGCTTCTGTAAGAGTACTTGTTAAATCTATATTAACACCAGTAAGAGCTATCCCTGGAACAGATGTCCCGAAGCCAACAAGACTTACAGTCCCAATTAAACCACCTGCAACAGCTACTAATGCAACAGGGTCAATCCCTGAAGAAAATGGGATAATCGCACCTGTAGCTACCGGTGGAGTAATACATGCAGCATCAATTCCGATAAATGGGCCTAGAGCAGTACATTCACCATTACCATGACCATTACCAGAGCAACCACACATTGAATTATTCAAACACATTTTTACACCCCCTTTCTTCATTATTCTATTCATATGTGAAAGGGGGGGAAGGGCAAATATCTTCATCACCTATAAATTCAATGATTTCTGAAAGTCAGCTTTTATTTGAAACATAAAGACATCCACTATGTATGGTCATACATAGTGGATGTTTTATAGAACGATAAATTTAACTCCATCTTTTAAAGAAATCGAAAAAGGAGTTCTTTCCCTTCTTATTTTCTTCTTCGATCGGCTTACTTACAAGTTCAGACTGTTTACTTTCTTCCTCGATTAGCTCTTTTACAGGTTTGGGCTGCTTACTTTCTTCAATCGGCCTAATTACAGGTTCGGGTTGCTTATTTTCTTCTTCAATCGGCCTAATTACAGGTTCAGGTTGCGCTTCTTCAAGGGATGGATGAATCTCAAAGGCTGTTCCAGCTTGATACCCTTCAACATATTCTTCAGTTTCCAATGAAGGAGAGTGATATGTGTCTACAGGCACTTCTACATTTTCTGAAATGACTTGGTTGATTTGCTCGCTAGGTAGCTCCGATATAGCTTGTTCTAACGACTCATTAGATACTTCTGGCATCTCATGAAGGTTATGTTCACTTTCTGTTTTCACAATCTCGATAGGAGCATCTAAAATTTCCGTCGTTTTAGTACTCTCCGATTCATGAACAGATTGTAAAGGTTCATTCTCGATGTTTTCTTCACTTAAAGTAGGCTGTAATGGATCATAAACACTTACTGGAACTTCCTTTGCATCCGTGGCATTTTTAAAATGGAAGGTGGATTCAACTGTCGTGTTTCTGTATAAGCCATTATATATTTGGCTCGGGTGCGTATTGATTGATTGAAAATATTGCTGATTAAAATGCCGCTCTTCAGGTTTAGTTGCCTGTAGACCATTTTGAGGAGAGGGAGCCCCGGTATTTACATTTGGTTGGTGTTTTTTGGCTTTACCTGCCACACTTTGTAGTAGTCTATAAGATGGCTGTGCTGATGTAATTGTAGTTTGATCTGCTGTTTGTGTCATTCTAGGTTGTCTTGGCAAAAGATTAGAATAAGTTTGAGAAGGCATTTCAATGGAGGAAGGTAAGGTCGTTGTATCATCTCCTTTAACTGGCAATAGTTTATTTAAAATTGATAAAATCTCTTGGTTCATTTCTTCAATGGTTTGATTCAAAGACTCAAGTTGTATTGAAAGAACCCTGATTTGATCATCATATCCTTTTATATATGAATTTTGTTTAGTATCTAATGTCTCTGTGATCCCCTCTAAGTGGGCCATTTGTGTTTTTAGTCCATCAAATTCCTGCTTCATATAAAGGAAATCTTCAATTGACGTCCCCATTTTTAACGAGGTTAACGATTCTCTATATGTTTCAATTTTTTGCTTTAAATTTTCAATTTCTTGAGTGGTATACAATTTTGATTCTTCCATTGTAGTTCACCCCTTTCAGTCCATTATTAGTTTATTAAAAATATTGACTTTCTGTTACAAATATACCGGTCCTCTCAATATTTTAGTTCTTACCATAAAGAAAGAACTGGATGTAAAAATGATCTTGGCTGATTTTAATAAATATCCAATGTAACTATTTGTTAGCCCATGCACTTATAGCTGAAAAACATATGCTACAAACGAAAGATAAAAATTTTATGGAGGTGTCAAAAGGATGCAAGAGCATATGCCATCCCAGGCGCAGGAACTAATCTGTATAAATGTTGATAAGGTATACGACTGGATTGTAAAAGAAATGTCGTTTGATATTTCGCCTACTGGACCAATTACATTCCCAGGTGTTACAGCAACTACTGACTTAACAGGTGCTATTGTTACTTGTCGAGTAATTCCAGCAGCTACAAATCCAATTGTGATTCTAAACCGTGAGAATCGCCAATTCACTATTGATGGATCAACTGTTTGTCTGCAACATCTAAATGTTCAAAAGAACTTCATTCTAACAATTGTCGTTACTTTACCTAATGGTACTGTTTTCACAAGCACTAACATTCCAGTTTCTCGCTGTGAGCAAGTGACGTTATGTGCGCCTAAGGGAACAGACGTTGAAATTTTATACACAGATTTAGATTGCTTCGTTTGTACAACTGGAACACTTACTGTTGGAACAGGTGCTGCAGCAGGTACAATCACGTTCTCTGCGTTGACAATTACTGTTGCTGTTTGTCAAAGTATTCAATCTACATTCCCAGTTACTGTGGAATTCTTAGCAACTTTCTGCGAACCAAGAGCAGACTTACCATTCTCATGTCCAACTGCGGTTCGTCCACAACAATGCCCTGTTATTTTCCCACCTATGGGTTAATGGTGCTAACAAATAGAAGAAAGTCATATCATGAAGAGAGGGTTATCCTCTCTTTTTTTATTTTGTCGTGTTAGCGAGTCAAGTGGTTCTCTAAGAGTTGAAGAGACGCTTTGTAAGTAAATAACAACAAGGAGGTACGAAGTGACAAAACGTATAGAAGACAAAATACTGGCACTAAAAGAACAAACAAACGCCTATGTTCATGAAATTAAGCAGTTAGTTGAGGAGTTGACAATTCCAAACAGGTTTAACCTCATTAGTTATTTTACAACCTCGTTCAATATTTCCTATATTCCTGAGCAAGAGAGTTTATGTTTAGGCTCCTATCATATTCGCAACATCGGTAGTACAGCTATTACAAACCCCTATTTGTGCATAACGGTACCTAAGGATTCTCCATTTTATTTTTCTGGGAGATATGTTCATGAAAATTTCACACCAAATTTCAAGACACAAGGGCAAATTAATTGGGAACGGTTTAATGATAAGTTAAGCAAAGAAGAGTATTGGCTGAGACCAGTAGGGAAGACAACAATTGAGCCCAATGAAACCATTTCATTTACTAATTTTCAAATAAAATGGTCCCATAATTTATCGTATTCTGGCACTATTATGGGCTTTACATATTGTGATCAGCTAACAGATGGTATTGTTGTTTTAAATCCTATTAACCTTAATGGTATCGGTCAAGCACAGGAGGATGACAATGAAGGATGATCAAAAGCAAGAGTACAGTAGTGTAACTCAACAACTTTTAAAGGAGCAACTCAATCGGCGTAATGAACAAGATAATAGCTTTGCGTTTCTTGAAAAAAGTACATTACATCAATTAATGGCCTATTTGGTCTCAGGTGAAAAGAAAAATACTGGACAAAATGATATCCGAGAACTAGAAGCAAAGTTGATGAAGCAATTAGATGAAATACTAGAGGATAGTAAAGCACAGTTTGAAGAGGTGGTTGATTTGTTAAAAAGTTATTCGGGTTAGGGGGTGTGACGATGGAAAATGATATTGTGAAAAACAATGATCCAATACAGCTCCAACAAATGATTATTTTTTTAAGGGCAGAGTTAGCTAAGTATAAAAATGAAGTAAAAAGACTAAGGGACAGTGATTATTACGCATTGGTACTAAGACTTGAACGAGAGAATGTACAATTAACAAGGCTTAGAAAAGAACTTTCGATGGAGCTTTTAAAGTTGAAGAGAGACTTTGATAAGGAGCTGCAGGCATATGATGAAGAGATTCAAAAGCGAGAAGTCCAAAGAAAAAAACAAATTGCATCAATAGAGTCTTTATTAAAGGAAATCGCTGAATTGCGGGCTGAAAATAAATTATTAAAGGAAAGCCAACAAGTTTCGAATGAAGCTACAATTGATATTGACTATAAAGCGATTGTCGGAGGGCTTGAAAAAAAATTAAACGACTTTACATCAGCAGCAGGTAGTCATATGGAAAAAATGATAGAGGTCTTGGAAAAATCATATAGAGATAAAATAGAAACGGACAGCCTTCATCAACACTTGATAAAAGAGTTGGAGAGGAAAAATTCAGAGATTGAAAGATTATCAAATGAAATGGAAAAACAAACTAATGATATGAATAAGGAAATGAAAAAGTCCATTCATATGGAGGAGCAAATAGATTATAGATTACGTATACTCGATGAATTAGATCAAAAATTAAACGAGCTGGCATTAGAAATCAATAGAGAGCAGGTATAGCTATGAATTTATACAGACTGTTTCAAAATGTTTACTTTTGAAACAGTCATTTTTATTCTGGAATGGAACCCTCTCAATGCGGTTCTCGAACCGCTCAGAAGGTAGGTGAATCCGCTCAAAGGTAGGGCATAACCGCTCGTAAGTATGGAGAATCCGCTCAAAGGTAGGGCATAACCGCTCGAAAGGATGGTGAACCCGCTCAAAGGTAGGGAATAACCGCTCGAAAGGATGGTGAACCCGCTCAAAGGTAGGGCATAACCGCTCAGAAGGATGGTGAACCCGCTCAAAGAAAGGGCATAACCGCTCGAAAGGATGGTGAACCCGCTCAAAGGTAGGCATCAACCATCTAAAGGAATCTGCTCAAAAGAAGGATAACCTTAATCTCTAACGGTTACTTTCTTCAAATTACTTCGTTTCTCTGTGTAGTGTCTTGCGTTTTAAGCGAGGAGAGTACTTTTTTAGCTCCAACCTTTCAGGGTTATTACGTTTGTTTTTAGTTGTTATATAGTTTTTATCACCTGTTTCGGTGCAGGCTAATGTTACTTGTACACGCATAAATAGGCCTCTTTTTAAATAGTAATGATTACAATTTAATTATTGTATTTAAGATTAAATATTGTCAAGTTTATTTTTGAAGGTAATAAAAAGCTTTGCATTTTTCAATATTGTATGTTTAAATTACAAATTGTAAATAGTAATAATTACGATTTAGGGAGTTGTAAACATGACAAAGAGAATTCCTGTTACTGTATTAAGTGGGTATTTAGGATCCGGTAAAACGACGATGATGAACCATGTATTGCAGAATAAGAAAGATTTACGTGTTGCTGTTATCGTCAATGATATGAGTGAAATTAATATTGATGCTGGGCTTATTGCGAATGGTAGCGGTATTTCACGAACGGAAGAAAAATTTGTGGAGCTATCCAATGGCTGTATTTGTTGTACATTACGAGAGGATTTATTGCAGGAGGTGGAACGTCTCGCTAAACTTGGTAATATTGATTATATATTGATCGAATCAACAGGGATTAGTGAGCCAATACCCGTGGCACAAACATTTAGTTACTTAGACGAGGAGCTAGGAATTGATTTAACGAAATTTTGTCAATTGGATACGATGGTTACGGTTGTAGATGCACATCGCTTTTGGCATGATTTTCAGTCAGGGGAAAGCTTGTTGGAGCGGAAGGAAGCAGTTGGCGAATTAGATGAGCGTGATGTTGCAGACCTGCTTATTGATCAAATTGAATTTTGTGATGTCCTTGTGGTAAATAAGTGTGATTTAGTATCTGTGGAAGAGCTTGAACGATTAGAACGTATTTTGCGTGCGCTGCAGCCCGAAGCAAAACTGATTCGTACAACAAACGGTGTTCTTGATCCAGTTGACATATTAAATACAGGTCGCTTTGACTTTGAGCGTGTATCAGAATCAGCTGGTTGGTTAAAGGAGTTAGAACTGGGCCATGAGAATCATACGCCAGAGACAGAGGAATATGGGATTTCTTCGTTTACTTATAAACGCAAAAGACCATTCCATCCTATGCGATTTGTTGAGTGGTGTGATCAAATGCCAGACTCGATCGTACGAGCAAAGGGGATTATTTGGAGTGCAAGACACCAGGATGTTGCGTTATTACTATCACAAGCAGGATCATCTGCAAAAATTGAACCTGTTTCATATTGGGTAGCAGCTTTGTCTAGTACTCAGCAACAGGATGTATTCCAACAAAGTCCAGAAGTGTTGGAGGATTGGGATGAGGAGTTCGGAGATCGATTGACTCAGCTTGTTATGATTGGTATTGATCTAGATAAAGAGGAGATTATCAAACAGTTAGACAGCTGCTTATTAACAGATGAAGAATTTCGTAACCCATGGGAGCTTCTACAAAATCCGTTTAACTGGGAATGGCATTAATAAGAAAAGAAGATTTCGGTTAAGACTCCGAAATCTTCTTTTGGAATACGTTATTATAATTTGTTGCATCTCGCAATGCCTTTTCTTCTATAGGGATTCGTACAGAGAGCATTGTAATGTTTAGTAATGTAAAGCAAAACGCGGTAAAGTAAGCTTGAAACATAATCGGTAAAAGGAGAATTTCCAAACAAACGACAGCATAATTTGGGTGACGCATATATTCATATGGACCTTTACGAACAACTTGAGCATCAGGTAATATGAGGATTTTTGTATTCCAAAAAGTCCCTAAGGAGCGAATACACCAGATCCGTAATGCCTGAACAGCTATAAATAATATAAAAAATAATGGAAATAAGGGCGAGAGACCATTGTTATTTGTAACGACTTCCACAATTAAAAACAAGAAAAAACTAATATGCATAGTAACCATATACGGGTAGTGAGAAGCACCTTCTTCATAAGCTCCTTGTGAAAGCATCCACTTCTCATTGCGCTTGGCAATGACTACTTCTGTCAGTCTTTGTAGAATGACAAGAGTTAAAATTAGATAGAAGATCATGTTACTCCCTCCAGTTTAATAATACAGCTTCTGCACAAAAACCAGGGCCAAGAGCGACGAGTAAACCTGTATCCTCCACTTGTCCTTCATGTAGCATAAATTGCTCTAATACATATAACACTGTTGGTGATGACATGTTGCCATGGTGGCGTAATATTTCCCGAGAAATGTCGGTTTTTTGGGAAGAAAGATAAAGTGTGTCCTCATATGCTTGTAATACTTTTTTTCCTCCAGGATGAGCAATGAAATGAGTAAGTTGTTCGCTGTACATTCCTTGTTCCATTAAAAATTGTTCAATGAAAGGTCCTAGCCAATTGGTGATAATGGCAGGAATACTTTTTTGAAAGATGACATGGAGCCCATTATTTTTAACATCCCATCCCATGACACTTTCTGAATCTGGCATCCATTTAGAGCCTGTAGCTAGAATAGTAGGGGACGGAACTTTTGTGTCTATTGCTATTTCATCTCCGCAAATGAGAATACAAGCGGCACCATCTGCAAAAAGTGATGCACCGATTAAATTACTTTTAGAATAATCATTTGGCTGAAAAGTGAGGCTACATAACTCAACACAAACAACAAGCACCTTCGAATGGGGATGTGCTTTACAAAAATCATAAGCTCTACTAATTCCAGCTGCTCCACCTGCGCAGCCAAGCCCCCAAAGTGGAATACGTTTAAGTCGATCTGAAAAGGTAAGCTTGTTCATAACACGCGCATCAATGCTAGGTGTTGAAATGCCCGTACTACTAACAAAAATAATGGCATCAATTTCTTCGGGAGAAATTGGGGAAAATAAAAAGGCGTTATTTTCTAAACACGCTTGGATGACGTTCACGCTATATTGTGTAGCTAATTCAATATATAATTCGTTACGTTCCTCAAAAGAGTGATTCGTACGATGCCATTCTGGTGGTACACAAAAATGTCGTGTGTCGATACCACCATTTTCAAAAACCTTTAAATATCGCTCTAGTTTTGGGATTTTTGCATAGAAAAGCTCTTTCGTTAGTTCCTCTGCATTTGCTTGCTGTAATGTGTAGGGCGGTTGATGTGTGCTAATAGAAATGATTTTAGGCAATCCAACATCTCCTCGCAGTTAGTGGTCTTGTTCATTCTATGCGTTGAGGATTGGAATAAATGCTTATAAAATTGGAATTGACAATTTCTGAAAATTTAGCTATATTAATAACAACAAAATGGAAAGTAGGTGATGTGACATGATGAATAGATCTGTTTTTAGTGAACTGCAATTCGGTTTGTTCAATTTCACACGCCTAAACTATACAACATGACACCGTGCTATAGCTCGGAGTATTTGTGTACCTTTTAAACGTGCCTGTGAAACCTTGTAACTGCCGAATTGCAGATACAAGGTTTTTTTATCGTGGTCCCAAATTGCTGAACCGCGATATAGCCTATGGTGTAAGTGTCAATTGCAATTACGCTAAAAGGCATCATGATATGTACGTTTAGGAGGAAATTAAATTGAAATTAACAACATTAGGTTTTACAACTTATTTTGAAGAGCAAATGATAGAAATGAAAAAACAGCCAAAACTGAAAAACTGTGTGCCTGCAAGGGTTATCTTAGAACATAAACATTCTTATCGTGTGTTGGCCGAAGAGGGAGAATGGCTAGCGACAATTGCTGGTCATTATGCCTATACGTCTTTAGCTCGTGAGGACTATCCTGCGGTTGGTGATTGGTTACTAGTAGAGAAAATGCCAGGTGAGGAACGAGCGATCATTCATCAATTATTCCAGCGCAAGTCTGTCTTTTCACGTAAAGTGGCAGGTCAAGAAATTCAAGAGCAGATTGTCGCATCGAATGTCGATATTGTATTACTTGTTATGAGCTTGAATGCGGATTTTAATATTCGACGTATGGAACGCTATTTAGTGGCCGCATGGGATTCAGGTGCAAAGCCTGTTATTGTACTGACAAAAGCGGATTTATGTGAGGATGTTGCAAGCCTAGTTCAAGAAGTGGAGACCGTGGCATTTGGCGTAGATATTTTTGTAACGAGTGCTTTATCTGGTGAAGGATTAATGGAGATTCAGGCATTATTTCAAGAAGGAGTGACGGGGGCGTTACTGGGCTCTTCAGGGGCAGGTAAATCAACATTAACGAATGCATTATGTGGAGAAATGCTGATGAAGGTAGCGGGTATTCGTGAGGATGATGCTAAAGGACGTCATACAACGACACATCGAGAGTTAGTAATGTTACCTACTGGAGGCTGTTTGATTGATACGCCAGGAATGCGAGAACTTCAATTATGGGATCAAGGTGATAGCTTGGCGTCGAGCTTTCAAGATATTGAAGAACTAGCAACAGCTTGCCGCTATCGTGATTGCACCCATCAAACAGAGCCTTATTGTGCAGTACAGCAAGCTATTATAGATGGTGATTTGGACCAATATCGTCTGCAGAGCTACTTTAAGCTACAACGAGAATTGGCTTATATCGAACGTAAAACAAATGCCCAGGCAAAGCTTGAGGAACAGCGTAAGTGGAAGCAAATTACAAAGGGATTGAAAAAAAGAAATAAATAATCATTAGGAGCACTTCTATGACAGTTCAACATATCAATCATTTACTATTTTCGGTTTCTAATTTAGAGGAATCCATCGCTTTTTATGAAAATGTTTTCGATGCTAAGCTATTAGTAAAGGGGAAGACTACAGCCTATTTTGATGTAAATGGGCTGTGGCTTGCCCTTAATGTAGAAAAGGATATACCCCGCAATGATATCCAGCATTCCTACACACATATTGCCTTTACAATCTCTGAGGATGACTTTGATCAAATGTATGATAGATTAGTGCAATTAAAGGTTAATATTTTAGCAGGTAGAGAAAGAGACGAAAAGGATAAAAAATCGATTTACTTTACGGACCTTGATGGCCATAAATTTGAATTTCATACGGGAACTTTGCAAGACCGTTTGAGTTATTATAAGAAGGAAAAGCTGCATATGGAGTTTTTTGATCATTAATCAAGGAGTGATTCAATGAATAAAGCGTTTATTTTTGATATGGACGGTACATTATTTCAAACCAATCTCATTTTAGAGCCTGCACTTGATGCAACATTTGATGTACTACGTTCAAAGGGCTTATGGCAGGGAGAAACGCCAATAGAAAAGTATCGAGAAATTATGGGTGTACCATTACCTGTTGTCTGGGAAACATTATGTCCTATGCATTCGGTAGAAATACGTGAAGAGAGTAATGTCTTATTTCATGTAAAGTTGATTGAGCAAATACGTAATCGTAAAGGGGCATTGTATCCACATGCTGAACAAGCCCTTGCAGTATTGTCAGAGAATTATCCGTTATACATAGCGAGTAATGGGCAGGTTGACTATTTACAGGCAATTGTTGAAACATATCAATTAGGACGCTTTATAAAGGGAATCTATAGCATTCAATCTATTGCAAGTGGTCATAAATCCGAATTGGTCAAAAAGGTAATAATTGAAAATGGAGTACAGGACGGAGCAGTAGTAGGAGATCGATCTTCTGATATTCAGGCTGCACATGACAATCAGCTACTGTCGATAGGCGTTCGTTTTGACTTTGCGCAAGATAACGAATTAGCGAAGGCCGATATTGTCATAGAGGATTTAACAGCATTATTAAACATAACGCTAGATTAATTACCTACAAACATTCCTCCCTCAACTTTTGGTGAAGGGCTGCTATAACGACAATCATTGCAATCTCGCACAAGAAAGAGTAAAATAGTGCCAATCCTATAAGAAAAGCATTGAAAAGGAAAAGTAAATTGGACTAGCATTTTGTAGAGAGCCTCTGTTGGTGGAAATGAGGTAAATGACCCCTTTTGAAAATGACCTTTGAGCTTCGTACCGAAAGCTTTTTAGCAAGTAGATTACGACGAGATGGGCACTCGTTACAACAGCGGCAGTATCTTTTATTTATTGAATGAGACGTACTGATAGAGGCAAATAGTGTGAGCTATTTGTAAATATAGGTGGTAACACGGGTATACTCGTCCTAATCAGATTTGATTAGGGCGATTTTTTTTACCATTTTTTATGTGAGGGGAGCAATTTAGAATGACAATTGTTATTGGAGGAGCTTGGCCGTATGCAAATGGCTCTTTGCATTTAGGTCATGTTGCCGCATTATTACCAGGTGATATTTTGGCTAGATATTACCGACAAAAAGGCGAGCAGGTGTTATATGTATCGGGCAGTGATTGTAATGGCACGCCTATTTCAATTCGTGCAGCACAAGAAAATACTACAACAGAGGCTATTGCCAATCATTATCATGATGAATTTACAAGATGTTTCAATGACTTAGGATTTACTTATGATTTATACACAAGAACGGACGCAGAGCATCATCATGAATCGGTTAAGGCTTTATTTTTACAGCTGCTTGCTAACAATTTCTTATACAAGAAAAAAAGTGAACAGGCTTACTGTGAGACAGATAAGCAATTTTTACCGGATCGTTTTGTCGAAGGGATATGCCCGAATTGTGGTGCGAAGGCAAGAGGTGACCAGTGTGATAACTGCTCAGAAATTTTAGATCCGCTAGATTTAATTGATAAGCGCTGCAAAATTTGTGGGAATGAGCCAGTGATTAGAGAGACAGAACATTTTTATTTTACCTTTAGTCAATTTCAAGGAAGGCTCGAGTCTTATTTAGCGGAAGCAAAGGCAGAAAAGCGTTGGCGGGATAATGCTATAGGATTGACGGAGCGCTATTTGGCAGAGGGAGTCCCTGACCGAGCGGTAACAAGGGATTTACCAAATGGTATAGATGTTCCAGTGCCTGGCTTTGAGGGGAAAAAGATATATGTTTGGATTGAAGCAGTTGCAGGGTATTTAACAGCCAGTCTAGAATGGGCAAAAGAGCATCAAATAGCAATAGAAGACTTATGGAATGAAGAAACCATTTCGTATTATGTCCATGGTAAAGATAATATTCCTTTCCATACGGTTATTTGGCCTGCAATTTTAATGGGAATCGGAGCTAAGGCTTTACCAACACATATCGTATCGAATGAATATTTAACATTAGAAAAACGCAAATTATCTACTAGTCAAAATTGGGCTGTGTGGGTACCTTATATTCTAAGTCGCTATGATGTAGATTCTATTCGTTACTTTTTAACAATAAATGCGCCAGAAAACCGTGATACTGATTTTTCATGGCGCGAATTTATTTATAGCCATAACGGTGAACTACTAGGAGCCTATGGTAATTTTGTGAACCGTACATTGAAGTTTATTGAGAAATCATTCTCTTGTCAGGTGCCACAAGCGGAAGTGGATAGCGACATTCGTAAACAAACGATTCAGCTATTTAATGAAGCTGGTACTCATATAGAGGCTGGTCATTTCAAACAGGCGTTAGAGACTATTTTTGAGTATATTCGAGGGGCTAATCGCTATTTTGACGAACAACAGCCATGGCTACAGGTAAAAGAAAATGTGAAGGCTGGCAATCATACATTAGCAACCTGCGTCTATATTATTGCTAATCTAGGCCAGCTACTACATCCGTTTCTACCGTTTTCAGCTGAGAAAATAAGAAACATGTTAGGCATCAATGATATGATGTGGCATGAACAAGTGGAACTGCCTGCAATCATTCAAGATGTGACGCCATTGTTTGAACGTCTAGATGTAGAGCGAATTGATGAGGAGTATCAAAAATTAGTGAGGGACAGTCTCTAGCATCAAAAAGCAGTATGACTCTTAAAGCCATACTGCTCTCTTCTATTATTTAATTCATCACAGGTGTTAATTTTGCCACGACAATGCTATTGATGGCATTAATATAGGCAAGGGCGCTTGCCTTTAATATATCTGTATCTGCTGCTTTAGCAATATACTTTTCACCTGCATGCTCAATCGTAATTTTTACTTTACCTAAAGCTTCTTTGCCTCGTGAGACACTATTGATATTGTACTCCACAAGCTTTACATCAATGTTTGTAATTTCTGCAATGGCTGAATATAAAGCATCAATTGGGCCAGAGCCCACTGCACTTGCTTTAAACACCTCGCCACCTTTACAGATCTTAACACTTGCAGAAGGGAAGCTTGCATTGCTGACGACTTGTAGATCTTCGAAATCAAAGAATTGGTCACTGTAGTGTGTAGCGTTCTTATTGTTGGCATCATGCTTTTCATAATAGCTTTCAACAATAACGTATAAATCGTGATCGTATACTTCTTTTTTTGCATCGGCTAGCTTTAAGAAGCCTTCAAAAATCCCTTCAAATTCATCTGTTGAAAGATTAGAAAACCCTAATTTTTCAAGAGCATTTTTTACGGCATGACGACCAGAACGAGCTGTTAGTACTAGCTCCATATCATCAAGACCTACGTCTTCGGGATGGACAATTTCATAAGCATCACGAGATTTTAGCAACCCATCTTGATGGATACCAGAAGAATGAGCAAATGCATTATCTCCTGTAATGGCTTTATTGACCTGAACATCTAAGCCCATAAAGCTAGAAACAAGACGAGAGGTATTGATAATCTCTTTTGTATTGATGCGTGTTTCAGCATTATAAATAGAGCTACGAGTTTTTAGGGCCATGACAACTTCTTCTAATGCAGCATTACCTGCACGTTCGCCAATACCATTAATTGTACACTCTACTTTATCTGCACCATTTTTAATGGCAGCAAGCGTATTAGCCGTTGCCATTCCAAGGTCATTGTGGCAATGAACACTTAAAAGAACGCTATCATCTAAATTTTTCATACGGTCATTTAATTTAAAAATCATTTCTCCAAATTCCTCTGGTTCTGCAAAGCCTACTGTATCAGGAACGTTAATCATAGTTGCGCCAGCTCTCATAACAGCTTCGATCGTTTTCCATAGATATTCAAAATCTGAACGAGATGCATCTTCTGTTGAATATTGAACTTGTGGTAATAGTGTTTTTGCGTATTTCACAGCATCAACGCCAATTTGAAGAATTTGATCCTTTGATTTGCTGAATTTTTTCTCCACATGAATATCAGATGTACCAAGTACCATATGAATCATTGGGTTTTCAGCGTATTTGACAGCATTATAGACGGCATCAATATCCGCCTTTACAGCACGTGCTAATGCCGTGATCATAATGTCATTTGTATTGCCAACCTTTTCAGCAACAGCTCTGACGGCATCAAAATCACCTTGTGAGGAAGCAGGGAATCCAGCTTCGATAATATCGACCCCTAATTTTTTTAGTTGCTGGGCAATCTCAACTTTTTCATACAGATTTAGTTTAGCTCCTGGCACTTGTTCGCCATCACGTAAAGTTGTATCAAACACCCAAATTTTTCTTCCCATTTTCAAACACTCCTTTTGTAGTAATCAGTTTAAAATCTACACTTAGGCCAATGATTTAATAAAAATAAAAAAACCCGTCTCTATAAAAATAGAGACGAGTTTATGCTCGCGGTACCACTCTAATTGACATTTTCTTTACAGAAAATATCCTCTTATCGACAGCTATCACTGTCTATCCTGTTAACGGGGGAAACCGACATCCCTTACTAATATGTTCAGGGAGTAGCTCATGGACGAGTTCAAAATGTGTGTCTACCGATTTACACCAACCATCGGCTCTCTACAAGTACACAACCACTTTTACTATTTCCAATCTTGGCCTGCAATGTGTTATTGAAAGCAATATTACTTGGATATTAATGCGCTGTCAATAATTTTCTAAAAATTTTTTTAATTCTGTCTAAAAGGTGTGGCAATTTAATAAAATTTTGATATTCAGTGGTATGTGCAAATGCCTATTTTATATAGTAATTAATGGTATATAATTAAATTTATGGATTAACATTTAAGGATAGAAGAAAAGTAGTTTTACATAATTTGAAGGAGCTGTTTTCAATAAAGAAAAAAGTTATTTGTATTCTAGCATTATTTTTAATAGCAATGATCTTATTAAATTTTTACAATGAATACAAAACAAAATACCTTATAAAGGATTTTCTTTCTACAGATCATTTAGGTGAAGAAGTTCATAAAATTGGTATCTTAAATGAATCAACGACCAAGATAATAAACATTAATAAAGATAATCCTTTATTTCTCTCGTTAACCGAATCACTAGAAGATTTAAAAGTAAAACGGTCTAACTCACATTTTTCTTATACCGAAGGATATATGTTTATTATTTATCACAAAAACAGTTCATATCATATTTCTATCAATGAAAAGGGGATGCTACGAATTGATAGTGAAAATTATAGAATACAAGAGGAAAAAGCTATAAAGGATTTGATTGCTCTTATAAAAGAAGCATTCAAATAAGTAAATAAAAAACTACCCATTTTCTATAGGCAACACACCTAAAGAAAATGAGCAGTCTTTTTCTTGTTTTAATCTAATTTAAAGCGAGAGACTTGCGTATGAAGTTCTTCTGCCATATTGGAAAGAGTTGATGCAGAAGCTGCTACCTCTTCAATTGTAGCTAATTGTTCTTCCGAGGCAGAAGCGACATTTTGCAAATTGGATGAGGACATTTGAGCAATCGTTGCTATTTCATCAAAGGAAGCATAAATTTGCTCCGCGCTCGATGACATTTCCTCAGACACGGTTGTGGCCTCTTGAATTTGCATGGATACTTGTTCAATAAGCTCAACAATTTTGGCGAAGCCTTCTTCAGCCACTTTTACTACTTGCATACCAATTTGAACTTCTTGGGTACCTGTATCCATCACAGCTACAGCACGGCTTGTATCTTGCTGAATTTCGGAGATCAAAGTAGCAATTTGCTCTGCAGATTTTTTTGATTGCTCAGCTAATTTTTTCACTTCGTCTGCAACCACAGCAAAGCCGCGCCCATGATCACCTGCACGGGCTGCTTCGATAGCAGCATTGAGGGCTAATAAATTTGTTTGCTCTGCTATGTCAGTAATAATGCTAATAATATTGCCGATTTCAATAGAATGACCATCTAAATTTTTAACAACACTTGCAGACTCTAGGACGGCTGTGTTGATTGTAGTCATTTGGGAAATGACACGATGTAATGATTCATTACCTTTTTTAGCTTCTGAGTTTGTTTCCATTGCTAATTCAGAAACAGCTGCTGTTGTAGAAGCTAATTGTTGTATACCATTTGTCATGTTTTTCATTGCTTCAGAGCTTTCTGTAGCATTTTTACCCTGAGCCTCCGAGCCACTAGCAACCTCTTGAATAGAAGAAGTGATTTGTTCGGTAGCCTGTATAGTTTGATCAGCACTTGCTGTTAATTCTGCTGCTGAGCCACTAACTTGCACAGTGTTCTGACGTACATTCTTAATTAACTCCTTTAAGTTTGTAGCCATTTGATTAAATGCTAGTGCTAAATCTCCAACCTCATCGCGATTTTTAATGCGAATTTGTTCGGCTGTTAAATCACCTTCAGCTATTCTTTTCGCTGCCTTAGCCATGCCATTGATAGGACGAGACATTAAACTACCTACAACCATAGCAATTATCAGACTTATGACAACAGCGAAGACCCCAAGAAGAATCATTTGGAATTTAATATCTTGGATTTGTTTTGATGTAGCAGCCATCTTTTCTTCAATATATTTACTTTGATAATTAGAAAGGTTTTCAACACGTTCATCGAACTGTTTGATAATTAATCGACCTTGAGTACTATCAAGCTTTTCATACTTTTCTGTTTCTCCTTCAGCTTTTAAAGAAAACATTCGGTCCGCAAATTGTTGGACGTTTTGCTCACTTTTGTTAATAGCTTCCAGGAACTTAATAGATTCTTCTGAATCCAAAGTGGCCATTAACTCTTCAGATTTTTTCTTAAATTCCTCTCGTGAATCTTGATTACTTTGTAAATTTTGTTTGTCTCCAAGAAGTAAATAACCTCGCATACTTACAATTTCTTGTTTAGCTATTACACGTAATTCCTGAATACTTATAGATTTAGTAGTTTGCTCCTCCAGTAATAATCGATATGTTTTGTTTACTGAATCCAGCTGTTTTATATTTAAGCCGATTGTTGTAACAAGAACTAAAATAACTATAAAAAAACCGAGTAATAATTTCTTGTAGATAGTAAATCGCATAGTTGAAATATCCTTTCTCAGTAATTAGTAGAAATGTTACAAAATAATGAAATATGTATATATATCATTTATATCAGATTATATGTATTTTACAAAGTATTATGAGTATTTTTACAGTAGTTAATAGTTTGAAGATAGTATTAAATTATGATTAGAGTAATAAAAAATGGAGATTTTTCGGCTATAATACTGCTAATAATAGGGATAATTAATGGCATGTATTGAATACTAAGTCAATTTTCGTGAATTTTGAAACTTAAACCGTAATTGTACGTAGAAATAATAAAGGAAATGAACAGAGGTGGGAAAAATGTATAGGCCAATTTTAAAACTACCAAAAACTAAATCAGAAAAGATATGGGACTATATTGGTGGTAGTGCATTTATTGTATCTATCCTTTATATTATTTTACTCTGGGGTAAAATACCTAGCGAAATTCCTGGTCATTTTAATGGTTTAGGTGAGGTTGATCGTTGGGGTTCGAAAATAGAGCTATTTATTTTACCATTCATTGGTTTGTTTTTATGGATTGTATTGGGGCTTCTAGAAAAGGTACCATATATGCATAATTATCCAGCACGTTTGAATGAAAATAATGTAAAAGCATTTTATTTAAATAGCAGAAAAATACTAAATGAAGTAAAAAACCTGTGTCTCATTTTATTCGCATTTATTTCGATTCAAATGGTTCGTATAGGTCTTGGTGAAGCCAATTCCATAGGCTGGTGGTTTTTACCGGTCATTATAATAGGGACGGCTATTCCGATTATTAAAGGGATTATTGCTACCGCTAAAATAAAATAAAGTAACAAACTAAACCTTGGGATTATTTCAAGTGATTAGACTGTAAGTAAAAGGAATCGAGAAGTACCATCTCGATTCTTTTTCTTTTTCCGAAAAATATCACCTATGGAGGCATCAGCATTCATCTCTAACTAGAGGAAAACTTGAAATATTTTTATACCCAAGTTTTGAATATTTCAGTATACTATCAAAACTAAGATGTAAATGTATGAGCAGTTTGTTAAATGCTAAAATTGAAATAAAGAAGCAGTAGGAGAGGAATGTAAGCTATGCAGAAAAAATTTAAACTGAATGATGAATTATCAGTTGCTATAGTCAATCAACCACAAGATTTGCCATTAGAAGGGATTTCTCAGGTAGGAGAAGCACCTTTTGATCGCATTATTTCATTTGTGTTCTCTGTGGAGGAGATGGTAACGTATTTACAAAAAGTGTTAAAAGGTACTCGTCTAAAAGAACAAGGTTACTTATTTTTTGTTTATCCTAAAAAGGGGAATAAAAAATATGAACAGTTTATCCATCGTGATGAAATTTTTCCAGCAATCCAAGTTGACGACGAAAAGTACATCGTTGGTAGTGATTTGAAATTTGCTAGCCTAATGTCATTAGATGATACATTTTCAATTTTAAGCATCAAGCGAGATGGTAAAGGAAAAGGGAAGAAGAAGACGGCAAGTAGTCAATGTGTAAGTGATTATGAAAGGATGATTCCTCAATTACGTGATTCACTTGCAGACAACCCTTATGATTTAGCATTTTATGATGAGCTAACACCAGGCTATCAAAAGGACTGGGCGCGTTATATTTATAGTGCTAAAAAACAGGATACACAAATAGCCCGCCTACAAGAGATGCGCGAAATTATTGGATTAGGCTACAAAACCAAGGAGTTATATCGCAAAGCAAAAGCTGAGGCAAATGAATAAAGATTTTAAAATAAATGATAAAGTGAGGCAATAGGTATGGAGAATTTATACATGGAGCAAGTTGAAGAAAAATGGCGTGTTGCGTTTAGCCAGCTTGTAGATGTTGTTGCAACGAATATACAAGATGGATTTGAACAAACAATGCAATATGGCATGGTTAGCTATGTTGTTCCTTTAACAACCTATCCAGATGGCTATCATGTTACACCAAATACCCCATTACCTTTTATTAGCCTTGCAGTCCAAAAACGTCATATTGCGCTATACCATATGGGGATATACGCAGACCCAGCATTGCTCTCTTGGTTTCAGGAAGAATATGCGAAGAGAGTACCAACGAAGTTAAACATGGGGAAAAGCTGTATTCGTTTTACAAGTACAAAATATATTCCATTTGATTTAATTGGAGAGCTTGTTTCAAAAATGACCCCAGCACAATGGATCACTCACTATGAAGGAGCAAAAAAATAGATGAAAAGTGCAACTACATTTTTAATGTTTCAAGGGCAAGCGAATGAAGCTATTGAACAGTATCAGCAATGGTTTACAGATTTAGAGGTTGCCAGTCTGTCGTATACGGAAAATTCACAGCAAGTGGCGATGGCAGTTCTCCATTTAAAGGGATTAAAATTAATGGTGAATGATAGTGTTATCCAGCACAATTTCACATTTACCCCATCCACGTCTATCTTTATAGAGTGTGATTCGGAGGAAGAAATAAGCTATTTAGTTACGCACATATTAGAAGGTGGACTTGCATTAATGCCTCTTGATAATTATGGGTTTTCTAAAAAGTTTGCGTGGATTCAGGATCGTTTTGGTGTGTCCTGGCAGCTATCATATAATTGAAGGTCAGGGATATGAATATATTCTTAAAGAATGTTAAAAAATACAATGTTAGTAAAGGGGAATAGTAGATGGCGGTAACTTTAGTGAAGCATGATATTAAATATGCTGAAGCCATGCATGAATTGTCTTCTATGCCACAGGTTCGAGATGCGCTTGGGTTACCTGCTGGTAAGGTAGAGGATACAATTAATTTTATTAAACGTGAATGTGTGGATGAAGAAGAAGGTAAAACAGTTCCTCGTGTTGTCTTGAATGAGGAAGGGCAACTAATTGGCGTGACATCATTAATGTTTATAGACCATCAAAAAAAGAGCTGTCATATTGGGTCTTGGCTTGGCTACCCATTTTGGGGAAAGGGCTATAATCTTGAAGCCAAAACAGCTATCTTAGATATTGCTTTTTTTGAACTTGGTTTATTACGTGTTTTTGCAGGTGCAAGGAAGGTTAATATCCGTTCACAAAAGGCACAGGAAAAGCTATCTTTTATTCGATTAGGAGTTGAAAGTGAATATCCAGAAGAGCATTCATGGTTAGAGGTAAAAGAAAAGCAACCATGTGTGTTAAATGTCTTTGAACGGGAGGATTTTGTTCGTTACAGAACATCGCTAGAGAAAGTAGATGGTAAACGTGAAGACTTCTTACCGCAGCTCTTACTAGCGGATGACAGTGAAAAGGTAGTTCGTGACTACCTAGATCAGGGTACCTTATATAAAATTAAGTGTGGCGAGGTGCTAGCTGGGGTAGCCTTAATAATTCCCCAATCTAATACAACAATTGAGTTGAAGAATATTGCTATTATTCCAACGTATCAAGGGAAGGGAATAGGTAAGGAAGTATTACGACAACTCACTGAAATATGCCAGATGGAAGGCTATCAAACCGTTCTAGTTGGAACAGCAAATTCAAGTATTGATAATATTGCCTTTTATCAAAAAGCAGGCTTCCGCATGGAGGCTATTGAAAAAGATTTCTTTCGTAAATACCCAGAACCAATTTATGAAAACGGCATTCGTGCCTTAGATATGATTTTCTTTTCAAAGCAATTATAAGCATCTTCATAAAGAAATACCCGTCCAACAAGTGTTGAGCGGGTATTTTTACTTACCTAGCAGAAGAGCCATTAATTTTTCTTTAGAATGTAGGAAATCATCTAAAGTGTAACGATCTAGCACACTTAAATAGGCTTGTAAAGCTTCGTACAGAACACCTTTTAGCTGACATTCTGGGGCTATTTTACATAGATTATTTTCTTTGTCGAAACATTCTACAAGGTGAAAATCCTCTTCTGTATGACGCACAATTTCACCAATAGTAATAGTTTTTGGATCGATAGCGAGGCGAATACCGCCACCACGACCACGGATTGTTTCAATATAGCCTAATAATCCAAGCTGATGTGTCACCTTCATTAAGTGGTTTTTCGATATATTATAAGCATCTGAAATCTCTTGAATAGTTGATAATTGGCCGTCTTCCTTTGCACCTAGATAAATAAGCGTACGCAAAGAGTAGTCTGTGTATAAAGTTAAGCGCATTAGAACACCCTACTTTCTATAATTCAAAATTATTATAGCATTTTTACATTGAAGTATAATATTTTCAAACGTTTTTTAAAGATGTATTTAAAATACATTAATTATGTCCATTTTGTTAAAGATGTATTTCATATATTGCTTTAAGGAAATGAAAGCGTTATATTGTAATCACGAAAGGATGGTAAGCGATATGTTAAAACAAGAAACTATTAAAATTATTAAGGCAACAGTACCTGTATTAGAAGTTCATGGTGTTGAAATTACAAAGACGTTTTACAAAAATATGTTTCAAGCTCATCCAGAATTACTGAACATTTTTAATCACACGAATCAAGAACAAGGCCGTCAACAAACAGCATTAGCTAACACTGTTTATGCTGCTGCTGTTCATATTGAAAACTTAGAAGCGATTTTACCTGCTGTAATGCTTATAGCACATAAACACCGTAGTTTAGGCATTTTACCTGAACATTACCCAATTGTTGGAGAACATCTATTAAAAGCAATTAAAGAAGTACTTGGTGACGCAGCAACAGATGATATTATTAATGCATGGGCTGAGGCTTATGGCGTTATAGCTGATATTTTCGTTCAAGTGGAAGAAGAGTTATACCAAAAGGCTGAAAATAATGGTGGATGGCGCCTATTTAAACCATTAAAAGTGGCGAAAAAAGTTGTAGAAAGCGACTTAGTTACATCTGTTTATTTTGTAAATGAAGATGGTTCACCATTACCGACTTATGAACCAGGCCAATACATTAGCATTCGTGTAAAAGTGCCGGGCGAAGAGTATTTAATGAATCGTCAATACACACTTTCACAGGCAAGTGCAGAAGATGGCTATCGTATTTCAGTAAAACGCGAAAGCGATCATACACCAAATGGTAAAGTTTCTAACTTTATTCACGATAACTTACAAGTTGGAGATTTAGTAGATGTAAGTGCTCCAGCTGGTTTATTTGTTCTAGAGGAAACTGCTGCACCAATTACATTTGTGAGTGGTGGTATTGGGGTAACACCTTTAAACAGTATGCTACAATCTTTAAAAGAAGATGCAACAAATAAAGTTAACTTTATCCAATGTGCTCGTAATGAGAAAGTTGTGGCATTTAGCGATGACATTAAGGAGAAAGTAAATGCGTTGCCAAATGCTTCATATACAGCTTTATATTCTGATGAAGACAAGCTTATCACAAAAGAATTATTAGCAGAAAAAGTAGCTGATAATGCAGATGTTTATGTATGTGGACCTGTAGGCTTCATGGAAGCTGTTATTAAAAATTTACAGGAAATTGGCGTGAAGGATGAGAAAATTCACTATGAGTTCTTCGGACCAGCCATGCAATTAGCTAAATAAAAAGAGGATTCCCTGTTATGAGAAAAAACTCATAGCAGGGTTTTTTTATTGTGGGCATAGTGACGGGTAGAAATAAAAAAGTGAAGAGACCAGAAAGAGGCATATAAACGACGGATTACAGTCCTTAAAGAAAAAAGGTTGAAGCTTTCGTGTTGACAATATACCTATAGGGGTATAATATGAATCTCGTAAGTAAGTTCAATCAATCGTTTTGGAAGGGGGCATAACAGAATGGCATATGGCTCAAACACTGCAAATCGTGTGAAACGTATGGAAGGTCAATTGCGTGGTATTTTACGCATGATGGAAGAAGGTCAAAGCTGTAAGGATGTGATCACACAGCTATCTGCCGTGCGTTCTGCGGTTGATCGGACGATCGGTGTTATTGTAAGTGAAAATTTATTGGATTGTGTATCGACTGCCGAAGGTGATGCAGAAAAAATGAATCTAGCCATCCAAGAGGCAATGGATCTAGTTGTGAAAAGCCGATAAATTTATATACCCTTTAACGTATAAAGAAGGAGGAATGATCATTTGGAGATATGGATAATTATTGCGTTAATCGCTGTATTTTTTATTTGGCGAATGAAACCAACAAAGGGCGTTCAGTCAATCTCAACAGCGCAATTAAAAAATATGCTGAATGATAAGGATAAGATATTTATCGATGTACGCACACCTGCTGAATATAAAGGTCGGCATATCTCTCAATTTAAAAACATGCCACTTGGATCGAGCTTTGACAATTTGCCAAAGGATAAAGAAGTAATCGTTATTTGTCAAAGTGGTATGCGAAGTAGTCAGGCGTGTAAACAATTGAAAAAGCAAGGCTTTGAACGTGTTACCAATGTTCGAGGTGGTATGAGTGCTTACTAGGAGGAGATAGAATGAAGGAAATTACGGCGAATGAAGTACAACATTTGATAGATCAGGGGAAAAAGCTGAACCTTATTGATGTTCGAGAGGTAGATGAGGTACAAGCTGGACATATACCAGATGTTATGCATATACCGCTTGGTTTATTGGAATTTCGACTGCATGAATTAAATAAAAATGAGTCGTATATTATGGTTTGTCGTTCAGGTGCCCGTAGTGGTCGTGCTACCCAGTTATTAGAAGATAATGGCTTTGATGCATCGAATATGGCTGGTGGTATGTTAGCTTGGGAGGGTAAAGTACAAATATAGATAATATCTATATTTTTTTGTTAAAAATAATACCGGGTATGGTATATGGAGGTTGTGGAAAATATGAAGGCGGATTTTCAGCTAGATGCCAAGGGCCTTTCTTGCCCGATGCCGATTGTGAAAACAAAAAAAGCTATGGTTGATTTAGTGGATGGTCAAATTTTAGAAGTATCTGCGACAGATAAAGGGTCAAAAGCCGATATTGCGGCATGGGCTGAAACTGTAGGCCACCAATATATAGGCACTATAGAAGAGGATGGCGTGCTGAAACATTATATTCGTAAATGTACCAACGATCAAATAGAAGACATAACGTTTGATCAAACAATTGATCTAGAACAAATCACTAGTCGTGAAGGATTAATTCTTGATGTACGTGAGGAAGCGGAATTCGCTTTTGGCCATATTGAAGGGGCAAAATCTATCCCAATGGGCGAACTAGAGGCACGTCTTTCAGAGCTTGATAAAGAGCAGGAGATTTATATTATTTGTCGTACCGGCAAACGCAGTGATATGGCTGCGCAGAAGCTTGCTTCACATGGTTTTACAAAGGTATTTAATGTCTTACCAGGAATGACATCCTGGAAGGGTGAACTTACAAAAAACATTTAAATTGGAGGAATTTTATTATGTCAAACAAGGTAGCAATTATTGCAAGTAATGGTGGTTTATTTGATGCTTATAAGGTGTTTAATATCGCAACGGCAGCGGCAGCTTCAGAAAAGGAGGTAGCAATCTTCTTCACATTTGAAGGATTGAATTTTATTCATAAGCAAGGTATGCATGCGCTACCAATGCCTGCTGGGGCAGAGCATTTTGCGGAAGGTTTTGCAAAAGCAAATGTTCCGGCCATTCCTCAATTGGTGGAAATGGCACAGGAATTAGGTGTGAAATTTATTGCTTGTCAAATGACTATGGATGTAATGGGTTTATCGACGGAAGATTTTATTGATGGTATTGAGGTTGGCGGAGCTGTAACATTCCTTGAATTTGCGAAAGATGCAGCGCCATCTCTAACTTTCTAAAGACTTGTACTTCAAGGCGGAGAGTGGAGAAAGCTCTCCGCTATAAAAAACATTAAAATTATACCTATGGGGGTAAACTGTATGTCAATTCAGAAGTGGAATGCGTCACAAGTTGCTAAAAAGGTTATTAACAATGAAGAATTGTTTATTTTAGATGTTCGTAATGCGGATGCATTTGAAGATTGGAAAATTGATGGTCGCCGCTTTGAGTACTTAAATATTCCGTATTTTGAACTGTTAGATGGAATTGAGGAGATTTTACCGGAAATCCCATCAGATAAAGAAGTATTAGTAGTTTGTGCAAAAGAGGGGTCATCATTGATGATCGCGGAAATGCTAGCTGAAGCAGGTCGAGATGTTGCTTATTTAGCAGGAGGTATGAAATCTTGGAGTGAATACCTAGAGCCGATTAAAGTTGGCGATTTAACAGGTGGTGGCGAGCTTTATCAGTTTGTCCGTTTAGGAAAGGGCTGTCTTTCTTATATGATCATATCTGAAGGAGAAGCTGCTATCATTGATGCTGTTCGTTTTACGAATATATTCACAAGCTTTGCAGAACAACAGAACGTTAAAATTAAACATGTTTTTGATACACATTTACATGCAGACCATATTTCAGGTGGTCGCCATATTGCAGAAGCAACTGGTGCAGCTTACTATTTACCACCAAAAGATGCGGAAGAGGTTGTCTTTCAATATACGCCATTAGTTGATGGAACAACTGTTCAAATCGGAGCATCTAAAATAGATGTAGGAGCTATCTATTCTCCAGGTCATACAATTGGTTCTACTTCATTTGTGGTCGATAACAAATATCTGTTAACAGGAGATATTTTATTTATTGATTCAATCGGACGTCCTGATTTAGCGGGACTTGCTGATGATTGGGTTGGAGATTTACGTGTTACGCTTTACAAGCGTTATCGCGAATTGTCTGATGAACTTATTGTATTACCAGCGCATTTTATGATTATTGATGAGTTGAATGAAGATGGAACCGTGGCAAAACGCTTAGGAGATTTGTTTGCCCAAAACCATGGTTTGAATATACAAGATGAAGAAGAATTTAGACATGTGGTGACCGATCAACTCCCTCCACAGCCGAATGCTTATCAAGAAATTCGTCAGGTCAATATGGGGAAAATAACACCTGCACCAGATGAACAAACAGAAATGGAAATTGGACCAAATCGCTGTGCTGTACGATAGAGCATGCTAAAGTGCAATGAGTACGCATGCATGCTTATAACATGTAAATTCCGTGGATTGAAGGCGCTCTTCCTTCATGAAGATAAAAAACAAGAAGACTCGGCAAAATCGCTTACAAGCTTTGCCGAGTCGAAGGAGATTATGATGAAACCTAATTTACAACTAGATGCAAAAGGCCTGTCTTGTCCAATGCCTATTGTGAAGACAAAAAAAGCAATCGACACCTTAAAGGCAGGGGAAGTTTTAGAAGTTCAGGTGACAGATAAAGGAGCTTTAGCGGATATTCCTGCTTGGGCAAAAGCTGGGGGTCATATCATTTTAGACCACTACGAAGAGGCTGGCGTCATTACATTTTTAATTCAGAAAGCATAGAGCGGATTGAGGGTTGTCTATTACAGTAGAACAACCCTTCTTTCTCTTTATTGATTGCAGCCAGAAAGAAGGAAAAACAAATGGATATTGCATGGATCTTAACCATTTTACTTATTGGTTTTCTTGGTTCATTTGTATCGGGGATGTTGGGGATTGGCGGTGCTATCATTAATTTCCCGATGCTACTATATATCCCGCCATTATTAGGTTTTGCGGCCTTTTCTGCACATGAGGTGTCAGGGATTAGTGCGATTCAAGTGCTTTTTGCTGCGCTTGCTGGAGTTTGGGTATATCGCAAAGGGGGATATTTAAATAAATCACTTATAATCTATATGGGGAGCTCCATATTAACAGGAAGCTTTGTAGGGAGCTTTGGTTCAAAATTTTTATCAGAGTCCGGTATTAACATTGTCTATGGTATCCTTGCGTTGATTGCAGCTGTGATGATGTTCATCCCGAAAAAGCAAATTGATGATAAATCGATGCAGGAGATTACTTTTAATAAACCACTTGCAGTCATATTAGCATTTATTGTTGGTATCGGTTCAGGGATTGTGGGGGCAGCTGGTGGCTTTTTATTAGTGCCAATAATGCTTGTTGTCTTAGCAATCCCAACACGTATGACCATTGCGTCAAGCCTTGCTATTACTTTTATTTCCTCAATAGGAGGTACCGTTGGAAAATTAATGACAGGACAAGTTGAATATCTTCCAGCGCTCATCTTAATTGTATCTAGTCTAATAGCGGCTCCACTTGGTGCGAAAGTAGGGGGGAAGTTAAATACGAAATTCCTACAAGTTATTTTAGCGGTTCTTATATTAGTAACAGCGATAAAAATTTGGATGGACATTTTATAAGGGGGGATAGCTTTGAAAATTGAAGTCTTTTCTGATTTCACATGTCCGTTTTGTTATATTGGCAAGCGAGAACTAGAACGGGCAATTGATATTGCAGGCTATACAGGACTAGTGGAAATTGAATATAAAGCATTTCAATTAGACCCAGATATACCAAAATTGAATGCACCAACCTTTTACGAGGCGATGGCTAAAAAATATGATATCACGCTAGAAGAAGTAAAAGAAATGGTCAAGGGCATAGCTATGAGAGCAATGGAGGTTGGTTTGGATTATGAATTTGCTAAGATGTCCACTTCCCATACTGAAAAAGCACATCGTTTAGCGAAGTGGACACAGCAATTTGGTAAAGCGACGGCTTATACAGAAGCATTAATGGCTGGTTATTTTAAAGAGGGTAAAGATGTAAATGATGACGATTTTTTATTAAAAGTTATTGCGAAATTAAATTTAAATGTGGAAGAAGCGAAGAAAATCATAACATCGGCTGACTTTAGTGAAGCATTAGAACAGGATCGCTATGATGCCCAACAACTGGGGGTACAAAGTGTACCATTCTTTGTGTTTGAAAATAGATATGGTATTAAAGGCGCTGAACCAAATGAGGTTTTTGTAAAAACTTTACATCAAGCGGCGGAAAAAGCGGGTATCCAACCAATAATAAAGATAATGGGAAATGGTGAGTCTGTATGTGCCGATGGAGTATGTAAATTGTAAAAGGCTAGATGAGTGTCGAGTACATGATGTGCTCGACACTTTTTTATTCAGATATGGCTATATACTGCAAGAGGTATTAAGTCTTGTTTTCTTTGTTGTAGGACAATAACAAATGTATATTTTAACCATTTTTATCATCTTAATGGTTCTGTTTTAGGTATGTGTGAGAAAAATCACATCCAAATAATTGCTATGTTGCTAAAATGAAAAGGAAGATACAAAGGGGGGTATTATAGATGAAACCTATAGTAGCAGGAGTAGCAGGGACAGTACTGTTAGCAGGCTCAATCTTTGTTGGAACAATTGTCAGCGACAAAATTTCAGTAGAGTCAAATGCTGGCAAGGATGAAAAGACAGTGCAGACACAAATACCAACAACAGCAGCTGCTCAGTCGTTGGTCTATGCTCCACCAAGTATTGAAGAGGTGCCGGATGGACCTATGAAAGAGGCGATATTATACGGCTATGAGCTAGTGAATAACACACATGTTGCAGCAGATGAATATGTGGGGAATCAATTATCTTGCACAAGCTGTCATGCAGGAGCAGGCTATGATGAGCAAGCATCGTCGTTAGTAGGGGTCATGGCAAATTATCCACAATATATTGGACGCTCTGGTGATGTTGTGACGATAGAAGAGCGTATTAATGGCTGTATGGTTCGTAGTATGAATGGTAAAAAATTTGAAATGAATAGTGATGAATTGGAGGCCATGGTAGCGTATTTTGCTTATATTTCTGAAGGTGTACCAATAGGAGCAAAACGTGAATGGGCTGGTACAAGTGATATGAAGAATGTTCCGATTCCAGATGTTGCAAATGGTGAGGAGCTTTATGGACAGTCCTGTATAGCTTGTCATGCTGCTGATGGTTCTGGTACGGGTGCAAATACAGGTCCTGCATTATGGGGAGATAATTCCTTCAATGATGGAGCAGGGATGGCGCGGATATCAAAAATGGCTGGTTATATTCAAAACAATATGCCAGTCGGAGCAGCAGGTACTTTAACAGATCAGGATGCTGCTGATTTAGCCGCTTTTATTTTATCGCAGGATCGACCAGAATGGGCAAACCACGATAAAGACTGGCCAAAAGGCGGGCGCCCAAATGACATTATGAATAAAGAAAAACGAGAACAAATTAAAAATGGCACAATTGATTGGGAAAAAGTGCTTTCTACTAACTAATGAATGAAGGGATGCTGGCTGACAGCGTCCCTTTCCTATTTGTTAAGTTAAGCGGCTCATGGGCAATTTTGGATAACAAAATATTAGTTATGATCCTTGTAAAAGAAAGTTAGTACATAAATTTGCTATACTAGCGGTAGTAAGAGATGGAAATGGTGCAGGAGGTGACACTGTTGATTTTTTTGAAGTTTTTGATCCAAATTATCATAGTATCTGGTTTGATTTACATTGTTAGTGGACGATTAATTGGCTCCAATATCAATTTTGTTCGTAGAGTGCTATCGGTTGTTATTAGTGTGACATTAACCTCTTTTGTTTACTGGTATTCTTATTTGCGCCATACGGATTTTTTATCAGAAACGATGATGCAAACGGTGACAGAAGTCAGTACGCTCATTTGGATTGGGAGTATGCTACTCATTTCTATGTTGCTCTATTTAGTTTTTGAACTGTTTGATCCAAGTGGTATAGCAACAGGAGACCGGCGAAACGGCCAAAAATCCATGTTATTTCGACTGCGTAGCTATTGGCGACAACAGAAACGTTTAAGGCAAGTACTAAAAATTGCTGTCACAAACGGTGTTGTGCAAACGATTAAATATGCTAGGCAACGTGAAAATGAAAAAGAGCTTGCCATTGCCTTAAGAGCAACATTAGAGCAATGTGGTGGGATTTTCATTAAATTTGGACAAGTACTGTCAACGAGGAAGGAATTATTTTCGCCCATTTTTATAGATGAGCTAGAAAGACTTCAGCACCGTGTGAAGCCTTTACCAGAGGAGCAAGTTACACAAATTTTAGAAGGCTCACTTCCACAACCAATGAATGAAATATTTAGCCATTTTCAAATGGAACCCATTGCGGCTGCCTCTATTGGTCAGGTGCATAAGGCGCGACTTAAAAATTATGAAGATGTTGTAGTTAAGCTTTTGCGTCCAGAAGTAAAAGGAATCATGCGTGATGATCTTGAAATTTTAGAGGAGTTTGCCAACTGGCTTTCAACAAAATCAACTTGGGCAGAGTCATTAGGCTTTCGGGAGCTAGCTGGTGGATTTGCGGATGGATTACGTGAGGAGATTCATTTAGATATTGAGGTCCGTAATACTTTACAGGTCAAAAATGCTCTAGCGAAAAGTGACTATAAAGTTCGAATACCTAAAATATACACAGCCTACAGTAATGAGAATGTCATTGTGATGGAATATATTCGAGGGCAAAGCGTAGCAGATGGGGCAGCTGAATTCAAACGGTTGTCTATCGATCGTAGGCAATTCGCAAGAACAGTATTATATTCATTTTTTGAACAAATGTTATTCTCTGGAATTTTCCATGCAGACCCGCATCCAGGAAATATCCACATCGATGAAACAGATGGCACACCAGTTCTGCTTGATTTTGGTGCAGTTGGGCGATTAGGCGCTACACAGCAGGAGGGTTTGAAGCTATTCTTGATGGGCATTCAGCTTAATGATTCAAGCGTTTTATATGATGGCTTAACATTATTAGTGGAAAATGCTGATCACGCAGACCGTGCAAGGATGGAGCAAGCAATTGATCAAATTTTACTAAAAATCTCCTATGTTGATCGTATACCGACTGAAGAATTAATTCATGCATTATTTACAGTAGTAAGGGACTTTGGTTTAGCGTTCTATCCTGCAGTAGGGTTGGCTCTTCGTTCCTTAGTGACACTGGATGGCACTTTACGAGTAATTGATTCCCGTTTTGATATTTTTACCGAGGCAAAGGATTTTTCTGCTACATATATGCGTGCCTCTTTCTTAAAGCCATTTAAAGAACCAATGGCTACTAAAGAGCGACTTCAGGAAGAACTGTCCATGCTTATACCTACTTTACGTAAAATGCCAAGAAGAGTAGATCAGCTAATTCAACGCGTTGAAAGCGGGAAGATTATTTTACATCATGATGTTTTTTCAGATGAACATAATGCTCGTTTTATTACACATTTGTTTTCTCGCTTTGTGCTGCTTTTAGTAGGGATCACCTTTGGCATTATATCCGTGGCGCTTTTAGCTATCTCGCAATTTATTCATGATTCTTATGCGGTTTACTTAAATACTGCCGCCTATTTAGGTTTATTTTTATGTGCCATTTTATTAGTAAGATTATCGATACAAGCTCTAAGATCAATGAAACAGTAGATAGGGAATCTTTTCCCTATCTTTTTTTGAAACATTGTAGAGAAATATTACAAAAACATTACAAAACGATGCGTAGGTCTAATGTCGAATAAGCTATTTTTATCGCTATGTAGATTAAATTGGTTATTTGTAGAATAAATACGCATTATATCTAATGTTACAGAAATATTTCGAGTTTTACTAATGTATTAAATAGATGAGAAATAGTATAAAAGTTATGCCGGAAATGCTAAACTTTAAAAGGCTAATATAAATATAAGAACAATTAATTAAAATAGAAATCGTTCAAGTGATTACATAGGATATCGAGAGCGAAATTGATAGATGAAGGGAAATGAAGGTAACGTGGGAAAGCGCAATAAATGGCGTAAGTCGATGGTGCTAGCATTGGCACTAGCAGGCGGCTTATTATTTAATACAATTCAACCAACAGAAGTACATGCCGAAGAAACTTCTCAACAAATGATCGAGAAAAAGGCTGAAATAGATAAACAAGTGAAGAAATTAGAGCAAGAATTAACAAAGCTACAACAAGAGATCGACGCAAAAGTTAAAGTATTTAAACAAGTACAAGCTGAAATTAAAGAAGTAGATGCTAGTATTGTTGAAACACAAAAACGTATTGAACAACGCTCTAAAATCTTAAGTGAGCGTATGGCTGCATATCAAGCACAAGATAACACTGTAGGCGTTTATTTAAATGTCGTTCTTGAAGCAAAAAGCTTTGCAGATTTAATGGACCGTGTCGTAGCGGTTAAAACATTAATGGATGCTGACCAAGAATTAGTGGATCAACAGGAAGCAGATAAAGCAAGCTTAGTGCAACAAAAAGCTACATTAGATGAAAAGCAAAAAGAGCTTCAAAAACAATTCCAAGAGCTTCAACAAAAGGAAAGCGAAATGGAAGTGAAAAAGGCTGAAAACGAAGCGAAATCACTTGCATTAAAAGCTCAAATTGCAACGAAACAAGAAGAAGAACGTTTAGAAGCGGAGCGTAAAGCAGCTGAAGAAGAAGCAGCTCGTTTACGTGCTCTTCAAGCAGCAACGCCAGTAGTACAAGCAACTCAAAATACTGGTGGTGGTCAACCACAAAAAATTATTGTTGGCTCTGGAGCTGGTACAGCATCATCAGGAGATGCTATTTCAACTGCTAAGCAATTCCTAGGTCGTCCTTATGTTTGGGGTGGTAGCAACCCATCAACAGGCTTTGACTGCTCAGGTCTTGTACAATGGTCTTACAAACAAGCAGGTGTTTCTTTACCTCGTACAGCATCACAACAATATTTAGCAACACAGCGTATTTCAGCAAGTGAAGCACGAGTTGGTGACTTAGTATTCTTCAGCTACGGGTCTGGGGTAGCGCACGTAGGTATTTACTTAGGTAACAACACAATGATCGATGCTCAAAACAACGGTGTCGTAATTGAATCACTTGATTGGTGGAATCAATACTTAGTAGGCTTCGGTCGTATTCAATAAGCAAGCCTCTTTATCTAATAGACGATTGACATGAGAAAAAGGTCATCTTTGTAGAGAAAAAATACAAAGATGACCTTTTTTTATTTAGCTTAAAAATTTTTAAATTTTAAAGTTTAACTTAATGACACCTGTCTCTTTCAATGCAATAAAGAAAATTATAACAAAGGGACCGACAAGTAAACCGATAATACCAAATAACTGAAGACCAATGAACATGGCGATTAATGTTGGCAATGTAGATAAACCGATATGGTCTCCCATTAATTTAGGCTCGACTACTCGACGAATAATAAGTAAAATAGCAGCTAAGATGAATAATTTTACAGCAATAGCTGTGTTACCCATCAGTAAATGATAAAGTCCCCATGGAGCTAAAATAATGATAGAGCCTAGGAAAGGGACAATATCTATTAACCAAATAATAATCGTCATTGTTATGGCATATTTGGGCTGGATTAATAGAAGTCCAATAAGTGTGACGCCTCCAATAATAAAGCTTACAAATAAGTGTGCCTTCATATAACCGAAAGTTGCATCCTTTAGACGATTAAGGATAATCTTTATTTTCTTTGCAGTGTTGGGCTTTAAATATTTATAAGTGATTTGCTTTAATTTAGGCAAATCAAGCATAAATAGGAATAGAGCAATCATATAAACGAGAAGACTGATAAATAGGCTTGGAATTTCTGAAAAGAAGGCTGAAACTTTGCTATAATTAAAGAAGCTTAAAAAGAATTCTTCAACTTTTTTTATGAAATCCATTGTGGTTTTTTGAAGTGAAGCACTTACTTCTGGTGGAAAGTCTTCTGTATATTTAGAGATATTTTCTTGCATATGGAGCCACATATCTGATAGCTTGGAAATATAATAGGGAGCTTGCTTAGATAGTAAAATTATTTGCGACATGATTTGTGTAATGGACAGATAGCAAATAATAGATATAACCATAACACTCACTATGTATATAAAAGCAACTGCTATTTTCCGTGACATCTTCCATCGCCTTTTAAAGAACATGACGATTGGTTCTAAGAAAAATGCACTTATACCTGCAAATAGTAAAGGCATGGACACAGGGATAATAAAATAGGCAGCTACAAGTAAGGATAGAATCACAATTACTCGAAAAATCAATTTCCTAGCATTAAATTTATTCATAAACTCACCTTCTTTGCGAAAAAATTAAGTTAAGTGTACCATAAATCAAATTTTATTACGTTCTGAATCAATAAAGGTAGGGATAAATTATGGAAAAAGAGATTTTGCAACTTTTTAGTAATCTAACAGAGCGTGACCACGATATTCAATATGAATCTTACGAGGAACTAATGAAAATTATGCAGGAGCCCGTAGATTGGACATATGCAGTATGGGAACAGCTTGTACAAGCACTTACATACAAAGATGGACATGCTCGTGCACGTGCTGCACAAATTTTATGTGCCTTAGCCGCAAAAAGTGATCCAGAAGAAAGGGTATTGGAGGATTTTTTGAAAATTTGGGCTGTGACGTATGATGAGCGATTTGCCACGGCGAGGAACGCGTTACAAGCTATTTGGAAAATTGGATTAGCAGGTCAAGTACAAAGAGACTTAGTTGTCTCGTATCTAGCTAAGAGATTTCAAACCTGTTTGGATGAAAAGCATCCCTCTCTTATTCGCTATGATATTATTATTTCTTTTAAAAAGCTTTATGATCAAACGAATGACTCTAAATTAATAGCTATTGCACACCGCTTAATTGATGAAGAGCACGAAGTTAAACACAAAAAGAAATATAAGGCAGCCATCCGTTCAAAGTAGCGAGATGGTGTTTTTTTGTACAGGATGTAAAGTTTCTATTTGGAGTACAACTGTTTTTTCCTATTAATATATGGTAAACTGCTTTACAAATGAAATATTCTTGCAGAATAAAGGTGCTAACTAGCATAATCGGGAATTCGGTGAAAAACCGAAGCTGTTTCCGCAACTGTAAGTACAGCCATTATAAAGATATACCACTGTCTCCAAGGAGATGGGAAGGTTCTTTATAGCTCATTAAAATTCATTAATGAACTGTACAAGCCAGGAGACCGACCTTTATTTGAACGTATAACAACTCTTCGGAAGCTAGGAGGATATACGGCAAATTACATAGGTAATGTCATAGTAATTGGCAATCATTATGTTATTTTCGTCGTTCCTTTGCTTAAAGGAGCGGCGTTTTTTTATGCTATCGTTCATGTAAGAATTTATCAAAATGGGAAGGGGGTACATCAAGTGAAAAAGGATGCACGTTATTCTTGTTATCCGTTTATGCGTGAGAAGGCTTCAACGGTTGATTATGAGATTCGAACAGATAGTCTCACAACACATCTAGGGGTTGCATTAGCTGCAGTAAAAAAGGAGGATGTACAAGTTGTCGTAGATGATTTGCTGCTTATATTACCTATGGCTTACCATGTCAATGGTTCAGTCCGAGGAAAGCTAGCAGTAACAGAAGAAGATCTTTCTTGGTTAAGCGAACGCTATGACTTTTATGTTCGTCATGTGAAGGAAGAAATACAAAGTTTTGTTTTACCTCAGGGCACAGAGGCTGCTGCTGCTTTACATCTTTGCCGCAGTGAAGCCAAAAAATCATATCGTACATTACATAAGGTTTCAGAGGAACGAGAGGTACCAGCTATCCTTTTCGACTACTTAGGCTTGTTAGCAAATGTATGCTTTGTCATGGCAGTCTATATGAATCACCAAGCAGGTATAGCTGAAATACCGTTTATTAGTAAATCCTATCCAATGAAAAAGAAAAGGGAGAGTAAGAATGAAGAAAGTATTTAATTTCCAATGGCTATCAGTGCTAGTACTAATATTAGTTTTAGCAGGTTGTGGTACCTCAGAAGATACAAAAAATAAAGAGGCTTCACAGGATACGCAACAAACTGAACAAACAACCTACAAAGTAACAGATGATCGTGGTGTAGAAGTAGAATTTAAAGAAGTACCAAAAACTATTGTTTCCTTACAACCAAGTAATACGGAGATTTTATTTGCACTAGGTGTTGGTGAGAAAATCGTAGGAGCAACAGAGTATGACACATATCCAGAAGCAGCACAAAAAATCGAACGAGTATCTGATTCTCAGAATTTCGATAGTGAACGCATTATAGCCTTAAAGCCAGATGTGGTCATTGCTTACACAATTGGCTCTAAGGATGCATTGAAACCATTAGAAGATGCGGGACTGAAAGTATTTGTTATTGAATCTGCCACATCATTTGATGATGTTTATGGGGATATTGAACAACTAGCTGCTGTAATGGGTGTTGAAGATAAAGGAAATGAATTAAACGAACAGATTAAAGCGAAAATTACTGAAGTACAAACAAAGGTGAAAGAAGTAAAAGCACCGAAAAATGTTTATTTAGAGATTAGTCCTAAGCCAGATATTTATACGGCAGGCGCTGGAACTTTCCAGCAAGAAATATTAAATGCAGCCAATGTTAAGAATGTCTTTGCTGATTTAGACAATTGGGCGCAAGTGTCTGAGGAAGAGGTTATTGCGAAAAATCCAGAGGTTATATTAACAACAGTAAACTATACAGAAGATCCTATAGGGGAAATTTTGACACGTGATGGTTGGAATACTGTGAAAGCTATTCAAGATAAAGCTGTACAGTCTCTTGATACTGATATCTCTAATCGTCCTGGTCCACGTATTGGAGAAGCAGTAGAATTAGTAGCTAAAGCTGTGTATCCAGAGTTATTTAAATAACAATTCAAGGCTAGCTGATCTAACGGCTAGCCATTTTTATATGGTTAGTTATTACCTAGCGTGAAAATTGGAATTAATTTAATTTGTTCTATAGAATAAAGGTAAGAATGCTTAATAATTTAGGGAGGGTAGTGAATGGAACAGTTAGATACACAGGTTATTCCGTTTGAGGCAGTCTATAATTTCCGAGATATGGGGGGATATAAGACAAGGGATGGACGTATTGTAAAGAAGGGTTTATTCTACCGATCTGCAGCACTTGGTAAAATGACATCAGCAGATAAAGAGCGATTTGAAATGTTAGGTATTAAAACTATTTTTGATTACCGTGACAACAAGGAAGCACAGCATAATCCTAACCCCGTGTTCTCACATGCTCGATATATTCAAATACCAGCAAAGGGTAATCATGCTTTTGAAATGCCCACAAATGCTGGTGGTAAAGATTTTTATAAAGTAGTAAGCCCCGAAATGTTCCGAAATTTTTATGCGCAAATGCCTTTTAATAATCCCTCATTTAAGGAGCTAATGAAAACCATTCAAAATCCTGATAATTTAGGTCTTGTTCACCATTGTGCAGTTGGAAAAGATAGAACAGGTATAGGAGGCGCCCTGATTTTACTAGCTTTAGATGTACCAGAGGAAACAATCATGGAAGACTACCTAGACACTAATATACACTTACAACCCATGGTGGAAAAAATGGCTCAAGCTATTCAGCATCAGTATAATGAACAAGAATTACAGCAATTTTATGCATTGATGTCTGCTCGTGAAGATTATTTACAAGCAGCATTGGATGCTATGGATGATCTCTATGGCTCAAAGACTGCCTTTATGGAACAGGAATTTGGACTAACAGCTGAAAAACGTAAGCAATTACAGTCTTACTGTTTGACGTAAGGAAAAGCCCTTTCACAAAGCTATGTGAAGGGGATTTTTTGTGTGGAAGCGCTGTCTTATCATAAACCTCTTTACAGTCTGAAAATTTGTGATAAGATACAATAGATTTTCAAGAAAAAGATAGGAGAAGTGAAAGTATTGGCAGACACAATTAAAGAGACAAATAAGTTAAGTCTATTCCATTTAACGTGGCCTATCTTCTTAGAAGTATTTTTATTTATGTTAATGGGACTAGCTGATACTTTTATGCTCAGTGCTTTATCAGATAATGCTGTATCAGGAGTAGGTGCAGCCAATCAATATATCCATATAGCTATCTTGATTCTTGAAGTGGTTGGTAATGGTGCATCCATTGTAGTTTCCCAATACTTAGGTTCAAGACGGTTCTTCGAAGCAGCAAAAATATCAGCTTTAGCTGTTACAATGAATTTGGCCGTTGGGCTTTTGATGAGTATTCTATTTTTCTTCTTTGCTGATCATTTAATGACAATGATGAATTTACAGGGAGAAGTACTCCACTATGCGCAAAGCTATTTAGCAATCATCGGGAGTTTTATTTTCCTTCAGGCTATTATCAATGCTTTAGCTGCAATTATCCGCGTACATGGTTGGACGAAGCAAACAATGTACGTATCACTTGGTATGAATATATTGCACGTGGTTTTAAATTATGGTCTTATTTTTGGGAATTTAGGTTTTCCAGAGCTTGGTGTTAAAGGTGCAGCTATTTCTTCTGTTATTAGTCGAGGTTTAGCGGTACTCGTATTTTTCTGGTTGTTATATCAGGTCATGGAAGTGCGTATAAAGATTCAATATTATTTCGAGTATTCTAAGGAATATGTAAAAAAAATATTGAACATTGGCCTACCGTCTGCATTTGAGCAGGTTCTTTATCAGTTTTGTCAAATCATCTTCTTGTATTATGCAACATATTTAGGAGCAGAAACATTAGCGGCACGACAATACGCCATGAATATTTCAATGTTTACCTATTTATTTGCGATTGCTATTGGTACAGGAACAGCAATCATTATTGGTCGTCATGTAGGTGCAGGGAAAAAGGACGATGCTTATCATCAGCTTTGGACTAGCGTACGTGCGGCATTTGTTTTTACGATTATAATGGTCGCTTTTGTCACGATTTTCCGCAAGCAGCTTATGCATGTTTTTACAGATAACCCTAACGTTATAGCAATTGGAGCATCCGTGTTAGCTTTAAGTATTTTACTTGAGACGGGTCGCACGATGAATATTGTTGTCATTAACTCGTTACGTGCTTCAGGGGATGCGAGGTTCCCTGTGAAAATCGGATTTCTGTCAATGGTTTGCATGAGTCTTCCATTGGGTTATTTATTTGTCTTTGTACTGGATTGGGGCTTGGTTGGAATTTGGCTAGCCATTTCAGCAGATGAATGGTTGCGGGCAATTATCGTATACTTTAGATGGAAGAGCCGTAAATGGGAGCGATTTGCCCTCGTTTCACCTAACGAACAGAAGGAGGCATAGCAATGGGTGCATTATCTAAACGTGCAATAGGGGCAGCATTAATGGATCAACAGATTAATCTTTTTGCTTGTCCGGTTTGTCAGCAATCGATGTATGTTTATGAGCAAGGGAGGTTGGTTTGTTCTGCCAACCATTCATTTGATATTGCCAAGCAAGGCTATGTCAATATGCTAACGAATAGCGTCTCCTCTAAATATAGTAAGAGTCTTTTTGAATCCCGCAAGGCTGTAATTGATAGCGGAATCTATGATGTAGTGGAAGCTAAAATCAGTGAGATTGTAGCGCCTGCAAAAACAGTGCTTGATACTGGATGTGGAGAAGGATCACATTTAGCTCGAATTATGAAGGCCAAAAAGTATGGGATAGGTATAGGAATTGATATAGCAAAAGAAGGCATAATGGCTGCAGCTCGTCATTATCCACAACAAATTTGGTGTGTAGGTGATTTGGCGAAAAGTCCGTTTGCGAAAGCAAGCTTTGATGCAATTTTAAATATTTTATCACCTGCCAATTATGAGGAGTTTAAACGGCTTCTTGCGCCTGATGGCTGTATTGTAAAGGTTGTGCCACAAAGCGGATACTTACAGGAACTGCGTGCTCAATTATATGCAGATTCAAGCAAAGAAACCTATTCTAATGAGCAGATTGTTGCACGTTTTCAAGATAGCTTTCATGAGGTTACCAAAGAACGTGTTACCTATACTCTACCACTTGATGAGAATCTTGTGCCCGCGTTATTAGAAATGACACCAATGGGCTGGCATAAAAAAGAGGATAAAGACCTCATATTAAATGCAATTACAATCGATGTAGATCTACTAGTGGGGAAGGTTTAGATGGTCGCAGGCAATTGCAGTATACTGGTCTTTTCGATTACAATGGGAATAACTATTGAATAAGGTAGGAATGTAACAGTGTATAAATTAGCAGCAAATGTTGTCAAAGTAATATTGAAATTAATGGGCTCAAAGGCTCGTGTATATGGAGAAGAAAACTTACCAAAAGACGGTGGGTTTATTATAGCTTGTACACATACAGGCTATGTTGATATTTTAAACCTTGGTGTAGCCATGTATCCACGGGAAATTCATTTTATGGCAAAGAAGCAATTATTTGAAATGAAAGGCCTTGGATGGCTTATTGAGCGTTTAAATGCCTTTCCGGTAGACCGTGATAATCCTGGTCCAAGCGTGATTAAAATTCCTTCACAGTTATTGAAGGAAGGCAAAATCGTGGGGATTTTCCCATCTGGAACTCGAAATGCAGAAGGCTCTGATTTAAAACAAGGAGCGATTACAATTGCACAGCTGGCAAAGGTGCAAATTGTTCCTGCTGCTTATGTTGGTGCACGCAATGCTGGAGATGTAATGAAGCGTGGCAAAGGCTATTTAATTTATGGTGAGCCGTTTTATGTAACAGGTAAAGGTAAAGAAGGTCGTGAACAATTTACACAACACCTTGAACATGAACTGATTGCTTTAACAGAAGAATTACAGAAACGAATTGCAGTCAAATAAAATAAAGTGGCACTCAGAATCAACTTGATTTTGAGTGTTTTATTGTGGGAGGATAGTAGAATGATTCGAGTACTTTTCGTGTGCTTAGGCAATATTTGTCGCTCTCCAATGGCAGAAGCTGTCATGCGTGATTTAATAGAGAAAGAGCATTTGAATGATAAAATTGAAGTGGATTCTGCTGCTACGAGTTCGTGGCATGTTGGTGAGCCCCCTCATCGTGGTACACAAGATAAGCTTAAAGAGTATGGCATTTCTACTACAGGAATGCGTGGTCGACAATTGCAACAAGCTGATGTTGAAAAATTTGCTTACATTATAGGTATGGATGAAAGTAATATTCGCAATATCCGTACGATGTTAGGTGATCCCCATTCACCAAAGATATTTCGTTTTTTAGATTTAACAGAGCATCATAAGGACGTCCCTGATCCTTACTATACGGGAGATTTTCAAGAAACCTACGATTTAGTACGTGAGGGATGTCAGGCGTTACTCGTAAAAATAAAACAAGAGTTGTTGTAAGGCGATACTAAATAGCGTAAATTTTAACAGTTATTGCTTTAGAAAAAGTTCGCTTAAACATTGGTATATCTAGCTTTGTAAGAATCATTGTGTTATTATTTGCAGAGTAAAGATACGATAAGTATTTAATTACCATTTTCAGATATGCAAATGTGTATCTATTATTTTTATAAAATTATCTTTTGAAAGAGAGTGGAAACAATGGGTCGTAAGTGGAATAACATTAAAGAAAAGAAAGCGTCTAAAGATCAAAGCACAAGCCGTGTCTATGCCAAATTTGGTCGAGAAATTTATGTGGCAGCTAAATCAGGCGAACCAGATCCAGAGTCAAACCGTGCACTTAAGGTAGTTCTTGAACGTGCTAAAACATATAGTGTTCCAAAACATATTATAGAAAAAGCCATCGATAAAGCAAAAGGTGGCGGTGATGAAAGCTTTGACGAATTACGTTATGAAGGCTTTGGACCAGCAGGCACAATGATTATCGTGGATGCTTTAACAAACAATGTGAATCGTACAGCATCTGATGTTCGTGCAGCATTTGGTAAAAATAATGGGAATATGGGTGTCAGTGGTTCTGTAGCTTATATGTTCGATTCAACAGCAGTAATTGGTTTAGAGGGCAAAACTGCTGATGAAGTACTAGAAATTTTAATGGAAGCAGATATTGATGCTCGTGATATTCTAGAAGAAGATGAAGCAGTTATTATTTATGCAGAGCCAGATCAATTCTTTGCTACACAAGAAGCATTAAAGGCTGCAGGTGTTGAAGAGTTCACAGTAGCAGAACTATCTATGCTACCTCAAACTGAAGTAACATTAACTGGTGACGATGTAGTGAAGTTTGAAAAACTAATAGATGCTTTAGAAGATTTAGAAGATGTACAAAACGTCTTCCACAATGCAGATTTAGGTGAATAAACCGCTAATCTAAATGAGTAAACCAGTAGCTATAAGGCTACTGGTTTTTAATTAGGGAGGAAAATATGCAGACTACTTTAGCGATTATTTTATTTTTAGTTACATTATTTTTCGTTATTGTACAGCCGCGTAAACTATCAATTGGCTGGTCAGCCTGTATAGGAGCAGCTATTGCGCTATTAATTGGCGTAGTCACCTGGCAAGATGTATTAGAGGTAACTGGGATTGTTTGGAATGCCACGCTTTCATTTATCGGTATTATTTTAATTTCGCTTATATTAGATGAAATTGGTTTTTTCGAATGGGCAGCTCTGCATATGGCACGGCTTGCTAAGGGGAGCGGGATTCGTTTATTCGTTTATATTGCCTGTTTAGGAGCTATTGTATCGGCTTTATTTGCTAATGATGGTGCAGCTTTAATATTAACGCCCATTGTTTTAGCAATGGTGAGAAAGCTGAACTTAACGGAAAAAATGATTTTTCCATTTATCATTGCAAGTGGTTTTATTGCAGATACCACATCCTTACCCTTTGTTATTAGTAATTTAACAAATATCGTATCAGCTGATTTCTTTGAGATCGGCTTTATAGATTATGCTATTCATATGGTTGTACCTAACTTCTTTTCTTTAATAGCAAGTATAGTAGTCCTGTACATTGTTTTTCGTCGATCCATTCCACAAGATTATTCTCTGGAGGCAGTTGAGCATCCTAAGCAGGCAATTCGAGACCCGAAACTATTTGCAATAGCTTGGTATGTGATTGTTATTCTATTAGTGGGGTTCGTGATTGGTGAAGTTTTGCACATCCCTGTATCCTTTATTTTATGCGGTGTTGCGGCAATTTTCTTATGGTTAGCACAACGCAGTACGTTTGTTGATACAAAGAGAGTTATAAAAGGGGCTCCGTGGAATATTGTGTTCTTCTCAATTGGTATGTATGTGGTTGTCTATGGCTTGAAAAATGTAGGTATGACGGGGTTATTGGCAAGTTTGCTAGACCAAGCTGTGCAGCAAGGCTTTATAGTAGCCACTATCACTATGGGATTTGTAGCAGCCATTTTATCAGCGATTATGAACAATTTACCCACTGTCATGATTGATGCTTTAGCTATTTCCGAAACAAGCGCAACAGGTATGATGAAAGAAGGTCTAATTTATGCAAATGTCATTGGCACCAATTTAGGACCAAAAATGACACCGATTGGCTCACTCGCGACATTATTATGGCTTCATATATTGGCTCAAAAGGGCATTAAAATTAGCTGGGGGCAGTATTTTAAAATCGGCATTATTCTTACAATCCCAACATTGTTCGCTACTTTAGTCGGATTAGTTATTTGGATAAGTATCATATCTTAGTTTTATTATTGAAATAGGGCACAATTCGATTTCTTTAAAAGGACAAGTTATAAGGCAAATAAAAAAGGCTTGGATGTCTGCACTGAAGAGCTCTTAAATACAAGCTATTGATTAATTTGAACTATTTTTCTATGAGCGTAGAGCTTGTAGAAAAATAGTTTTTTATTTTGTTACATAAATTAAACAGTACTACCATCAATGTGTCATTTTTCATATTAAATGTAGAATTAAACCAGATTAAGGGAAATTAGAAAATAATTTGTCGTTTACCCATTGTGAAAACTATCAAACCATAACATAATATAAATTAATATATTTGAACGAAGAAAATAGGGGGGTCTAAAGTATGAGATTTTTACGTTCGATACAGGGGAAACTAATTATTATTTCATTAGCACTATTGACTATTCCAAGTTTGATTATTGGAATGGTTAGTTACGGTAAGGCGAAAAATGGAATGGAGGAGATTGGAGAGCAAGTACTATACAATAGTGTTGAATCGGCTTTGCAATTGATTGAACTCGCAAATGAGAGTGTTGAAAAGGGCGATATTCCTTTAGAAGTAGCACAAGAGCGAGTACGAGAAGCTTTACTTGGTCCTAAAGATAGTGAAGGGAAGCGACCAATTAACTATCCTGGTAATTTAGGTGAATATGGCTATATTTATGTGCTAGATGATAAGGGTACTTTAACAACACACCCTACTAGAGAAGGAGACAATCTATGGAATGACCAAGATAGTAGTGGTAATTATTTTATTCGAGAAGTAACAGAAAAGGCACTTGATGGTGGTGGCTTTACAGAATATGAGTTTGAACTTCCAGGTCAGGATGTTTTAGCTGATAAAATTATCTATTCTGAGAAAGATCCGTATTGGGGATGGATTATTGCATCTGGTACGTATATGCAAGACTTTAACCAAGGGGCACATTCCTTACTGATAGTGATTGCTGTAACATTAATTGGTGCCATTATTATAGGGACCATTGTTGTTATTTTAGTATCTAGACATCTGGCATTGCCCGTACAAAAATTATCGAAGCGTGTGCTCGAAGTAGCTAAGGGGAATTTAACTGTAGACATTGAACATTTAAAGCGTTCAGATGAAATTGGACAGTTAAATGCAGGCTTTAATGAAATGGTTGATCAGCTCAAAACGCTTATTTCGGATGTAGAGGAAGCGATAGTAGAAATTCAATCAACATCAGCGAACCTATCAGCAGTAGCTGAAGAAACAAATGCGTATGGAGATGAGATTGTTAAAGCCATTAATGAAGTATCGGAAGGCGCAGTCCAGCAAGCATCTGATGCGGAAGATACAAATCGAACAGCTATAGAATTTGCGCGTCTAATAGAAGGATTACATGAAAAAAATGAATTAATGCTCGATGCATCCCAGCATATGAAGGAATCAAATGAAGAAGGTCTTGTTAATATAGATAGCTTGAAAGTAAAATCCAATGAGTCTTCAACGTTGATTCAGAACATGCAGTCTGTTTTTAGTAGTCTAATTGTCAAGGTGCGTGAAATTGAAGGTATTGTAGGGACGATAACCGAAATTTCAGATCAAACGAACCTACTTGCTCTTAATGCTTCAATAGAAGCAGCTAGAGCTGGTGAACAGGGCAAAGGATTTGCAGTTGTTGCAGAGGAAGTACGAAAGCTTGCTGATCAAACAGCTGTAGCGACTGAGCTTGTACGCACGACGTTAAAGGGTATTGAAAGTGAAACAAACTTAGTCAACAATGAGATGCAGAAGACACATGTGATTGTGCGTCAGCAAAATGATTCTGTCATAGTAACAGAGACGTCCTTTAAAGAAATTAAATTGGCTGTTGAAAAGATAATAGCCTTCATAGGAGATATGACAGAGGGTGTAGAATATTTAAATAACTCTAAGAATGATATGATGCAATCGATCGAAAGCATAGCCTTGATTAGTGAAAAGAATGCTGCTGCATCTGAAGAGGTCACTGCGTCTGTAGATGAGCAACAACGAGCAATCCAGCTTGTTAGTGAATCATCTAATGATCTAACTGATGAAATATCTGCATTACAGGAGTCCATTAAACGCTTTATATTGAGATGATGTTTCAGGATGCTTGTTGACCAAGCATCCTTTTTACTTTATCCACGTTAATAAAAGGTAAAGGAGGGGTGATTTGTGAAAAAATGGGTGATAAGTATATGTATTCTTCTAGTAGGTATGGGCATTGTTCTTTATATCTGGTTGGGAAAAGAAATCGAGCAGGGAGTTGAACCAAATGCCAATGGCTCTGCTGATTATATGATTATACTTGGAGCAAAAGTAAAGCCTGGTGGTGTACCATCGCTGTCGTTAAAAAGTAGATTAGAGGTGGCGGTACAATACTTAACAAACTATCCGCATGTTAAGGTTATTGTGTCAGGTGGGCAAGGACCTGATGAAGATCGAACAGAGGCATCTGTCATGAAAGATTATCTGGAACAGAAAGGTATTGAGGCTTCAAGAATTATCATAGAGGATCAATCTACATCGACTTATGAAAATTTAGTATTTTCTAAAGAACTATTACCAAAAGAGACAAAGAAAATCACCATCGTTTCTAATGACTTTCATTTGAAACGTGCCAAATATCTAGCTGAAGCATTAAATTTTGAAGTGGATGTCGTAGCGGCCAAAACACCTAAGTCAGTAGAAGCTAAACTAAGAATAAGAGAAAGAGCCGCATTATTAAAAACATATATTATAGGCTATTAAATAATTATGTCCTTCGTTGAAAAATTATCTAGTGCTTCCTCGTAAAAAACTATTGCTCAGTGTAGATAATTGTTTCTTAATAGGTTCCATTTGGCATATAATAGAAATATTACGGGGATAGGCCAGAAAGAGGGGACTTCAATGAAAACGTTTAAAGACTATGAATACAACCGTCCAAATGTGGCAGTTATGAAAGAGCAACAATTAGCTCTCATCGAACAATTTAAAAATGCACAATCTATGGACGAGCAAAGTGGCATCATTGAACAGTTAAATACAATTAGTAATGACTTTGCTACAATGGCTAACTTAGTATATATTCGTGCTTCTATTGATACAAATGATGAATTTTATCAAGCAGAACGTGATTATTTCGATGAAGTTGGTCCAGAGCTAGAGGAAGTAACTACAGAATACTATAAAGCATTAATTGCTTCACCGTTCCGTCAGCAATTAGAAGAAAAATGGGGTCAGCAATTATTCGATCTAGCAACCTATCAAATTAAAGGGTTCTCCCCAGAAGTGATTGATTTAATGCAAAAAGAAAATAAGCTTGTTTCTGAATATAATAAGCTTGTTGCTTCCGCACAAATCGAATTTAATGGAGAGACATTAACACTTGCTCAGCTTGGCCCATTTTCGGAATCAACTGAACGAGAAACACGTAAGGCTGCGACAGATGCTCGTTTTGGCTTCTTTGCTGAACATGAGGAAGAATTTGATCGTTTATATGATGAGCTTGTAAAGGTGCGTCATGAAATTGCTGTTAAACTAGGTTACAAAAACTATGTAGAGCTAGGTTATATTCGCATGAATCGTATCGATTATAATGCTGAAATGGTAAAAAAATTCCGTGATCAGGTTCGAGATTTAATCGTACCTGTTGCAACGAAGCTATATGAGCGCCAGGCAAAGCGTATTGGTATTGAAGATTTTAAATTCTATGATGAAGCATTAAACTTCTTATCAGGCAATGCTACACCGAAGGGTAATCCAGAGTGGATCGTAGCAAATGGTAAGAAAATGTATGAGGAGTTATCACCAGAAACAGGAGAATTCTTCAACTTCATGATTGAGCATGAATTAATGGACCTTGTAGCGAAGAAAGGTAAAGAGAGTGGTGGTTATTGTACATTTATTGAAAACTATCATTCCCCATTTATTTTCTCGAACTTTAACGGAACGTCAGGTGACATTGATGTGTTAACACATGAGGCTGGACATGCCTTCCAAGTGTATTCAAGTCGTAATATTGGCATACCAGAATATTTGTGGCCAACCTACGAATCTTGTGAAATTCACTCAATGAGTATGGAGTTTTTCACGTGGCCATGGATGGAACTATTCTTTAAAGAAGATACAGAGAAATATAAATTTACACATTTAAGTAGCGGTCTTCTATTCTTACCATATGGTGTTGCAGTAGATGAGTTCCAACATGTTATTTATGAAAATCCTACAATGACACCAGCTGAACGTAAGGCAGCATGGAAGAAAATCGAGGAAACATATTTACCACACCGTAACTATGACGATAATAGCTATCTTGCAGCAGGGGGCGTTTGGCAACGTCAGGGTCACATTTATGCGAGCCCGTTCTATTATATTGATTACACGCTAGCCCAAATTTGCGCCTTCCAGTTCTGGAAGCGTTCACGTGAAGAATTTGAGGCTGCTTGGAAAGATTATATACATTTATGCGGCTTGGGAGGATCTATGTCCTTTACAAAGCTAGTAAAAGAGGCAGGCTTAATTTCGCCATTTGAGGACGGCTGTGTTGAATCGGTTATTGGGGAAATTGAGGCATACTTAAATTCAGTTGATGACTCCTCACTTTAATTAATCTATAAATTCGCTCCACTTCCATGAAGTGAGCGAATTTTTTAATTGATCATCTCCATACAATTTTATTTTGTCTAAAAATACTAGGATACTTGCGAAATGGTTAATATATCAGTAGTATTTTCAGTAACTGTGATAAAAGGAAGTGAATGAAAGTGACGAGGAAAGTTTGGTTTCAAGTAGGCGTAGGGATATTACTTACACTACTAATCATTAAATATTTTATAGAGATTCATTGGATTTTTTCACCACTAGTCATTATATTAAAAGCTATTTTTGTGCCTTTATTACTTGGTGGTGTCCTATATTATGTGACTGAACCGATTCAGAGATTTTTAGAAAAACGGAGAATGCCTAGATGGGCAAGTATATTGACAATTGTATTTGGGTTAATAGCGATTGCGGGGATATTTGGCTGGATTATCGGTAATCCGATTGCCGAGCAAGTCAATAAATTAGTGAAGAATGCCCCTATGATTAGTACGAGTATTAGTACGAGCATCCAACAACTAACAGACTATGTAACGCAAAATAAAGATAATTTCCCACAGCAATTAAATGATGTTATTGAAAAAATGGCGAATTCTGTACAGGATATCGCAGTAGTAGCGAGTAAGGGATTTGTGTCCTTTTTACAATCCATTGTTTCTGTGTCGTTATTAGCTATTTTAATTCCATTCTTCTTTATTTTTATGCTAAAGGATCATGAAAAATTTGCCCCATCTATCTATAAATATTTCAGTGGCGAGCGTCAACAATGGGTAAAAAAGACATTAAGTGAAATTGATGATGTATTACGCAGTTATATTCAGGGACAACTGCAGATTAGCTTTTTATTAGCACTCATCATGTATGTCGGTTATTTAATTATTGGATTAGAATATTCGTTACTGTTAGTGATCTTTGCGTTCTTTATGAATATGATCCCATTCATTGGGCCTTGGATAGCCTTTGCTCCAGCATTGATTGTGGCAGTTATTCAAGATCCTATTCTAGTTGTTTGGGTATCTGTTGTAACCCTTGTTGCACAGCAAATAGATAGCAACTTTATTACACCAAATGTCATGGGAAAATCACTCGATATTCACCCATTAACCGTTATTACAATTATTTTAGCAGCGGGTAATATTGCAGGCTTTATTGGTATTATTATTGCTGTACCATTTTACGCGGTACTAAAGGTTATCGTATCTAATATTTATGATCAACGTAATGCGATTAAGAAAAAAGCGACGAAGTCAGTATAGGAGCCGAAAAAATGGAACAAGAAATTGTAAAAGTGTTTAACGAACTGCATGAGCAAATTGGCACAGCGACACGGGCAGAAGTACATGAAAAAGGGCTTTGGCATGAGACATTTCATTGCTGGCTTGTCAATGAAGACTATATTTATTTTCAAGTACGTAGCTCGCAGAAAAAGGATTACCCAGGGTTGCTTGATATTACAGCAGCAGGGCATCTATTAGCTATTGAAACAGTTGAGTCAGGTATTCGTGAAGTAAAAGAAGAACTGGGTCTCGATATAGATGTCCATGAAGTAGTGAAAATGGGCATGACCTCTTGTAGTATCGTTTCTGAAAATATGATCGACAATGAATTTTGCCATGTCTACATATATCCCTTCCAACATGATTGGGATTCCTTTGTATTACAGTATGAAGAAGTCTCTGGTGTAGTGAGAGCAAGACTTGATGAAGCAGAGGCATTTTTCTTAGGAGAAACAACGACGTTAAATATTGAAGGCTACGAATATTTTCCAGATGGTCAACGCATGAAAATTGTCCGACCAGTTAGTAACGCACAATTTGTTCCTTATCGAGAACTATATGTTGCACAAGTAATAAAATTTGCACGCGAAAAAATATTTAATCAGACATGATATTTTTTATAGGATAGGCTGTTAGTATAAGCTTGTCCTATTTTTATTGGCAAAAATGATTTAGAAACGTCACGATAAAAAAACGAAAAATACGTTATACTGTAAGATAGATTGTAAAGAAAAGGAGCATTTTTTATATGCTAACATTTGAACAAAAACAAGCGGTTATTGAATCGTTTACTGAACTAACAAGAAAGGAAATTTCATTAAAACGCTTAAATTATCACTATATGGACAGTCTTTATGAAAAGACAGTTGTAGTTGAAAAGCTACATCCCAATGGCAATGGATTTGTCTTTGTTGGGGATTTATTACGCTATGAGCATGTGGCTAACGAAAAAGGATTAGTGAATATTCGTGATTTTGATGAGCAACAGCTTCGTGAAATTATTGAAGATTCGATTCAGTACTTATCAGAAGAAGTAGAAGAGCAGGAGCCGATTATAGAGATTTGGCATAGCCGAGAAGGTGCTCAATTGCAACTTGCTTTTGAGCAACGTTCTTGGAATGTATATCATGGGGAAAATCTTGAAGAGGCATTTGGTACGTATGATGCAGCAAAGGAATATTTACTAGAAGAGGGCTTTCGTACAAAGAAATAAAAATACGGGGGATAAATATCAATGAACGGGAAAAAATTAGTGGGAATTGTTATTGTTGTGGTGATTGCAGCATGTTTATTTTCAGTTTATACCATTACTAATTTTTATAAAAATCACGAAGAACAACCAAATCGAGAGAATCGAGAAATTAATAAGTCAAAAAGCTTGAATTTAATTTTGCCACAGGCTACAATTATCTCGAATTCAAGATAATTGAGAGGTGATTGTCAGTGCAACACATTTTTTATAAAGGGACAGATGAAACAAAACCGACGTTATTGTTGTTACATGGCACGGGAGGTAATGAAGAAAGTCTAATTGGGCTGGCAAAAGAGATAGATGAAACAGCTAATATTTTAAGTGTACGTGGAAATGTACTTGAACATGGAATGCCGCGATTTTTCCGTCGACTAGCAGAAGGTGTCTTTGATATAGAGGATTTAATCTTTCGTACAAAGGAGCTATATGAATTTTTACAGGAGGCAGCACAGCAATATGGCTTTGATCGGCAACGAATTGTAGCGATAGGTTATTCAAATGGTGCTAATATTGCGGCAAGCTTGCTATTCCATTATGATGATGCATTAGCGGGAGCTATTTTACATCATCCAATGGTACCAAGACGTGGAATTGAATTACCGCAACTTTCTTCTATTCCTGTATTTATCGGTGCTGGTACGAATGATCAGATGTGTACTGCACAAGAATCTGAGGATTTAGAAACACTGTTAACTTCAGCAGGTGCTAAGGTTACGACAAAATGGTTTGATTTTGGACATCAGCTTACTATTCCTGAAGTACATGCAGCAAAAGAATGGTATAACAGTATCTATGCTTAATTGAAAAATCCGCCTCTTTTTATGGAGAGGCGGATTTTAATTCGTTTATTTACTTTTCTTTGAAAATGGTAGCCACCAGTTCCAATCGCCAAATAGTTTCATGAGACTAGGTACAAGCATTAGACGAATAATTGTCGCATCAATAGCAACAGCAATGGCTATCCCTACACCAATTTGTTTTACAGGCATGACGTCCGTAAAAGCAAATGCTCCTGTGATAACAATCATGATAAGCGCTGCCGATGTAATAATACGGCTAGTAGATGTCAGCCCATCAATGGTTGCACGTGTATTATCTGCCCCTTTTAAATATTCCTCTTGGATACGAGAAATTAAAAAGACTTCGTAGTCCATACTTAAACCAAACACGAGACAGAAAACAATGACAGGAATAATCAAGACAATTGAGCCTGCCTCAATACCAAAATGTCCATATTGGAAAATATAAACGAGTATACCGAATGCAGATGAAAGACCAATAATGTTCATGATAATCGCCTTTAATGGAATTAAGACTGAGCGGAATGCAAGCATTAAAATAAAGAATGTAGAGACGATGATAATGGCGATAGCCAAAACAATTTTACTAGCAATTTCATCGAAAATCTCTTGGTTAAATTTAGCTGGCCCCCCAAGAGCAAAACTTACATTTAAATCTTTTTCCATCCATGTTCGTGCAAACGTTTGAGCAGTAGTGGAAGAACCTGCTGCATCAATGGTAATTGGGATAAATAGTTGTGTATCCTTTGAAAAGGTATGAATAACAGGTTTTAATTGTTCCGCGACCTGTGGAATAGCTAAAGATGCTGATAATTCTTCAGGTGTTTGAATATTCGCGGCTGTATATATTGTAGAGACCTCTAAGACTAACGGATCCTTTAATAGCTTTTCTTGAATAGTATAAATAAGCTCTCGTGCCTCACTATCTTCCCAACCTTCTTTGCGTTCAGCTAACAAATATAAAGTAGATGATTCACCGAGTCCAAATGTTTTATCTAATTGGTCATATGCTGAACGTGCATTATATTTGGTTGGTAAGGAGTCAACCTGTGGAATCACTAGTTTGATGTCCTTTAATGGGAGCATACCAATACCAAGTAATAATAATGCTGAAATGACAATCGCAACTGGATGTTTCATGACAAAACCAGCGAAGCCACGCCAACGGTTCGCACCACCTGGTTTAACACGCAATATACGCCATTTATTAAGTCTATCTCCTAAAAGCATCATTGTGGCAGGGAGTAATGTTAGACCAGAAAGAACGGCTAATAGGACGACGATTGTGCCCCCGAGAGCGATATTGTGAAAAATCTCTACATCAATAACAATCATTGCGCCTAAACCTATCATGACACAAACTGCGGAGAAAATAATGGAACGTCCTGCTGTCTGTATAGCAGTTTGAATAGCTTGTCCAATAGAGGTATGTGCACGCTCTTCTCGGTAACGATTGATAAACAGTAGGGCAAAATCAATACTTAAAGCAAGCCCAAGCATTGGAACAATATTTAACACGAAAATAGATAGATTCACACTGCCGCTAAGTAATGTCATTATTCCGAAGGCAGTAACGACTGTAACAATACCAATGACAATGGGTAGGATAGAAGCAATCACTGTACCAAAAGCCAATAAAAGAACAACAATGGCAATTGGTAACCCAATGGCTTCAGCTGACGCTAAATCTTTTTGGCTGGCTGTATTAATGTCAGCAGAAATAACGGGTCCTCCAGTAATGCTAATCCCGTCTCCTTCAATTAATGAACGGAATTCCTCGACAATCTCCGGAAGATTCTCAACATCATTTTTTAAATGAACCATCGCATAGGCAATGTCATCTTTACGTAAAGAGGAATCTTCTAAAGGCGATTGAATTGAATGTATTTCATTTATACGATCGAGTTTTTTTAAAGTATCTTCAATTTTTTGATCTTTTGCTTGATCAAAGACAATCAAAATCGTATCAGAAGGCAAATCAAAGTTTTCTGCTAGCTCATTTGTAACATAGGTATGATCGCCTTCAACAAAAAAGCCATCCCCTTGAAGTTTACCCGGAAGCTGTAAAGCAAAATAAGCCATAGCTAGAAAAATAATAAGCCATATAGCTACGATTGCTTTCGCATGTGCTGTAATAAATGTCGAAATTGTTTTCATAGTTATTTATGTATCCCCCTTTTCAATTAGTGTAATGGATGTGTCGCTTTTTGTCGTGTGACAAAGTAAAGGCTCCTATCCAGCCATTGGATAGGAGCCTTTTTCGTTAAAAGAATAATGATAATATGAAATAAATAACGGATGCCATCACTGCTGAAATTGGCATTGTAATTACCCACGTAGTAACAATTTTTCGAGCCATTCCCCAGTTTACACCACGTACGCGCTGTGCAGAACCAACACCCATAATAGAGGAAGAAATAACATGTGTTGTCGATACTGGTAAGTGAATTAACGTAGCACCAAAAATAACTGTAGCGGATGCTAAATCCGCCGCAACACCATTAACTGGACGAATTTTCATAATCTTACCGCCAACTGTTTTAATGATTTTATATCCACCAATAGATGTACCTAGACCCATTGCTGTAGCGGCTGCAGCACGTACCCAGAAAGGTATTTCATCTCCAGTATGCAAGCCACCAGCAATTAGCGCCATTGTCATAATCCCCATTGCCTTCTGTGCATCGTTTGTCCCGTGAGTAAACGATTGAATGGCTGCGGTGAAGATTTGCATTGTTCGGAAACCTTTATTTGTTCGATATAAATTTAAATTTTTAAACCATAATTTAAAAAGTGTCATCATGATAAAGCCAGCACAAATGGCAAGTAGTGGGGATAGCACTAATGCCATAATAATTTTAGTAAAGCCGCCGTAGTTTAACACGTTAAAGCCTGCTGATGCGATAGCAGCACCTGCAATCGAACCAATTAACGTATGTGAAGAACTAGATGGAATACCAAAGTACCAAGTCAATAAATTCCAAATAATAGCTGAAATTAATGCAGCTAAAATAACAACTGAACCTGTTGTGTCTCCTTCAAAGGCATTTAAAGAGAACGGGTCTACAATGTCTTTAGTTAGAGCTTTAGCAACTCCTACGAAGGTGATGGCACCGATAAAGTTCATAGTCGCTGCCATAATGATCGCTGTGCGAGGTGGCAATGCCCGAGTGGAAACCGAAGTTGCGATAGCATTTGCTGTATCATGGAAGCCATTGATAAAGTCAAATGTAAGGGCAAAGATGACGACCAGTATGGTTAGTATTATGATTGTATTCATTGTAAATTGCCCATCTCCTAATTATGCGTTACGCATGATAATTGTTTCCATAGTATTGGCTACGTTTTGACAATGATCAGCGATATCTTCAAGTTGTTCATATATATCTTTAAATTTAATAAGACGAATCGGATCTTTTTCGTTTAAAAACAGTTTTTTGATGGAAGTACGCTGTACCTCATCACATTCACGTTCATAGTCTTTAATAAGAATGGCGTGTGGACGCATGCCAATTAGATTCTTTTTCTTTAACTCTTCAGTCGCTTTGACAATTTCATCAGCACTCTTAGAGATATATCCTAGGAAAGTGCGCATGGATTCATCAATCTCTGTAAGTGAAAACATTTCAAAGTGTGCAATACAATGTTCTGTGCCATCTAAAATATCATCCATACGAATGGCAAACTCTAAAATATCTTCACGTTCTATAGGTGTCATAAATGATTTGTTTAACATTACGATCAGTTCGTGAATGAGCTTATCGCCAGCAGTTTCGTAATTTTTCATTGTAATGCTAATCTCTTTAAGGTCAGCTACACTGTGAATACGAAAATCATTTGCGTAATGTACAGCCTCTCTCATATTTTCAGCAATTTTATGCAATGCAATAAAGAATGGGTCTTGTTTTTTTGAGTTAAGCATGTAAATCGAATCCTCCTGGATATAAATAAATTAATCGACCTCTAAACTTTACTATCATAACAAAATCTTTAATTTATCTACATAAAAATTTACTATTCGACAATAAAATTTACATTGCTGTAATATACAATTCGTTCACAAAATAATGATGACTCCACTGTATTTGTTTTTTGTAGTACAGAGAATTACCTTTAATACTAGGTTTTTTGAAGAGTTCTCCTCTGTTTAATACAGATTTATAAGAGAAAAATAGTGTAAACATTTGATTTAGCATGTTGAATTGTAAAGGGAATGTAAATACGTTTTATTTTTGAAGGACTCTCTTCTTATTCTTAAGAATATCTTCATTTTTATCCTTCCTCTTTATTAAGAATTATTCTCTACAATGGGAAATGAAGGAGAAAGGAGCATTATTTATAATGATTCAAGTTGAAAACTTACAACATACATTTTTAATTGGAAAAAAGGGGAAGGAGAAACAAGTACCAGTATTGAAGGGTGTGAACTTCGAGGTCAATAAAGGAGAAATTGTTGCTATTGTGGGAAAAAGTGGATCTGGTAAATCGACCTTATTGCAAGTATTAGCTGGATTTATGAAAGCTGAACAAGGATCTATTAGAGTGAATGGTAAGGAAACTGCCAATCTGACTGAAACAGAAAGTGCTGCATTTCGTTTACGCCAATTCGGCTTTATTTTTCAAAACTTTCAATTGATGCCTGGTTTATCTGCTTTCGAAAATATTGAATTGCCTTTAAAACTACAAGGTTTACGTAAGGCAGTACGTAAGGAAAAGGTAAAGAAATTGATGGACAAGGTTGGTTTGACTGAAGTAGCAGACCATTATCCAAATGAACTATCGGGTGGGCAACAACAGCGTGTCAGCATTGCCCGAGCGCTTATTACAAACCCTCCAATATTGCTTGCTGATGAGCCAACGGGAAGTCTTGATTCAGAAACAGAGCAAGATATATTATTGCTTATTCAAAGTTTAAATCGTGAATTGGGGCTAACCTTTGTCATTATTACACACGATGAAGAAGTAGCCTCTATCGCACATAGACGACTCCGTATGTATGATGGCGAACTCGTAAGGGAGGAGGCTTAAAATGTTATTTAAGGACCAAATCGATTTTGTAACACAGCATATCAAGAAAAATAAATTACGTGTGTTTATGACAATTTTAGCAGCAACAATGGGCTGTGCGTTCCTTATCGTGCTAGCTTCGGTTGGCTTTGGTATACAGGAATCACTACGCAATGATATTCTTTCGAATGAAACCGTTACGAAAATTCAAATATATGGAGATAATCAATTCACCGAAGAACAGGTTCAAGAAATTAAAAAGTTGGACCATGTGGAAACAGTACTTGAAACGATTAATGTGAATGCTTCTGCACAGTCGTTTTTAGGAGATCGTGAGACAGCCTCTACTTTGACTTTATCGGATATGCAGGACTTTGAGCAGGTAAATGGTAAGCTTGCAGAAGGTCGTTATCCAACAAAACCAAATGAAATCGTTGTAGGTTATCACTTCGCTCAAACATTATTGAATGAAAAAGAACGCGATATTATCGAAGAAAAGAGTAAAAAGGCTGAGGCAGAAGGAACCTACTATGATGGCAGTGAAGAAGGCTATAAAGAGTCGTTGATTGATAAAAATATTGAGCTGTCCTTAGTGCCTCAGACTGGCACAAATGAAAACTCGCCAAAAATGAGCTATACAATTGTTGGTGTGATGGAGAAGCCTTCTTATGACTGGATGGTTGATAATTCCATTCATATGGATAAAGCTCAAAAGTCAGTATTGGTTGAAAATTTATCCACTGATAGTGCTAGTAAAGAGGATGAGTTGTTTTACTCAGAATTTAATATTTATGCTGATACTTTAGAAAATGTAAAGCCGATTTTAGAGAAATTAAAAGATAAAGGCTATAGTGTATATTCAGTAACTGAACAATTAGATCAAATGAATGTATTTTTCCTTGTCTTAAAAATTGGCTTAATCTTTGTAGGGACAATTGCTGTATTGATTGCTTCAATTGGTATTTTTAATACAATGACAATGGCTGTCACAGAGCGTACTCGAGAAATTGGTGTGTTAAAAGCTATTGGTGCAAGTCCGAAGCTTATCCAAAGACTATTTTTAATGGAAAGTACGTTTATTGGTATTTTGGGGACGCTTATTGCAGTTGCCATCTCGTATGCCATTAGCTTTGCGGCAAATGCAGCATTACCCTTGATTCTTAAAGCAGCAACAGGAGAGGATGCATTTGCCACAAATGATATTACATTTTCTCTTATTCCGTGGCAACTAGTCATTATTGCAGCTGCCATTAGTATAGGGGTAGCGATGATTTCAGGCTATCGTCCAGCACGGAAAGCTACAAAGATTGATGTTATTCAGGCTTTACGACAAGAGCTTTAATCTACGACAAATCGGCGGGGTGTACAAACACTTGAAACACCCTCAGCCACTGTGGGTTCAATGATAAACAAAGATAAAAAGGCGTCCAATATTGTTTGGGGCGCCTTTTTATTTGAGAAGATTTTCATAAGTAGTCTTTTAGCTCATTTGCTAAAAATGGTGTGGCATTTAGTAATTGTAGAAAGGCATTATAGCTAGTACGCTGCTCTTCACGAGGTTTTTTACCTGTTTTATATGCTCTAATTAAAATGTTTTTAGGTGTATTCTCCATATCAATAAATTCTAAAAGTTGAGCCTCATAGCCAACGAGGTTTAAAATTTCTGCACGAATAGCATCTGTAGCCAGTGCTGCAAAACGCTCTCGGACAAGTCCATGTTGCAACATAATATCAAGAGCTGGTGTATTTAATTGACGATTTAACTCATGCTGACAACAAGGAACGCTTAATATAACACTTGCTCCCCATTTTACAGCGCGTGCTAATGCCATATCTGTGGCAACATCGCAAGCGTGTAAGGTCACTACCATATCCACGGACGATTCTTCATTATAATCATTAATATCTCCTACCAGAAATTCAAGCTGGTCATAACCTAAATCCTGTGCGATTCTTGAACATTCTTCAATAACCTCTTTTTTCAAATCTAAACCAGTAACACGAATATCTAAGCCCTTTTCGATTTTTAAATAATGATACAAAGCAAAGGTTAAGTAAGATTTTCCTGAACCAAAATCTAAAATACGCACTTGTCGATTCTGAGGTAAATAAGATAAAGCATCATCAATAAATTCAATGAAGCGGTTAATTTGTTTAAACTTATCGTATTTTTGTTTTTTAACTTTCCCATCCTCAGTTTGAACTCCTAGTCGAATTAAAAAAGGATATGGTTGATCATCTGAAAGTAAGTAGTTTTTCTTCCGATTATGGGCTAAATTAACCTCTTTCGGTGAAGCTGATTTATCTGATTTCCAAAGTACTTTATTCTTTTTCGATAATTGGATTTGTACTTTTTCATCTAAGAAATCAATATGAGCTTGTCGATAATCTTCAAAAATGGCTTCAAGCTTAGAAGGGAAGTCAGCCAATAAAATATTCTCATGTTTTAAAATGCGTTCATATTGGTATTCAATTTGTATATGGTAGTGATTTTTTAATAGTAAAGGCTTTAATTTTATACGTTTTATTTCATTCGATTTCATACGAGGTTGACTAATAGTAGCAGTCACAAGTTGTTGCTGCAAAATTTGCTCAGTGAGCAGAGTTTTCATTTCTTCAAATGTCATACATTTTCGCCTACTTTATTGTGTAATAGATGGCACTAGTTTATCACACTTTATAATGTACAATGACTACTTTGGCATTCAGAAAAAATTTCACGAAAATTTAGAGTAATCATATGTAGTGTTGTATAATCGTGGTATCTTTAATATAGATAGTGAAATTAAAGATTGAACAAAGGAGGAAAAATATGACGGATAACATGTATCAATTATTGGCGATTATTATTTATATGATAGCCATGCTAGCAATTGGTTGGTATGCATTTGCTAAAACGTCGAATTTAACAGACTATATGCTAGGAGGTCGTTCCTTAGGTCCAGCAGTAACTGCGCTAAGTGCAGGCGCCGCAGATATGTCAGGATGGCTTCTAATGGGTTTACCAGGTGCAATATTTGTATCAGGACTTGTAGAGGCTTGGATTGCAATAGGACTGACAATAGGGGCTTATTTAAACTGGTTACTTGTTGCTCCACGGTTACGTGTTTACACACAGGTTACGAATGATTCCATTACGATTCCAAGTTATTTGGATAACCGCCTACGTGACAATACGAAGCTAATAAGAATTGCGTCAGGTATTATTATCTTAATATTCTTTACATTTTATGTATCATCAGGAATGGTAGCAGGTGGTAAATTCTTCGATAGTTCATTTGGTTACGAATATCACACAGGATTACTAATTGTTTCGGCAGTAGTAGTTGCCTATACACTATTTGGAGGATTTTTAGCGGTTAGTTATACAGATTTTTTACAAGGACTTATTATGTTTTTAGCACTTATTACTGTACCGCTATTTGGTTTATTTGTAACGGGTGGATTAGGGGATACAATTTCTTCAATTAAAGCCGTTAGTCCAGATCTTTTAAATTTATTACCAGCCACTGCAACAGCAGCAGGGATTATTTCTTCTCTTGCTTGGGGATTAGGCTATTTTGGACAGCCACATATTATTGTACGCTTTATGGCTATTAGTTCAGTAAAGGAAACAAAGCAGGCTCGACGTATTGGTATTGGTTGGATGATGTTAAGCTTATTCGGGGCCATTGGGACAGCTTTAGTAGGTGTTGCCTATTATGAGCAAAACGCTGGTGAGTTAAAGGATGCCGAAACTGTTTTCATTGTACTTGGGCAAATTTTATTCCATCCATTTATTGCGGGTATTATGTTAGCGGCTATTTTGGCAGCTGTTATGAGTACTATTTCATCACAACTAATCGTCACTTCTTCAGCACTTGTTGAGGATATATATAAAGCGTTGTTCAACAAAACAGCCGATGATAAACATTATGTTTTTGTTGGACGAATGGCGGTATTAGTAGTAGCGATTATTGCCGGTATCCTAGCGTGGAATCCAGATAGCTCTATCTTAAGCCTAGTTGGTTTTGCTTGGGCAGGGTTTGGTGCAGCATTTGGACCTGTTATATTGCTTTCTTTATATTGGAGAAAATTAACCAATTATGGAGCGCTAAGCGGAATGATAACAGGTGCCGCAACTGCGTTTATTTGGGGTAAAGTGGATGCTTTATCAAGTGCTTTATATGAAATTGTTCCTGGTTTCTTTGTTTGTTTAATCGTTGCGGTTGTTGTTAGTATGCTGACATATAAGCCGAATAAAGAAATTGAAGAAGAATTTACTCGCTCAGAAGTATTACTAAAAGAAGAAAGAAAGTAATGAAAATGCGCCTTTTAGAGAGGCGCATTTTTTAAAAAATACGGATGGTCCACAAATACGAAAAAGAGTATTTTATGGTAAGATGAAGAAAATTTGTCGTAGGGACACCAGGCTTTGGTGGGAGGTTTCTAATGGATAGAATTAAGGAAGTTGATGTATTAGTTGAAAAGGCCATACTTGTTGGCGTCAATTTACGAAATGACGAGCATTTTGATTATTCAATGGAAGAGTTACAAAATTTAGCCGAGGCTTTGCATGTAGAAGTGGTAGGAATTGTTACACAAAATTTAGAGCGTGTTACACCTTCACACTATGTTGGTACAGGTAAAATAGAGGAAATCAAAAGTTTTTATGAAGAAGCACAAGCAAATCTTGTTATTTTTAATGATGAATTGTCTCCTTCACAAATCCGCAATTTAGAGCGTGATTTAGCAACGAAAGTTATTGATCGTACGATGCTTATTTTGGATATTTTCGGAAGACGAGCAAAAACAAGAGAAGCACAGATGCAGGTGGAATTAGCTCAGTTGCAATACATGCTACCTCGCTTAGTAGGCCTACATGCTTCTCTAAGTCGTCAGGGTGGTGGTACTGGAGGTGGCTTTAAAAACCGTGGAGCTGGTGAAACGAAGCTTGAACTGGATAGAAGGAAAATTGAAGATCAAATTGCCAAAATTAAAAAGGATCTCGAACACGTGAAAGAGCAACGAGAGACACAACGTAAACAACGCCGTAAAAATGCACTTCCCGTTGTGTCAATCGTTGGATATACAAATGCTGGTAAATCAACAATCATGAATCAGTTACTTACACAAATAGGGCAGGAAGAGCATAAACAAGTATTTGAAAAAGATATGCTTTTTGCTACATTGGAAACTTCTGTTCGTCAGATAGAATTACCTGATAAAAAGACGTTTTTACTTACAGATACAGTAGGTTTCGTAAGTAAATTACCACATCATCTGGTAAAAGCATTCCGATCTACATTAGAAGAGGCGCGAGATGCTGATCTTTTATTGCATGTTGTAGATGTTTCAAATGCAGAGCACGCATTTATGATGGATGTAACAAATGAGACATTGAAGGCAGTTGGCGTTGAAGACATTCCAACTATCTATGTATACAATAAGGCGGATATTGCAAATGTTCCTTACCCTGTAGTAAGTGGTGATAATATTTGGATATCAGCGAAACAAGGGATTGGTTTAGAGGAGTTATTACAATTGATTCGTCAGCATATCTTCTCCCACTATGTAACGTGTGATATGTTAATACCGTATGATCAAGGGAATGTTGTTTCTTATTTAAATGAATATGCCTCTGTTTTTAATACTTCTTATGAAGAGGATGGTACATTATTATCCCTTGAAGTAAAAGCATCTGATTATGCAAAGTACCAGCAATATGTAAAATAAAATGAAACCAAGCATGCCAAAAGAAATTTTGGCATGCTTTTTATCATTAGGGGGAATAGTAGAATCTAGAACAAAGCTGTAATCAAAATCCTAGACGCAATAGTGTAAATTTGTAAATAAAGTTATAAATCTGAATTTTAGATATTTTAGAATAATTTAATGTTATTATGGTGTTTATCGACAATTAAAGAGTGAGAAAACTTAGATATATCAAAGGATTTAATAATTTCTTTATCAATCAGTCAGAATTTATTGAAAAATGATAAATTTTCAACATTTTTTAAAACTCTTGCTAAAGTTTAAAAAACGCTTTAGTATGATGAAACAAAGATTTTTTATCCTTAAATTAGGGTAATGATGTTTTTTAGAGAATAATTTAATCGGGAGAGGGTATTGTATGTCTAGTAAAGATGAAGTTGTAAAATCTGTCCCTCAAAATGGCTTTGTTGGACACCCTAAAGGGCTCTTTACTTTATTTTTCACAGAATTTTGGGAACGCTTCTCGTATTATGGTATGCGGGCAATTCTCATCTTCTTTATGTATTATGAATTGAATGAGGGTGGATTAGGTCTAGACCGCGGAACAGCGAACTCAATTATGGCCATCTATGGTTCACTCGTTTATATGTCTGGTATTATTGGTGGCTGGATAGCCGACCGAGTTTTAGGGACACGTAGAACCATTTTTTATGGTGGTGTCTTAATTATGATCGGTCACTTGCTACTAGCATTGCCTGGTGGTGTCAGCATGCTATTTGCCTCAATGGCATTTATCGTTATGGGGACAGGTTTATTAAAACCAAACGTTTCAAGTATTGTTGGGGACATTTATGCTGAAACAGATAGTCGTCGCGATGCAGGTTTTTCTATTTTCTATATGGGTATTAACATGGGGGCATTCATTGCACCATTTATTGTCGGAACAATTGGACAAAAGTATAGTTTCCACCTTGGCTTTGGTTTAGCAGGTCTTGGGATGTTTGTTGGTTTAATTGTCTACAAATTAACAGAGAAAAAATATTTAGGCTTAGCTGGCTTACAAGTAAATAATCCATTAAAGCCTGAAGAACGTAAAAAAGTCTTTACACAATTCGGGATTGTAGCATTACTTCTTATCATTTTAGGTGCTATTGGTATTAAAACGGGTACATTAACAATGAACGTATTTAGTTTAATTATTACAGCACTTGGTGTGATTATCCCAACGGTGTTCTTTATTTATATGTACCGCAGTAAAAAGACGTCGAAGGATGAGAAATCTCGTCTACTCGCTTACATTCCATTATTTTTATCAGCGGTAATGTTCTGGGCTATTCAAGAACAAGGAGCAACGATTTTAGCGACGTATGCAGATGAGCGTACACAGTTAAGTATTGGTGGTATTCAGCTTCAATCTTCATGGTTCCAGTCGTTGAATCCGTTATTTGTCATAACATTAGCTCCATTATTTGCTATGCTATGGCTTAAATGGGGGGACAAGCAACCGACAACACCACGCAAGTTCTCATATGCATTGTTCTTTGCGGGTCTATCATTCATTGTAATGATGATTCCAGCACACTTATCTGGTGGAGAAACGTTAGTAAGTCCTTTATGGTTAGTTCTGTCATTCTTCCTAGTAGTTGTTGGTGAACTATTATTATCACCAGTTGGTTTATCAGCTACAACGAAACTGGCACCACAAGCCTTTGCAGCACAAACAATGTCCTTATGGTTCTTAACAAGTGCAGCAGCACAAGCTATTAATGCTCAATTAGTAAGAGTTTACGAAGTTGTAAGCGAATTCACATACTTTGGTTTCTTAGGATCACTATCTATAGTGATTGGAATTATAATATTAATTCTTTCACCGGTTATTTCAAAGGCGATGAAAGGTATTAACTAAAGAAAAGATGTAAGTACAGTAGTTAGTAACTGTGCTTGCATCTTTTTTTGCTGTCTAAATAAATGTCTATCTATGAGCTTTAGAATGAAATATATTATCATAAGTAGTTATTTTGTTGAATGCGGGTATAAGTTTCTATGTAGAACATGATTATTTTCGTTATAATAATTTTAATAATAAGAAAATTTAAGGGGTTGGAAGCCATGAAAGAAGAGTTAGATTATTTGAGGCCAAGGCTAATGGAGATTTTTACATACTTACATGCTCATCCTGAAATTAGCTGGCACGAAGTAGAAACAACCAATTATATAGTGGAGCTATTAACTCAAGAAGGATTTTCACCAATACGCTTTAAGCATTCTACAGGGCTATATGTTGATGTGGGCAACGGAAATCCGAAAGTGGGGTTACGAACAGATATAGATGCACTATGGCAGGAGGTTGATGGTCATTTTCGAGCGAATCATTCCTGTGGACATGATGGACATATGACGATGGCCATTGGTACGTTATTACTTCTAAAAGAACTAAAGCAATCATTCAATGGTACAATTCGTGTTATTTTCCAACCTGCTGAAGAAAAAGGAACAGGGGCGTTATCCGTTTTAGAAGAAGGCGTTATAGATGATTTAGATTATTTATTCGGTGTTCATTTAAGGCCTGTTCATGAATTAGAGGATGGTACTTATTGTGCTGCCTTATATCACGGGGCTTCTCGCTTACTAGAAGGTGAGATTATTGGAGAGGATGCCCATGCTGCAAGGCCACATCTGGGCGTCAATGCAATTGAAGTAGGTGCAACAATCATTGAAGATTTACGAACCATCCATACAGATCCTATGGTACCTGTGTCTGTTAAAATGACCAAATTTCATGCTGGAGGAGAGTCAGGCAATATTATCCCTGGCAATGCTTCATTCACTATTGATATCCGTGCGCAACAAAACAATGTAATGGATGATTTAGCTCAAGGGGTTAAACGTGTAATTGATTCCTCTAAAATATTGCATAAGGTGCAAATTGAATTACGTACTGTTGCCAATATTGTAGCTGCTGAGGTCGATACAAGTGCTCAATATATTATGGAGCAAGCAATTATACAAGCAGCTGGTTTATCGAATTTAAGAAAGCCTGTTCATACGCCTGGTGGTGAGGATTTTCATCACTATGCTGTACAACGACCACATTTAAAAACAACGATGCTGGGCTTAGGCTGTGGGCTTACACCAGGCTTGCATCATCCTAAAATGAAATTTAAACAAGCAAGACTTGTTACAGGAGTTGAAATTCTGACGAGAGCGGTCTTGCTAGCATTGGAGTCTAGGCATATAAAGGAGGCGTCAGCATAATGTTAGAGAAAGTGCGTATTCACAAAGTAGTGACACCTATAGAAATTGCAGAAGTACAGAAATTGAATGCAGAAATTTGGGGCAGCCAAGCAATTCCCTCCCATCAATTATTAGCTGCTGTTCAAAATGGCGGATTAGTATTAGGGGCATATTTAGATGAAAAATTAATTGGTTTTAATTATTGCTTCGTTGGCTATCGAGATAGAGAAATGTATTTACATTCGCACATGATTGGTGTTGAAAAGGCATATCGTGAACAAGGTGTAGGTGAGTTATTGAAGCACGCACAACAAGAATACGCAAAAGAGAATGGATTTCAGCTTGTTCGCTGGTTAATTGAGCCGTTAGAAGCTGGCTTAGCTAATCTAGCATTTCTTAAACTGAATGCTACGAGCTTTCAATATGAAAATGATTACTATGGCCCGCTCCAAGATGATTTTAATGAAGGACTACCTTCGGATAGGTTGGTCGTTGAGTGGTGGATCGAACGTGAACAGGTGACAGATAGCCTTGATGAGTTAGAAGAAATAGCACAGGAAATCGTGCCGTGGACATTAACCGTAGATGGTTTGCCAGTACTTGATATAGAAAATGAATTTCAGATGGAACAATCTTTTTACAATGATGCCTATCTATTAGCAATCCCTCAATCTTTACAGAAGATGAAAGTCGAGAGTCCAAAACTTGCTGAGGACTGGCGTTATAAAATACGGACAATCTTAACTACATTATTTAATCAAGATTACGCCATTGTACGCGTGAAGAAGCACAAGGAATATGTTCATAGCTATCTGTTAGTCAGACGCTCCTTATTAGCCTTATAATAAGGCTGAGGAGTGAATGTTGTGAGATTAGAAAAGATTATTTTAAGGCACATTAAAATGCCAATGAAAGCTCCGTTTACAACGAGTTTTGGAACAGTGGATGAAAAAGAACTGTTATTAATAGAGGCAAAAGATGCATCAGGAATAACAGGTTGGGGAGAAACGGTAGCATTTGTAGCACCTTGGTATACAGAGGAGACTTTAAAGACGACATGGCATATGCTCAAGGATTATTTAATACCTATCTTGTTAAATAAAGAGATTGGGCATCCTGATGAGGTAACGTCGTTGTTTGCCCCTATTCGTCGTAATTGTATGGCTAAGGCTTCGATAGAAGGGGCTGTATGGGACATTTATGCCCAACAAACAAAGCAATCACTTGCACAGGCATTAGGTGGTCATAAGCAACGAATCGAGGTCGGCGTCAGTGTAGGTATCCAACCTTCTACCGCTCAATTAATAAAGTTGATAAAAGGCCATATTGAAAAAGGCTACAAAAGAGTGAAGGTGAAAATTAAGCCTGGTTATGATATCGAGGTAGTACAAGCAATCCGTGCTGAACTACCAGATTTACCTTTGATGGTAGATGCGAATTCTGCCTATACATTAGACGATATCAACATGTTGCAGCAACTAGATGATTATCAATTATTAATGATTGAACAACCACTAGCCCCTGATGATATTGTCGATCATGCAACATTACAGCGAAAAATAAAAACGCCTATTTGTCTAGATGAAAGTATTACTTCTTTTGAAGATGCAAGAAGGGCGATTACTCTTGGGAGCTGTGGTGTAATCAACATCAAAATTGGACGAGTAGGTGGTTTAACGGAAGCGAAGCGAATCCATGATTTATGTAAGGAAAACGGCATTCCTGTCTGGTGTGGTGGCATGTTGGAAGCAGGTATCGGACGAGCACACAATATTGCCTTAACATCACTAAGTCATTTTATATTACCTGGAGATACGGCGGGATCTAGTCATTATTGGTTCGAAGATATAATTGAACCTGAAGTTATAGTTAAAGATGGCTATATTGAGATACCCCAATCAGTTGGCATTGGTTATGCGCCTAATATGGCTGTCATTGATAAGTTAACAATATGTACGGAAGTCTATAAGTAAACCTTGATTGTCAATGCTCTAATAGAAGAAAAAACGAGGAGAGAACTGATTGAAAAAAAGCTTGCAAATCGGCGGTGCCTATGTAGGAATAATCGTTGGTGCAGGATTTGCGTCAGGGCAGGAAATTGTCCTCTACTTTACAAGTTATGGCTTTAAAGGAATATATGGTGCATTGTTAGCGATGATTGGCTTCTCTATAGTCGGAATGTGTGTGGCACAAGTTAGTTCAAGACTGCACACAACCTCTCATAAGGATTTGATTTATCAAATTTCAGGGAATTTTGTTGGCTTTTTATTGGATTTAATATTATCGCTCTTTTTATTTGGAGTTGCTGTCATTATGTTTGCGGGAGCGGGTGCAACCTTTCAGCAAATGTTTGGACTACCTATTTGGTTAGGTAGTATTTGCATGGTTATCCTTACAGTAGCTACCGTTATGCTGGATGTGAAAAACATCATTAATATTATTGCTCTTGCCACCCCTTACCTATTAACAATTGTGTCCATCATCGCTATTTATGCTATCGCAACTATGGATCTCACCTTTGTAGAGCAGGCAGTTATTGCTCAACAAGCTCAAATAAGCGGGAACAGGTGGTGGGTCACAGCCCTACTCTATATGTCATTTAACGTAGGGGTTAGTTTTTCATTGTTAACCGTGATGTGTGGCTCTATACGCAATGATAAGGTAGCGGGTATGGGAGGTATAATAGGTGGTATCTTGTTAGGAGCCTTAATATTACTTATTAATTTCTCTCTTCTTGCAAAAATGAATATTATTGTTGGATTAGATATTCCAATGCTTGCATTGGCTAATGAAATACATCCTATTGTGGGCTTGCTTATGACTTTCTCTCTTTTAGGCATGATCTATAATACTGCTGTGGGGATGCTATATTCTTTCATGGTAAGGTTTATCAAGCCCAATAGAGGTAGCTTTAGGGTAGCCGTTATTATTATTGGAGGCTTGGGGTTTTTAGCGAGTCTTGTGGGATTCACAACATTGGTAGCAAAACTATATGCAGTTATGGGTTATGTAGGTTTAATATTAATTATTTTCATTATTTCAGCATGGTTCAAAAGCGGAACAAAGAAAATTGTTTACTATAAAAAAGGTAATTGAGATATAAATTTGTTCTCAATTACCTTTTTTGCTTGGAGAAAAAATATGTAGAAATAGAGAAATGCTTTAGTTGAAAAGATTAGCGAAATAACTGATATTTCGTTAAATAGACACGTTTTTTAGTTAATACTCAATAAAACGAGAATAATTCTCAATTGTTGGTTGACTGATAATAAAATCATGCTTATAATGGGAATCGTGAGTAATGATAATCATTTTCATTGAATAAATGCGTTACACACAAAAATGAAATCTACCGGGGATTACTATGAAAATAAGATATCTTTTAACAGCAACTGTTGTGTTGTCTATTGTGTCGCTATTTATAGGAGTAGTTGATATAAAGCCTAGTGACCTATTAGACTTCCAATCAGAAGAAACAAGACTATTTTTAATTAGTCGAGTACCTAGACTTGTTGCAATTTTGCTAGCAGGTGCAGGTATGAGTATTGCTGGTTTAATTATGCAAAGCTTAAGTAGGAATAAGTTCGTATCACCAACTACAGCTGGTACGTTAGATGCCACTCGGTTGGGTGTCTTGATTTCCATGATGTTCTTTACGAACGTCACGTATTTTCAAAAAATTTCCTTCGCTTTCATATTTGCTTTAGCCGGCACATTACTATTTATGCAAATATTAAATCGAATAAAGTTTAAAGATGCGATTTTTATACCGCTTATTGGCTTAATGTACGGAAATATTTTGTCCTCTGTTACAACGTTCTTTGCGTACAAGGCGAATATTATCCAAAACATTTCTGCATGGTTACAAGGAGATTTCTCATTAATCATGAAAGGCCGTTATGAACTGTTATACATAAGTATACCAGTACTGATTTTAGCTTACATTTACGCAAACCGTTTTACAGTGGCTGGAATGGGAGAGGATTTTGCTAAAAATCTTGGTCTATCCTACAAATTTGTAGTGAACTTAGGCTTAGTATTGGTAGCTCTTATCTCTACAACAGTGGTGTTAACAGTCGGTGTCATTCCATTCCTAGGTTTGATCATTCCGAATATTATTTCACTGTTTAAAGGTGATAATTTGGCAAAGACATTGCCGCATACAGCATTACTTGGTATGTCATTCTTATTATTCTGCGATATTTTAGGACGCGTCTTGATTTTCCCTTATGAAATACCAATTAGTATGACTGTTGGTGTCATCGGAAGTGCAATCTTCCTATTTATGTTGTTTAGGGGGAGAGCATATGCGTAATCGTACAAGAATGTTCATTTTAATAGGTATTGCCGTCATAGCTGTTTTGCTATATTTATTTTGGGAGTTAAACGGTAATTACCATTATGCATTTCCACGTCGTGTCATAAAAGTAGTAGCGATGGCGTTAACAGGTATAGCTATTGCCTATTCAACTGTCGTTTTTCAAACAATTACACACAACCGTATTTTAACGCCAAGTGTCATGGGATTAGATGCACTATACATGCTAATTCAAACATTCATCTACTTTTTCTTTGGCTCTACGTCGATATTGGTAATTAATATTTACTACAATTTTTCACTTGCTATTGTAGCAATGATTATATTCGCTTTAATTTTTTACAGAGTATTGTTTAAAGAAGGCAAGCGACCAATTTATTTCTTACTGCTTGTGGGTATGATTGTCGGAACGTTTTTAGGTAGTATTACAACGTTCTTCCAAGTATTAATAGATCCAAATGAGTTTTTAGGCTTACAAAGTAAAATGTTTGCAAGCTTTAATAATGTCAACTCAGATTTAGTTTGGCTAGCAGGTGTCGTGATTTTACTAACGTTTATTTACGGTTGGCGCCATATGAACCAATTAGATGTCATGTCATTAGGAAGGGATACAGCCATTAACTTAGGCGTACCTTATGATAAGTTGGTTCAACGTATGTTAATCTTAGCCTCCATCCTGATTGCTGTATCAACGGCACTCGTTGGGCCGATTACATTCTTTGGTTTAATCGTAGCAAATTTATCTTATCAGTATTTCAAAACATACAAGCACTCCATCTTAATTGCTGGTTCTTGTGTGATGAGTATTATTGCTTTAGTCGGTGGACAGTGGATGGTTGAAAGACTATTTACTTTCAGTACTACACTTAGCGTCATTATTAATTTTGTGGGTGGGGTCTACTTCATCTACTTATTATTAAAAGAAAGTAGGTCAGCAGGATGATTCAAGTCAAAGAAATTACAAAGTTTTTTGGGAAAAAGCCTGTCGTTCAAGATGTAAGTGTTGATATTGTTTCAGGAAAAATCACTTCATTTATTGGACCGAATGGCGCAGGGAAGTCTACACTACTTTCAATGGTGAGCCGTTTACTAAATGCAGATACTGGTGAAGTACTACTCGATAAAGCAGATGTACGACGCTGGAAATCAGATGATTTTGCGAAGCGGGTATCGATCCTAAAGCAATCAAACTTTATGAATGTTCGTCTAACAATTCGTGAACTTGTATCGTTTGGCCGTTTTCCTTATTCGAAAGGGAACTTAAAACCAGAAGACGAGGAAAAAGTTGACGAAGCTATTCGTTATATGAATTTAGATGAGATTCAACATAATTATTTAGATGAGCTTTCGGGTGGTCAACGTCAGCGTGCTTTTATCGCAATGGTAATTGCACAGGATACAGAATATATATTACTTGACGAACCATTAAATAATTTAGATATGAAGCATTCTGTACAGATTATGAAGATTTTACGAAAGCTTGTTGATGAGTTAGGGAAAACGGTGGTTATTGTTTTACATGATATAAATTTTGCCTCTGTATACTCTGATCATATTGTTGCATTAAAAGATGGACGCGTAGTTAAAAATGGTCCTACAAACGATATTATTAACTCCCATGCTTTAAAGGAAATCTATGATATGGATATCCCTGTTCAAGAACAGAATGGCTGTCGAATTTGTGTTTATTTTAATTCGTGAAAATAGTTACAGATGGACGAACCATCAAAATACTATCAAATAAATTAATTAAAGGAGAAATATCATAATGAAAAAATGGAAATTACTTACGGTATTAATGGCAATGATGTTATTAGTATTAGCTGCTTGCGGTTCAAAAGACGAAGCAAAAGAAGAAGATAAAGGTACTTCAACTGATAAACCAGCAGAGGAGCAAAATAGTGATTCTTCTGCATATCCAATAACAATTCCAGGTAGCACAATTGAAGGAAAAGATGGTAAGACTACATTTGAAGATGTAACACTTGATAAGATGCCGGAAAAAGTAGTTGTTTTTGATAATGGTTTCCTAGATACATTAGATGCTTTAGGTGTTAAGCCTACTGCGGTGGTACAAGATTCATTACCATCATATTTAAGCAAATTTAAAGATAGCACTTATGTAAATGCTGGTACTTTATTTGAGCCTGACTATGAAAAACTATCTGAAATTAACCCAGATATTATTTTCATCTCTGGTCGTGCATCAGCTGCTTACGCTGAATTATCTAAAATTGCGCCTACAGTCTATATTGGTGTAGATAACAAAAAATTCTTAGAATCATTTGAAGCTAATACAGAATTAGCTGGTAAAATCTTTGGTAAAGAAAAAGAAGCAGCAGATGCGATTGCTGCATATGAAGCAAAAGTAGAAGAAGTAAAAGCTAAAGCAACTGCCTCAGAAGAGAAAGCATTAATTGTTTTAGGTAGTGAAGGTGCTTTATCAGCCTATGGCTCTGGTTCACGTTTCGGTGTGATTCATGATGTATTTGGTGTGAAAGCTGCTGATGAAAAAATTGAAGCTTCTACACATGGTGCAAACGCATCATTTGAATATGTGCGTGATACAAATCCTGATATTTTATTTGTAGTTGACCGTGACGCTGTTGTAAATGAAAATGGTGAATCAGGTACAAAAGCTGCGATTGAAAACGAAATCGTTAGTGCAACAAACGCTGTGAAAAACGGCAAAGTATTCTACCTAGACCCAGAAATTTGGTATCTATCAGGTGGCGGCTTACAATCTGAAACACAAAAAATTGATGATGTATTAAAGGCGTTTAACTAATATGTTTGTACAAATTAAACGTATCGTTGTAACGGAAGGGAATTCGGATAAGGTTGTGGAACGTTTTGGCGCTAAACCTGATGGTCCGTCATTACTTGAACAACAACCTGGTTATATTGATAAGCAGGTGCTTGTAAAAAAAGTTCGCCGTGGTGATGAAGAAGTGCTAATTATGGTTCGCTGGGAATCAGAAGAAGCATGGAAAAACTGGGAAAAGAGTCCCGAGCACATTGCGGGTCATAAGGCAAACGCAGGTAAACCGAAACCTGAATACGTCATTGAAAGCGGACAAGAAGTTTATTACGTAAAAGGTTAATACGTTAAAGGTGTCTCAAGTAAATTGAGACACCTTTTTTGTTATATATAAAGCAGTCAGCACAATTATTATGACTGCTTAGTTAATTGTACTTTAATGTTTGATCGATGTTTTTCTCCATCCGCTAAATGTTGAATCCAAATTAAAGGAAATAGAGCTTTCGTTAATGGATAATCCTGAGATGTTGGCATTATTGAGCCCATCCAACTCTTGAATAGTCTTCTTCGTTTCTAGTCCTCTAGCATTAATGATGGTGTATTGTGGCGTTACATAAATAGAAGGAGATTCAATATTTAATCCAAAAGGAAATGGATGAATGGATGGCATACTAGATAAGCTCTCATCCGATATTCTTATAATGCCGTACTGCTCCATATACTGATCTCTTTTTTGTTGGAAACAATCCTCAAATCCAGGGGTGTCACTAATAAGGCATGAAAAGGTTGAAATGTTTTTATAGGTTGCTAACGTTTCTTGATAAGCTTTTAACTCAGATTGAATAATTATTTGCTCAATCTGTAGTTGATCAGTTGTAGGCTGTTTAATTGTAATTTCTTCAGCTGAGACAGAGATATTACATGAAAAAGTAGCCGTAAGTATTAAAAGCGATTCGTTTAATCCATTTTTCATTTTTAAATCACTCCCAGTGCAAAAGAATTTATATGTATCAATTTATTCACATCGATTCTGACTTTATATCTATCAAAATCTTATTAATATAAGCGTAACATCTATCAGAACGCCATTTCAATGGTGAGTTTACGCCACTTTAATGGCGGGATATGGTTCTCCACCGCCATTTTTTTAGCATTAATTAACAAAAAAATGGCGTGCTTTATGTAAATAACGCCACTTTTTGGCGGACATAACCTTTTTGTGGGATTTGATGGTATTAAATGTATTTAAAATTGTTTAGTCTAGTATTATTTGCCACTAATATATATAATATCTAGTAATAAACGGGAGGGGAGAGAGGACTATTGAACGGTTTTGATGAACGTATTCATGAATCATTGGACATTCTTATAGAAAACGAAACATTACTTGGTGATGAGCTTAAATTGCTGTTAAAAAGTTTTCTTGAAGAGAAAACTGCCGTAGGTTTTTCTTTTGGTAAGTTATGTTTTTTGCATTATGAAGCATTTTCGGATGGCATAAATGAAGATATCTATAAAGTAGCTGCAGCAATTGAACTTTTAATATTGTCTTTTGATATTATCGATGATCTGCAAGATAAGGATTCAGACTATATTTGGAACAATACACCTGAGCTATCATTAAATGTTGCCCTAGCAATGCTGATCATGGCCTCTAAAGCAATAAATGAAACGTCATTTGAGCATAAAAGCGCTGCTATAAGACTACTTGAGAAATACGCCTTAATGAGCATTAGTGGTCAACAATTAGACTTACTTAATATTTGTCGTGATGAGGAATCTTATGTCCAAATGATTACTCAGAAATCGGGCTCTTTAACAGCGATGGGTTGTTTAATAGGCGAGGTGCTTGCAAAGGGGGAAGTTACGAAAGAAGTAGAGGAATACGGGAAATACATAGGTATTATCCAACAAATTAAAAATGACATTCAAAGTTTGAAAGTATGGGGCCCTAAAAATGACCTGCTAAATAAAAGATACTCCTTGCCTATTATTTATCTCTTATCAAAGAAAAATGATGTTTCAAATTCTGTTGCCAGCTATTATAATGATGATATAGTTACAGTTTTGGATAATAAGGCAACAGAAAACGAGTTGACAAATGGTGGGGCAATACGTTATGCCATTACGATAAAGAATGTCTACAAGTTTAAAGCGCTGAATTATCTAGAAAATGTAGCTATAAATAAGCTAGGTAGAGAATATCTAGAAAAACTATTGAGATGAGGAGAGATTAAAATGATTAATGTAATCCAGTATTTAGAGCAAAATCCTAGCCTAGTTGCACTATTAAAGGAACAAAAAGCCGCATTAATTGGTGTCTCATCTACAGAACAAAAAGCAATTTTAGAATCGTTTAACGGTGATATGAATGCAGAAAGTGAAATTTGGAACTAAAAACATTGCGTAATAAATTGTTTTGGCCTGCTATAATTCTCTATTTAATTATAGGTCTGTATTTAAATTATGTGAATTATAGCGCGCCGTATATTGAAATAGAGGTAGAAAAAGAAGATGGAAAGTGGCTAGTAACAAGACTGTATTATAAAGACTGGGCTAATAGGCAAAATTTATCCATTGGCGATGCCATTTTAACTGTAGATAAGCGTCCAATTGACTCTTTTGATCAGCTAAGGTATAAATCTAGAATACTATCTGCCAATGATTTAACCATAATGAAGCCCAATGGAGATTTAATTAATATACATATTAAGCATTTGGACATCCCTCAGCAGTTTATCTATGTATTAATCATACCAGCTTGTTATTATTTACTAACGTTATTTGTTGCGTTCTACTTACATTTTAAACAAAGGAATTCAAAGTTAGTAGACTTACTTATTCTTTTTGTATTATCTGTTTCATTAGCATATGTAAGTAGCGGTGTCTCTGGCAGGTTAGATGCTATTGGAATTATTGTAAATCGTAGTAGTATGCTGTTATGTTTAGTCGTCTTATTACATTTTTTAAGAAATTATTATTCATTTGTGAAAACAAATTGGATGTTTACCAATAATATCAGGCTCTTTTATATACTTCCTATATTCGCTTTTATACTAGGGTTAATGGGCACTATTTACCCTACTGCTAACGATATTCTTTCAAATATTGTATTAGCTATGTTTCTAATTCTCCTTGTGATTATCCTTAGTATTTTATTAATAAGCTATTTCAAATATAGCTCACCTCAGTTGAAAATTTTCTTAAATAGTATTTTAATACCGTTTCTACCGTTCCTATTTTTATATGCACTCCCAAAAGTACTTTTTCATACGTACATTCTTTCATCTGAGATTAGCTCATTATTTCTATTGCTTATCCCTTTTAGCTTTATCTTTACACAATTAGCAGAAAGGTTATTTGATATTGAGTACCATATTACAAGATTACGTTATTACGTTATTTTTTCTTTAATCTTTACAGTATGGTTTACTGTGGGACTTTATTTTATTGCTGGTCAGTATTTAACAATGACTGCTGTATCAGGGGTTGCTTTCTTTACATTTTCCTCATTAGTTATCCTTTTTTATATAAAAGAAAAGGTCGATTATCGAAAACGGAAGATACTATTTTCGACGAAGGGCGATTATATTCATCAACTATATACTGCTGTGGATAAAATCGGTAAGACCATTAAAATTGACGAGCTCTTAGAAAAATTTGCTTATGAGGTTTCTATGCACCTTGAGCTGGAAGATGTTTTTGTCCTAACATATAACTATGAAACAAATGAATTCATGACAGTCGCTGAGGAAAATTTCACGATCCATCCTGATACAATGGAAGAAATAAGGTTAGGAGAAATAAGAAAGGTTGACAAGGTTTATGTAGCCTTTCTTCATCAGGATGCACGATATAAGAGAGCTTTAGTGCTAGGGCATAATAATACGATTCATTTAAAAGATGAAGAGCTTTTATGGCTTGAGTTACTCCTATTGTATGTAAATAATTTTATTGAAAATACAAAGATGGTAGAAGAACTATTAGAGGAACTAAAGCATATGAAGCAAGCTGACGATGGTCAATTACCATGGCTGAATAAGCTATTATGGATGAGATTCGAAGAAGAAAAGTATTTGCTAGCCCAAGAGTTGCATGACACCAATTTACAGGAACAACTCCATATAGCCCGAGAGGTGGATGTCCTAGTTAATGCAAAAGATACAACGAATATGCAAGAAAAGCTGGCAGAGATTCATAAACAAATGATTACCTCTCTACATGAATTACGTACCTATTGTGAAAATCTAAAGCCGCCGTTACTAGACACACTAGGTTTAAACGCAGCATTAGAAAAATTAATAAGAAAAGTTCAGGAGAGGGCTAACTTTTTGTTAATTTATACGATTGATCGTCTCTATTTAGAGGATGAGCGTATGAATTTAATGATCTATCGATTGTTTCAAGAGCTACTGAATAATGCTTTAAAACACTCTTATGCAACTTCAGTTGAGATTCATTTAAAAGAAAAGAATGATGGCTTTGAAATTGTATATATAGATGATGGTGTAGGATGTAACGTGGAGGATATAATTGTAGCAGAGTCGATGGGTATTCGAGGTATGCAGGAGCGTGTGAAAGCATTTAATGGACAATTTTATATTGACTCAAACGTCAACAGAGGAATGGCTATTAGAATAATTGTGATAGAAGGGAGTGAAACACATGATTACGATGCTCATAGTGGATGATCACCCTATAGTGTTAGAAGGAACTAAAAATTTATTTCAAGACAATGAAGATATTATTATTGATACTGAAAGTGATGCTACCTGTGTCATTCAAAGAATAAATAATAAGCCATATGATATCTATTTAATCGATATCAATATGCCTTTAGAAAATGGAATTAACTTAGCTCGTAATATTAAAGCCATTCAGTCAAATGCTTCCGTTATTCTCTATACAGGAGATGATATCACGGATTATTATCCACTCATTTTAGAAAGAAAAATAGAAGGAATTTTAGCTAAAACTGCCTCTAAGGAGCAAATTTTAAGAACAGTAAGAGCGATTGCAAATGGTGAAATTGTTTTACCTAAAAACTTCTTAGATTTTCTGGATGATAAATTTAAACTGCAGGATGCTAAAGATATTCATTTAAATGAAAAAGAAAAGAAAATATTAAGACTAATAGCGGAGGGGCATACGAATAAAGCCATTGCTATTGAACTCAATATTCCACAGCGCACAACAGAGAGATATTTAACTCAACTTTTTTCTTTGTTAAATGTAGATTCACGAACAGAAGCTGTGAATCTTGCTGAAAGAATGAATTTACTCTAATTTCGTACTATGCTATACTGTTGGTATATTTTTCAATTAAGAGGGTACTTATTGAAAATAAATAACCAACTCTTAACTTAGTAAAATAAATCCAAAATTTTATGTAAAATAGCCTATAGTATAAGGAAAACACCGCCAAAAAAGTGGCGGTGTTTTTCTATGTCCGCCAAATCACGCCAAAAATTGACCTGAATCACGCCAAAAAATTGGCGTAAACCCGAAGTTGAAAATACGGTATAACAACTGGTACGCTTAATTTAACCGTGGTTAAGTAGATTTGCTATAGTAAGTAATATACAAATGATTTTATTAATAAAGCAGCCTGACTATCTATGAATAAAGTAACGTTAGTAGATTGTAGAATGTTACTAGCTAGTCAATATACTTCACCATAAAACTTTATAAAGGTAGGCGTGTATTGTGAAAGTAGAACTTGAAAATTTGTTTTCCATAGATGAAACTAGTGAAGATCAAGTTATTAACGTTTATAATCGTCATGGTATTGCTATTGGTGCGCCTGAAATTAGAAAAAGAAATTTAAAAACAAAATTTAATCCCATTTTTACACTCAACGAAGATGTAACATACGAGAAGGTTACAGCGTTGTACGAATCCTTAGAACGTGAATTTGGTATTGTGTCAATAGGAGAACGTTTTTATTTTGAATTTTCAGATATTGAATATGAAAGGGCACCTTTATTTACTTTAAATTCAACAGGGAATTCTCCAGAAATGTTCTTAGAAGACAAAGGGACACTCTTCTCTTTAAGTACCCATTGTAAATGTTGCGGTCTTATGGATAAAGAGCAGTTATCACCAATAGTAATTGATACAACGCAGATGAAGGATAGACATTTGGTCCATGTAAATGGTTATTGGGTAGCCTCTGAGGAACTGGTGTCATTAATGAAAAAGGAAAATCTAGAAGGCTACGAGCTGTTGGAAGTTATCCATCAAGGACCTGAAGAAGGAAAACAACCAGCTTATCAAATCATTCCTAGACAAATGCTACCTGAAAGTAGCAAGGACAGAGTGAAATTATACTTTGCCACTGAACAGCCTCCATGTAGCTGTGGTTTAAATGGAGTAATCACTGGCCCTGATACTTATCATCATGAGGATTTAAAGGATTTAAAAGGTGATGTGTTCTACTCAGCTGAGTTTAGTCATGATGGATTATATCTTTATAGAAAGACATTGTTTAGTAGAAGATTTAGAGAAGCTATTATAAAAAATGGTATTTCTCGAGAAGTAAGAGGAGAGAAAGATCCAAACTTTGGTCCTACAGATTGGCTATTTGATCCGGTATTAATCAAGTAACCAAAGTTGGAACAATAAAAGGATAAGGGAGTGTTTAGGATGTTTAGAAAAATACTACCTATAGTAGCCATTTTATTTATTGTTGCCTTAGCAGTTTCCGATTATTTTCACAAACCAGATGAAGAATCAATCATGATTTATCAAGAATACAAGAATATAAACCTTTCGTAATGCGAAAGCCTATATTTTCACTTAGGAAGAACGTATTTGTGTTATGATGTGAAGAACATAGCATAAATGTTTTAGAGGTGAAAGTATGAAAAAATGGGCTTATCCATTAGCAATTTTAACATTAGTTATCTTTATTGTTTTAAGAGCAACTTATCAAAAACCGTTTATGAATACATTTGATGCGAAAGTGGCAGATATTTTTTTAGGTAATCGGTTTATCGAGTTCTTTCATTATATAGGGGAGCCCAAATTTGTTGTGATTGTGGCAGTAGTGTTAATCGTTTATTTAGCATGGAAGGTAAAAAATTATCGAGGTATGCTATTTGTTGTGTTAACGTTTGCTGCGGGCAACGTATTAAATCAATTACTAAAGAAATGGGTTCAACGACCACGACCAGAACTGGAGGATCAACTGACATCCTTTAGCTTTCCATCTGGACATGCTATGACAGGTATTTTGTACTTGTTCACAACTGCTTATCTTTTAGCTGAAAATAATAGTAAGAGCCGGAAAATCCTTTTATGGCTTGCAGCAATTATACTTATGATACTTATCGGACTATCACGTATTGCTGGAGCCCGGCATTTTGCTACAGATGTGCTTGCTGGGTGGTGTATGGGCTATACATGGTTTGTCATCTGTGTCATTTGGTATGAACGTCGTAAACGAAACTTTCAATTGAATCATAAATAAACATGTAAGCAGTATCATTCAATATTTGTGTGAATTGATACTGCTTTTTTATGTTCTATTGGGCCTTAGTAAAGAATGATATTCACCTTATAAAAAAGAATTGCGTATAGGAAACTTCTACGTTAAGATGAGTACAATAAGAAAAAGAGAAAAGGAAGAAGGGAATGGACGGAAATGTTTTACTGGCATTGGGATTGACTCTTTTTGCCGGGCTTGCAACGGGTGTAGGTAGTTTAATAGCATTTTTTACATCACGTACAAATACAAAATTTTTATCATTAGCATTAGGTTTTTCAGCAGGGGTCATGATCTATGTTTCCCTAGTAGAGATTTTTGTTAAAGCTAAAGATGCTTTAACCAATGCATTAGGCACAACAAATGGCTATTGGATGACAATCCTCGGTTTTTTTGGGGGGATGTTATTTATTGCTTTGATCGATAAATTTATTCCTAAAGCGACTAATCCTCATGAAGTAAAGCTAGTTGAAGATGTGAATGCGATTAAACCAAAGGTCAATGAAGATCATTTGATGAAGATGGGGATATTTACTGCTCTCGCTATTGGCATTCATAATTTCCCAGAGGGAATCGCCACATTTATGTCAGCTATTAATGACCCGAATGTTGGGATTGCCATTGCCATTGCGGTAGCCATTCATAATATTCCAGAGGGCATTGCTGTATCCGTTCCAATTTTCTTTGCAACGGGTAATCGTCGAAAGGCTTTTAAATTATCCTTTTTATCAGGATTAGCAGAGCCTGTCGGTGCATTAGTAGCATTTTTGCTTCTTATGCCATTTTTAACGGATGTAATGTTTGGTATCGTCTTTGCAGGTGTTGCTGGAATAATGGTCTTTATTTCATTAGATGAATTATTACCCGCAGCGCAAAGATACGATGAAACACATTTGTCGATGTATGGTTTAGTAGGGGGAATGGCGGTCATGGCCATTAGCTTAGTGTTATTAGCATAATAAGTAGAAAACAAGAGAGCCATCTTAGTAAAAGTGGCTCTCTTGTTTATTCTCACATTAAATAGTGGGAACAGTGTTTGTTGAATCCAGAAGTTCTTGGACAATGTGTAAACAATCATGGAAAGTAGTAAAAGGTTTATAAGGAACATGAAGCTCCTCACAGCGCTGGATAAGGTGGTCTCTAGCAAGGACTATATCGGCTAGTTTGGCTGCCTCGAAATCAGATAAAGAATCACCAATCACAATTTTATAATGATCTTCTGTAGCAACCTTCCGCATAACGCTAGGCTTGCAGCAGCCGCAACCTTGCGTGCTAAATTTAGTACATGCCTCGTCACAGCTATTTGGATAAATCAGCTCTATCTGATCACCAGAAAAATCTGCTTTATTACAGTAAATACCTGAAAACGGCCCATATTTCTCAACTAAAGGTTTAATGAAAAAATCAACCCCACCACTTACAATATAAAATGGAATATTGTTGTCTTGGGCATAGTGAACAAATTCGCCAAAGCCTTCACGGATGACCGCAGAATTCATAAGGTACTGTATTACATCATCCTTTTGTTGAGTAGAAAGTAAACGAAACATAGCTGAAAGCCCATCTTTAAAGGAAATTGTTTGCTCCATCATAGCTTTGGCAATTTTCTCAGATTCCTCGGGTACAAATTCAGTCATAAGTGAAAAGATATTATCAGTTTCTGTTATCGTGCCATCGAAATCACAGAATATTATTGGTTGCAAGATAGTTCCTCCTTAGAAACATAAGTTCCTAGTAATCTATAAATGTCTAACCTTATACTTCTATAATATTAGTTTTAACCATACTTCCTTTCAAGAAAAAACGCCTACTATTATAGTAGACGTTTCTTCCAATTATCTATTAACTTGTACACCATGTTCATCGGCTTTTGTCAAAATAACCTGATGTTCAGGGAATTGCTCTTTCATTAAATGAACGAAGTCAGAGGCAATAGCCGAGGGAATGATTGAAATCATTGTTGGACCCGCTCCGCTTAATGCTGTTCCATAGGCACCATTAGCTTTTGCAGCTGTACGAATTTCTGCATACGCAGGAATAAGCTTTGCGCGAAACGGTTCATGGAATAAGTCTGCCTCCATATAACGACCAGCACGCTCGAAGTCCCGTGCCATTAAGGAAGCTGCTAACATATTCGCATTTGCAGAAGCACGCACTGTATAGGATCGATTCAATTGTTCTGGTAAAACAGAACGGGACTCACTCGTTTTTAGTTCAACATCTGGTACATATACAACAAAGGATGCATCGATATCATTAATATGAAATGTATCGACTAGGCCGTTATCGTCCATAGAGGATATGGTTAATCCCCCTAAAACAGAAGCGGTTGCGTTATCTGGATGCCCCTCAATTTGTGAGGATAGATTGAGTTTATCTTGAGTAGTTAAATCTAGCTCACATACTTGGTTAGCAAGCTCAATACCCGCAACAATAACAGCTGCACTACTTCCGAGACCACGTGCTAACGGGAGTTCACTAGCCATTTCAACACGACAAGCAGGTAGTTGTTGACCGTATTGTTGGGCGATTTTTTTAGCAATGACGTATAGTAAGTGTTCTTCTAGCTCAAACTCTTTAGGACCATTATCATCAAGATGAATAATATCCCAATGATCTTGTAAAGTCACGGTAAGTTTTAAGTAAAGAGACAAGCCGAGTCCTATTGAATCAAAGCCGGGACCTAAGTTGGCTGTGCTTCCAGGAACTGAGATTTGCCACGTTTTACTCATAGTACACCCTCAATATATGCACGAATTTCTTCTTCATCATTTTTGAGGGATACAACTTCGACAGAAGAAACATTCATTGCAGTATCAGGATCTTTTAGCCCGTTACCTGTAAAGATCGTTACAACTTTAGCGCCCAGTGGAATTTTTCCACTTTCTACGGACTTAATAACACCTGCTAAAGAAGCAGCTGAACCTGGCTCAACAAAAATACCTTCTGTACTTGCAATTAATTTATAGGCAGCAACAATTTCTTCATCTGTAACCGAATCAATCATACCACCAGATTCATCGCGAGCTGCTTCTGCCAATTTCCAACTAGCAGGATTACCTATTCGAATGGCTGTTGCTACTGTCTCTGGGTTTGCAATCGGTTCGCCTTTGACGATTGCTGCGGCACCTTCAGCCTCAAAGCCATACATTTTTGGTAGACCGCAATCTTTTGCAGCATGATATTCTTTAAAGCCTTTCCAGTATGCTGTAATATTCCCTGCGTTCCCAACTGGAATACACAAATAATCTGGTGCTGAACCTAAGGCATCTACAATTTCAAAGGATGCTGTTTTTTGACCTTCAATACGATATGGATTTACCGAATTTACAAGTGCAACAGGAGTTGTTTCACTCACCTGGCGAACGATATTAAGAGCATCATCAAAGTTACCATCTATTTCAATGATTTTTGCACCATACATGGTAGCTTGTGCTAGTTTACCAAGAGCAACTTTCCCTTTAGGGATGACAACGATTGATTGAATACCAGCACGTGTTGCATATGCAGCGGCAGCAGCCGAAGTGTTTCCTGTAGAAGCGCAAATAACACATTGACTTCCGTCCTCAATAGCTTTTGCAACTGCAAACACCATTCCTCGGTCTTTAAATGATCCAGTCGGGTTTGCACCTTCAATTTTTCCATAAAGCTCAATACCTAGTTTCTTTGATAAATTCACTAAATGTATAAGAGGCGTATTGCCTTCGTTTAAAGTTAAAGCGGGTGTATTTTCAGTTACGGGTAAAAATTGTTTATATTCTTCAATAAGGCCTTTCCACATAACGTTACGATCTCCTTTTGTTCTTATAGAAAGAACAGTTGTTTTTGTATAAAAGACATTTTAACGCAAATTGCACTATTATTTCAATAGCATTTCGTTAATTGTCGAAACAATTCGGTAATTTGAATTTTACTTGTCACTTTCTTGAAACAACTGTATAGTAATCTTGTAATGTAAAGTCAAGTGTAAAGACAGGTGATTAGAATGACAATAAATACAGCCGTAACAAATAGACCTCAACAACCCATCTCAAGAAATAAGCTTTTGGGTGTTGCAGGGGTAGGGTGGCTCTTCGATGCAATGGACGTTGGTATATTATCTTTCGTCATTGCAGCGTTAGCAGCAGATTGGGGACTTACACCAAGTCAATCTGGCTGGATTGGTAGTATTAATTCAATCGGGATGGCAGTAGGGGCTCTCTTTTTTGGGGTATTTGCTGATAAAGTAGGACGGAAACAAATTTTTATGTGGACACTTGTTCTCTTTTCTGTTGCAAGTGGTTTGTCTGCATTTACTACGTCATTAACTGCATTTTTAATTTTGCGCTTTTTAGTTGGGATGGGTCTAGGTGGAGAATTGCCCGTTGCCTCTACATTAGTATCTGAAAGTGTAGCAGCAAAAGAAAGAGGGCGAGTAGTTGTTTTGCTAGAAAGTTTTTGGGCAGCAGGATGGTTAATTGCAGCGCTTATTTCGTATTTTGTCATTCCTACATGGGGGTGGCGAGTGGCATTGATACTAACAGCGCTTCCAGCATTTTATGCTATTTATCTTCGTTGGCATCTGCCAGATTCACCTCAATTTACTGTGAAGGAAGAATCTAAAAAAAGAAGCATTAGCCAAAATATGAAAGAAGTTTGGTCGAAGAAGTATGCTAAATCGACATTGATGCTGTGGATTTTATGGTTTACAGTCGTATTCTCCTATTATGGTATGTTTTTATGGCTTCCAAGTGTAATGGTTGGAAAGGGCTTTGATATGATTACAAGCTTTAAATATGTTTTGATCATGACATTAGCTCAATTGCCAGGATACTTTACAGCAGCTTGGTTTATAGAAAAATTTGGACGCAAATTTGTCCTTGTTTCTTATCTAATTGGTACCGCTGTGAGTGCATTAATTTTTGGGAATGCAGATACTCTTGCCATGCTGTTAACTTCGGGTATGTTTTTATCTTTCTTTAACTTAGGAGCTTGGGGAGCATTATACGCTTATACACCGGAGCAGTATCCTTCTATCATTCGTGGAACAGGTGCGGGAATGGCGGCAGCAGTAGGGAGAATAGGTGGTATTTTTGGTCCATTGCTTGTTGGTTTTCTATTAACAGCAGGGTATGACATAGGTTTCATCTTTGCTATCTTCTGTGGAGCAATCATTATTGGCGTTGTGGGTGTTATCTTCCTTGGGAAAGAAACGAAGCAACTTGAATTAGAATAGACATGAAATTGAATGTTCTGGATCTGAATAATGGATCCAGGACATTTTTGTCTTTATTCGCTAGTTTAAGAAGTAAAAATGAGTATTTATTAATTTTTATTTAATTTAACTAAATTATTTGTTAAAATGACAAATCAATAAAAAAGTTAAATTATAAACTAAATTGCTATATTAGCAGGTTAATGCGATAAAGATTTTTCAGAAAAGTCATTGTATTCAAATTGTAATCGTGATACTGTATTTTTAATCGAATTTTGAGCCAGTAGGAAACAATCTCCCATTCGTGATAAGGTCATTGAAAGAAAGGTTGTTAGGAATGAGTATTCATGAGGATATAAAGAAAAGGTTTGTAAGGCTGTCAAAGGGTCAACGCAAAGTAGCGCAATTTGTAATGGATAATCCCACTACTGTTATTGCTAATGGGGCTGCAGAGGTTGGCAGACTTGCTAATGTAAGTGAATCTACAGTGATTCGTTTTTGTTATGCCATGGAATTATCAGGGTATGTAGAACTTCAAGAGGAAATAAGAAATGATATCATGTCTCAAAGTGTAGGAACTAACCTACAGCCTACATATATTGCTAAAAAGCTGACCAATTCTAACTTTGGTAAGATTATGCATCGAGATAGCCAACATATTCAAGAAACAATTCAGCTAATTAACGAGCAACAAATTCAAAAAAGTTCAAAATGGATGCATGAAGCAGATAATATCTATATTCTAGGTACCTGTCATCATGCATCTGTGGCGAATTGGCTTTCAAACACATTAAAAACGTTACGTACAAATATTAAGCAACTTCGTTTGGACTCGGAGGAACTAGTTAATCAAATGAATAGCATGGGCGAACATACGACTTTAATTGTGCTATCTTTTGATAAACAAATGAAAGATATTAAGACAATTATTGAAATTGCCAAGATAAAAAAGGTGAAGATTATTGCCATTACAGGTTCTGCATTTTCGCCTATTCGAGAATATGCTAGTGCATTATTTGCTCTTGGCACAAAAAATCATTCTTCGCTAGACATCGCTCCTGTGTTATTTTCTTTCTTGCATGCACTGATAGAGGAAATGATAAGTCAGGACAAGGGGCAGTATGAAAAATATCAGCAATCCTATGAGCAAGTGGAAAATAATGTACTGTTTTTAGATGCTGTTAGAGAGAAACAGGTTTTTTAAGGGAGACAACGCATAGATGGTGTGTAACAACACACAAGTCTATGCGTATTTTTTTGAGAAACTAAAAAAAGATGTCCAAATATGATTTAGACATCTAGGAAAAGTGAATTATAGAATTTTACTTAAGCAATATTCGTTAACATAAGTATTATTTAATTTAATAGCATTTTGTCGAATGCCTTCTTGTTGGAATCCTAGCTTTGTAAAAAGATGTAGAGCCACATTGTTATGCTCCATAACCGTTAATTCTAAACGAGAAATATCACGTTGTTTAGACCAATTTTCAACAGCCTTCATTAGTGCTGAGCCAATGCCCTTTTGTTGATGTTCTTCCTTCACAGCTAAACGAATAGAGGCAACATGTCTCACTTTTGATTGTTTATACCCATGTACGACAGCATAGCCTGCAAATATCCCATTTAAAACACAAAGTAGAATTGTACGATTTTTTAGTTGCTTCCAATAGGCTAAATTTTTACGAAGTTGTTGAACAGTTAGGTCTAGCTCATTTTGAACATTATACATGAAGTCAGTTTGTTGGAAAATCTCCTCTTGTAAATGAATGAATGAACGAGCATCGGATGCTTCAATCCCTCTAATTATGTATGCTGAAGGGTTTTCCTCATTGTTAGCAGTATTGTTTTCAGTAGTCTTCATTTGAGTGCGAGAGAAAGTGACACTAGTACCTAATTTAACATCAATGACATAATAACCTGCATTTGTCCATGATAAATAATGTGAGAGAGGGGGCTTCGTTTTTTTCCACCAGCTTTTATTTAAGTAGGCGGCGTTTGGTAGTGCTTGTCCCATAATGTTTTCTAACTCACTAAAGGATAAAGTGATTTCTTGTTGTAAAGCTACTTCAAAATAGTTTGCTAAAGGAATGTACTTTTTTTCCATCTTCTTTGTCATCGTAATCCCCATTTCCTGAATATCCAATAATATAGACTATCTGATGATAGCATAAAATTATGATGACTTAAATATGAAAACACAACTAAATATCTATGTAAACTATATATTTTAAAAAAAAGATATATTTTTACTATTGAATGTTAAAAAAAGGCTGGTAAAAATAGATAATAGTATAAGAGGATTTAATCGCCTTTGAATTGTACATTACAGGTCAAGGGGGTTATAATCTATCTATCCTATTCGAAAAGTAAGTTTTTAAACGTTTAGGATTATTTTTCTATAGTAAATTTTAGACAGAACGATTGTAGTCTGAGACAAATTGTACCGGTTTTGAGAGAGTTTTTGAGAGATCAGATAGTAAACAACTGTCCAAGATAGGACACCGGCTTTGGGGAATTTGGACCCTTATTTTGCAGAGTCATTAATGGATTCAAAGTTTGACTTTATCGCTTATAAGGCTATAAAGTATGATAAAATAAAATACAAATGTAAGTGCTATTTTAGGAGGAATTGATTCAATGAGTAAAGTATTAGTTTTTGGACATAAAAATCCAGATACAGACACAATCACATCTGCTATTGTATATGCCTATTTAAAACAACAAATTGGTGAGGAAGCTGAGGCAGTGCGTCTTGGAGATGTTAATAATGAAACTCAGTTTGCATTAGACAAATTTGGTTTTGAGGCACCTCGTTTAATCACATCTGTAGTAGGGGAAGCGGACAAAGTAATTCTTGTTGACCACAATGAGTTCCAGCAATCTGCAGACGGTATCGAAGAAGTACAAATTACAGAAGTAATCGACCACCACCGTATTGCCAACTTCCAAACAGCTGATCCATTATATTATCGCGCTGAACCTGTCGGCTGTACGGCTACAATTCTAAACAAAATTTTCAAAGAAAACGGTGTTGCAATACCTGCAAACATCGCTGGTTTAATGTTATCAGCAATCGTTTCTGATACATTACTTTTTAAATCACCAACTTGCACAGAACAAGATGTTAAAGCTGGTGAGGAACTAGCTCAAATTGCAGGGGTGGATGCTGCAGAATATGGATTAGCGATGCTGAAAGCAGGTGCTGATTTATCTGATAAATCTTTAGAAGACCTATTATCATTAGATGCGAAAGAATTCCAATTTGGCGAGTACAAATCTGTTGTGGCTCAAGTCAATGCAGTTGATATTAACGATGTCCTTAATCGCCAAGAGGAGTTAGAAATCTTATTAAATAAAAATGTTGCAGAAAACGGCTTAGATCTATTCTTCTTCGTTGTTACTGACATTTTAAATAACGATTCAACAGCTGTTGCCATTGGACAAGTAGCTGAAGTGGCTGCAAAAGGATTCGGTGCTGAGCTTATCAACAATCGTGTTGTATTACCGGGTGTTGTGTCTCGTAAAAAACAAATTGTACCTGTATTAACAGAAGCTTTAAAATAATATAAAAGAGGTTGTCTATAAAGACAGCCTCTTTTTTTAATCTAGTTTTAATGGTTGTACTGCTGGACCCTCTAGCACCTCTCCTTTTGCATTAAAACGAGAACCGTGGCATGGGCAGTCCCATGTTTCATCCGCTTCATTCCATTTCGTTTTACAACCTAAATGTGTGCAGGTCGGAGCTGTGACATTCTTCATATAACCAGCTATATATTCCTTTGCGACAAAACCTCCTACTTTGAGCATCTGCATGAATTGCGCACCGAATTTTGTACGTGATGGTGAATAAAGGGCAATGGCTCCATCCTCACTTCTTGCACCGGTAATAAGGGAGGATAGGATGTCCCCAGCGACAAAGGAATTTGATATACCCCATTTTCGGTAGCCAGTGGCAATGAGCACATTTGGCAAGGAGTTTGTTATTCTACCTACATAAGGTACAATATCTGGTGTTTCAATATCCTGAGCAGACCATCGATAGAGTGGTTGCTGCTCAAAATGCTCCTTCATTTCATTGGATATTGCTTCATAATAAGGCTCTGTATTTACGGTCTCCCCAGCAATATGATTCGCTCCGCCAAGTACTAAGTAATGTTCGTTGTTAATAGTAGCTGTTCGGATAGAACGAGAAGGGAAGTCAACTGATAAATATTGTCCTTGCATCGTCTCTGAAACCTTACTAGCAACCATGTATGAACGACTATTAGACAATTTGAAAAGGTGTAGTCCTCTAAATGCCTCAATTGGATAATGCGAGCACAAAATAAGCTTGTTATATTGAACCGAGATGTTTTTTTCGGTATGTAAGTTATTTTGTGGTATGTTTAATTGCTGTACACGGGTATTTGAATATAGTCTTGCGCCCATAGCCTGTGCCTCTTTTGCAAGAAAATTACTAACCTCTAAAGGATTTATTTGTGCCTGTTGTGACATACATAAGGCTTTTGTAATAGGGAAGGGTAGCTCAGTGTCAGAAGTAATTTTTGACTTAATATTTAAAACCTTATAAGCATTCCACTCTTTTAATAATTGTGCATACCCTTCTTTCGATTGACAATATAATAGCGAATCTACTTGCCGCACACTATTTTCCGGAAGTATTTGTCTGGCTTGATCGATGGCTTGTTGATTAAGCTGATAGTAGAGCTGTGCTTCTTCGACCGATAGTTTTTCTAAAAGATTAGCATACACGATGCTGTGCTGCGCTGTTAATTTCCCTGTGGAATGGCCAGTTGTACCGTGTCCAAAATGGGTATTTGCCTCAAGTAGAACCACATCGACACCAGCTTTTGCTAAGGTGTAGGCTGTATATAAACCAGTCAATCCTCCTCCGATAATACAGACATCACAAGTTACAGAGGAAGTAAGTGAAGAGAGTGATACTGACTCGGCAGTAGCGAGCCAAAGAGATTGTGTCATAGATAAACCTCACATTGTTTTTAACTTCAGTATGTAGATAGGCTTGAAAATTTATGCAATGAAGCATAAATATTGCCTTGGGATTTGCTCTGCCGCTACAATGTAGCAAAAGGAGTGAGTTTAATGAAAATTGAAATTTGGTCTGATTATGTATGTCCATTTTGTTATATAGGTAAAAAGCAATTAGAAAAGGCAATTGAAGATACTGGCTATGGCGGGCAAGTGGAACTAGTCTATAAAAGTTATCAACTAGACCCTACTACTCCAGTGGATTCGAATACTACTGTTTATGAATCCTTAGCGAAGAAATACGGAATGTCTATAGAGAAGGCTAAAGAAATGACACTTGGCGTAACGGAACGAGCGAAAGAAGTGGGCTTAAACTATGATTTTAGCAATTTGATGGAAGAGAATACGCTAAAAGCACATCGACTTGTAAAATGGGCTGAGCAACAAGGAGATGTTACGGCACTAGTGGAGACGCTTTTACACAGTCACTTTATTGAAGGAAAGCGCATAGGTCAAGAAGCTGTTTTATTAGAAATTGCTGAGCAGGTTGGATTACAACGTGATGAGGTTGCTAAGGTTATTGCAAATGATGATTATAAAAATGAAGTGGAAGCAGATATTCAAGAGGGTCTACAGCTTGGCGTTCGCGGGGTACCATTCTTTGTTTTAAACCGCAAATATGGTATTTCAGGGGCACAGCCACAGGAGGTATTCGAAGAAACCTTGCGTAAAGTAGCCGAGGAAGAGGGCTTACAACCAAAGCTAAAGATGGCTGGTTCAGGGGATACTGGTGTATGTACAGATGATAGCTGTAATTTTTAAGAGGGTTTAAATACCTCTTATAATACCGAAAAAATCGTAACATAATATTTCAGTCTAAAGTCTGAGGGAAGGAACATTGACTTTTTAGGTGAAATTTTTTAAGATAAACACATATCTTGAATTCGAGATATCAAAACATGAAATTTAGGGGAGAATTTATATAATGAACGTTTTAGTAGTAAAAGCTAATAACCGTCCAGACGGTATTTCAACAAAAATGTATGATACATTCATGGAAAATGTACAAGGTGTAAACGTTACAACTTTTGACGTATTTGCAGAGGATATGCCTTATTTTGGACAAGACCTTTTCAATGCATTCGGTAAAGTACAAAATGGTGGAGAGTTAACAGACATCGAATCGCGTCTTTTAGCTGCTAAACAAAAAGCAATGGATGCATTAACTGCTGCTGATTTAGTTGTATTTGCATTCCCACTTTGGAACTTAACAATTCCAGCACCATTACAAACATTTATCGATTATGTATATCAAGCTGGATACACATTCAAATATGGCGAAAATGGTGAATTAATTAGCTTAATGACTGATAAAAAAGCGATTGTTTTAAACGCTCGTGGTGGCTACTATTCATTACCAGAAGCACAACCAATGGAAATGTCAGTAAACTACATTAAAAATGTTGTCGGTGGCGTATTCGGTATGGAAATTATCGAAGAAGTAATAATTGAAGGTCACAATGCTTCACCAGATAAAGCACAAGAAATTATTGCAAATGGCCTAGAAGAAGTGAAAAAAGTAGCGCAATCACTACAAACTGTAAATGCATAAAAAATATTTTTTAATAAAAGTCCTCTCATTTTAGAGAGGACTTTTTTATTTTGTGAATAGATGTATGGTGTGGTATGGAGGTCGGACATATTGATATTAATTCATTATTTAGAATTTACATTTACTAACATCCTATTGTGACTATAAAAATAAAAATGATAGTAATCTATTATTTCGGAGAAAAGTAAATACCCATTCTTTTAAAAATACATATATTTAGGACTTTTTATTCAGTAAAAAATAGAGTTAGTTTAATATAATAGGATTTGTAGGAAAATACTTGATTATTAAGGAGGTTGTTGTATGAACAAGAAATTAATAGCTAATTTCTTTGCGATGTTACTAGTTCTATTCGCGTTTATACCATTTGGGCTCTCTGCTGATGCTGCTTCCAATGATGTAACACGTGCAGATTATGTAAAAGAATTAGTAAAAAGTTTAGATGTAGAGCTAGGAGATGGATCTTCTCTTCCATTTACCGATGTCTCTAAAGATTTAGCACCCTATGTAGAAAAGGCCGTACAATTAAAGCTTATTAAAGGTAAAACAGCTACTACATTTGGTCCAGACGATCAATTAACTCGTCAACAAGCATTTGTTATATCCGCTCGTGGACTAGTTAGTGAAAACGCTTCCCTCTCTGTTTTAGAGCAATTTAAGGATGCAGATCAAATAGCAGAGGCATATAAACAAGACTTAGCTAATGCTGTCGCTGCAAATATTTTGCAAGCATTTGAGGATAATACTATTCGCCCTCGCGATTTTGTAACGAAAGAGCAAATGGAGAGTATTGTAGAGCGCTTTGTAGCAGAATACAAAGCACCTTCAACTGGCGTGTCAGTAGACCTTCAAATTTTAGGAACGACAGATATCCATACCAATTTAGCTAATTACAATTACTATCTTGATGCACCGTCATCTGAGGTTGGTTTAGCGAATACAGCTACATTAATTGAACAAGCACGCGCTAAAAATCCAAACACATTACTATTCGATAATGGAGATTTAATTCAAGGTACACCACTTGGCTCTTATAAAGCATTAGAAAGTGTCTTAAAGCCGGGTGAAATTCATCCAGCTATAGCAGCACTAAACGCATTGAAATATGATGGTGGAACATTAGGAAACCATGAATTTAACTATGGTCTAGACTTTTTAGATGAAGTATTAAATGATGCAAAATATCCTGTAGTGAATGCTAATACTTATGATGCAAAAACAAAAGAACGCATGTATACACCTTATGTTATTCTTGATAAAGAAGTGGTTGATAGTACAGGCAAGAAGCATACGCTTAAAGTTGGTGTAACAGGCATTGTCCCAACCAAAATTGTTGAATGGGATGCCATTCATTTAGCAGGTAAAGTTGAAATGCAAGAACCAGTCGAAGCAGTTAAAGAGGTAGTACCAGAAATGCAAAAGGCTGGAGCAGATATCATTGTTGTTCTTTCACATTCAGGTATTGGAGAGGACACTTATGTAAAAGGTGCTGAAAATGTTGGTTACCAGCTTGCAGAAATCGAAGGCATCGACGCTTTAATTACAGGGCACTCTCATTTAACATTCCCTGGTGACTATAAGGATTTGAAAGATGTCGATCAAGAAAAGGGTACAATTCATGGTGTTCCTACTGTAATGGCAGGTAGCTATGGTAGCCATCTTGGTGTCATTGATCTAAAATTGGAACAAAAAGGCTCAGAGTGGGTTGTGGTAGATGGCAAAGGTTCATTACAATCGATCAAGCAAGAAGGCTTACAACCATCAACAACCGTGTTGGATGCTATAAAAGAAGCACATGAAGGCACATTAACATACATCCGTCAGCCTGTTGGAGAAACAACTGCGCCAATCCATAGTTATTTCTCAATGGTACAAGATGATCCTTCTATTCAAATCGTAACACAAGCTCAAAAATGGTTTATTGAACAAGAGTTAAAGGGCACTGCTGATGAAAAGACACCAATTCTTTCAGCTGGTGCACCTTTCAAAGCAGGATCTCGAAATAACCCATTGGATTATACAAACATTCCTGTAGGGCCACTTGCTATTAAAAATATGGCCGACATTTATCACTATGACAATACTGTTGCTACTATTAAAGTGACAGGCGCTCAAGCGATTGAATGGCTAGAGATGGCTGCAGGTATTTTTGCAACAATTGACCCGAATAAAACAGAAGAACAAAATATTATTGATCCAGAAGCACGCTCTTATAATTTTGATGTGTTAGATGGTTTAACATATCAAATTGATGTGACATCACCAGCTAAATATGATCGCCGTGGTAATCTTACTGATGAAAAGGCAAATCGTATTAAGAATGTACAATATAATGGTAAGCCAATTGATTTAAAACAAGAATTTATTATTATCACAAACAATTACCGTGTTGGTGGCTCATATGGGGCGACTTTCAAAAATGCTGACGGCTCCAATGTAACAAACTATGCTTATGAAAATCGTCAAGCTGTTGTTGATTATATTATGACTAATAAAACAATTAATCCTGCTGCGGATAATAACTGGTCATTTGTACCGTTCCCGGCAAATACAAAGGTGATATACCAAACTGCAAAAGACGCACAAAAGTTTATTCCTGCAGATAGTGGTATTGAATTTTTAGGAGATACAGAATCAGGCTTTGCTAAATATTTAATTAAATAATGTAAAGCAAAGGAGAGTACGAATTATTCGTTACTCTCCTTTTTATGTCTAATAAAGTTTGATACCGTTTGCCTTGATAGGTTAACATTCCGCTATCGCCAACTAGTTAACCATAGTCGTAGCCATTCACTTTTAGTTCAAGACCTCTCCATTCGTAATAGGAGGTATATGCCCCAGTATTATTTGAGCCACCGCGTATATTAGTACGTTTTGAAACAACCTTGGCAGGTACTGTTAAAATCAGCGAATGGTTATTTTTAGACCAACGATACTGCCAAAAACAATTAAAAAGATGATAGAAATATAAACAGACTTAAATGGTAAACCATGCTCAAACCATAGCAAATGTGTTCTTCCTTTCATTTAAGGTAGAAACTAACATTAAAGAGGGTTTAGCTCAAGGTCTATGACAATGTCTATTTCGTCACTGATTAATACTCCGCCAGTTTCTAAAAACGTATTGTAGACTAAATTAAAATCACGACGATCGATTTGTGCTTTTGCTTGGAAGCCAAATACTTCTTGTGCCCATGGATTGACACCTTTCCCTGTATATACTGTTGTAAATACGATAGGCTTCGTTATGTTTTTGATTGTTAAATCTCCGTGAATCGCAAAATTTTTTTCACTTAGTTTATCAATATATGTAGAGGTAAATACTATTTTTGGATAGACGTCTGCATCAAAAAAGTCAGGAGACACGAGATGGACATCACGGTCATAATTATTTGTTGAGACACTAGCCACAGCAATCGTAAAAGAAATGTTTGTATCTTGCATTTGCTCAATATTGGTGGCAACTATGTCAGCGTTGTACGATTCAAACGTACCATGAATTCGGGAAATCATCATATGTCGCACTGAAAAGCTAATTGTTGAATGACTGAAATCAATAGTGTATTTTTTCATTTAAAAACCCCCTAAAACAGCATTCTACAACGATGATAAAGTAAGTAATTGGTTTATTCAATAAATTTTTCATAATTGTGGAAGTGTTATCTTTGAAAAAAGTGTAATCTGTGAACATAATACGAAATGAATTTATATGAGGTAGTCATAAAATTGTCAACGTGTGCATTTTATTAATAGCAGTGTTATTACGCTTTTGCCCTATTAATGACAATATTGATGTATAAAGTTACTTTTTGTAATTAAATATATAAAAGTTAATTAATTATTTTACGTAAATAAGTTACTCCAAATTTACATTTACTGCAATAATCGTTACAATAGTTACATAGAGGTGAAAAATATGAATGAGACTACTTTATGTCCTCGTTTAGCAAAAGCGATGGATTTAATTGGAAAACGATGGACGGGTTTAATATTATATCAATTACTAGACGGGCCACAGCGTTTTAATGAAATTGAGTCTGCATTACCTGTCAGTGGACGCTTGTTATCAGAACGTTTAAAGGAGCTTGAAAAAGAGGGGCTTGTTGAACGAAAAGTATATTCTGAGGTGCCAGTTCGTGTTGAGTATTCATTAACAGATAAAGGTCGTGCACTAGAAGGTGCGATTCGCAATATAGAAACATGGGCAAGTAGTTGGCTTTAACATGAAATGTAATATTTGTGCCAAAAACGACACTTGGAATTATGGTCAATTTTCTTTATAATATTCATCATCTCTGCACAGGTCTTACCTGTCTTGTAATGTGAGATAAAAATACCCTTCATTTTACTTGTCAAATTGGGGTTCTAAATCCATACTGGTGTAGAGTAAGAAGGACGTTAGAAAGGAATTAGCTCTCATGTCAAAAGAACAATGGGCGATGGATTTAGCAAAGAGCATTAATCCTGCCAATATTAAGTTAGATGAATCATTACAGCAATACACAATGACAAAATTAGGTGGCAAAGCAGATGTTTTTGTTCTTCCGGAATCAGAAGAAGAAGCAGCATCAGTTATTCGCTATGCATATATAAATAATATTCCTTTATTAATGTTAGGTAACGGATCTAATATGGTTGTTCGCGATGGCGGTCATAGAGGTATCGTTGTAACGTTTTCACGCTTAGATGAAATTCGAATTAACGGTGAGCATGTTTATGCACAAAGTGGCGCGCTGATCAAGGATGTATCAAAGCTATCTGCAAAAGCTTCTTTAACAGGTTTTGAATTTGCCTGCGGTATTCCTGGATCAATTGGAGGAGCAATGGCTATGAACGCAGGTGCATATGGCGGAGAAATTAAAGATATTATTATTTCGTCTAAGGTGTTAACGAAAGAAGGAGACATTTTAATATTATCTAAAGATGAGCTAGAGCTTGGTTATCGTCAAAGCATTATTGCCAAAAAGGGCTACTATGTATTGTCCTCTGAATTTCAATTAGACGTAGGAGTGCAGGAGGAAATTGATGCGAAGATTGCTGATTTAACATTCCAGCGTGAATCAAAGCAGCCTTTAGAATATCCGTCAGCTGGAAGTGTTTTCAAACGCCCACCTGGTCATTTTGCAGGTAAGCTTATACAAGATAGTGGCTTGCAAGGTAAAGGGATAGGTGGAGCAGAAGTCTCTACCAAGCATGCCGGCTTTATTGTCAATAAAGGGAATGCCACTGCTTCTGACTATATTGAGACAATCCAAATGGTGCAACGTGTCGTGAAAGAGAAATTTGGTATTGAGTTAGAAACAGAGGTTAAAATTGTTGGTGATGATCTATAATATGACGCCCTTCGCTGAAGTCGGAGGGCGTTTTTCTTAGGAGTGAGGATGAATTGAAATTAATATCGTGGAATGTTAATGGAATACGAGCTTGCTTAGGAAAAGGCTTTTTGGAGTTTTTTAATCAGGTAGAAGCGGATTTCTTTTGTATTCAAGAAACTAAATGTCAAGCTGGACAAGTGGAACTGCCTCTCGATGGCTATGAACAGTATTGGAATTATGCACAGAAAAAAGGCTATTCTGGAACAGCTATATTCACCAAGCACACACCATTGTCTGTTAAGTATGGAGTAGGAGATGAAGATTCTCAGGATGAAGGTAGAATCATTACCTTGGAATATGAAGCGTTCTATTTAGTAAATGTTTATACGCCTAATGCACAACGGGACTTAGCAAGATTACCACTGCGGTTAGAATGGGAAGACCGTTTAGCCTGCTATTTACAGGAGCTCAATAGCAAGAAGTCCGTAGTCTATTGTGGTGACCTCAATGTAGCACATACGGAAATTGATTTAAAAAATGCAAAGTCGAACATAGGAAACTCAGGATTTACATATGAAGAACGTGAAAAATTCTCAGAGCTATTAGCTAGTGGCTTTGTCGACTCCTTCCGATATAAGCATCCTGAAGAAACTGACCATTACACATGGTGGTCCTATATGAATAAAGTACGCGAACGTAATATTGGATGGCGTATTGATTATTTTATTGTGTCTGATCAGCTGAAGGAACAAATCGACGTAGCAACTATTCATCCTCATGTTATGGGCAGTGATCATTGTCCAATTGAATTGCAATTACATTTCTAGTTTTAAAAATCGTATTTTCTATAGAAAATACGATTTTTTTGCCGTTTTAGAAAGCCATAAGGGTGTTTGATTGCATACACTCGAATGAAGAATTCACTCAAGAATGGGACTTAATATGCTGGGGGCTTACCATCAGGGAGAGAACTCGGTCCACATGCAGTGGAAATCGCTCAAAAGAAGATGGAAAAGCACTCCAATGAGGATAACCTTCTGCTCAAAGAATGAGGGAAGGTGCTCCAATCGGGGGAGAAACCGCTCAAATGTGGTTGGAAAGCGCTCCAACTAGTGGAGAAAGCGCTCAAAGAATGAGGGAAAGTGCTCCAATCAGAGGAGAAACCGCTCAAAGGTGGTTGGAAGGCGCTCCAATCAGAGGAGAAACCGCTCAAAGAATGAGGGAAAGCGCTCCAATCGGGGGAGAATCCGCTCAAAGAATGAGGGAAAGCACTTCAACCGGTAGAAAAACCGCTCAAAGATCATGGCAACGCCCCATCAATAGAATCCCTCGCCCAAAATAGCTTCTATATGAAAATATCATTGCACGGTAGCCTTCATAATTCTTATTGTTTATACTATTCTAATAGCGAATAAATATAAAATTTTGTATTTATGGACTATTTTACATACATAACATACGGAAATTTGTAAAAAAATTGTTGATTAAGCTATGTTTTAAGGGGTTGGGAAGGTAGTACAAGAATATAGTGCAAAGAGGGGGTATTAGATGGGGAAGAGAAAGTTTAAATGGAAAAAGTGGCTGCTTGTTATGGCTGGCATACTGGCAGCTGTAGTGATTGTAGCTTTTATTGGATTTACATGGTTTATGAATAAATCTAAGCCTGTAATTGATGGTGAGTTGGCTGTGGAGATTCTTGATCAGGATGTGACAGTTACAAGGGATGACAAGGGAGTTCCGCATATCTTTGCAAAAACAGATGCTGACTTATATCGTGCGCAAGGCTATGTTCAAGCACAAGATCGACTTTTTCAAATGGACTTAGCTAGAAGGCAGGCAAGTGGTCGATTGTCTGAAATTATTGGGGAAGCAACAGTTAATTCGGACAAACATTTCCGTACATTTAGTTTACGTGATGCAGCTGAAAAATCATTGGCAGCTTATGATGAAGAAAGTAAGCAAGTACTCGAATGGTATGCTGAAGGGGTAAATGCATTTATTGCACAGGCAAAGGAAAAAAATACATTAAGTTATGAATTTGCTTTGTTGGGTTATGAGCCAGAGGAGTGGACCGTCGTTGATTCCTTAACAATTGGTAAGTATATGGCTTATGACTTAGGAGGAAATTGGAATACATTAGCCTTCCGTCATTGGGCTTTACAAAACTTTGAAGAGGAAAAGGCGAAAGAATTATTTATCAAATATCCTAAAAATGCCTCATCTATCATCGAGGCTAACATAAAAAATCCTGTTGCAGTGGCAGGGCAATTCAATGCAGACTTGTTACCAAATGAGTTTAACGGTAGTAATAACTGGGTTGTAGCTGGTGATAAAACAAAATCAGGAACACCGATTTTAGCAGATGATCCACATCTAGGATTAAGCACGCCATCTATTTGGTATCAAATGCATCTCCAATCGCCGGAACAAAATGTTAGTGGTGTTATTTTTGCAGGGATTCCAGGTATTATTTTAGGCCATAATGATGAAATTGCATGGGGTGTTACGAATGTGGGTCCTGATGTTCAGGACTTATACATTGAAATACCAAATCCGGATGATCCAACACAGTTCCGATATGATGGTAAGTGGGAGCAAGCAGAGGTACGTGATGAATCTATCAAGGTGAAGGATGGAGAAACGGTAGACTTTGAAGTCGTTGTGACTCGTCACGGGCCCATTATGACAGATTTAGCATTCAAGGATACAGAGCCAACAGCACAATTCTCAATGCAATGGACGGCACTTCAATCTACAGCAGAACTGAGAGCGGTGCTTGGCTTTAATAAGGCGAAATCTTGGGGTGACTTTGAAAAAGCACTAGAGGATTTTAAGGCGCCAGCTCAAAACTTTGTTTTTGCATCAAAGGATGGCACTATAGCCTATAAAGCCAATGGTCAAATACCAATTCGTAAGCAAGGGGATGGTCAATTACCTGTTCCAGGTGATTCTAGCGAATATGGTTGGGAGGGCTTTATTCCTTGGGAGGAGCTACCAACTGTGGTGAATCCAAAAGAAGGCTTTATTGCAACAGCAAATAACCAAGTAATAGGAGAAGACTATCCATATCACATCACAGATTTCTGGGCTCAACCTTATCGTTTCGAGAGAATTAAGGAAGTGCTAGAGGCAAATGATTCTATCACCGTAGAGGATATGATGGCTTTACAAATGGATCAACATAACCTTTATGCAAGAGAGTTCTTACCCAATTTATTAACTTCTATAAAAGCTCAAGATCAGGATGGTAATTATGCAGAGATTATTGCTATGTTAGAGGATTGGGACATGGTGGATGCAAAAGAATCAGGTGCACCTCTCGTCTTCCATACACTTATGATAAAGCTACAAGAAGTATTGTTTAAAGATCAAATGCCAGAAGATATGTACAACATTATGTATGGGAAATTTAATATTACAGACCAGCTTTTACGAACAGCGTATGCAGGGGAGAAAAGCATTTGGATAGAGGAACAGGGTGGCGTGGATAAAGCAGTTTTCAAGGCACTCGAGCTCACAGTTGCCCAATTAGAGGATCAATTCGGTAAAAACGCTTCGAAGTGGCAGTGGGGGGATTTCCATCAGCTTACTTTTGATCACACATTAGGGAGCGCGTCCCCAATTCTTGCAGCCTATTTTAATGCTAAAAAGGTACCGATTGGCGGCTCCAAGGTTACGGTGCAGGCAGCAGACAATGATTTAGCTGGTAATGTGGATCACGGTGCATCTTGGCGCTTTGTCGTGGATGTCGGTGATCTAAGCTCCGCCTATCATATTGTCGGTCCAGGTCAAAGTGGACATGTAAAGTCTGATTGGTATCAAGACCAGGTACTTGATTGGGCGAAAGGGGAATATCATCAAACATTTGTGAAACAAGAAGAGATAAAAGGTAAAACATTGCAATTAAAGGCACAGTAATAAAAGATTAGCGTACTTATTAAGTGCGCTAATCTTTTTTTTCTTGATTCTGTAATTTTCTATATTGACTAGAAAATACAATGATATAAATCATTATCATTCAAATGCACATTTGAATATGATGGATTAATATGTTACATTGAATACAATCAAACGAATATTTGAATGAGGTGATAAAATGCCAAAGGAAATATGTGAAACGACACATGTAAACGAAGAAGCGGTTACAAGGGTACAGCAACAAATGCCAGATTTATCGGGTGTAGCAAAGTTTTTGAAAGCCTTATCTGATGAAACTAGACTTAAAATTGCCTATGCTTTAAAGGTAGAAGAGGAGTTATGTGTGTGTGATGTTGCTTCTATTATTGGTTCATCAGTTGCAACAGCATCACATCATTTACGTTATCTAAAAGACAATAATTTAGCAAAATCACACCGCAAAGGAAAGCAAGTGTATTACTCTTTAGCGGATGAGCATGTATACCAAATCGTAACAATTGCCTATGAACATGCGAAAGAGGGGATTGCGAATGGCAGCGACACCAACTAAACAAGAATACAGGCTACAAAATTTATCGTGCGCGAGTTGTGCTGCAAAGTTTGAGAAAAATGTAAAGGCTATTCCTGAGGTACAAGATGCACAAGTCAATTTTGGTGCTTCTAAAATAACTGTAGTTGGCTCTATTAGTGTGAATCAAATTGAAGAAGCCGGCGCATTTGATGGCATTAAGGTTACTCAGTCAGTGGCAAGAACACTCGAAAAATCCACACCATTTTACCGTAAAAAGGAAAATGTATTAGCAGGGATTTCTTTGTTCTTTGTTATTCTAGGCTACTTATTAGTTAATATGCGTGGGGAAACAAACCCACTTCCAATTACAATGTTTATCCTAGCTATCCTTGTGGGCGGTGTGGGTATTTTTAAAACGGGCTTTCGAAATCTAGCACGTTTTGAATTTGATATGAAGACTCTGATGACCATCGCTATCATTGGAGCTGCCATTATTGGTGAGTGGGAAGAAGCGGCAGTAGTCGTGTTTTTATTTGCTGTCAGTGAAGCATTAGAGGCGTATTCAATGGATAAAGCACGTCAATCAATCCGTCAGTTAATGGATATTGCTCCGCCAACAGCGATTATTAAAAGAGCCCACGGTGAGCATTTCCATGAGATTGAACTGCCTACTGAAGAAATTCAAATAGGGGATATTCTAATTGTTAAGCCAGGCCAAAAAATTGCGATGGACGGCATTGTCATTAGCGGTTTATCGGCAGTAAATCAAGCAGCCATTACAGGCGAATCGATTCCAGTTAATAAAACGGTAAATGATGAAGTTTTTGCAGGTACATTGAATGAGGAAGGTGCACTAGAAGTCCGTGTAACAAAGCGTGTTGAGGACACAACCATTGCTAAAATTATTCATCTTGTTGAAGAAGCACAGGCCGAAAAAGCTCCTTCACAGCAATTTGTTGATCGGTTTGCTAAATATTACACACCTGCCATTATGATCATTGCTTTTCTAGTAGCTATAATTCCACCTTTATTTGTAGGGGATTGGCAACACTGGATTTACCAAGGATTAGCCGTGCTAGTTGTAGGATGTCCATGTGCACTTGTTGTTTCTACTCCGGTTGCGATTGTCACTGCTATTGGAAACGCTGCAAGGCAAGGTGTTCTTATTAAAGGCGGTGTTTATTTAGAACAATTAGGTCATATTGAAGCGGTAGCCTTTGATAAAACGGGGACGTTAACTAAAGGGCAGCCTGCAGTAACAGACATTTTGACAACGGATGAACGGTCCGAGGATTATCTTTTGCAATTAGTGGCTGCGGTAGAAAAACAATCACAGCATCCTTTAGCAAAAGCTATTTTAAATACTTTGCATAATAAAAACTTACAAGAGCTAGTACCAACAGATTTTCAATCAGTAACTGGCAAAGGTGCCTATGCTACTGTAGACAGCCAGAGAATATATGTAGGTAGCCTGAAATGGGTGGCTACATTAGCTTCTGTTGATAAAAATATTGAAAACAAGGTTAAGAAACTTCAAGATCAGGGTAAAACAGTAGTAGCAGTTGTTTCCAATGATCAACTTATTGGCTTGATTGGAATTGCTGATCAATTGCGTCAAGAAAGTAAGGATGTCTTGCATAAATTAAATGCCTTAAAAGTAAAGCATATGGTGATGTTAACAGGTGATGCAGAGCCTACTGCACAAGCTATTGCTACAACATTAAAAATGACAGATGTGCGCGCTAGTTTATTACCAGAAGAAAAATTAATGGCGATTAAGGATTTACGTGCACAGTTTGGTGCAGTAGCAATGGTCGGGGATGGTGTAAACGATGCACCAGCATTGGCCACAGCGAATGTAGGAATTGCCATGGGAGGCGCAGGAACGGATGCTGCCCTTGAGACAGCTGATATTGCCCTAATGGGTGACGATTTAACAAAGCTGCCTTACACAATTGGCTTAAGCAGAAAAACATTACGGATCATTAAAGAGAATATTATATTTGCCCTAGCTTTAAAATTAATAGCGTTACTACTTGTCATCCCAGGATGGTTAACATTATGGATAGCCATTTTTGCTGATATGGGTGCTACGTTATTAGTGGTCTTTAATTCATTAAGACTAATAAGAACAAAAAAGTAGTAATTAAGGTATGTATCAATAGAAATAAGTAGGATATTAACCTTACTTTGACACTATACATTATATGTAAATAGATGCTACTAGTGATTCTTGAAAAAGACTTTTATTAAGGCTATTATAGTTTCAGGAGTAATGTAACAATTAAATATAAATGAGGCGAAAGTTTGAATATGTCAGATCCTATTTTAGTAAATGTTACAGAAGAAATTGTGCGTGGTTTAGTAAGCTTTTTACTACGAGGACCAGAATATCAAACATTTTGTAAATGCACAATCTGTGAATTCGACACGGTGGCACTTACACTCAACGCATTGCCAAGTAAGTATGTTACATCTATGGAAGCTAGAGATGAGGCATTTAAAGAAATGAATACTCCTGAAAGTATTGAGCGCATCAACAAAGAGATTATTCATGCGTTACATGTGGTAAATAAGTATCCTCGACACAAAGTAGAGCCTACTTCTTAATAGAAGGGGCTCTATTTAAGTTTTACAGCGAGTGTTTTTCTGGCATATGTATTTTCAGTTAACTTTTAAGCCAAGCTTGTAGTAAACTAGAGATAAGAAAAGGAAAGAGAGGGAAAAGGATATGCCAACACCAAGTATGGAGGACCATATCGAACAAATATATTTATTAATTGCCAACAAAGGATATGCACGTGTGTCTGACATCGCTGAAGCATTATCTGTTCTTCCTTCTTCTGTTACAAAAATGGTTCAAAAATTAGATAAAGATGGTTATTTAGTTTATGAAAAGTACCGTGGACTGACATTGACGCCTAAAGGAGAAAAGCTTGGAAAGCGTCTTGTGCAGCGCCATGAATTGCTCGAGCAGTTTTTACGGATGATTGGTGTGGATGAAGAGCGTATTTATGATGATGTTGAGGGAATTGAGCATCACTTAAGCTGGAATTCAATCGATCGTATTGCAGATCTTGTGCAAGTAATGGAAGAGAATCCAGACATCGTGAAAAAATTGGAAGCATCTAAGACACAGCACCATCTTTAAAATGATGGTGTGAAGGAAAGGAAGTCAATATGAACGAATTAAAATCGGGTGAAGTCGTTACGTTAACGGTATTAGAGCAACAAACATCGAAATGGATTTTAACAAATGGAGTTGAAGAACTACCTTTAAATGCTTCAGAGGTAACAGAGCCACTTACTGTAGGTGACCGCCTTGAAGTATTTTTATTTGTGGATCGCCGTGGCGATTTAGCTGCTACTACTGCTATTCCGTCTTTTACACAAGGTGAATATGGCTGGGCGCGCGTCTTGAAAGTGGTGGAGCGTGAAGGCGCATTTGTAGATATTGGTACATCACGTGAGGTTTTAGTAAAGGCAGAGGATCTACCTGCTATAAAAGAGTTATGGCCAGAACCAGGCGATCATTTATTTATGACATTGCGTACAGATCGTAATGGTGAGTTATTTGGACGTTTAGCAACGGAAGAAAAAATTTCGGAGCTTTACGAAGGTGCATTTGAAGATATGCACAATAAAAATATCCTAGCACGTCCGTACCGCTTGTTACCAGTGGGCTCATTTTTGCTAGGTGTAGAAATTCCTTACCGTATCTTTGTTCATGAATCGGAGCGCAATGCAGAGCCTCGACTAGGACAAGATGTCGTTGTTCGTATTATCGATGTAAAAGAAGATGGTTCAATGAATGCATCTCTTTTACCGAGAAAACATGAGCGTCTTTCAAATGACGCACAACAAATATTGAATTATCTACAAGGTGTGGGAGGTAAAATGCCATTTGGTGATAAATCATCTCCTGAAGAGATTCAAGACATGTTTAACATGAGTAAAGGTGCATTCAAACGTGCCTTAGGAACACTCATGAAGGCAGGTAAAGTAAAGCAAGAAAACGGCTGGACAGAAGAAGTTTAGTGAATATAAGTGGAAAAGCGACGAGAAACATCTTTGAAACCTTCTCGTCTTTTTTTCGTACTAATTATTGTATAATGACATACATTATACAGGCTAATTACGAGGTTTTAACGAAAGGGGTCACACGATTTGAAAAATACATGGATTAAAATACTAACAGCTACAATGTTGGTATTCGGAGTGATGGCACCAGCAACGGGGTTTGCATCTGATAATACGCCTCCGAAAGCAATTGATGAAAAACTAGGCGTACCTATTGTTGTGTATGGAGCCAATTTATCTGAGGATGAAAAAGAGTCAGTAAAGAAATCATTAAAAGTAAGTGAAGAACCTGAAATCGAAGAAATTACTGTGTCAGGTCAGGATCTGGTTAAATACATTAAAGATAGTAATTCAAGTTCTCGTATGTATTCTTCTGCTAAAATTACACGTAGGGATGCAGGAAAAGGTCTAGTGATCGAGATTGTAACACCATCCAATATAACGCAAGTTACTTCAGAAATGTACGCGAATGCCATGCTAACAGCAGGGATTCAAGATGCAACAGTACAAGTAGCTGCACCGAAAGCTGTTACAGGTCATTCAGCGTTAGTAGGTATCTACAAGGCTTATGAGGTTACAACAGGTGAAACACTTGATATTGATCGTACAGATGTAGCAAATGAAGAATTATCAGTAGCAACATCCATTGCAGAATCGGCTGGGGTAGATGATGCAAAAGTTGCAGAATTATTGACAGAAATTAAAAAGCAAATTGCTGAATTAAAGCCAGCAACACGAGAGGACGTTGAAAAAATCGTCCAGGAGCAATTAAATAAGCTAGAAATCAACTTAAGTGAAAAGGATCGTCAATTGCTAGTGGATTTAATGGATAAAATCAGTAAGCTAGATATTGATTTTAGTAAATGGTCCGAACAATTAAATGATATTAGTAACACCATTCAAGAAAAATTCGGTTCCCTTATGGAAGATAAAGGATTCTGGGAAAGTGTGAAAAGTTTCTTTGCTAATTTAAAAGATACTATTTCTTCTTGGTTTAACTAACGATTTAATAGTAAAAGAATCTGTGATACTCACATACTAGAATGAGTGCACAGATTCTTTTTTGTTTAGGAGAGTTAGGAAGTTTTGTGAAAATATAAAAAGCTATGGTACTATGAATAAAAGGAGTGGTGAGAAATGGAATTCCAATTACAACAACTAGCGGAAAATAAGTTTGCATTTTTAAATGAGCAAGATGGGGAAAGACTAGCAGAAATTACATGGCAGCAAAATGGTCAAGTAATGGTAATGGATCACACATATGTATCAGATAAACTCCGAGGACAAGGTGTGGCTAAACAATTACTCGATCAGGCTGCATCCTATGCACGTGATAAAGGCTATAAAATGGAAGCTGTTTGTTCCTATGTTGTTGCAGCATTTGAAAAATCAGATGCATATAATGATGTGAAACAATAAAAAATAAGGCAATCTGCTTATGAGATAAGCGGATTGCCTTTTAATTTTTTGAGCAAATCATTTTAGCAGCTCCTTACAGTAAGATGACACTATAGATTAATACAGTTAAGAAGCCAGCTCCACCTATTAATGATGCCATATCTACCCAATCATACGCTAAGTCGAAATCTTTCATCCTAATCACTCTCCTGTTTTAGTATTAATTCATTAATTCCCTTTACTTGCCTTTTATAATCATAAGTAGTTACAAAATTATGATGAATGAAAAAAATGATGGTAAGAGACTCGATATAAATAGAATCTAAGTGTAATTGTCTCCCATCATGGCAAGACGAAGAGTATAGAAATAGTGAAATGGTTACTAGATAACAAGGCAAGGTTTAGCTATACATTGATATATATGCTAGAGGTTATAAAAAAATAATGTTTATTCTTTTAAGAATAGGGAAAAACTATACTACAGAGCTAGTTTCTATATTTTTAGGAGGTAATAAATCATGGCAAAACGAAAAGGAACAGGTGTTGTCATTGCAGGATTAGCAGGATTAGCAGCATCTTATTTTAGTAAAAAAGAGAATCGTGATAAAGCTTTAACAATGTTTAATGGTTTGAAAGCCAAGTTAGAGTCATTTCTTACAGCAGGTCCTGAAATGCATGACAATATTGCGGAGCGTGTTTCAACAGAGGTTGCAACAGAGGCAGGCACCTCACCAACAAAGATTGCCTCAAATGAAATGGTAGCTGAAGGCGGAGGACATACAGGTGTCCATTTCTATAATGAAGAAATTCAAGAAAAAGAAAAATAACGAAAAAACCTTCTCATCTATGCGTGAGAAGGTCTTTTGTGTGGAAGTAGGATGACTCCCGCGAAGATTAGTAATACTATTCCCGTAAAGATAAAGCCGCTAATAATGCCCAGTGACAGCCAACCTAGTAAAGAGGAGCCAAGCACTACGCCAAGGGAGAAAAATGCATAGAAATAGCCGTATGCTTTTCCACGTACTTCAGCAGTTGTGGAGTCAATTAGTAGGGAATTTACTGAAGGGAATAGGAAACCGAATCCGATTCCATAGCAAGCCATCGCCATATATAGTAAAGAGCTAGAATCAGCCTGACTAATTAATAATTGGCTTATTCCCATTAAACCTATACCAAAGGACAATGTTTTGAGTGGTGAGACCTTATCAAATATACGGTTAGTTGGTAATAGAAAAACTAGGACAGCAATAATACCAAAGGTGCTCATTAAAGTTCCACTTAAACGCGAGTCAAATCCTAAAGATTGAACTTTTAGTGGGAGTAGGTAGGCAATAACACCTTGAGAAAACATTAAGAAGAATGCGCCTAAAAAGGCTTTTAATGTACCCGTGTTATTAAAAAATACACTGATCGAAATATATGTACTGGGTTCTGCTTTTTCTCTTTGTACCTGCTTTGTTTTCAACATAAAGAACGCTAGAATACCTAGCATAAGCATAGAGCTTGCCGTGATATTGAAAACGAATGGGACGCTTGTTCGACTTGCTAATATACCACTAAATGCAGGGCCGATAATTGCTGCAATCCCTACAAATGCGCCGGAAATAGCACTGCCCTTTCCCCTTTTTTCTTGTTCAGTAGCGTTTGCTAAAAAGGTAAAGGCAGCTGGAACTATAAAGCCTGCAACAAGTCCATGGATAAAACGTACAATTAAAAGAGCAATTGGTTCTTCTATTAAATTATATAGTGTTAGCGATAAACCTGTTGTCAGAAGACCTGTTATAAGGATGATAAAAGGTCCTTTACGATCTGTTAAAAATCCGGAAATGATATTACCAAAAGTGTTGGACAGCGAATACATACCTACAGCAAGACCTGTTAGGAATGCAGAGGCACCTAGAGATTCAGCGTATGTACTCATAACAGGCAACTGGGTAAAAAGATCGAAAAATGAAAAGAAAATAATGACATAGATAAATTTTTTCATAGTTCCTCCAATGAAATCGAGCAGTTTAGCAAGGTAGTTTCATATGGTCCTATTATAGCATTTTCCAATAAAAAAGAACGTCCAATAAGTTTGACTTATTAGACGTCCTAAAAAGTAGTGATTAAGCTTTTGCAACTTCTTTTTTCATTGTTTTGTTTTTAGCAAGGTTTACATGCCAAGAAAGTGCTTCTTCTAAAATATGAGGTGTTTGGTGGTTACCAGTTGCTTCAACTGCACGGTTGTAGTAATCCCATAATTGTTCTTTGTAATCTGGGTGTGCACAGTTTTCGATAATTAAAGGTACACGCTCTTTTGGAGCTAGACCACGTAAGTCAGCAATACCTTGCTCAGTTACGATTACATCTACATCATGCTCAGTGTGGTCAACGTGAGAAACCATAGGCACGATAGAAGAGATTGCTCCACCTTTTGCATATGATTTTGTGACAAAAATACCTAGACGTGCATTACGTGCGAAGTCACCTGAACCACCGATACCGTTCATCATACGAGTACCAGATACATGTGTTGAGTTTACGTTACCATAGATATCTAACTCAAGAGCAGTATTGATTGAGATTAATCCCAAACGACGGATAAGCTCTGGGTGGTTAGAAATTTCTTGTGGACGTAAGCAGATTTTGTCAGCATATTTTTCTAAATTGCCGTATACTTTTTTCTGCAATTCTTCAGTAAGTGTAATTGAAGTAGCAGCGGCAAATTTAACTTTACCTGCGTCAATCAAGTTAAATACAGCATCTTGTAGTACTTCAGATGCAACAACTAAATCTTCGAATTCTGAATCTGCAAAACCGTCTAATACGGCATTTGCTACAGAACCTACACCAGATTGTAGTGGCATTAATTGTTTTGTTAAACGACCCGCTTTAATTTCATCACGGAAGAAGTCTAATAGAATGTTTGCCATTGTTTGTGTTTCTTCATCTGGTGGTACGATTAATGAAGGCGCATCTGGCTCTTCAGAAATAACAATTGCTTTAATTTTTGCTGGATCAACTTTGATACCAATATCACCAAGGCGCTGCATAGCATCTGTCATTGGGATAGCTTCACGGTTACCTTGTTCACCAGGTACATAAATATCGTGGATACCGATTAACGCTTCTGGATGAGAAATGTTTAACTCGATAATAATATTTTCAGCATATTCTGCGAAGATTGGTGAGTTACCTACAGAGTTTGTTGGAATGATAAATCCATCTTCAGTAATAGCAACTGCTTCAAGAATTAGATATTTAATTGGTCCAATAATTCCTTGGCGCACTAGCTCAGCATTGTGTGAAAGATGAGCATCTACATAAAGCACATCTCCTGAGTTAATTAAATTACGGATACCCGCGTCACCTTGGAATGGTCCACGTTTACGAATTGCACCAGCTTCTGCTAAGTACTTGTCTACTTCTGGTCCTAATGATGCACCTGTATATACATCAATTTTGAATTCTTCATTTTTTGCGCGCTCAACTAATGCCATTGGCACAACTTTTGCGTCCCCAGCACGAGTAAAACCACTCATACCAACTACATCACCGTTAGAAATAAGTGCTGCTGCTTCTTCTGCAGTAACAATTTTACTCTCAAGTTCTTTTAAACCTAGGCGTTTTTGAACATTTGCATCCATAAAAAATCCTCCCCTAAATAATTTTGATGGAAACCGATTACAAAACTAGAAAAAACCTTTATGAATTTTCTGTTTATTCAGTTGTAGTATGACTCCAACCATTTGAATAATACTATCACCAAATTGTCACAAAAACTTTAGAATTAGCATTAAATTGAGTAAAAAAAGGAAAATCGAGCATTAAGATGATTTTTCGACAGAGAAAACGTTTTATTGTAGAGCTGTATAAATTTAGAGGATATCAACATAAAAACGATGTAAAAAGGGAAGAGGGGAAAGAAAAGGAATTAAATTTTTTCGTAAAAAAGTACAGCGAACAATTTACAAATTGTTCGCTGTACATAGAAATTAGAAACCTAAAGAACGACGGAAGTAGCTTGCATAGCGTTGGCTTACAGGAATACGAGTACCGTCCTTCATAATTAATAAAAACGTTGAGTGTGAATCTGGTTGAATTTCATCGATGTAGTCAATATTAACGATATATGAGCGGTGACAACGAATAAATGAATCAGGTGCTAAAAATAGCTCTAAATCACTTAGGTTTAAACGGTGATAACCTTCACGAGTCATTGTTTTAACAAATGTTTTACGGAGTTGTGTTTCTAAATAAATAACTTGATCATGTTGAATTGGGTACCAGCAATCATCGATTTTGATTGTAATGTAGTTTGTTAAGAATGCTGATGGTTTTTGCGGGAAGATAGCAGTGATTGCTCCTTTTGTTTCGCCTTCCTCCATTAATGGAATACTCATTCCGTAGTAAGCGACACCGAATACATCGGGTTCGATGTAAGAGCTAATTTTTTGACCATAGCTTAGTGCTTTGTGTGCGGCTGAACCTTCTTTAATAGGGTCACCAGGTTTAATTTTTAAATCAACTTTTTTGCTTGGCTGGTAATATAAATATTCATTGGTATCAGAAATAGCAATGGAAGTATTCTCAGGGAAGAATTCCTTAATAATCTCCATTATTTCTTCTATTTGTTTTGGATCCACTATAAACACCTCGTCTAAACTTTTAAAAATAGTATTATCATCTATTTTACTACATATTCATATAAATTATATAGAGAAGATTTAGGAATAAAATAGAAAAATGTCGATTGACACATTAGAATGACGTCAGAAGTTTTGTATAATTTGTAAATTAATTTATTTAATGACTAATTTTTTTTGATAGGTATATGGTAAAATTTAATTGTTAGAGATAAGTTTACGAGGTTTCTACTATGCCTATGTGATTAATTAGCACTAGAGTAGCAATTAAAATGTGGTTGAAAGGAACTCGCAGAATATGGTAAAATTCACTGTATAGTCTATTTTTTTAAGATCTGGTGTTTTAGTTGGGTTATATTTGAGTTATTTTTTATAAAAAATTGTGAAATAGGACTCAATTCTTATATTGAATTAACAAATACTATTTTCTTATTTTTAATTTGTAAGGATTGGTGTCAAATTTTGTCATGCAATTCGTGTACTCTGAGGAAAGATGGGGAAGATTATGCAACTACATCAACATTCTATGTCAGAAACGATTTCAAAAAGATACTTCCAAGAAATCGATAATATTAATCAATATATCGGTGTCGAAGAATTTTTTAATATTGAGTCGAAATTAATTTTTGAAATTTACCATTTAGAATCTGCCAAAGCTAAAAAATCTTTGCATGAATTAATTGATATTCTTTCAATACGTTTTGGCAAGCAGGTCATAAAAATTGTTCGAAGTTATTTTTCCGTTTTGTCCTCCATTGTGGCCCGTAAATTGCTGGACAATCAAGTGCCTTCGAAAAAAGCTTTTGCTTTTAATATTGCTTGTAACGATATGATAGAAAATCAAATGAAAGATGCAGAGTTTTTACAATTTGCTGATGATTTAATTGATTTCTTTGTCTACTTTATTGCAGATCGCAAACAACCGACTTTCCGACATCAAACTGTCAACAAAGTGATCATGTATATAAATGACGAGCTTGAAAATGATTTAACAGTGGAAAGTATCGCTAACAATTTTCATATAAGTACGAGTCACTTATCACGTATTTTTAGAGAACACGTTGGCATTACATTAGTAGAGTATTTAAACGTGCGACGTGTAGAAGAATCACAATACTACTTACGACATACCAACAAGAGTATTACTTCTATCTCCGATCAATTCCATTTTTGTAATCAAAGTTATTTTACTCGTATTTTCAAAAAATATACTGGGGTAACGCCTAAGCATTTTAGAGATGAACTACATCATGAATTTTACCGTTTTGAAATGGCAGAGACTGAATTACTAAATGTTTAAAACATTGAGCATAGAACAAGAAAAGGTGCGAACGTATTAGCATAGCTAAAACTCGCATCTTTTTTATGAATTAATTTATGGAATGGTGACGAGAATTAGTAGCACTTGCTATTTGATAAAGATAGACCCTATAAGGTATACTTCACAGTAGTTGATAAATAATAGTAGGTGGAAAAATGAAAAATTGGAAGCTATTTTCAATGCTTGGACTGGCTGTTTTTGTTCTTAGTGGCTGTCAAGCTGTGCAAAACAAAGAAGGTTTTTTCTACAGTATCTTTGTAAAACCTATGGAGTTTTTACTGGAATTTTTCGGGAATGATATTTTTTCAGGAAGCTATGGTTTAGCAATCATTGCGATAACAGTTCTTATTCGTTTAATCTTAATGCCGATTATGTTGAAAAACTATCGTCAACAACAATTGATGAAAACGAAAATGGATGCGTTTAAACCTGAAATGGAAGCTGTTCAGAAAAAAATGAAAGAAGCTAAAACGAAAGAAGAGCAAACACAATATCAACAAGAAATGATGGCTCTGTATCAAAAGCATGGCATTAATCCGCTCAATATGGGTTGCTTACCGATGTTGATTCAAATGCCAATTATTATGGGTCTTTATTTCTCGATTTTGTATTCTACAGATGTAAAATCACATGAGTTTTTATGGTTTAGCTTAGGTTCACCTGATATTGTTATGACCATTATCGCAGGGATTGTTTATCTAGTTCAAGCTCGTGTATCATTATGGACTGTACCTGAACAACAAAAGGCTCAAATGAAAATGTTTATTTATATTTCACCAATTATGATTGTCTTTATCTCGATGTCTTCAATGGCGGCCCTACCACTATATTGGTCTGTCAGTGGTGCATTGTTGATTATTCAAACATATATTGGACGTAAATATTATTCGGAGCATCCCGAAAAAGCAAAATCATAAATTCATTGTTGTCGAGGCGCTTCTGTTGCCTCGATTTTTTTAGGAGGACAGCAAGATGAACAGAAAGTGGCTATCATCAATTTTTGTTGCAATTTTTAGTATTGCGGCACTAGTATTTATAATAATGGGGAAATTTAATTTTGCGGTATTGGCAATGACAATTATGTTTACCTTATCGAACGGGTTTAGAGCAAAGAGTTTTGAAGAGCAGGGCTATGTAAAAGAGTCGAAATGGATGAAGTATATGGCAATTTTTTTCGCCATAGCTTCTATAATAGTATTTGTCATTATTCTAACAGACTAAACTGTAAAGATTTGCGTGGGAAAATTGCACTTAAAAATGTGAACAGTGCTAAAATGAGATTATATCAAACAGGTAATATAATAAAATCGGTATTTCAGGATGAACCTTTTAAAAATCATCCGTTGGGATACCTGATAATTATTAAAGGGGCATAAATAGTGAAAAACAATCGTCTTCCGCTTATCCTTGGTGCTTGCATTTCTATCGCTTTAATTGTTGCTATTTTTGTAGTTTATAACTATAAAAATAATCAAGTTAATAATGCAGCGGATGAGCAACCAAAAACAACAGAAACAAATAATTCAGAGAAAGATTCTACTGCAACAGAGAAGCCAGTTAAAGAAGAACCAGAAACACCTGCAAAGCCAGAGCAACAACCTGATGAAAATGGCTATCTACCAAATCAAACATTACCTACTGAACCAACTTATATAAAGGGCGTTCTGCTAGCGAATAAAATTTATCCGCTTCCTTCAACTTTTGCACCTGAGGAAAATCCAGAAGCACGACAAGCGCTAAATCAAATGTTAGCTGCTGCCAAGCAACAAGGGTTTGATTTAGTCGCATTTAGTGGTTACCGATCATTTGAATATCAAACAACGCTTTATGAAAACTATGTTAAACGTGATGGACAAGCAGCTGCAGATCGATATAGTGCCCGTCCAGGCTATTCGGAGCACCAAACAGGTTTAGCGTTCGATATAGGCGAGCGCGGAAAAGAAGATTTATGGCTGACAGAAGAATTTGGAGAAACACCGGCAGGACAATGGCTATTCGCTCATGCCCAAGACTATGGTTTTATTCTTCGATTCCCGCAAAACAAAGAAAACATCACAGGTTATATGTATGAGTCGTGGCATTATCGCTATGTGGGCAAAGATATTGCAAAAGAGATTGCAAAACAAAATATTACGTTAGAAGAATATTTGGGCGTTAAATAAAAAAAGGAAGAGGAGTGGTTCTATAAGAACTAGCTCTCTTCCTTTTTCTATTTTATAAAATAGGTGTTAATAAACGAGAAATGGATTCTTTAAATTTAATAAGTGCTGAGCGGTTTTTGTACATTTCCCATGTTAATTCCGTACAATCAAAAATATCCTTTTCAAACAGCTCTGCAAGTTGGTGCGATATATTGGCATCATAAATAAAGGCATTGACTTCAAAATTAAGACTGAAGCTTCGTACATCGATATTAGCTGTTCCGACAGAGGATGCCTCGTCATCAATAATGATGGCTTTTGCATGGATAAAGCCTTTTTCATAAATGTATACTTTCGCTCCAGCACGTAATAACTGTCCTACATAGGAATAAGTCGCCCAATAAACAAACATGTGGTCAGGTTTATTAGGAATCATAATACGTACATCAATGCCAGATAACGTAGCAATTTTAATGGCATCTAAAAAACTTACATCGGGAATAAAATAAGGTGTCTGAATGTATATATATTTTTGAGCCATGTTAATGAGTTTTAAATAACCGATCTTAATTTGTTCCCAGTCCGAATCTGGTCCGCTTGAAACAATTTGTAAGCCAACGTCTCCTTTTTTAGGAATCGCAGGGAAGTAACGATCAGAGTAACCCATTTTTTGTTGTGCACTTGCTTGGTTCCAATCAAGTAAAAAACGTGTTTGCAAAGGATGTACGGCACTTCCCTCAATGCGTAAGTGAGTGTCTCTCCAGTAACCAAACTTTTTCTGTAACCCTAGGTATTCATCACCGACATTAAAGCCTCCAATATAGCCAATTCGGCCATCAATGACAACTATTTTTCGGTGATTTCTAAAATTTAGGCGGGGATTAAGGAGTGGCAAAATAGAGGGGAAGAAAACTTCTACTTCACCACCAGCATTAAGCAATTCCTTAAAATTGCGCTTTTTCACATTACGTGACCCCATCTCATCGTAGAGAAGACGTACCTTGACACCTTGCTTTGCTTTTTTAGTTAGTGCATTGACGATACGAGTACCTAAGTTATCAAGGCGGAAGATATAATATTGAATGTGAATATGATCTTTTGCTGCTTCAATATCTTTAAGGAGTTGTTCAAATTTATCGGCACCATCGTCAAAAATATCTAGATGGTTGTCCTGGGTTAATACCGCATTATTTGTTCTGAGGTGCATGTAAATCATCTCTTGATAGTTTTCGGCATTTGCAATGCGAAATTCAAATGTTTCATCACGAATGGCTTCCATTTGGTAAGTAATAAGGTTGTCTATCCCAATATCCTTACGTCCTTCCCAACGGAATAAATGTTTTCTTCGTAACTGTCTTCCGAGTAATAGGTACAAAATAAATCCAGCTAATGGCAGGAAAAATAGTACGAGAATCCACGCCCAAGTAGAGGTAGCATCTTTACGTTCTAAAAAAATGATGGTCATAGCTAATAAAATATTAAAAAATAAAGTTAAAGGGACTAAATATTGTATATCTGTAAAAATGCTCATTCCTACACCTGCCTTTACTATTGTTAACAACATACTTTAGTATAGCCTACTTCAAAAGAGGAAAGAAGATACGAAATGGCTAGATCATATGGAAATGGCGTAGCTCGGAAACTGATCAAAGATACTCCAACACCTTAATCAAGTCCTAATCCAAAACCAATCTCCAATGATAACACATTTCAGCTTGAAGTAGCTTGATATCTCCATTTAAAAAATAAGAGCATGGCTAGCTATTTTCTTCATCCTATCAGAACAGGAGAGGGGAGAAAGCATTGTGCATGATAATCTTGTTTAAACATAAGCACTTGCATAGAATTGTAATCATGACTTAGCAATACGAAATATGCTGTAGAAGTCAAAACTATTCATAACGCAATGATTTTTTTGATGCCTTATATATATAAATAAGACTTATCGACAAAATAGCAATCACTGCCGAGGTATAATAACCAAGACTAGCTTGTACTGTAAATAGCCAAGTGAAAAAGAGTGGGCCGAGAATACGACCTAAGTTATCCATTGAATAGGAGAGCCCTGCGGCAGTACCATATTGTCCTCCAGATTCTTTAGAGGAGAGCGATACCACACATGTTCTAGCAAGTGCATTACCAGCTGTAAAGACACAAAGGGCTAGGCCAGCCATAAAAAGGTTAGTAGTTAGTGTGAATAAAAGCATTCCTATAGCTGTTACAATTTGTGCGCCGATTAACCAGGTTGTCTCGCTACCGTTTTTTATACGCCGAACGACGCCACCTTGAATTGCAGCATCAACAAAGCCACTAAACATAAATAAATACCCAATTTGCAATGGTGTAATGTGAATTTTTTCGATTTGGAATAATTGGAATGTAGCCTCAACACCAGCTAGCATAAAGGTTACTAAAAATGAAAACAGAAAGAGGTAACGCACTCGGTATTGTAGCATTTTACCAGCGCCTTTTGGCACAATAGCACGTTTATTCGAATCTTTTCGTTTTTCTGGTTCTTTTAAGACGAAACTTGCATAAATAAATAATAGTGCAATTAATATTGCGGAAGCGATAAACGGTAATTGCAAGCTATAATGTCCTAGCATACCACCGATTGCTGGACCGAAAATAAAACCAAGACCAATGGACATGCCCATAAAGCCCATATATTTATTACGATCCTCTTCACTGGACATATCTGCGATAAATCCTGTTACTGCTGTATATAATGCTCCTGAAAATAAACCACCAATAATACGAGAGACATACAAAATAGTCAGGTTATCAATAAATAATGAAAAAATAACAAAGCTAAGGCTAAATCCAACAAGACCTGTTAAAATTAAATGTTTACGCCCTACCTTATCGGATAGCATGCCCCAAAATGGTGCTGTGAAAAAACTTGCAAGTGAGTAGACAGTTAATAATCCACCAACGTGGAGATCATGCCAATTTTGCTGTACAATCACCTCTGGTAAGACAGGAATAATAATGCCAAATCCAAGATAGACGAGGAATTGAACAGACATCAATAATAAAATTGCCTTCTTCATACAGTTCCCTGCTTTCATACGATATTTCAATATGTATATTCTAACCTTCTTAATCTTGCGATTACAAGAATGTGGAGGGAGATCTTTGGATAATGAGTAATGAATCGGTAGGAAAGAGGTGCCGCTTAAAACAAAAGAGCAAGTCAGTGAATAAAATAAAGCCACTTCGGGCAGTTTAAATATGTTTGGTAGTAAAGAGTGATGGGTATAAAAAATTTACAATGTAACAAAATTGAAAAAAATTTTATGTAAGTTAAGTGCTATGATAAATTTGTCAGACATCTACTCTTAGAAAAATGAAACTTTTTTGTAAATAAAACGTTATATAAAATCGAGGAAAGATTGAGGTGGAATGTATGACGAAAGAAGTAGATTTGAAAAAGATTGTTTCGAATTTATCTAAGTTGGGTGTAACAGCCACTGTAACAAAGTCTCGACTAGAACTTTTAAAAGTGCTCACACCACCAACGCAGACACCGCAAGTTCAAGCTTAACTCGTTTACAATAGAAAAAGGGAAGTCTCCATGTAAGAGACTTCCCTTTTTCTATATGTTTATTCATCTTCATCATGTGTTGTAAACATGTATGTGCGATAGTGGAACCGCATACTAAAGACAAGACCAATAGCTAAAGCATTTCCCATTAAAGAACTTCCTCCGTAGCTAATAAACGGAAGCGGAATACCTGTAATAGGTAATAATTGAATTGTCATTCCTATATTTTCGAAAACGTGGAAGGTAATCATAGCAATAATACCAGCACAAACATATGTTGAAAATGGATCTTTTAATAAGAGTGTTGTTTTTGTTAAGTGATAAATTAATAAGAAGAAAATACAAATAACAATACTAGCTCCAATAAAACCCCATTCCTCACCAATTACTGTGAAAATAAAATCGGTATGGTTTTCTGCTACATATACTTCTCGATTTCGAAAACCTTTACCAAAAATTTCACCTGACCCAATGGCATTTAACGATGTAATTAAATGATAGCCATCACTAGATGAATAGGAATAGGGATCTAGCCAGGAGTAAATTCGAGCAAACTGGTAAGCTTTAAAGCCAAATGTTTTCTCAAGGAAATCCTGCATGTAAAGTGCCATCCACAATAGTGAACCACCTGCTAGCACGCCACCTAAAAATGTAGGAAGAATGATTTTCCAAGAGATACCCGCTACAATGATGAGTGCTGCAGTAATCGCTAAGAATACAAGAGCTGAACCAAGGTCAGGCTGTTTTAAAATAATCCCTAAAGGTACGATTAATGTGATACCGATTTTACCAAGTAGTAAAAAATCAGTTTTTAAAGATCTTAATGAATAAACTTCATGATGCTTACTTATCAATCGTGCTAGTGCTAAAATGTAAAAGGTTTTCATAAACTCAGAAGGCTGAATATTTCCAATCGGTGTGTGATACCAGCTTTTAGCACCATTAACGGGTGCACCGATTTGGCCTTCTCCTTCAGGCATAAAAATAAGCAGTACCAATAAGGCAATCCCTGCTCCATACATATACCATGACATTTTTTTGTATTGATCTGGTTCAAAAAACATCACAATGCCAATAATTACGGCACCAATTATATACCATTGCATTTGTTTTGGTACGTAGTTAATGCCATACTGACCTGATGTTTGTGCAGATGCAATAGCTAACAAACTAATGACTAGAAAAGTGAAAAGAATAAAAGCAAGGGTCCAGTCAAAACGATTTGCGAAATTTCGTTTATTTTCCATAAAAGCCACCTAAATTAAAATAGTATCTCAGTATGAGTAAATGTGATGCGTTTCTTCCTATTTCGTTTATAATTGTTCAAAGAAGAGAGCAATTTATAGGAGTTAGGTATTGGTGAAAAAATAACCTTCATCCACTGATAAGCTTGCAATTTGCTTTGAATATTGTCAATGGAATTTTAAGCAAATACTTGTACTCAATGAGTAGTCTTAAATTTGTATGCAAATGCATGTTTAACATTCCTATTATAACGCAAAAAACACTTTTATGCCTGCGTATATAGTTGTGACGACAATTAACATAAAATGTTTCAAAAAAATGATGTTTAGTCTTATAATGTATTGAAGAATGGGGTGATGGTTGTGGCTAAAAAATTAAAGTCAGCTGATGATTTTATGTATCATATTTATGTTCACATGAACGATGTCGATAAATTTGTCATTTTTAGCGGGTTAAAATTCTCGCAATTTGTGGCTGCGCTTGAACCACTGCATCACTTACTGTTATTAAAACATTCCTATGAAGACGGTTCTTTTAATATGCATACACAGTTTGAGTATGTACTGGAAGAAGAGGTTCCTCGTTTTGTGAAAAAATCAGCAGAATCGAAGGAATTGTGTTGGGTTGATTTTATGGACGAAAAGAGGCTAGATCATCTAACACCGATGGAACAAGGAGAACTGCTCTACATAAGTCATAAAAAAGAACCGATTACGTCTGCATTTTTTAACAAATTACAAAATAGATTCGTTTATTATTCTTCAGATTTAGAAAAAATGACTAAAATCTATTTCCGGCACTTAAGTGATTCGGATTTACTAGTTGCAAATGTTTTTAATAGTTTAATTCGTGAAAAGGAGCGGAGTACTGGTTTTTGGCGTCGAAAGGTCAAATCGAGTATTCCATCCATATCGCCCGACTTTTTACGTTCTTATCGATCCTTTGCTAAAGATGGAGCGTTATTATCTTTGTATAGGATTGAAAAACCAAAAGCAGCTTACGGGATAGAAGTTCGTAACCTATCAGAATATTCCTTTCCCGATGAAGTTTGGGATGACTTAAATACCATATTGAAAACGGAGCATGATGAATTGATTTATATTATTTAATCTTCATAATAAAGGCAGATGTTTTTATATCTGAATCAAATGAAGATAAACTGTTGGCAGATGTGATAGATTTTGAAGTGTGGATCTAGACAGGACAAAATCCAGACGCAATGAGGCCAAGGTATAAACGTTGAAAAGTACACTCAAATCTCACCGTCAAAATTACGGTGAGATTTTTATGTCATTTGTCAAGACGTTTCATGATAAACTAATAGTACTCAAGAAGTATGTGGAGGGCACAAAAATGAAAAAAAGAATCGGTTTATTATACGGCGGAAAGTCAGCGGAGCATGAGGTGTCCTTATCGACAGCTCGTGCAGTTACAGGAGCTTTGAATTTCGAGGAGTATGAAGTATATCCGATTTTCATTACATCTGATGGGGAATGGCGACGTGGTGAACGTTTAGAAAAACCTGTTAGTACAATTGAAGAATTACAATTTGGTGATGAAACCACAATTTTAGAGAATAATATTACTGATTTTTTAATTGATAAGCATGGCAAGATGGTGCAGTTTGATGTTATTTTCCCATTACTACACGGTACAAATGGTGAAGATGGAACGGTGCAAGGTTTACTTGAGGTTCTAAATCTACCGTATGTAGGGAATGGTGTTTTAGCATCTTCTGCTGGTATGGATAAAGTGGTAATGAAGCAATTATTTGAAATTGCTGGGTTACCGCAGGTGCCCTATACGTATTTTATTCGTAGCGAATGGAAGAATGAGCAACAGGTAATTATTGAACGCTGTGAAGAAAAATTAAATTGGCCGATGTTTGTAAAGCCAGCAAACTTAGGATCAAGTGTTGGAATTAGCAAAGCAATAAACCGTGAAGAATTAGTAAAAGCAATTGACGTTGCCTTACAATATGATCGTAAAATTGTAGTTGAGCAAGGAATCACTGCTCGAGAGGTTGAATTAGCCGTGTTAGGAAATGATTATCCTGAAGTTTCTGTTCCAGGTGAGATTAAACCAGTTACTGAATTTTATGATTATGATTCGAAATATAAGGACGGCTCCACAGCATTAATTATTCCTGCTGAGCTTCCGATGGAAACAGTATCTAGCTTAAAGGAACTGGCGAAACGTGCATTTAAAGCAATAGATGGTAGTGGATTAGTTCGTGCTGACTTTTTTGTAACAGCAGATAATAGCATTTTTATCAATGAAGTAAATACAATGCCAGGTTTTACACCTGTCAGTATGTATCCTTTATTATGGCAACATACAAATGTGAGTTATCCAGAGCTGATTGATCGTCTAATTACCTTAGCGATTGAACGTTTTGAAGAAAAACAACAGCTTCACTATAAAAAAGACTGAGTGGGATTATTGTGAAAAAAACATTAAAACAATTAGCTGCATGGTTAAATGAGGATGTGTCAGTTTTAGGTGACACAGTTGTATCAGGTATATCCATTGATACAAGAACAATTCAACAGGGCGATTTATTTGTACCATTCCGTGGAGAGCATTCAAATGGGCATCAGTTTGTGAATCAAGCATTTGAGAAAGGTGCTGGAGCTTCTCTATGGCAAAAAGACGAGCCAAATCCACCAGAAGGGGTCCCTTTATTATTTGTGGATGACCCAGAGTTAGCTTTGCAGGAAATGGCACGTGCGTATCGTAACGAACATAAAGCAACATTTATAGGCATAACAGGGTCAAATGGTAAAACATCAACAAAGGATATTTTAGCAGGGACACTTGCTCCATTTTTTAAAGTACAAAAGACTATTGGGAACTTTAATAATCAATTAGGTTTACCAATTACAGTTTTACAACTCGATGAAGATACTGATGTAGCTGTCCTTGAAATGGGTATGAGTGGTTTTGGGGAAATTGAATTTTTATCTAAGCTTGCTCGTCCTCATATGACAGTTATAACAAATATCGGTGAAGCCCATATGCAAGATTTAGGATCACGAGCAGGTATTGCGAAAGCGAAGTTTGAAATTATTCAAGGAATGCAGCCAGATGGCCTTTTATTCTATGATGGAGACGAACCACTGTTACAGGAGTTAGTAGCTAAGGAGTCACACTTACAGTCAGTGCCATTTGGATTAGACCCAAGTAATCTTTTATATGCTGAGAATATTCATGCCAATGCAGATGGAAGTAACTTCACAACGCACGGTATAATTGAGGGTGATTTCTTTATTTCAGTTCTTGGCAAGCATCAAGTGAAAAATACACTAGTGGCGATGCTAATTTCTCATAAGCTTGGTTTAAGCAATGAACAAATTCGTACATCCTTAGAGCATGTAGTGTTAACAGACATGAGAATGCAACAAGTACAGGGATCGAATGGTGCTCTCTTTATAAACGATGCCTATAATGCAGCTCCAACCTCGGTGAAAGCCGCTATTCAATTTATGGCTACTTCAACTATTCGTCCTGAAAAATGGCTTGTATTAGGAGACATGTTAGAGCTAGGGCCAAATGAACAAAGTTTTCATGAAGAACTAGCGGAGCATATAAATGAGCAGGAAATAGATTATATCTGTTTATTTGGTCCTCGTATGGCACATCTTTATAAAGTATTAAAAGAGCGCTTTGATGCACAACGGTTACTGTATGTAGAAGATGATTATTCGGCTATTATTGAAAAGCTAAAGCAAGCAAATGAATCCTCTATCGTTTTACTGAAAGGCTCACGTGGTATGAAATTGGAGACAGTTTTAAAAGCATTTGCATTATAGTATTAATGAATCGGTGGGATCAAACCCACCGATTTATTCATATAGTTTATCTTTGTTAAACGAGGTGAGGATGTTGTCAGTAGGTGTACTAAGTATACATGGTTTTTCAGGTGGTCCTTATGAGGTGGAGCCATTCACAGCATACTTACGGGCACATACAGATTGGTTAGTTGAAGAGCCTACATTATCAGGCCATGGAGAAGAATTACATATGAGTGGGTTTACTGCAAGGCATTGGTTAATGGATGCTGAACTCGCCTTCCGGTCATTAGCAAAAAAAGTTGATGAGGTCATAATTGTTGGTTTTTCGATGGGAGGGATTATCGCGTTATATTTGGCCAAGCGCTATAGAGTAAAAAAGCTCGTATTGCTGAGTGCCGCTGCTAAATATGTAAGCCCTAAACAATTGGTAAAGGATTTCAAAATGTTAGCTTCTGAAGCCTATCATCATAATTTAACGAATAATGAACTTTTTTTACGCTATCAACATAAGTTTAACAATGTACCATTAGCGTCAACAATAGAATTTATGAAATTGGTTAAAATGGTGGAACCTTATTATCAGCATATTCAAATTCCAGTTTATATCGTGCAAGGGAAAATGGATGGAATAGTACCCTACCAGACGGCACAATTTCTCTTTGATGAATTATCCTCTAAAGAAAAAAACTTGTATTTTTCTGATAAAGGTAAGCATCATATATGTTTTGAAGAAGATTGTTCTGAATGGTTTCCTCAAGTTTTAATGTTTTTAAAGGGTGAGTAAAGTAGTCAGATTATTACGACTCATGCGTTATCGTTGCATACGATTTAAAGCCATGTTAGACTAGTGTAAGCAATGGATACATTTTGTGCGAAGACTCTTCATATTTGGTTGAAGAGTACTTTTTTTTGAAACATAACGGTTTTATTCTAAAGTGAATAATTACGACAGAATCGAACCGCTCGGTAAAGACCGGGCTTTCCTTTTCATATAAGAGAGCTCTATATGAACTATCATGTAGAGAAAATTTTTAAGTAACGGAAACGTTCCACTACACAGGCTCGAATTTGCCGACAACTTCATCTGAAAATGTAACCATTTGTCAACTTAAAAGGAAAAAAAGGAGATTGAGAAGTTTGACAAATTTTTCAGAATTAAATATTAGCGAATCTACATTACGCTCAGTAAAGCGTATGGGATTTGAAGAAGCAACACCAATCCAAGAAGGTACTATTCGTTTTGCGATTGAAGGCCGTGACGTATTAGGTCAAGCACAAACTGGTACTGGTAAAACTGCCGCTTTCGGGATTCCACTAATTGAAAAAATCGATCCAAAAAACCCTAATATTCAAGCGTTAGTCATCGCACCAACTCGTGAGTTAGCTATTCAAGTTTCTGAAGAGCTATATAAAATTGGTTATGACAAACGCGTAAAATTATTATCAGTTTACGGAGGTCAAGAAATTGGCCGTCAAATTCGTGCACTGAAAAATAGACCTCAAATCATTGTTGGTACGCCAGGACGTATTATTGATCATATTAATCGTCGTACGTTAAAATTAGAAGATGTTCAAACATTAGTATTAGATGAAGCAGATGAAATGTTAAACATGGGCTTTATCGATGATATTAATTCGATCTTAGAAAACGTGCCTGCTGAGCGTCAAACATTATTGTTCTCAGCAACAATGCCACCAGCAATCCGTAAAATTGCAGAAACATTTATGCGCGATCCAGAAATTGTGAAAATTAAAGCGAAAGAATTGACTGTAGACAATATTGATCAATATTTTGTTAAGTCAGCTGAACGTGAAAAGTTCGATATTTTATCTCGTCTTTTAAATGTTCACCAGCCAGAGCTTGCGATTATTTTTGGTCGTACAAAACGTCGTGTAGATGAGCTTGCACAGGCCCTATCAATTCGTGGATATTTAGCTGAAGGTATTCATGGTGATTTAAGTCAAGCGAAGCGTATCTCTGTATTACGTCAATTTAAAGAAAATAAAATTGATATTCTTGTTGCGACAGATGTAGCAGCTCGTGGACTTGATATTTCTGGTGTAACACATGTTTACAACTTTGATATCCCTCAAGATCCAGAATCTTATGTTCACCGAATCGGACGTACTGGCCGTGCGGGTAAATCAGGTCTTGCTGTAACATTTGTTACTCCACGTGAAATGGGTTACTTACGTATTGTAGAAGAAACAACGAAAAAACGTATGACACCACTTCGTCCACCAACATCTGATGAAGCATTAGAAGGTCAACAACGTTTAGCTGTAGAAACACTTGAAGGTCTTATTGCTAATAATAATTTAGGTGATTACCGCACATTTGCAGCGGAATTACTTGAAAATCATGAAGCAATTGATGTTGTGGCAGCTGCTCTTCGCTCGTTAACGAAAGAGCCTGATGATACACCGGTAACAATCACAGAAGAACGTCCATTACCAATGCGACGTGAACGTTCTAGCAATAATCGTGGTGGTGGTGACCGTGGCCGCAGTAACCGTAGCTATGGCGGACGTCGTGACAATGCTCGCAGTGGAGATCGCCGCAATAGCCGTCGCGAAGGTGGTCGCCGTGAAGGCGGACGTCGTGAAGGTGGACAAGGTCGTTCTCGTTCTCCACGCCGTCACGAAGACTAATCTTAATCAAATATACGTAATCTTTATGTTAAACCTTACAGTCTTATTGGCTGTAAGGTTTTTTTCGGCTATAGTTGAAACAAAAAGGTAACTAAATCCGTATACCTAATGAAGAAAGCGAGGGGAACGACTATGAGATCACAACCGATTCATCAAATATCCAGAAAAGGGCTAACTGTGTGGCGTTTATATGGAGTCATACAAACATTGGTGCTATTCATTATAGCGGGGCTAGTAAGCTACGGTACTTATTATTTTGATTGGCCATCATTTATTTATTTCGTTGCTGGTGCAGTAGTAATACTAAGCGCCATATTATCCATATTTTTATTCCCAAAAATAAGATGGGAACGATGGCGTTATGAGGTCCGAGAACATGAAATTGAAGTACAACATGGTTTATTTGTAGTGAAACGGACTTTAATCCCAATGGTTCGGGTTCAACATGTTGATACGACACAAGGGCCGATTTTAAAAAAATACGACTTAGGTAATATTTCTATCTCAACAGCAGCAACTGTACATACGATTCCAGCACTTGTAATGGGTGAAGCAGATTTACTTCGTGCTCGTATCTCTGATTTAGCAAGGGTGGCTGAAGATGATGTCTAAGGAGATTAATCGTTTACATCCAATATCTGCTGTGATTACGAGCGTCAAAGCATTAAAAAGTATGATATTACCAATTGTGATTATTATCGTAAGTAACGGCTTTAATTTTTCTTTAAACTTCCGTAGTGACCATTTTTTTGATACGATTTTACTTTTCGGAGTGTGGGGAGTCGCGGCCCTTCTTGCGCTCATTGGGGGAATTATAAAATGGCGGACATTTGTTTACTGGTTTGAAGACGGGGAGTTACGTGTAACATATGGGTTATTTGTTAAAAAGAAGCGTTATATTCCATTTGAACGCATTCAAAGCTTAAATTACAACGAGGGTATTTTTCATCGTCTTTTTGGTTTAGTGAAAGTTCAAGTAGAAACGGCTGGTAGTAAGGGAGGTAAACCTGAGGTCGAGCTAACAGCCATTCGCAAAGCCGCAGCAGATGTTATTGAATTAGAAATGCGTCGCGCTAAAAATGAAACAGTTCTACAACGGGATGATCAAGAGCAAGTACAGATCATGGAGGAAGCTAGATCAACTCCAACGATTTACCATATGTCCATGCGTGATTTACTCGTATTAGCAACAACATCTGGTGGAATTGGCGTGGTACTGTCAGGTCTTGCAGCTGTTGCCTCACAGTTTTCCGATATTATACCGTATGAAACAGTTTTTCATGAGTTAGCTGACTTTGTGAAAGTCGGTGCATTTTTAATAGCGTTAACGGTAATGTTGGTTTTAATTGTAGCTTGGGTTGTATCGGTGGTCATAACATTGATTAACTATTATAATTACACGGTTCGTATTGAAGATAATAAACTGATTATCACAAAAGGTCTTTTAGAGAAAAAGCGTATAACGCTGCCATTGAATCGAATTCAAGCCATTCGTATTGTTGAAAATCCATTACGTCAATTAACAGGATTTGCTACGGTGGTTGTAGAAAGTGCTGGAGGTAACGGTGAAGATGGAAATGATAAAAAAATTACGTTGTTTCCACTTATTAAGAAGCATGATTGTTTGCAAACATTAGAGCAGCTTTTCCCAGATATGGATTGGAATCCAACATTTATTCGATCACCAAAAAAGGCGAGACCATTCTTTTATCGTATTGATTTTATTTGGTTAGTCCCTGTTATAGGTGCATGTAGTTATTTCTTTTATCCATATGGACTATTGTCGTTGCTATTAATCCCATTAACGATACTACTTGGTATATGGCAACATAAAACAGCGGGTTTCCAAATTAATGGAAAACAACTAGCTATGCAGTATCGAGTATTTAGTCGAATTACATTGATCATGGAGAAAAAACGAATACAGTCTATTGAAAGTACACAATCGTTCTTTCAAAAACGAAAGAATGTTATGTCTATTAAAGCAACAGTAATGTCAGGGGCAACAGGTACAAAAGGAAGTGTATCAAGCCTTGAGCAACAAGATGCGGAAAAGATCTTAACGTGGTATGAACATTAATTAACAAAAAGCCAATTCTTACAATTTTATGGTAGGATTGGCTTTTTTAGATACAAAAAACTATTTCTGCTGTTTATAATAAAATAAATAAAACAAAAGGGGTGGGACTTTGTTTAAATATGTTATTAATGAAAGTGCTTATCTGAAGCTATTGGATTTAAGTGATGTAGATGAATTATTTGCCTTAACTGACCGTTCAAGGGATACATTACGTGAATGGTTACCTTTTGTAGATGATGTCAAAACAGTAACAGATACCGAGCGATTTGTAAAAAGGGCTATGCAACAATATGCTGATCACAATGGTATACAGGCGGGGATATATTATGATGGAAAGTTAGCGGGTGTGATAGGGTATCATCAAATCAACTGGCAGCATAAATGGACAAGCATTGGCTACTGGTTAGGGAATGAATTTGTGGGTAAGGGACTTGTAACGAATTCCATGAAAGCATTGATTGATTATGCTTTTTACTATTTAAAGTTAAATCGTATTGAGGTACGTGTAGCTGTAGGAAATATTCGTAGTCGTACAATTCCAAAGGTGCTAGGCTTCCATGAGGAAGGGCGCCTAAGGGATGCGGAATGGCTTTATGATCATCATGTGGATCAAGTAGTTTATGGTATAACAGCAGCGGAATGGAAAAAAATAAAGATGGCAAATGAAGCTACAGTAGTTTTGTAGCTGAAGTTATGTAACAAAAAAGGAGCTGCCTGTTATGAGCTGCTCCTTTTTAGATGTTATGGTCTACCCGCCATTTTCTGTTTACGCCAGCTTAAGATTCTTTTCGGATGTAAATAGACAAGTCCTAGAATGAATCCTGTTACTAAACCGCCTAAATGTGCATAGACATTCACATTTGGTTGAAGAAAAGTCATAATGACACTGATGACGATGATTGGTAAAATGAGCTTACGAAGCATTGGCATTGTACGACGCGTATAGTAAACCAATGCCCCAAAAGCACCAAAAATACCAAAAATAGCCCCACTTGCACCAAGACTCGTATAGCTACTATCATAGAATACATAGGTTGCCATGTTGCCTACAATGCCTGAAACTAAATAAATTGTAATGAAGCGTGCTTTGCCTGCGATTTTTTCTAGCTCTGGTCCAAAGAGATATAATGAAAACATATTAAAAAACGTATGCATAAATCCTGCATGTAAAAACATTGCAGAAAATACACGCCACCATTCACCACTTTGAATCAGGAAATTTGCTTGGATTCCGAAATTCCACAAAAGTGTTCCTATGCCGGGTAAAAGAGACAATACATAGAGAATTAGATTAATTGCTATTAACGTTGAAACAATAGGGTAATACTTTGTGTATTGCTTAAAATTTTCTGTTCTACTAAACATGGCTCCACCTCAACTTACATTTATTATACATGCCTTGTTGGAAATTGGTAAAGGAGAAGGTCATATGATTAAGGGAATTGGACTCGACATTGTAGAAATAGACCGTATTGCAAAAGCGATGAAACGTACAAATAAATTTAAAGACCGTATTCTAACCGATAAGGAAAAAAGTTTATTTGAAGCCTATTCAGAAACTCGTAAAATAGAATTTTTGGCAGGACGATTTGCTGCTAAAGAAGCATTTTCGAAAGCGGTGGGAACTGGCCTTGGGGAACAATGTAAGCTCCATGATATGGAGATATTAAAGGGGGAGGCAGGGAATCCGATTTTATATTTTAAAGGGGAGCTTGTCAATGGATTTGTTAGTATTACACATTCCAAGCAATATGCAGCCGCTCAAGTAATCTTATTAGAATAATGTTTAACTTGTCTAAAAGGTTGGCTTAGAAATTTAAATATATTGCTCTTTCTTCAAATGACATAACTGACAAATACGGTTCATATATTGTCGTAGTGGATTTGAAAGAAGAAAGGGTGAAAGCGTGGGCAACCGTATAGTTAAATGGCTCGTCTTACTTTGTACGATATTACTTCTGTCGGCATGTGGTGCAGCCTCACAGGAAAAAGTGTTGAAGAAAGTGAATGGTAAATGGGCAGAGACTAATGGCTATGAGTTAAATGCAACGATGGAGATTAAATCTGGAGGAGAGCCAAGAAATTATGATGTTACAGTATGGCATACAAAACCAGATTTCTATCGAGTAGAGGTAATGGAAAGTGGGAAAGATGTTTCACAAATGATTGTGCGTAATGCTGATGGCGTTTTTGTTGTAACACCGACATTAAACAAAATGTATAAGTTCCAAAGCGATTGGCCGAAGAAAAATAGTCAAGCCTATTTAATTGGAGCTCTAGCAGAAGATTTAGCGGAAGATAAAAATCTTGTCATGAAAGAGGAAGAAAAAGCATATATATTTGAAGCGGCTACTAGAAACAGCTATAAGAATAGTATGCCTCATCAAGTGATTACAGTAGATAAGAAAACGCTATTGCCAACTTCTGTTGTCATTATGAATGATGTAAAAGAAGAACAAATTCGCATTAACTTTAAGAAAATTAAGCTAGGTGTACAACATGCTGCAAAAGAGTATGCAGTTGAGCAATTTACAGATAAAGATAACACGAAAGGTGAACAAGCTACACCTACTGACAAAGAGGGGCAAGAAGAACAAGACGACAAAGAAGCTGTTGGTGCAGAGGTTGAATATCAAGAATTCCAAACACATTATCCTGTCTTAAGTTGGGCACAGTTGGCTAATGAGAAAGTTGTGCAGGAAGGTGGAATGGAAAGAGTTATCTTAACATTCGATGGTGAAAAGGCATTTACAGTTATGCAACAACCAGTTACGAAGGAAAGCGCAATGTTGCCAGTTGCATCACCTGGTGATCCTGTTGACCTAGGCTTTACAATTGGTGCTATTACAGATACATCGATTAGTTGGGAAAAAGATGGTGTTGAATTCTTTGTAGCTTCAAGCAAATTAACACGAGAAGAAATGATTGAAGTTGCTACATCCATGACGATAAGTAGTATGAAGTAGTAACTTTCTAGCTACAGCTTTCAAAAATGAAGGCTGTAGCTTATTGCCAATATGAAAGTAGTTTTCACCGTTTAGAAATTGTTAAGTCACATTGTTTAAAGTGAAAATAATAAAATAATTTCTCTTACTATTGGACAAGCTAAAAATGAAATGTATGTAATACATAATGTTTTAATTAAAAATAAAGAGGGTATTCTTATGAAGACACAGCAATATTTTCGACCAACCAAAGCAATGATAAATTTGAAAGCAATCCAACAAAACGTTAAAAATTTAAAAGAGTTTTTACAACCTAATGTTCAAATAATTGCTGTAGTAAAGGCAAATGCATACGGTCACGGAGATGTAGCTGTTGCAAGGGCAGCTCTTGAGGCTGGTGCCACAATTCTTGCGGTTGCTACGCCCGATGAGGCATTACATATTCGAGCACATTTTGAAGAACCAGACATACTAGTATTAGGAGCATCTCCAGTTTCATTTGCGCCATATGCTGCACAGCAGCGTATAATTCTTACAGTCTTTGCAGAAGATTGGATTCAGCAAGCTGCTCCTCTGTTAGCAAACGAATCACTTCCTTTACGACTACATATAAAAGTAGATAGCGGGATGGGGAGAATAGGCATTCGCTCAGAGCAAGAATTATTAGCCCTATATCAAACAATACAGTCTATAGATAACGTGGAAATTGATGGAATTTTTACACACTTTGCAACAGCAGATGAAGAAGAAACAACTTACTTTAATCAGCAAGTACAGTTATTTGAGAGATGTTTATCCGAAATGCCTTTTAAGCCTAGACTTGTTCATGCAGCCAATACAGCAGCCTCCTTTATAAAGGATTCAAACTTACAATATGACGCTGTTAGATATGGAATTTCTATGTATGGATTAGCACCTTCATCTTACGTGGAAAGCAATTTACCATTTCCATTACATCCTGCATTTGCGCTTGAAAGTGAACTTGTTCATGTGAAGCAAATCAAATCAGGTGATTCGGTTGGATATGGAGCTACATATGTTGCTCCAACAGATATGTGGATAGGAACGATTCCGATTGGCTACGCGGATGGTGTTATTCGCAAGTTGGGCGGACAAGAGGTATTAATTGATGGCCAAAGAATGCCGATTATCGGACGAATTTGTATGGACCAATGTATGGTTGCACTACCAAAAGCATATGCTATAGGTGAGAAGGTAACACTCATTGGCCAACAAGGGCAGAATGTAATTTCTGTTGATGAATGGGCAACTAAACTTGATACAATTAATTATGAAGTACCATGCATTATAACTGCAAGAGTTCCTAGAATATACTTTTAATTAATCTTCATAAGAAATAGTCTCTTATAGATAGTAATCATTCTCTTGAATAGTTTCAATGTAGTGTAAAGAGTAACGTTCCGACATAAAAAGTTGAATTTAGCAAGCAAACAAACTGGAGAACTTTGTTTCATTTCAAACTTTAAGTGACTCATATTTGGAAACGTATTGCAATGATAATTATTCAGCATATACCTTCGACAACCAACATATTTTTACAATTTGTACTTCAAATTGTCAGATATTTTGTCATTTCATGTCTTTTCAACAATATCTTTCAATGATAGAATGGGAAGTAATGAAAAGTGTATGGTTCCGTTGGAGGTGCTTGCTGTGTACGAGAAAAAGTTAAGAGAAGCTACAATTGCTGTTCAAGACAGACTATTTCTACAAACAAAGGAAGTAATTGAAGGTGAATCTTTTGTGCGTATTTTGGCGCGCAAAAATTTAATGCAGGAGCAACCAAATCAAATACGGGAAGCTATGATAAAAGGATATGTTGAAATGTCTCATATTAATTTAATGATTGCGAGTGAATGCTTGCATGCAGAATATGAAGCACAGCATATGGTGGAGCGTCTCGTTAGCGGGGGATGACACTTTGAATGTAAAACGTGGTGACGTTTTTTTTGCAGACTTATCACCGGTAATAGGTTCTGAGCAAGGAGGCACTAGACCGGTGCTGATTATTCAAAATGATATTGGCAATCGATTTAGTCCGACTGTCATCATCGCAGCTATCACTGCACAGATTCAAAAGGCAAAGTTACCGACACACGTTGAAATCAATGCTGAAAAGTATGGTTTTGAACGTGATTCGGTTATTTTGCTAGAACAAGTGCGGACAATTGATAAGTCAAGATTGACGGATCGTATTACGCAACTTGATCATGCTGTGATGGAAAAAGTAGATGGGGCGTTGATGATTAGTTTAGGTCTGGTTAAATTTTGATATACATATGTGTATAGAAGCATCGAGATAATTAAATCTCGATGCTTTTTTTGTTCGACATCCTCAGTACCTTTTTACCATAATTTCAACTTACTAATTTACTTAAATTTGCTTTTATCTCTCTACAGACATGAAAGTTAATTGTGCCTGATGGTTCATTTTCAGAACAATAGAACTGCTAAGGTTAAAAAATACTCCAGCTAAAGGTACGAATTTTGTAGTAGGACTTTTCAATCAAGCTCGAAAAAATCCGGAAGTAATAGCGCTAAGGTGTAATTGATAAATAATACAAAAAGTTTTAAGATATATTCAAGATTTGTAATAAAAATAGATTTTTGAAAAAATTCTTAAAAGGTATATGAAATTTTACATAGAATATTCCATTCTATAGAGGTTATTAAATTTATATGAAGTCAGGTCGAACTAAAGTGTAAGAGTATTACTCCGTAAGGAAATGGAGGGACAGCAGTGACATGTAAGTCTTCGGTTGAAATTATTACAGAATGGGATATTGTTGCAGCAAGACAACTGGGGCGCAAGGAAGCAAAAGCACTTGGATTTGGCACTGTTGATCAGGCTCGCATCACCACAGCAGTAAGTGAATTAGCAAGAAATATATATTTATATGCGAGTATTGGTAGAATTGAGATTGAAAGAATTGAGACGGAAACTGAAAAGAAAATAGTGGTTATTGCAACTGATCAAGGACCAGGTATTGAAGATGTTCGAAAAGTAATGGGAGAAGGCTATTCTACTTCTGGAGGGCTAGGCGCTGGTTTACCAGGCGTTAAGCGATTGATGGACAGCTTAGATATTCAATCTGTAGTTGGGGTAGGTACAACAATAAGGGCGGAAAAATGGTTGCGTTAGGACGTGAAGAAATTGAAACAATTAGAAGCACAGTATAGAAAAATATTATCAGATTTTATTGTTAATCAAACTGAAAGAAATTTATATATCGCTCAAAATTTCACACGTCAGTTAATTCAAAAAAATATATCTCCAGAGGATGTTGTTAGTATTCACAAAAATGCTGTTGAACAAATATTCCCTAATCAAATGAATGAAACACAACCAGCCTATGATTTTCTTATTGAAGTAATGGTGCATTATGGCATGGCCCATAGAGAGCACCAAAGCTTACTGCAAAAACAAGCAGAATATGAGATGGAAATGAAAATAGCAACAAACATTCAAAATACTCAATTGAAAACACATGTACCACAGCTACAAAGTTTTGATATAGGAATGATTTCGGTTCCGATACGTAAAATGAATGGAGACTATGTCCATTTTTTTCATGACGGTGACGAATATTTAAGTGTAGCTGTAACAGATGTTGTTGGAAAGGGAGTGCCGGCGGCTTTATGTATGTCGATGGTGAAGTATGGTCTTGAAACATTGGTATATGCATATAAAGATCCCTCCTATGTTTTAGAAGTTATTAATAGGGTAATAGAAAAAGGTGTAGATGATAGTATGTTTGTTTCCATGTTTTATGGGTGCTTAGATGTACAACAAAATATCTTTGCCTACGCCTCAGCAGGTCACGAGCCAGCGTTGCATTACAGTGCTAAGGAAGATCAATTTATTTCCTTAGATGCTAAAGGTTTATTACTTGGTGTATTGCCAGAAACAACATATTCGTTTCATGAAATCGTTTTAGAAGAAAATGATTTAGTAATTATGATGACGGATGGAGTAACAGAATTTAGAGCACAGGAAAGCTTAAATTCACGAGAGGTTATTACTGCTTTAATTAAGGAGAATAAGCATTTAACAGCTCAGCAATTGTGCCAAATTCTTTATAAGGAAATAGAGAAAGTGCAGAATTTTAAACTAACTGATGATTTTACTGTAGTTATTTTAAAAAAATAGGTTTACGTTTTAATTGAAAAGGGAAGAGAAAATAGTCTAACAAATATGGTGGAGGTGTGCTATATGGACGTGACAATACATTTTAAAGAAATTGATCATAAATTATTTGGTTTTGTTGAAGGTGAAATTGATACATTTACTGCTTCTGGATTACGAGAGGAATTAGAAGCTGTAAAGATAACTGAAGGGTTAGAGATTGAACTTGATTTATCAAAGGTAAATTACATGGATAGTACAGGTCTTGGGATTTTTGTTGCCTTTTATAAAAGAGCGTTACGTGAAAATGGCAAAGTAAAGCTGGTTGGTTTATCAAATAGATTACAAAGATTGTTTGAAATTACAGGACTAAGTGATTTGATGGATATCGAAACTGATAAAAAGGTGGAATTAAGATAATGAAGGAATTTGACTATATTGAAATTAGAGTTCCTGCTAAACCGCAATTTGTCAGTGTCATTCGATTAACTGTCTCGGGCTTAGCTAGTAGGATCGGTTTTAATTATGATGATATCGAAGACTTAAAAATTGCAGCAAGTGAAGCTGTAACGAATGTTGTTCACCATGCTTATAAAGAAGATGAAGAAGGCGAAATTGTCATTGGATGTGCGCTATACGACAATAAAATGGAAATGATGATTGCGGATTATGGCAATAGCTTTAATTTCGAAGAGATCAAGTCTAAGATTGGACCATATCATCCTGAAGAAAGTATTGCGGGGCTTAGAGAAGGTGGTTTAGGACTTTATTTAATGGAAACTTTGATGGATGAGGTGATGATCAATAACGATGGTGGCGTAACTGTCTTTATGACAAAGTATGTCACTAGGGAGCAGGTGGAAAAAAATGTCGAAAGAATCACTACATAAATCTTCATCCAAGGAAGATGTACTAAAGTGGATTGAATTGTACCAGTCAACGGAGGATGATGAAGCACAAACAAACTTAGTGATTCATTATCGATATCTAGTTGAATCAATAGCACGTAAATATTCGAATGGTAAATCTTACTATGATGATATTGTTCAAGTAGGGATGCTGGGTTTATTAGGTGCAATCAGACGTTTTGATCCGAATGTTGGTCGTAGTTTTGAGGCATTTGCGGTGCCAACGATAGTTGGAGAAATTAAGCGATTTTTACGTGATAAAACATGGGATGTTCACGTGCCTAGACGAATAAAAGAACTAGGACCGAGAATCAAATCAACGGTGGAGGCGCTGACAATTGAACTACAGCGCTCTCCTTCTATTAAAGATATTGCAGAACGCTTAGAGGTTGCTGAAGAAGAAGTTTTAGAAGCTATGGAAATGAGCCGTAGTTATCAAGCTCTTTCTATGGATCATTCGATAGAGTCAGATTCAGATGGTAGTACAGTCACGTTATTCGATATTTTGGGTAGAGAAGATGACGGCTACGAAATAACTGATAAACGAATGATCGTTGCTGATGCGCTAGTTGTGTTGAATGAGAGAGAAAAACAGATTATTCAGCTTACATATTTAGAGCAACTTAGTCAAAAAGAAGCTGGAGAACGATTAGGAATTTCTCAAATGCATGTATCAAGAATACAAAGAAAAGCAATAAAGAAATTACAAGAGGCTATTCTAGCGAGTGGCAGTGTTTCGCTCTAATCTATCTATCGGTTTGTTAATATGCAAAAAAATAGTCTACTCAAACAGATATGAGTAGACTATTTTTTTGCATTTTTAGTAAAGTGTAATGGTAAAATGAAAAGAAAAAGGGTAGTGATGATGTGGAACAAAAACAAATGTTACAGCTCATTGCAAAAGATGTAGCGGTCAAACCAGGGCAAGTAGATGCTGTTATAAAATTATTAGAAGAGGGAAACACGGTACCATTTATTGCGCGTTATCGTAAAGAAGTAACAGGATCTCTCGATGAAGTGCAGATTAAAGCTGTAGAGGATCGTTATCACTACATACAGCAACTTGAACAACGGAAAGAGGAGGTTATCCGTTTAATTCAGGAACAGGATAAACTTACGCCCGAATTAGAAAAGGCGATTCTTTCAGCAACAGTCTTACAGCGCGTGGAGGATTTATACAGACCGTATAAGCAAAAACGACGTACAAAGGCAACTGTTGCGAAAGAAAAAGGCTTAGAACCACTGGCAGACCTTCTATTAGCATTTAGTAATGATACATTAGAGCAATTAGCTGTTGATTTTGTAGATAATGAACAAGTTGCCAATACAGAGGAAGCTCTAATGGGAGCTCGAGATATTTTAGCAGAACGTTTTGCTGATGATGCTGCAATTCGTGAGAAAATCCGTGCGTACTCATGGAAAGATGGAGTCCTTGTAACAACTGTGAAAAATGCTGAAATCGATGAAAAAAATGTTTTTGAAATGTATTACGAGTACGAAGAGCCTGTTAGTCGTATCGTTCCACACCGTATTTTAGCCATCAACAGAGGAGAGAAAGAAGAAGTTTTAAAGGTTTCAATCCATGTACCAGTGGATCGAGTATTAATGATTATGTGGAAGGAATGGATACCTGCCACTGGTTCATCTCCTGCTATTGCAGAAGTTAAACTAGCTATAGAAGATTCATACAAGCGTTTAATTCAGCCTTCTATTGAAAGAGAATTACGAAATGAGCTTACAGAAAAAGCGGAGGCTCAAGCTATTCACATCTTCTCTGAAAACTTAAGAAATTTATTACTGCAACCACCAATGAAAGGGAAATATGTATTGGGAGTTGACCCGGCTTACCGCACAGGCTGTAAGCTAGCGGTTGTAGATGAAACTGGGAAAATGCTAGAGGTAACAGCTATTTATCCACATCCCCCTAAGCCCGATGTGGCAAAATCTAAAGCTACGGTGAAAGGTATTTTAGCTAAGTATCCAATAAGTATAATTGCAATCGGTAACGGAACAGCATCCAGAGAAACGGAACAATTTATTGCGGACGTATTAAGTGAAATTACGACCGATGTGGCTTATGTTATTGTCAATGAAGCGGGAGCGTCTGTCTACTCGGCGTCTGATATTGCACGTGCAGAATTTCCTGATTTGCAGGTTGAGCAACGCAGTGCTGTTTCCATTGCACGCCGTTTGCAGGATCCTTTATCAGAGTTGGTGAAAATTGAACCAAAAGCAGTAGGGGTAGGTCAATATCAACACGATGTTTCTCAAAAAAAATTAAATGAATCGCTAACATTTATAGTAGAAACAGCTGTTAACCAAGTGGGGGTTGATGTTAACACAGCTTCCTCATCACTCTTACAATATGTTTCTGGTTTATCGAAAACAGTTGCTGAGAATATCGTTAAGATGCGAGAGGAAAATGGTCAATTTACTACACGAGCACAATTAAAGAAGATTCCAAGGCTTGGTGCTAAAACTTATGAACAAGCTATTGGATTCTTGCGTGTTCCTGAAGCAAAAAATCCATTTGATGCGACGGGAATTCACCCTGAGAGCTACAAACTTGCTGAGCAAATTTTAGCTGAGGCACAAATAGATAAAAAAGAGCTCGGAACATCCAAGGCAGAAGCAGCAATTGCAGCTTTAGATATTGACAAGTTAAGTGAAGTTCTTGGCATAGGCGTTGTGACCATTCAAGATATCGTGGATACTTTAATGAAACCAAGCCGAGACCCACGTGATGCCTTCCCGCAACCATTGCTGAAAACCGATGTGTTGAAAATGGAAGATTTAAAAATAGGGATGGAGCTCCAGGGGACAGTTCGAAATGTAGTAGATTTCGGTGCATTTGTTGATATTGGAGTGAAACAAGACGGACTTGTGCATATTTCTAAACTACAAACTAAGCGCATTAAACATCCATTAGAAGTTGTAGCTTTAGGTGATATTGTCACTGTTTGGGTTGAACAAATAGACGTAAATAAAGGGCGTATTTCTTTAACAATGCTTCCGCCTAAAAATCAAACATTAGAATAAGTAATAAATTTTTACCACACTGTCTATACTACGCAGTGTGGTATTCTTGTTGTTAGAGGTGATCATTATGAACAATGAGGAATTACAACAGCTTGTTCGTCGCTTATCCTTGGAAAGTTTTCAAAAGCCATTTCAACATCAAGCCTACTTTAACGCTAGATTACGTTCAACAGGAGGGCGGTATCTTTTACAATCCCATAATATAGAAATTAATCCTAAAGCCTTTGAGCTATATGGCGTTAAGGAAATTGAAGGTATAGTCCTGCATGAACTATGTCATTATCATTTACATATAGAAGGTAAAGGGTATCAACATCGAGATCAAGACTTTCGGGCATTATTAAAAAAAGTAAATGCACCTCGATTTTGCTCAGTTTTACAACCTCCTAAAGCATCAACTACCAAATATAGTCGTCGTTATACTTATACTTGTGTCAATTGCCAACAATTATATGTTCGAAAAATAAAAATGAATGTTGAAAAGTATTGTTGTAGCAAGTGTTTGGGGAGATTAAAACTATTAGAGTAAAAAAATAAAAAAACAGTTGACGTTTTATTAAGTTGTCCCTATAATAGTAAAAGTCGACAAGATAACGACGACAACATTACATGATTATTCCGAAGTAGCTCAGTTGGTAGTAGCACCTGACTGTTAATCAGGTTGTCGCAGGTTCGAGTCCTGCCTTCGGAGCCATGGCCCCTTGGTCAAGTGGTTAAGACACCGCCCTTTCACGGCGGTAACACGGGTTCGAATCCCGTAGGGGTCATTTTCTTTATATTTTAAATTACAATAATTTGGTCCCGTGGTGTAGCGGTTAACATGCCTGCCTGTCACGCAGGAGATCGCCGGTTCGATCCCGGTCGGGACCGCCACTTATTGGGGTATAGCCAAGCGGTAAGGCAACGGATTTTGATTCCGTCATGCCTAGGTTCGAATCCTAGTACCCCAGCCATTCATTTCTTAATTTGAGCCATTAGCTCAGTTGGTAGAGCATCTGACTTTTAATCAGAGGGTCGAAGGTTCGAGTCCTTCATGGCTCATCTTATTTTAAGAAAAAAGGTTGACTTTTTTGGTTATCGTAGTATAATGAGAAAGTTACTAATCGAATGCGGTCGTGGCGGAACGGCAGACGCGCTAGGTTGAGGGCCTAGTGGGGGCAACCCCGTGGAGGTTCAAGTCCTCTCGGCCGCACCAAGTCATTTAATTTTATATGCGCCCGTAGCTCAATTGGATAGAGCGTCTGACTACGGATCAGAAGGTTGTGGGTTCGACTCCTGCCGGGCGCGCCAATTTTAAACAATAAATACGCGGGTGTAGTTTAATGGTAAAACCTCAGCCTTCCAAGCTGATGTCGTGAGTTCGATTCTCATCACCCGCTCCAAAAAAAGTGTTGACAACCAAATGGTTGTGTGATAACATAAAGAAGTTGTCTGAAAGACGACGTTATGAACCTTGAAAACTGAACAAGCAAAACGTAATCAATAAAGTTTTAAGTAACTAGTTTCGGCTAGTGAACAAAACAAAATTTTGGACATCAAAATTGATGCCAGCAAAACAATTTGAGCTAATCAAATTTCTTTTATGGAGAGTTTGATCCTGGCTCAGGACGAACGCTGGCGGCGTGCCTAATACATGCAAGTCGAGCGAACAGAGAAGGAGCTTGCTCCTTTGACGTTAGCGGCGGACGGGTGAGTAACACGTGGGCAACCTACCTTATAGTTTGGGATAACTCCGGGAAACCGGGGCTAATACCGAATAATCTGTTCCACCTCATGGTGGAACACTGAAAGACGGTTTCGGCTGTCGCTATAAGATGGGCCCGCGGCGCATTAGCTAGTTGGTGAGGTAACGGCTCACCAAGGCGACGATGCGTAGCCGACCTGAGAGGGTGATCGGCCACACTGGGACTGAGACACGGCCCAGACTCCTACGGGAGGCAGCAGTAGGGAATCTTCCACAATGGGCGAAAGCCTGATGGAGCAACGCCGCGTGAGTGAAGAAGGTTTTCGGATCGTAAAACTCTGTTGTAAGGGAAGAACAAGTACAGTAGTAACTGGCTGTACCTTGACGGTACCTTATTAGAAAGCCACGGCTAACTACGTGCCAGCAGCCGCGGTAATACGTAGGTGGCAAGCGTTGTCCGGAATTATTGGGCGTAAAGCGCGCGCAGGCGGTCCTTTAAGTCTGATGTGAAAGCCCACGGCTCAACCGTGGAGGGTCATTGGAAACTGGGGGACTTGAGTGCAGAAGAGGAAAGTGGAATTCCAAGTGTAGCGGTGAAATGCGTAGAGATTTGGAGGAACACCAGTGGCGAAGGCGACTTTCTGGTCTGTAACTGACGCTGAGGCGCGAAAGCGTGGGGAGCAAACAGGATTAGATACCCTGGTAGTCCACGCCGTAAACGATGAGTGCTAAGTGTTAGGGGGTTTCCGCCCCTTAGTGCTGCAGCTAACGCATTAAGCACTCCGCCTGGGGAGTACGGTCGCAAGACTGAAACTCAAAGGAATTGACGGGGGCCCGCACAAGCGGTGGAGCATGTGGTTTAATTCGAAGCAACGCGAAGAACCTTACCAGGTCTTGACATCCCGTTGACCACTGTAGAGATATAGTTTCCCCTTCGGGGGCAACGGTGACAGGTGGTGCATGGTTGTCGTCAGCTCGTGTCGTGAGATGTTGGGTTAAGTCCCGCAACGAGCGCAACCCTTGATCTTAGTTGCCATCATTTAGTTGGGCACTCTAAGGTGACTGCCGGTGACAAACCGGAGGAAGGTGGGGATGACGTCAAATCATCATGCCCCTTATGACCTGGGCTACACACGTGCTACAATGGACGATACAAACGGTTGCCAACTCGCGAGAGGGAGCTAATCCGATAAAGTCGTTCTCAGTTCGGATTGTAGGCTGCAACTCGCCTACATGAAGCCGGAATCGCTAGTAATCGCGGATCAGCATGCCGCGGTGAATACGTTCCCGGGCCTTGTACACACCGCCCGTCACACCACGAGAGTTTGTAACACCCGAAGTCGGTGAGGTAACCTTTTGGAGCCAGCCGCCGAAGGTGGGATAGATGATTGGGGTGAAGTCGTAACAAGGTAGCCGTATCGGAAGGTGCGGCTGGATCACCTCCTTTCTAAGGATTATTTCGGAATACAAACCTAGGGTTTGTAAGATTACGTTTTGCGTTCAGTTTTGAAGGTTCATTCTTCCGAATGAAATACTTCAAAACTTGTTCTTTGAAAACTGGATAAAACGACATTGAAATTGTAACAAACACATTTATTTTTTAAGTTTTTTATAGGCTTAATAACATTAGTAAGGTTTCAAGACACAAGCAGTTCTAGGAAGCAATCGAGTGAATGAAGGAGCGTACTTCAGTACGTGACTGATTGAACGAGTGAAGCTGACAACGAAATGCGATGTGTATTGAAAGCTGTAGGTTAAGTTATTAAGGGCGCACGGCGAATGCCTTGGCACTAGGAGCCGAAGAAGGACGGCACTAACACCGATATGCTTCGGGGAGCTGTAAGTGAGCTTTGATCCGGAGATTTCCGAATGGGGGAACCCACTACGTTTAATCGCGTAGTATCTTGACGTGAATACATAGCGTCTTGAAGGCAGACCCAGGGAACTGAAACATCTAAGTACCTGGAGGAAGAGAAAGAAAAATCGATTCCCTGAGTAGCGGCGAGCGAAACGGGAAGAGCCCAAACCAAGAGGCTTGCCTCTTGGGGTTGTAGGACACTCTATACGGAGTTACAAAAGAGCGAGTTAGATGAAGCGACTTGGAAAGGTCCGCCAGAGCAGGTAAAAGCCCTGTAGTCGAAAGTTCGTTCTCTCCTGAGTGGATCCTGAGTACGGCGGAACACGTGAAATTCCGTCGGAATCCGGGAGGACCATCTCCCAAGGCTAAATACTACCTAGTGACCGATAGTGAACCAGTACCGTGAGGGAAAGGTGAAAAGCACCCCGGGAGGGGAGTGAAAGAGATCCTGAAACCGTGTGCCTACAAGTAGTTAGAGCCCGTTAATGGGTGATAGCGTGCCTTTTGTAGAATGAACCGGCGAGTTACGATTACGTGCAAGGTTAAGCTTTAGAAGGCGGAGCCGCAGCGAAAGCGAGTCTGAATAGGGCGAAATAGTACGTGGTCGTAGACCCGAAACCAGGTGATCTACCCATGTCCAGGGTGAAGGTAAGGTAACACTTACTGGAGGCCCGAACCCACGCACGTTGAAAAGTGCGGGGATGAGGTGTGGGTAGCGGAGAAATTCCAATCGAACTTGGAGATAGCTGGTTCTCTCCGAAATAGCTTTAGGGCTAGCCTCGTGATGAGAATACTGGAGGTAGAGCACTGTTTGGACTAGGGGGCCATCCCGGTTTACCGAATTCAGACAAACTCCGAATGCCAGATATTTATACACGGGAGTCAGACTGCGAGTGATAAGATCCGTAGTCAAAAGGGAAACAGCCCAGACCACCAGCTAAGGTCCCAAAGTAATCGTTAAGTGGAAAAGGATGTGGCGTTGCACAGACAACCAGGATGTTGGCTTAGAAGCAGCCATCATTTAAAGAGTGCGTAATAGCTCACTGGTCGAGTGACGCTGCGCCGAAAATGTATCGGGGCTAAACGATTCACCGAAGCTGTGGATTGACATCTACGATGTCAGTGGTAGGAGAGCGTTCTAAGTGCGTTGAAGTCAGACCGGAAGGACTGGTGGAGCGCTTAGAAGTGAGAATGCCGGTATGAGTAGCGAAAGACGGGTGAGAATCCCGTCCACCGTATGACTAAGGTTTCCTGAGGAAGGCTCGTCCGCTCAGGGTTAGTCGGGACCTAAGCCGAGGCCGACAGGCGTAGGCGATGGACAACAGGTTGATATTCCTGTACCACCTCCTCACCGTTTGAGAAATGGGGGGACGCAGTAGGATAGGGTAAGCGCGCTGTTGGTTATGCGCGTCCAAGCAGTAAGGCGTGTGTGTAGGCAAATCCGCACACTGTAACGTTGAGCTGTGATGGCGAGTCCGTATGGACGAAGTTCCTGATTTCACACTGCCAAGAAAAGCCTCTATCGAGGTGAGAGGTGCCCGTACCGCAAACCGACACAGGTAGTCGAGGAGAGAATCCTAAGGTGTGCGAGAGAACTCTCGTTAAGGAACTCGGCAAAATGACCCCGTAACTTCGGGAGAAGGGGTGCTCTTGAGCGTGCAAGCGCATGAGAGCCGCAGTGAATAGGCCCAGGCGACTGTTTAGCAAAAACACAGGTCTCTGCAAAACCGTAAGGTGACGTATAGGGGCTGACGCCTGCCCGGTGCTGGAAGGTTAAGAGGAGTGGTTAGCGCAAGCGAAGCTGCGAATTGAAGCCCCAGTAAACGGCGGCCGTAACTATAACGGTCCTAAGGTAGCGAAATTCCTTGTCGGGTAAGTTCCGACCCGCACGAAAGGCGTAACGATCTGGGCACTGTCTCAACGAGAGACTCGGTGAAATTATAGTACCTGTGAAGATGCAGGTTACCCGCGACAGGACGGAAAGACCCCGTGGAGCTTTACTGTAGCCTGATATTGAATTTTGGTACAACTTGTACAGGATAGGTAGGAGCCAGAGATCTCGGAGCGCCAGCTTCGAAGGAGGCGTCGGTGGGATACTACCCTGGTTGTATTGAAATTCTAACCCATGCCCCTTAGCGGGGCAGGAGACAGTGTCAGGCGGACAGTTTGACTGGGGCGGTCGCCTCCTAAAAGGTAACGGAGGCGCCCAAAGGTTCCCTCAGAATGGTTGGAAATCATTCGTAGAGTGTAAAGGCACAAGGGAGCTTGACTGCGAGACCTACAAGTCGAGCAGGGTCGAAAGACGGGCTTAGTGATCCGGTGGTTCCGCATGGAAGGGCCATCGCTCAACGGATAAAAGCTACCCCGGGGATAACAGGCTTATCTCCCCCAAGAGTCCACATCGACGGGGAGGTTTGGCACCTCGATGTCGGCTCATCGCATCCTGGGGCTGTAGTCGGTCCCAAGGGTTGGGCTGTTCGCCCATTAAAGCGGTACGCGAGCTGGGTTCAGAACGTCGTGAGACAGTTCGGTCCCTATCCGTCGTGGGCGTAGGAAATTTGAGAGGAGCTGTCCTTAGTACGAGAGGACCGGGATGGACACACCGCTGGTGTACCAGTTGTCTTGCCAAAGGCATCGCTGGGTAGCTATGTGTGGACGGGATAAGTGCTGAAAGCATCTAAGCATGAAGCCCCCCTCAAGATGAGATTTCCCATTACGCAAGTAAGTAAGATCCCTCAAAGACGATGAGGTAGATAGGTTCGAGGTGGAAGTGTGGTGACACATGGAGCTGACGAATACTAATCGATCGAGGACTTAACCAAATTGTTTGAAGCATTCAATGCACCGTTTATCCAGTTTTGAAAGAACAATACTTTCAACAATAAAAATGAGAGCTTCAAGACACAAGTAGAACAAGGAAGCAACCGAGTGATTGAGGGAGCGTACTAATGTACGTGACTGATTGAGCGAGAGCAGCTGACGGAGTAATACGCCGTGTATTGAAGGTCGAACATAGTCTAGTGATGATGGCAAAGAGGTCACACCCGTTCCCATACCGAACACGGAAGTTAAGCTCTTTAGCGCCGATGGTAGTTGGGGGCTTCCCCCTGTGAGAGTAGGACGTCGCTAGGCAAGAAAGCAGTCAGCTGTGAGCTGGCTGCTTTTTTATTTAAAAAATTAAAGAATAATTACATTTGTAATTATTCTTTGATGTTATTGTTTATTTATAAAATAATGAGTTCCTTTGGAGAGTGGGTAAGTACTTCCACACTGTCTTTCTTAATGATAACGTCATCCTCGATACGTACGCCGCCTATATTGGGTATATAAATACCTGGTTCAACTGTTAATACCATATTCTCTTCTAGAATATCTTCACAGACCGTAGTCATAAATATATTTTCATGGATATCTAATCCTATACCATGTCCTGCACCATGTCCATAATTATGTCCATAACCTTTTGCTGTAATATAGTCACGAGTATAGCTATCTGCCTCTCGTCCTGTAATACCTGCTCTCATTTTGGAAAGGGCATGTTGGAGAGAGTCATAAACGATTTGGTATACTTCCTTTAAGTGGTCTGATGGCTCCCCAATTGCAATCGTTCTAGTCATATCCGAACGATAGCCTTGAAAATAAGCGCCAAAATCCATTATCAGCATATCACCTTGCTCAACTACTTTAGAGGACGCTACACCATGCGGTAATGCTGAACGATAACCTGAAGCGATAATCATGTCAAAGGCTGCCCCAGTGGCACCATTTTTTCGCATATGAGATTCTAATGCATGGGCAATATCAAGTTCAGAAATGCCTGGTTCAATGATAGTTAAAATATATTTAAATGCCTCATCCGAAATCCATGCTGCTTTTTTTATTATTTCAATTTCTTCGGGTGTTTTAATCTTTCGTAAATCTTCTACAATAGTAGACAATGGCTTCAATGTGGCTGTCAATTTATTATTCATTAATTGATAACTATGATATGTAACATGATGTTGCTCAAAACCTGCTGTTTTAATTGAATCCTGTTCAAAAATTTCCTGAATGGTTTCATATAAACGGTTGCGATCAATTTCTAGAACCTCAAAAGCTTTACATTGATCCTTTGCCTGTTGTGTATAGCGGAAGTCTACTAATAAGAGAGCGCGAGTGTTTGTTACGATAACTGTTCCTGCACTGCCTGTAAACCCTGTTAAATAACGGCGATTCTGAGCGTTTGTAATAATAATTGCGTCCATATCTTGTCCTTGTAAAGATTGTCGTAATTCGTTTAATTTTGACATATAATTTTCCCCCTTTACGTTAACTATACTGCAAATTTTGCATCATGTTTAGAGTCTACAAAAAATAGATACGTAGATAATTTTTGAATAAAAAATATGAAAATATTTGTTGCATATCTAATTTTTTTATGATATATTTATAAATGTCTTAAAGAGGTCCCGTGGTGTAGCGGTTAACATGCCTGCCTGTCACGCAGGAGATCGCCGGTTCGATCCCGGTCGGGACCGCCATTTATAATTAAATATATAGCCCTTATGATTGTTAAAGTCATAAGGGCTTTATTGTGTTCAATCGGATATTCATTCAGTTATACACCTCCAAAGTGGACTTTTTCAAATATGCTGGAAGCGTCAATGTTAAACTTCATGAGGACCTAGTTCATAGCGTATCAACATTGGGGCTTAAAGCTTTATAGTCGGCGAAGGACTCATGACGAACCTACCGTTATTTTATAAAAAATAACATCTAACGTCCTAAATAGCTCATCAAATTCTCTTAGAAAGATGTCTAATCGCTGTAAAAGCTTTTTATAAGTGTAATAAATAAAACTTATTGCATATATTTAATATTATCTAAAGATAGTAAAAATTACCGATAAATGATGGCGTTTCTATAAGGTAAAATTAGATATGTTTCTAAAATAAAAATTAGGGGTAAACATTAGAAGTAATCGGATTGGCTACGGAGGTGTTAATATGAGCAAAGACTATTCTTTTAAACGTCTTTATTTACCTTTGCTTATTGGTTCCATGATATTGATGGTAGGCTGTGGAGATCCTATTATAGAGATAGAAGAATCAAATGCGTATCACTGGCAAAAAAATATGAATGAAGCAGAATTTGAGAAATTAAAAAATGATATGTCATATATTGAAGTAGTAGAAACAGTAGGCGGCGCAGGTAAAAAGATCAAAAATAATGAATATCGGTGGAATGATGAAATCCTGATGACACAGGCTTATTTATTGAAATTTAAGAATGATAAACTAATTGATAAAGAGATTATTGCTGTTAAAGGCCATTCCAATAGATAGATAGTTGACACGTCTTCACAATAGAAGGCGTGTTTTTTTTATTCAATGGTTACCCTTCTTACAAGCACAATATCAAAGCCAAGACACATTGCTTCTTTAGTTAGAACCATTTCAGCAAGATATAATTCATATTGGATGCTTTGAACATTTCCGCTAGTTTAGGTAAACTAGAGGTAATGTAGTGATGAGAGGAAAAAGAGTATGTATGAAATAATCATGAATTCAGTTGATGATACAGAACGCTTTGCCGTGAAGCTAGCAAATTTACTAGAAGCGCAAGACACCATAACATTAGAGGGGGATCTAGGCGCTGGTAAGACAACATTTACAAAAGCTTTAGCGAAGGGACTTGGAGTCAAAAGAACAGTCAACAGCCCAACTTTTACGATTGTTAAGCAGTATGAGGGAAGGTTACCCTTTAATCATTTAGATGTCTATCGGTTAGCAGAAAGTGATGAGGATCTTGGTTGGGATGAATTGTTTTATGGAGATGCGGTATCAGTGATCGAATGGGCACATTTAATTGAACAAGATTTGCCACAGGATCGCTTGGCGATAGAGATTTACCGAATCGGAGAAAATGAACGACGCTTTGTGTTATTACCTCGTGGGGAACGCTATGAGGCACTATGTGAGGAGCTAATGAAATGATTTGGTTAGGAATAGAAACAGCGAATACACCGCTTTCTGTTGCAGTTGTGAAGGATGGCAAAGTGGTGGCCGAAATGATACAAAATATAAAATTAACCCATTCAGCAGGTGCGATGCCAGCTATTGAGGAGATACTAGCTCGAGTAGGTATTAAACCAAACGAATTGGATGCAATTGCCGTATCTGAAGGGCCAGGTTCTTATACAGGTGTCCGTATAGGAGTGACGCTAGCCAAAACCCTTGCATGGACATTGCAGAAGCCTTTAGTGGGGATATCTAGTTTAAAGGCATTAGCTGCAAATGCCGCCTTATATAATGGGTTGGTTTGCCCAATTTTTGACGCAAGAAGAGGCAATGTCTATACGGCCGTTTATCAAGGCCAAGCATTAGAGGCTATTGTCGAGGATTATCATACACATATCACTGATTTATTAGAGCGTTTGAAGGCATTAGAGGCACCTATTTTGTTTGTGGGAACAGATGTAGATATTTTTTGGGACAATATTGTAGAAGTTCTTGGTGATACAGCAGTACGTGCACCATTTAGTCTTGACTTGCCACGAGCGGCGGAAGTAATTCGTGTTGCGACTAAAATGGAACTTCCAAGTGTTGAAGCTACCCATCACTTTGTCCCACAATATAAACGTATTGCGGAAGCAGAGGCAAATTGGCTGAAAGAACAGAAGGAGAAGGAACATGAGTAGTACTGTAACTTATCGTAAAATGGTCTCTGATGATGTACCTGCAGTCTATGAAATTGAAGTGGCTTCTTTTCCTGTGCCATGGACACTAGATTCATTTTACTATGAGGTACATGAAAATCAGTATGCACACTATGTATTAGCCATCGATGCAGATGACACTATTATTGGTTTTTGTGGCATGTGGATGGTTATAGATGCAGCCCAAATTACAAATGTAGCTGTTATAGAAGCAGCACGTGGCCGAGGGATAGGCGAGGGGCTAATGCGTGAGGCGATGCAAATAGCTCGTTTACACGGAATGGAAGTTATGACTTTAGAGGTACGTGTGACAAATAGCATTGCGCAAAACCTTTATCGCAAGCTACAGTTCCAAGATGGTGGCATACGTAAAGGCTATTATACTGATAACGGGGAGGATGCCCTTGTCATGTGGGTGAATTTATAATGAAAAATGGATTGATATTAGCAATAGAATCGAGCTGTGATGAAACAGCAGCAGCAATCATTCGAAATGGACATGAAATCGTATCGAATGTGGTTGCTTCTCAAATAGAAAGTCATAAGCGATTTGGTGGCGTTGTACCTGAAATTGCCTCACGTCATCATGTCGAACAAATTACAATGGTGATAGAAGAGGCATTAGCACAAGCTAAGTTAAAGCCAGAAGATTTAGATGCGGTTGCTGTTACAGAGGGTCCTGGTCTAGTAGGGGCCTTGTTGATTGGCATTAATGCGGCTAAGGCTTTTGCTTTTGCAAACAACTTGCCGATTGTTGGTGTACATCATATTGCGGGTCATATTTATGCAAATGCACTCGTTCAGCCAATGGAATTTCCCTTATTAGCACTTGTCGTATCAGGTGGTCATACAGAGCTTGTCTATATGAAGGAACATGGTTCTTTCGAGGTCATTGGTGAAACGCGAGATGATGCAGCTGGAGAAGCCTATGATAAAGTGGCACGTGTATTAAATTTACCTTACCCAGGTGGCCCACGTATTGATCAGCTTGCTCATGAGGGCGAAGAGGCTGTTCCATTTCCAAGGGTATGGCTAGAAGAGGATTCTTACGATTTTAGTTTTAGTGGCTTAAAATCAGCCGTCATTAATTATAAACATAATATGGATCAAAGAGGTGAAGACATTTCACCCGCAGCTGTTGCAAAAGGCTTCCAGGAAAGTGTTGTAGAAGTATTAACTGCTAAAACGTTGCGAGCTGCTCGACAATATCGAGTGAAACAGGTCATTGCAGCAGGCGGTGTAGCCGCGAATAAAGGCTTGCGTGCTTCATTAGAGGCTGTATTTTCAAAGGAAGGTATTCCGTTTTTTGTACCACCACTTAAATTGTGTACGGATAATGCGGCGATGATTGGTGCTGCAGCTATGCCAATGTTGGAAGCGGGCGTTAGAGGAAATTTAACGATGAATGGACGTCCAGGAATGGAATTAAAATCCTGGGTGTAGAGATGAAAGAGGTATCTATTTTTTAGATATCTCTTTTTGATTGTCGAAAATATGTAGATAATATAAGAATGATGCTAAGAGAATAGGTACTATTTAAGTTTAATTGACAAATTTTTCAGAAAATTATCCACAGGTAAAGTACTGAACTAAATAGCGAACACGCGTACTTATGCACAAAATGTTGATAACTTGTGCATAACTTGTGATTATTCAATATATAGTAGCTCTTTTTACGTGAATATATGTGGATAAAATAAATTTTGGTTGTGGACAATGTGGAAAACTCTGTTGATATGTTGGTATTACTAGATTTTTAGTGTGTATAAAACTGTGGGCATTTTTTGTCGAAAAATAGCACTTGACCAATATATATGAAAAATAAAGAGGAGTAAAGAAAAAAGCCATATGTGAAGGCATATGGCTTAAATCAAATTACATATTAATATTTTCTAATTCCTCATTCAACTCAAGCCATTCTAATTCCAATAGCTCATGCTGTTCTTTAGCAGTGGCTAATTCATTTTGTAGCTGTGAAATTTTTTCATGGTCAGTGAAAATAGCAGGGTTGCAAAGGGCTTCCTCTAGATTTTCAACAATAGCTGTTGTTTCTTGCATTTTACCTTCTAAATCTTCGATAGAACGTTTAATTTGACGTTCACGTTTTTTTGCTTCTTTATCAATTTTAGAGGTGGAAGTTTTATCAGGAAGGTCTTGCTGTACTTGTGGTTGAGAAGCTGCCTTCATTTGAGCTAGCTCCAATAGTTCCTGTTTTTTCTCCACATAATAATCATAGTCACCTAAATATTCAAATGACCCAGTTCCAGATAATTCAACAACTTTTGTCGCAATCCGATTAATGAAGTAGCGGTCATGTGAGACAAATAGAAGCGTGCCAGGATAATCGATTAACGCATTTTCCAGCACTTCTTTACTATCTAAGTCTAGGTGGTTTGTAGGCTCATCCAAGATTAAAAAATTTGCCTTTTGCAACATTAATTTAGCGAGAGCAAGTCGTGCTTTTTCTCCACCAGATAAAGAGGATACGACTTTGTCTACATCTTCTCCACTAAAAAGGAAACGCCCCAATACGGTGCGAACATCTTTTTCATTCATGAGCGGCCATTCATCCCATAGCTCTTTCAAGACACTTTTATTGCTTGAGAGCTTGGCTTGCTCTTGATCATAATAACCAATTTGTACATTTGTACCATAGCGAATATCGCCTGAAATAGGTGGTAAGTCTTTCACAATTGTTTTTAATAATGTCGATTTACCAACCCCGTTAGGACCTACAAGCGCTATCCGGTCTTCGCGAAAAGTTCGGAGGTTGATGCCATTAGAAATAGGAAGATTATAGCCGATTGTTAAATCATCAACTGATAAAACATCATTACCACTTTGTCTTTCAATAGTAAAACCGAAACTAGCAGATTTTTCATCACCGTCTGGTGAATCCATCCACTCAGTTCGTTCAAGCATTTTACGTCGACTCTGTGCCATTTTTGTTGTGGAGGCACGAGCAATATTCTTTTGAATAAAATCCTCTAGCTTGGCCTTTTCGTCTTGCTGACGTTCATAGAGCTTAACATCTCGTTCGTAGTTTTTAGCTTTTTCATCTAAATAAGCACTATAATTACCTGTGTATTTAGTGACACGATGGCGGGATACTTCATAGACAATAGAAACAACTTGGTCTAAGAAATAGCGGTCATGGGAAACAATTAAAATAGCGCCTTCATAGCTCTTTAAGTAGGATTCCAACCATGATAATGTTTCGATATCTAAATGGTTTGTAGGCTCATCGAGAATTAACAGATCAGGTTTACTAAGCAAGAGCTTAGCAAGTGCTAAACGTGTGCGCTGTCCGCCGGATAGTGAGCTAATTGGTTTATCATAGTCTTCTGGATAGAACTGCATTCCATGAAGTACTGAGCGAATGTCTGACTCATATTGATAACCACCAGCATCCTTAAAATTATGTTGTAATTGATCGTATTCAGACATAACTTTCGCATAGACAGTTGGATTTTCGTATACTGCAGGATCAGCCATTCGCTGTTCGAGCGAGCGTAGTGTTTGCTCTTGGGCTAAAAGTGATTCGAAAATTGTCATCATTTCATCCCAAATAGTTAGTGTAGAATTTAATCCAGCATGCTGCTCTAAATAACCAATCTGAATATCCTTTGGAATAATGATATCGCCTGAATCATAGGACATTTGTCCAGCGATTATTTTTAATAATGTCGATTTACCTGCACCGTTTCGCCCTACTAAGGCAACGCGATCACGGTGTTGAACTTCTAATTTAACGCCACTTAAAATTTCATCTGCAAGAAAGGATTTTGTTAGTTGATTGACCTGTAAAACAATCATTCTTGACACCTCAATTCTACCTTAGTTTAATGGATGAACGATCTACGTGCAATGTCGGTGCTTTACTTATTCCTAGCAGTCATGTAAGATTGAAACGATTTCTTTTTAGTTAGCTGCGTAAAAGCGCCGTTAACTAAAGAGAAATACTAGAGGGTAAGCAAAAATTTAGTATATAGTTCAGGATGAATGTATTAAAATTATTAGTTATATAAAGTAAAATGGACTGAGGTACATTGTAAGGAGGAAAAAGTTTGAAACAAGAATTAAAAATTCCACAAGCCACTACAAAAAGACTTCCTCTGTACTATCGATTTATTCAAAACTTTGCACAAGAAGGTATGGAACGTATATCGTCAAAGGAACTGAGTGAAGCGATGAAAATAGATTCTGCAACCATTCGCCGTGATTTTTCTTACTTTGGTGCTCTAGGGAAGAAAGGCTATGGCTACGATGTGCAGCATCTATTACAATTTTTTAGCCAGACGCTTGATCAGCATGAAACAACAAAAGTAGCGTTAATTGGCGTGGGGAATTTGGGCAGTGCATTATTAAAATATAATTTTCAAAAAAACCATAATACCCATATTGTCGTAGCTTTTGATTCAAAAGCGCCTAAGGATGGCAAAATGATTAGCAATATTCCTGTTTTTCATCCAGATTTATTGGAGGAGAAATATGCGGAGTATGGCGCAGAGCTTGCCATTTTAACCGTTTCGCCACGCTCTGCACAAAAAATGGCAGATCGCTTAGCGGCAATGGATGCAAAGGGCATTTTGAACTTTACACCAGAGCGGTTAACAGTACCTGATAGAATGCAACTCTTAACTATTGATTTATCGGTAGAATTGCAAGCGCTTATTTATTTAATTCGTAATCAGGAAGAGTGAAAATTATACATATTTTTTAAGTGTAGTTCACCGTTTCTGTCAAATAGAAATTGTAAATAAAAGGCGGTAAAAACTGTGAGAATGACGAAAAACTTTCACATATAATTAGTTAGCAAAATGGCGAATTATGCGTTAAAATGATGGATATAAAGAGGAGGTGGCTGTAATGGGTGGTATTGGTCCTATGAGCCTCATTATTATCGGAGTTGTCGCGTTACTAATTTTTGGTCCTAAAAAGTTACCAGAGCTTGGTAAGGCATTTGGTTCAACACTACGTGAATTCAAAAATGCTACTAAAGGTTTAGCAGACGAAGATGATGATGATAAGAAAAAGAAAGAACTAGATAAGTAAGTTAGGATGTTTGAGGAATGAATCCAAAAGATCTAACTGTTATTGAGCATATAGAAGAATTAAGAAAACGGCTGTTCATTGTTGCCGTTTTCTTTGTTCTAGCTATGGCTGGCGGTTTTTTCGTCGCAAAGCCGCTTGTAAAATACCTTCAAGCTACTGGAGCAAAATATAATATAGAGCTCCATGCATTTGACGTAGTAACACCGCTTGCAATTTATATCCAAATTGTATTTTTAATAGCATTTATTCTTTCATCGCCTGTGTTAATGTATCAATTATGGTCGTTTATTAGCCCTGGACTAAGGGAGGTAGAACGAAGAGCAACCTTAAGCTATATACCGTATTCATTTTTATTGTTTATCGCAGGGTTATCCTTTTCATACTTTTTGCTATTCCCGTATGTCATAAAATTCATGATGAATTTATCAAATGATTTAGACATACAGCAAACCATTGGTATACATGAGTATTTTACATTTTTGTTTAAGCTCACAATACCGTTTGGTTTCCTTTTCCAGTTACCAATTGTTGTATTATTCTTTTCTCGAATTGGGCTTTTAAATCCTGACTTGTTAATACGTATCCGTAAATATTCATACTTTGCTTTATTCGTCTGTGCTGCTATCATTGCACCGCCTGAGCTGGCGTCACATTTAATGGTTTCGGTACCTTTGTTTATTTTGTATGAAATTAGTATTATGATTTCTCGGATTGGTTATAAAAAATACCTTAAATCTGAGGAGATCCGATTAAAAGAAGAGCAGGAAGCTGAACAAAAGCGTCAGATTGAAGAGGCACTTGAACAGCAAAGAAGACAAATAGAAGAATTCAATCAACAGTAATAAATAAAGCTCGATGCCAAAATAAAGGCATCGAGCTTTTTTTTGTTACAATTCCTTTTTTCAATAAATTTACATAGCTTTACAAAAAATTATTGCATTTTTTCTAGTTCTTGAAGAAACTTTTGCAATGGTTCTGCATAGAATTGTACAAGTGTTACAAAACCATTGAGCATGACGTGTGCAATAATAGAAGTCCAAATACGTTTTGTTTTGTGATACAAAAAGGCAAAGATTAAACCACAAATAGTATAAAGCAAGATATGAGAGAAGTCGAAATGGATAATCGCAAAGAATATGGCACTTACGATTGCGGCCACCCAGAAATTTGTTGTTTGGACAAGCGAACCGAATATAACTCTTCGGAAAACAAACTCTTCTAATATGGGCCCAAATACAACAATTGCTAATATAGCAATAGGAGCTCCTTTTGCTATAGCAACGATATCTGCGGTATTTTGGGAGCCTCCTTCGATACCAAAAACAGCCATTTCAATGGCGGCACCAATCATTTGACCAAAGAACACCAGGAAGAAGCCGATGATCCCCCAAACAATCGTGAGAGGTATCGTTTCCTTTTGTCCTTGATAAATATTCCAAAAGGCTTTATCACGAGATGTAAGAATTAAGCTCAAAATGAGTGCAACAGCAAAACTAAGGGCAATATACCAGCCTTGCGTAATGGGGGCCGCTTGTTCAGAAGCTAGACCAGTTATCTTCATAACGAGCTTATGGAACGGTAAGAGCAGCCATCTGCTTGAAATCTGCATAAGAATATAAATCAGCAAAACATACAGCGCTGTTTTTTTATGTTTCGTTATTTTTTGAGAATTAGTCACAATCAAAATCCTTTCCATTTATATGCTTCCTTTCTATTGTAGAGGAATATGGAAAGAAAACAAAATTTTTCGAAGTTCTGACTTGCAAAAAAAAGAGCGATTGATTATCATAATAATTGTGTTAGCACTCATTGAGATAGAGTGCTAATAAATTTAAACAATTATTTATTATTAGGAGGTTGTTTCACTTGTTAAGACCACTAGGAGATCGTATTGTAATTGAACTAATCGAGGTAGAAGAAAAATCTGCATTCGGTATTGTACTACCTGACTCTGCAAAAGAAAAACCACAAGAGGGTAAAGTAGTAGCAGTTGGGACAGGTCGTGTATTAGAGAACGGACAACGTGTAGAGCTTGACGTTAAAGTTGACGACCACATTATTTTCTCTAAGTACTCTGGTACAGAAGTTAAATTTGAAGGTAATGAATACCTAATTTTACGCGAAAGCGATATCCTTGCAATTATTGAATAAGAACATGTAAAGCACCTTAAGTAAGGTGATTGCCTATTGTTTCTTAACATAAGTGACAATAAGGTGAAATTGATATAAATATATTGAAGAAGCTTAACGAATATTCCATTTCAGGAGGGTAAATTCACATGGCAAAAGATATTAAATTCTCAGAAGACGCTCGTTCATTAATGTTACAAGGTGTAGATAAATTAGCGAATGCAGTGAAAGTAACATTAGGACCAAAAGGACGTAATGTTGTATTAGAAAAAAAATTCGGTTCACCACTAATTACAAATGATGGTGTTACAATTGCAAAAGAAATCGAGCTAGAAAACCCATATGAAAACATGGGAGCAAAATTAGTAGCAGAAGTTGCTTCTAAAACAAACGAAATTGCGGGTGATGGTACAACTACAGCAACAGTATTAGCACAAGCAATTATTCGTGAAGGCTTGAAAAATGTAACAGCTGGTGCAAATCCTGTAGGTATCCGTAAAGGTATTGATAAAGCAGTTGCTGCTGCACTTACAGAATTACACGCGATTTCTCGTCCTGTAAGCAATAAAGAAGAAATTGCACAAGTCGCTGCTATTTCGGCTGCTGATGATGAAGTTGGACAACTTATTGCTGAAGCAATGGAGCGAGTTGGTAACGATGGTGTTATTACAATCGAGGAGTCTAAAGGCTTCACAACAGAATTAGATGTAGTAGAAGGTATGCAATTTGACCGTGGCTATGCTTCACACTATATGGTAACAGACACAGATAAAATGGAAGCGGTTCTTGATAACCCATACATTTTAATTACTGATAAAAAAATCACAAACATCCAAGAAGTATTACCATTATTAGAACAAGTGGTACAACAAGGTCGTCCACTGTTAATTATTGCTGAAGATGTTGAAGGTGAAGCTCTTGCAACACTTGTAGTGAACAAGCTTCGTGGTACATTTAATGCTGTAGCAGTAAAAGCACCTGGCTTCGGTGATCGTCGTAAAGCAATGCTAGAAGATATCGCTATCTTAACTGGTGGGCAAGTGATTACAGAAGAATTAGGCTTAGACCTAAAATCAGCTGATATTTCTTCACTTGGTCGTGCAGCAAAAGTTGTTGTGACAAAAGATAACACAACAATTGTTGAAGGTGTAGGCGGTGCAGACGCAATTGAAGCACGTATTACTCAAATCCGTGCACAACTTGCTGAAACAACTTCAGAATTCGATAAAGAAAAATTACAAGAACGTCTTGCAAAATTAGCAGGTGGTGTAGCAGTCATTAAAGTTGGTGCTGCAACTGAAACAGAGCTAAAAGAACGTAAACTTCGTATTGAAGATGCGCTTAACTCTACTCGTGCTGCTGTTGAAGAAGGTATCGTATCAGGTGGTGGTACAGCTCTTCTTAACGTCTATGGTGCTGTGGAAAAAGCAGCTGAAGCTGTAGAAGGCGATGTAGCTACAGGTGTGAAAATTGTTCTACGTGCTTTAGAAGAACCAGTTCGCCAAATTGCTAATAACGCTGGTCTAGAGGGCTCTATCATCGTGGATCGCCTAAAACGTGAAGAAGTGGGCATTGGTTTCAATGCAGCTACTGGCGAATGGGTAAACATGGTAGAGGCAGGCGTAGTAGACCCAGCGAAAGTAACTCGCTCAGCGCTACAAAACGCAGCATCTGTTGCAGCATTATTCTTAACAACAGAAGCAGTTGTTGCTGATATCCCTGAAGCAGCACCAGCAATGCCAGATATGAGCGGTATGGGCGGTATGCCGGGAATGATGTAAGAACCTTACCCCTTTCGTTAGGTATGTAAGGCTAAACATAGTGAATTAGTAGAGGCTTCTCATTAGTTGTGAAAACTTTTGAGGAGCTTCTATTTTTTTGCTTTTCTTCCGTGGGAAATTATATCTCAAAATATGATGTAAAACCAGTTCTCAATGCTTCAGTTGGGAACTGGTTTTTTACTAGCATAATAGCGTTGCTATTGAACCGATTAAGAATGATGTTGAAAACTATGAAAATAATTTTCCTGTTGTTTTTCAATAGATTATCACTTACAATACATATTGATAATGATAATCGTTATCAATAATGATTAATTTTATAGATAGAGGTGAAATTTTGGATAAACAGGAAGCTAACAGAATAGGGATGGGTACTATTTATTATGTTATTATTTTACTTTTAATCGGCTCCATTATAGTCTCTGCAGTTTATTCTGTATCAATAGGACAGGTTAGTATTCCTTTTAAGCAATCAATGGATATTTTGCTTCATGCTATAACCAATGGAAGGCTAGGCTCGCTTGACAATGTGGATAGTGAATCCTACTTGAATATTATTTTACAAGTCAGAATGCCACGAGTAATTTTTGCCTTATTGATTGGGATTGGACTTGCATTATGTGGGACTGTTATGCAGGCAGTTGTGCAAAATCCTCTGGCTGATCCATACATACTTGGTATTTCTTCAGGCGCTTCGCTGGGAGCAACTTTTGCCATTTTGGTTGGATTTGGTAGTAGTGAATTGTTAGCGCAGTTTGGTGTGGCCTTTGGTGCGTTTGCTGGGGCGATGATAACTTCTATGGCTGTGCTTATCTTATCTAGCATAGGGGGTAAAGCCACATCTGTAAAACTCGTTTTATCAGGTGTTGTCATCGGTGCCTTATGTAGTTCATTTTCGAGTCTTATCATCTTTTTTGCGAATAATGCTGAGGGCATTAAAACAGTTACATTTTGGTCGATGGGGAGTTTAGCTTCTGCCAGTTGGGACAAAACACCGATTTTAACCATTGTGATTGTACTCGGGGCTACCTTATTTTTGTTCCAGCATCGAGTGCTTAATACGATGCTACTTGGGGATGAATCAGCTATTACATTAGGTATCAATTTAAGTGTTTATCGTAAATTATATATGATTCTAACTTCTTTAATTACAGGAACAATGGTCGCTTATGCAGGTATGATTGGCTTCGTCGGCTTAATTATTCCCCATATTACGAGAGGTATTTTCGGAGCAGATCATAAACGATTAATGTTAGGGACATTACTCTTAGGAGGCCTTTTCATGATTTGGGCAGATATTCTGTCTCGTACATTAATCCAAAATGTTGAATTACCGATTGGCATCATTACTTCTGTCATTGGGTCACCATTATTTATCTATATGATTGTAAAAAAAGGTTACAACTTCGGAGGGTAGAGCAATGGAATTAGTAGCAAAAGAAATAGAAGTAAAGATTGGCAAAAAGGAAATTGTAAAAAACATATCGATTCACGTGAATAAGCAGCAATTTGTGGGTTTAATCGGACCAAATGGATGTGGAAAGTCAACTTTATTAAAAAGTATTTATAAAAGCCTTGTGCCACAAAAAGGAATGGTCTTTTTAGATGATTTAGATGTTTTGAAAAGTCCCGAAAAAAAGATATCACAGCACTTGGGTGTTGTTGGGCAATTCAATGAAATGCACTTTGATTTAACGGTACAGCAAATGGTGATGTTAGGCAGAACACCCCATAAAAAAATGCTAGAGTCAGATAATCAAAAGGATTTTGACATTGTGGAAGAGGCATTAACACGCACGAATTTACAAGCATATAAGGGACGTAGTTTTCTTTCATTATCTGGAGGTGAAAAACAACGTGTTATTTTAGCCAGAACAATTGCTCAGCAGCCTCAATTTATGATTTTAGATGAACCGACAAACCATTTAGATATTCGCTATCAAATTGAAATACTATCCTGCGTGAAAAGTTTAAAGATTGGTGTATTAGCGGCGCTCCATGATTTAGAGATGGCAGCACATTACTGTGATTATCTTTATGCAGTTAAAGATGGCGAAGTTTATGCACATGGCGTACCAGAGGATGTTTTAACACCAGAAACAATAGAAGCTTTATATCATATAAAGTGTAAAACGTTTACGAATCCAGTGACGAATGGATTAGGTTTTGCTTATGGACTATAGGAGGAGCAAGATGAAGAAAAAACTACTAATAGGAATCGGACTAGCGGCGCTATTAACATTAACAGCTTGCGGTAACACATCCAAAAATATAGCTGAGGAAACACAGGCTAGAGATCATTATCCGCTGACAGTTGAAAACTTTTCAAAAACAGAGGGTGGATCAACATGGGAAAAGAAAGATCAAGTATTCGATAAAGCACCTGAAAGAATTATGGCAAATACACGTCCAGCTGCAGAATTATTATTACATTTAGGATTGGGCGATAAAATTGTTGGTGTTGGAGCAAACTTTGGTGCAGTAGATAAATCTGTGGAAGGGGAATACGCTAAACTGACTATTTTAAGCGATGAATATGTTGGCAAAGAGGTTACATTAGGAACAGACCCTGATTTAGTATTTGGCCGCGGAGGCTTATTTGATAATGCTGAATGGGGAGTAGGTACAGTAGATTCACTTAATGAAATGGGCATTAAAACATTTGTTTTAGAGTCGTCGGTAACAGGTGGTACATATGATTCTATTTACAATGATATCAAAAATATTGGTGAAATTTTTAATGTGCAAGATAAGGCGGATAGCTTTATTAAAGAACTAAAAGGGAGACAACAAAATATTTCTTCAAAATTAGAAAGCATTAAAGAAGAGAAAACATTTGCTTATTTGCATACAAATGATCCAAAAGAGCTTTTTGTCTTTCCAGCACACGATGAAACATTCTTTAATGATGCATTCAAAATGGTTAAGCTAGAGAATATTTTTAAAGATGAAACAGGTGATGTAAGTGTCGAAACACTAATAGCAGCAGATCCAGATGTATTAATTCTTCCTAACTGGGATGGCTCTGATTTAACAAAAGTACGTGAAGAAATTTATGCTAATCCTAAACTTTCAAGCATGAAGGCTATTAAAAATAAACAAATGTACATTGTAGATTATAATTATATGTTCGGTTATGGCTATAACACAATTGATGGAATGGAAGCCTTAGCTAAGGAAATGTATCCTGACTTATTTAAATAATATTGAAAGAGCTATCCCTGAGAGTCGAATAAAGGACATGATGGGATAGCTTTTTTGTTATCTCTGTAGAAGCTGCTCTCTATTTAACTTTGTGGTTTTTATAGTGGAGGATACGTTGTTCCAGCATATAGATACAGGGTGTAGTGGATCGAGATAAAATAACTGTGTTGAAAGGTCTTTTCTTGTTCTTTTAATATCAACCGTATCCAGCAAATGGGGTGAACGACTCGGCAATAGGCCTGTTTTAAAGAATGCTTCTTTTAAAGTCCAAAGCTCATAAAAAACATGGTGAGACTGATGAGAGACTAATTGTTGCTCTGCCTTGGAAAGTGCATAGTGCATGAGCTCTTTACTCACAGGCTTTATTTCTTCAACGTCGATGCCTACTCGCCCACTAGGTGTTACGGCTAACACAATCCAATCACCAGAATGAGAAAGATTAAAATCACCTTGCCAATGGGGATGGCCTGCAATATAAGGGCGACCATGTTCATCCTGTGCCGTGTGTAATAAGGCATCATCTAAATATGGAAGAAGAGCCCATCTGATGAGAGTCTTACCTAGTAATGCTCTTTGACGGTCCTGCCAATGCTTGTATTGATTAAGCTTTTTTTTCACATCAGAAGGGAGTACTTTGCTGAAAGTATCCCATTCTGATGGTGTTAACTGAGGCCCTAGAGGCGTGGCAAATAGTTGTATATCCTGTTGAATCATCTTATGTTGACTTGTTGTGGTTCAGGGAAGTAGCCTGTATCAATGCCGTATTGAAGCATTCTTTGAATAAAAGCTGTATTTGGTACTGCACATTCAATTTTCGTATTAGCTAAAAATTCTAGAGTTTTTTTGCAATTGAAGATAAACGGTGAGTCACTTGCTCCATCACCTTCAAGCTGTGCAATAGCTAATGATAAAAATTCCTGTACATCTTTCGAATGCTCACCATTTAATAACCAATTTGTATATTCCTGAGTAGACACAATTGTTAAGTCATAACCGAGTTCCTTAATAGTGTCGATTAATTCTAAATAAGTAATCGACACAGGGTTACATAAGTGGAAGACATGACCATTCACCGCTGATTGTGCTGCCAGAGAAACGAGGGCCTGACTTGCATAATTAATTGGGGTAAAGTCAACATGCCATTGTGCCGTAGGTGTCTTACCTAAATAAAGCATTGATTTAATCATACGGTAAAAGGCGTTATCATCGATATTACGTTGGAATTTTCCCGTTTCAGAATGACAGCTTAAATTACCTACACGATAGATGGAAACAGGAATTGCATCTTGAACCGCATTTCGAACAAGATTTTCTGCCTCTAGCTTACTTTGTGTATAAACATTATCCAATTTCACGTCGTAATTAAAATTCCCTTTTTCTTCATTTGGTCCCCATTGAAGGGCAGCTAACTCCTCTGGAATACCAATTGTTGATATGTAATGGAAATGTACACCTGGTTTCTTTTTGGCTATTTCCAGCAAATAGCGAGTACCGTTAACATTCACATTATTAAAGTGGTCAGTCGCACCGAAATGACGTACATCTGCACCACAGTGAATGATGGTAGTGATTTCTTCCATTATCTTTTGTTCATCGGCATCAGATAATTGAAGGCGTTGCTTTCCTAAGTCGCCTTGGATAACAGTAATACGGCCTTTTATCTGATCAGCAAAAGCACTGCCAAAATAAAATTGCATACTGTCTATTAGCTTTTCTTCAATTGTTACATGAGCACTTGGTCGAATAAGACAATAAATATGTGCAGCAGTTGTAGTTAACAGCTCGTATAATACATGGCTACCTAAATAACCTGTGGCCCCTGTTAATAATACGGAAGTCATTGGCAATGGTTTCGCAGTTTGTGAGACTTCTAACGGGCTTGGTTCCATAAGATCCTTGAAAATAATTGGAGCTGCATTTTCCTGAACATCAACAGCTTCAGGCTGATAGCTAAGAATATATTGATCGAGCTCCGCAATGGTTTGATACTGGAAAAAGTCCTGGATTTTTAAGAATGGTATATGCTTTTTCACTTGTACAAGAATTTCCAATACTTTTAAAGAATGTCCCCCAATGTGGAAGAAATTATCGTGAATACCTATTGGTTCGATACCTAGCACATACTCCCATGCGGCAGCTAGCATACGCTGTGTATCATTTTCTGGTGCAATATATGTAGTGCTTCTTGATAAGGTTACTTCCAGTGAGGCTAATTGTTTTCGATCAATTTTTCCTGTAGGAGATAGAGGCATTTCAGGTAATTCCATAAAACGCTCAGGCACCATGTAATCAGGTAAAAGATTCGCTAAGTAATCTCTTAACATATCTTCGTCAAGCTGCATACCACTTGCTACCGTATAGTAGGCAAATAAATGATTATTACCATCAGACATTTTCTTTGCAATAATGACGACTTCTTGAATGCTTGGATGATTACTTAATACGGTTTCAATTTCTCCAAGCTCAATACGGAAGCCCCTTACTTTGATTTGTGAATCCTTACGTCCGACAAATTCGATATTACCGCTAGGCAATAGGCGAACTAAATCACCTGTTCGATACATTTTTTTGTTCGGTTTCAATAGATGTGGAACAAAGACCTCAGCCGTTTTCTCAGGCTGATGTAAATAACCTGCTGCTAAACCAACACCTGCAATACATAACTCTCCTGTTACATGAACAGGGCAAAGCTGTTCCTCTGCATTTACAACATACATCTCATAATTAGCGACAGGTCTACCAATAGGGATGCTAGATTGCATGTCTGTTATCTGACTCTTTACTTTAAAATAGGACGACAGTACTGTACATTCAGTTGGCCCATACACATTAATAATCTCTGTAGATAGCCCGAATTTTTCCTGCCATTTTTGAACAATAGCAGGCAGTAGGGCTTCCCCACCAACAGATAAATAATTTAGAGTAGTTAGCTTTGTTCGGTATTCTTTAGGTAAATGTGTCGCTAGTTGTGTAAAGAAAGCATTTGGTATAGTGGCAGTTGTTACTTGCTCACGACTAATCATTTCAGCAAAAGCTTCAATCGATAGACGCTCTACACTTGTTAGCATATGAAGTCTTGCTCCTGAAAAGAAAGCAGTAAAAGTTTCTGTGACAGAAGGGTCAAAACTATAAGAGATAAATTGAGAAAAAACATCATCTTCCGTTGAATGGTAGATTCTTTGATTATCTGTAATTAAATTAATAACAGCTCCATGCTTAAGCAAAACACCTTTTGGTTTGCCTGTTGAGCCAGATGTATAAATGATATAAGCTAAATCAGATGGATGTAATTCACAATGAATATTTTCCTGTGAATAGCCGTTCTCTGATTGGCTTACAGTTAACACGGTATGTTTTTGAGAATCACTATGTATGAAATCGTTCAATAAAGCTCTATATTCGCTTTTCGTTAAGATATATGGAGCACCTGTATCGTTTAATAGATATTGACAACGTTCTTTTGGATAGCTTGGATCTATAGGAACATACACTCCACCTGCTTTTAGGACACCGAGTAAGCTAATGACAGTTTCTTTACTACGCTCCATAAAAATTGCCACATGATTTCCTTTTTGAAGACCGTTTGCAACTAACATATGAGCGACTTGGTTGGATTGTTCATTTAGCTGACGGTATGTCAATTTGCCACCCTCATATGATAATGCAATTCGTTCAGCAAACTGTTGTGCAGCCTGATAAAATACGTCAGGTATTGTTGCATCTTTATCGTAGTCAGCTATTGTTTGATTCAATTTTTTGTATGCCCGTAAATCTTCTTCATTTAAAAGTTGAATACGATCGGATGGAAAACTTTGTGGCTCAAAAGAGTACGTATGATTATGCGATGGGTGTACATCAAAATTATGTTTAGTATTCAATTATGACAACTCCTATTTTAGAAAAGGGCAGACACTTATGAAGGAGTGTTTGATGTATTAGTTCCACAGAATGAATTCTCTGCGGGAGCTAATGGACATCAACCTCCTTATAAGAGCAGCCCTTTCGTTTTTTATTTCACTACAAAAGTATGAACAACATTTAATAATTCGTCAGATAACTCGGATAAGACTTGAGCTTCTTCAGAAACTCGCTGTACCGTGTTCAGCTGAGAAGCAGACGTTGCTGCTACAGCTCTTGTATTATCTTTAGAATTGATTGAGAACTCTTCCATATCTTTTACAGCGGACGTCACTTCTTCCATACCAGCTGCCATTTCCTCAATTGTGGCAGAGAGTTCTTGAATTTGACCTGTCACATGATGAATGGAAGTTAATATTTGACTAAATGATTTTTCTGAATCATTGATCATGACAATTCCATGATCTACTTCTTCCACAGCATGAATCATGATGTTGACCGATTCATTTGTATCGTGCTGGATATGAGAAATAAGGGTAGAAATCTCTCTTGCAGATGCCTCAGATTGTTCGGCAAGCTTACGGACTTCGTCTGCTACCACTGCAAAGCCGCTACCAGCTTCTCCAGCACGTGCTGCTTCAATAGCTGCATTCAATGCAAGTAAATTGGTCTGAGAAGCAATACCTGTAATAATCCCAACAATTTCTTCGATCTTATTAGAATGCTCACCAAGCAATTTGACAGAAGCAGCAGACTGATTAACCGCTTTACTAATAGCATTCATTTGTGAGACGGATTTATTTGTCGATTCATTGCCTCTTTCAGCTTCCTCTGATGCTAAGATCGAGGACTCCGAAATTTCGTTGGAAGTCATTGCAATACGTTGAATTCCTATACTCATTTCTTCAATTGTAATCGTACTTTCTTTTGCCTTTTGAACTTGGAGGTCAGCACCACTTGCAATTTCTTGCATAGAAGAAGCTACATTATTGTAAGAATCAGTTGCTTCCTGCATATTGGCAGATAATACATTAGCAGTGTTTGAAACACGTGCAGAAACATTTGTTGTGCTTTTAATAACATTCTTTAAAGTTTCAATCATAGAGTTAAAGTTTTGTGTAAGTGTTCCGATTTCATCCGCTGATGTAACTGGTAGTGGGTCAAGCTCTAAATTACCTTCTGCTACTTTTTTAGACTGTAGGGACAGTTGTTGAATAGGTGTTAATTTTTTTCTTAAAAGACTGTATACAGCAATGGATGAACCAATTAAGAAAATAACAGTTACTAATAATGTCCAGAGTGCTTCAGACATTGCTTTTGCAGTTACCCTGGATACATCATAGTCAATGGCATAAGCAGCTAAAATGTTACCATCCTCATCTAATATAGGTGTAAGACCAGTTTTGTAACTACCAAATTCATCGCTATAAATGTCAGTAGCCGTTGCTTTTTTTGTATTAAAAATTTCTTTGATTCTTGCTAGGAAATCTGGAGATAGCCCCATGGCAATCATATCTTGATTATACTCAGCTCCTAATTCCAATATACTAGATGAAAGAACAGGAGCATTAATATTTTCCCCATTAACTGTAATTAAATATAGATTGGTAATACTATCAGAGTTTTCATTGATCGCATCCATTTCACTTGTTAAACGAAGGGCATCAGAGTTATTTTTTGATGGATTATCTAGTATGGATCGTAATGTATCGATATCAATGGTTTTTGCTAATATCATACCTTTGTCAGATAGTGATTGATCCATGTCTGTTAAATTACTGTTTCGTACTATATAATAAGAAAGACCTAAAGTAACTAATCCAAATAATAATAAAATACTTACCATTATCGCAGTTAATTTTTTACTTATGGACATATGTTGCTTCTTGCGTTTTTTCATGTTTTTCCTCCTAGTATGGTATAACAAATATTTCATGCAAAAACTATAAATGGATAATTCAGTAAATGTGTTGTATACTTAGAGCCTGATGTTATTCGTAGAAGCTAAAGTACGCTCAAAATATGTATAAATGCAAAATAATCTATTTATCCCCCAACATTAAACTACTATACTGCCAAAAAAATTGATTCACAACCCAGAAAACTTCCTATTTAAAGGTTGGTTTAATAAAGATAAATATAAATTTTTAGTTCAATTGTCTATTTATTTCATATCGTAGGATGTATTTTTACGAAAAGTAGGGTGATTTCTAGTACAAAAAAGAAGTATGCTCAAAACTGAGCCAATTTCACTTGAATAAAAAACATTGGCTGTAATCCCTTTTTTTAATTTTGTTATAGGTCTTTTGTACTTATTTGATTATTGCTTGTGCTTGGAAATATTATAGTTTTCCATATTTTTTTTATTATCGGGATAAAATGAAAATAGGCTATTTCTTTATTCAGCGAACAAAGAAATAGCCTTTCTAGTTGTTATTATGGTCGTGGATTACCAAAGTTACCTGGTAGTATATTCGGAAGTCCTGGTATTAATGGTGGTGGAAAACCAGGATATTGGCCCCCTGGACGTGGCGGATATGGTTGCGGTGGATATGGCATTGGTGGATAAGGTTGTGATGGGTATGGCTGTGGATACGGACGTGGTGGGTAAGGTTGTGGTGGATAAGGTGATGGGTATGGATAAGGGTATGGTGGAGGGTAGGAGCCTCCAGGTGGTGTTCCTGTACCTGCTGCAGTTATTTGACTAACATCAACAGTCACTATTTGACCATTATCAAGTTGGATTTCTGCAGTTCTTCCTCCAGTTCCAAATGTTCGAATTAATGTACCAGAGTAAGTGCCTGTAGGGAGAGTCACCCATATTTTCATACCAGGGCGAAATTGACTGTTGAAATCTTCTGGAGCTAATCTAGGATAAACCAATTAAACACACCTTTCTTCATTTTTTCTAACATATGCCTAGTGCGATTTTTATTATAGGCTTTTGGCCAGAAGTTGTTTAAATCAAATTTGTTATAAAATATAACAATTTTCATTATAATAGGGAAAAAAGCTAAAAGGATGTTTAGCAAATGGCAATCATTAAAATAAAAAAAATGAACATACAAAATCTTCGTAATGTACGACAGGGTGAAATTAAACTCGCAGTAAATTTTGAGACATTTTTTCAAGCAACTGTTGTAGGGCTTTATGGACAAAATGGCTCAGGAAAGACAACCATTGTGGATGCATTCGGTATATTGAAAACACTGTTATCAGGTTGGTTTACTGAAGGGAAGTTACCTTCACAAGAGAAGCGACTCATTTTGGCAGGGGAGCATACAGCCAGCATTCATGTTGAGTTTTTAGTTGAAAACCAATACGGTACTTTTTTTGTGGATTATTATGTAGAGCTACAGGAGGATCAGCATCGACTATATACGACGCTGGAACGACTCTCTTATCGAGAAAATGCTAAAGGGAAGCGTTCAAAAGTTTTATTTGCTGCGAAAGAGAAGGATGTACAAATCCGTAAATTAAGACTAACAGATTTGAGTGAACAGGCACGTATTCAGTTACTCGTTATTCAACAGATAGCAAGAAAGCGTTATACGTCTTTTTTATTCCATAAAGATTTAAAGCCTTTATTACAGGAACGACTTTCAGAGCAAGAAATGGAGCTCATGCAAAATATTGCTGTTGATTTTAGTAGAGATTTACATGTTGTTAATAATCATAATATTGCACCATTATTTGAAGAACGTATCATGCCATTTAGTATACATTTAGAGAAAACGAGGGGTCTAATTCCTTATGATTTAAATGGACCAGCTATATTGCCAGAGGATGCATTCTATGCCTTGTGTGAAGTAATTGAGCAAAGTAATCGTGTTTTAACAGCTATTATTCCTGGACTGACCATTAAAATTAATGTGATTACAAAACAAATGATGGATAATGGAGAGCCGGGAATACGGTTTGAGTTTTTATCACAGCGCGGGGAACGGGAATTACCACTACGAACAGAATCAGAGGGGATATTAAAGATCATTTCTGTTCTTAGTGTCTTGATTGCCGTATACAATAATCCGAATGCTTGTGTCGTTATTGATGAGTTAGATTCAGGTGTTTTTGAATATTTGTTGGGTGAGTTGTTAACAGTGATAGATGAGGGTGGAAAAGGACAACTTATTTTTACATCCCATAATCTACGTGTGTTAGAGGTGTTAGCTATTAAAAATTTATGGTTCACAACGACAAATGAACATCACCGCTATATCCAGCTTAAAGGTATTAAAGAAGTGAATAATGCTAGAGACGTCTATCTGCGTGCTATCCAACTTGGCGGACAGGATGAAGAGGTTTATAAAGAAACTAAAACATTTAAAATAAAACGTGCCTTTCGTAAAGCGGGGGTTCAGCATGACTAAAAAGGTATTGTTGATCATTGTGGAAGGACAGACAGAGCAAATCATTTTAGAGGATTATTTAGATGCTCATTTTGCTAATTCAACCATACGTTTTGATGTGCAACGCGAAGATATTTTGACAAAGTGGGATGCTCATAAACGTATACCGAATATTAAAAACAGTGTTGTAAGGGTGATTCAGAGCTATCTTGAAAAATATAAGTTTTTAGCAAATGACTTAACTGCTGTCGTTCATATTACAGATGCAGATGGCTGCTTTATTGCACCAGAATGTGTCAAAGTGGATGAGAATATTGAGCACAGTCTGTTTTATACGGAGGACGCTATTTTAGTAAAAACGGCAAAGCGTAAAGAGCAAATTGAACAACGCAATGATATGAAAGCAAAGAATGCTAAAATTTTAATAGCCAATGACCACTTTAGCATTAATCGAATGAAAGTACCTTATCAATTATTTTATTTTTCTACGAATTTAGAGCATGTCCTATGGGATGAACGCAATGAAATTCCAACAGAAAAAATACAAAAAGCAGACGAGTTTATCGACAATCTATCTGGCACAATTGAGGACTATTTAAGTGCTTACCTCCCGGTTAGTGCAGAGCTTCCTTATAGGGAAAAAATAAAAAAAAGTTGGTCATTTTTGATGGAAGGCTGCCATTCATTACAACGAGGGACGAATGTACCGTTACTATTTGAAATGATTAAAACGAATGGACAATAAAAACAGGTGACTGATATAGATCGTCACCTGTTTTAATTAATGTTTGTTAAAGCATTTGTTCATAACTCCGAATATGGGCTAATATGGAAGGATCTTTAATTTTTGTATCTTCACTTAACAGTAATAGTTTTGACATAATTTCAGCTGTGCGTGGATCGTCATCCACCATTGGTAAGAAGATTCGACCACGATGTTGCGATGGTACTGCAATTATCGGTATCATTGATCCACCTATTTGATGTACCACGCCACTACCTAAATGCAAGGAATAGCTTGCTAGTTTACCTTCGATTAGGGCATGCTGTTTTTTCACTTCCACGTTGTTTAGCTTTAATAATTTGGCCAATTCTTCTACGATGATACTGCGCATTTCAACGGTAGAATGGCTAGCTTCTGGGTCTACACCACCAACATGAGCGACGCTAACAACGAGGTCAAGATCCCGCATGATTTCCGAGAATATCGTTGCAGGAATGTCATCTAAGACGATATCTTTACCAGTTAAACGATCATAGAAATATATCCCTTCAATTGCAGGTGCTTCAATTTCTGCTGGGGTAAACCAATCTGTTTGAGCATACAAGGATGCTACAATATTTTCCTTGTAATAAACTTTTCTTGGCCCTGTTTCATAACTAATTTGCCAGCCTCTTGTTTTCAACAAGGCTACAGTTTGGGATGGATTTACTTGATGTCCAGCATAACGCAATGATTGTTTTTGTGCTTTTTCATCTGCATTGATAAGGTACAACTCACGGAACACTTGCTTAAATGGTTGCTGTATTTTGTGTTCGAACATATGAGCTTGCCACTGTCTCCATTGACCACTTTCAAGAAGATGATGTGGGTGAGCAATCTTGATAGTAGATGTTGGGGCAAGCGACATCGTATCATTCGATACTAAACGTAAACCGTCAGCTGTAAGCATTCCAACATGCTCATCACTGATAAAGATTAGCTTTTGTAATAATGGAGCCAGTATTGGATGGGCTAATAAATTGATGAGCTCCTTAGCTGAAAATACTGTTTCTAATTCCATTGCTTGCTCAAGTGCTGGCCTTGCCCGTTTATACTGCTCTTGTAAACTTTTTCGAGCTTCTTGCAAGGTTACAATGTCGGCATGCTTCTTTAATGCAGCAGGAATGCTTTTTAGACGTTTGCCATCTTTTTCAACGATAATGCTAACAGATGCATCTTCTTCAATTTGCAAATGAGCTGTTATTTGCTCAATCTGTTGTGCTTTAAATAAATGCTTGATATCGTCAAAGGCTGATAACTCCATACGCCATGTGAAGCGAGTAGCTTCTCCATCACCTGCATTACGTGCTAAATTTTCCATTGCTATACTTGCAGCCCGTGCCTCACTTGCGCGACGTTGAGCGCCAAATTGCTTACTTTCCTTTAAAAACTGTTGAATAAATTGGTAGCGTGTTAAGGCATCTTTATCATCTGATTTTTTTAGTGGGATAAGGCCTAATGCACGTAGTTTATCTTTATTACGCTTGTCTTGGATTTCTTGCATTAATGGTTTTGAACTAAGCTTACCAATGGCAGTATCTGCATAAAGCTGTGCCCTACGATGATTAGCTCCTTCTGAAGCATATTTTGCTGCATCATAGACAAGTTTGAAATTTTTTGCACCGAGTGTTTGGTAGGCACTTTGGAACCAGGCTAAATCGAATGCACCATCACGAAAATCTTCAGCTGTTATGCTGGAGAAGAGGGCAATCTGATCTTTAGCAAAGTCCGATAAAGAATCGGTTGTATGCGCGATAAAATACCAAGCTGATTCCTTTAGTCCTTTCCAACCAATTACTTCACTAACCAGGTCAATCCAATGCTGGTTATACATCATGGCTTCAATTAAACGTTCTATAGAAATTTCTGTTTTTTCCCATGCTTCTTTTAATTGCTGTGCTGTTTCTTCTTTTTTAGGGTAGCAGCTAGTTAACAATCGCGAGAATACATCCTTTTTTGTTTCAGCTTGCCAAATATAGCCTCGTGCAAGTTTTTCTCCATCTAAGGCCTGGAGAATTTTGAAGAAATAATCGATTCCTTCAAAATACGAAATACTACTCGCTAGCTTTGTAACAGCAGTAGGTGTATCACCACGTTTGAGCTCAATGGCTAAAATACGATCGATTGCTTGTTCACGAATGGCAAGGAAATCGTTTAAGTCTTCAAATAACGGTTGATAACGTTCAAGTAATTTAGTTGGTTCATTAAAAATTTCTGATGCGAGCGTGTTGGTAAAGATTGCTTCGAATAAATGGTCGCGAGTTAACAAGCCAGTCTTCATAGCTTCTAAATATTGGAATATAGATAAATTGTATAAATTTGGGCTATAGCTCTCTTTGTTCATGCGTTTTGTTAGCTCTTCATTGATAGCTAACATTTTGACAAATTCGCCATACGTTGAGTAATCAGACCAGCATCGATCAACAAATACTTCTATAACATCTAAATCAATAATGGTTGATGTAGAACGATAGTAATAATAACCTTTATCTCTAACATCAAGTTGCCACTGATCAGCAGGAATTTCGTTGAATAGCTGTAGCATGATACCTATTGCCTGCTCAAAGCTGTTAAATTCAGGTGCATGCTTTTCTAGCAATGCGAGTGCTTCCTTATGCAGCGCCATCTCTCCTGAAATAATGTCAATGTCCTGTGACAAAACTGAAAAAATTTGTTGCAGTGTATAGTTATATTTCAAGGAATTAAATTGTGCAACACGTTTTTTGATTTCTTTATAATCGAAGAAAGGTTTGATAAGAGTTTGAGCTGCATTGGAAAGATCACGAGCAGCAGGATACACTGATAGACCATTGTAAAAATTAAAATAGGCTAAGTCTTCTTTACTAAACATAGATGTCTTTATCCATTGAACAATGTTCTCAGGAATAGGGTAAACATCAAGACTAGCATGTCGTTTATTATCTGTTTTAGATGCTAGGACACTATATCTTTGACCTAAAGTAGTAGCAATTGGCGTGTCATTCCATTGGTATGTTTCATACTCCAATTCAGCGTAATCATCAAGTATTTCAATAAGTTCTTCAAGCTTTGTTAATAAGTTTTCAATATCATATTGTAAGAACTTCTCAAATGGTTTAGGTGTCTGTACATAGAAAGGAACTAGCTGCTGCCAAGGTTCTTCATCACTCATCTGAATAGCACCATCGGTAATACGATCGTATTGAATAGGATGATGGGGTGTATATAAGCCAAAACCATTGCTCTCGTTATACTCCGGTACATTCTTTGTAATTAATTGTTCTAATAGCACTTGTTCGTTTTTGGTTACTTTTGGTAATAAGGTGCATAAAGCGCTAATTTGTTCGCTTGCTAAGTCATATTCCTTAGAGGCTTCTAACAATAATTCAAGTCCTCCAAGTCTTTTCAATTGTTTGCTGTCTTTTATTAGTCTTTCAGCACTTTGCAGTAAATGGTCCTGTGGCTGAACTTTCAAGAGAGAGATAGCCTCTTTGCGAAGAGCCCCTGATTTATTAGCTAAAAGATCTTCGATTCTGATAATTTCATCTTCAGTTGGTGTTAAAGCATGTATTTTCTTTAACGCAAGGGAACGATTGATGGAGCTTCGATCTCGTAAAGAGTTAAATAAAAATTCACGTTGACCTAGTGTGATAGGGTCAAGGCAATAAATATTCAGTAAGCCAATTCTACTTGATGGCGAGTACGAATCTGCTTGTGCAATAATTCGCTGGAATAATGCCTCGTCTTGGATATGATAGGCTAAAATAATTTGTGTTGAAATTAAATCCTCTAAGGACAGATGGACTTGCACAAAGGATAAAGGTTTACCTGTAATAGTTAGTCCATCTCTCGTGATCTCATTTTTAGCCCATTCAAGTTGCTCAAATAAGGGATATTCAATGCCTTGTAGTTGAGTATTTTCATTCATAAAGTCTTGAAGGATTTGATCCCATTCATTATCGCTTGCATACTCGCTATTAATATAATGGTTGGCATAAAGGAAATTACCCCATGCAAAGGCAAATAACTCAATATCCTTTGTTGTTAACATTAAATCCTTAACATACGGTGCAGTAAAGGAGATTTTAGATAAGTTTTTCAAGAATGCAAGTGTTGTCAGTTGGATATGTTTATCGCGTTTTAAAAGTTCTGTTAGTATACTATCTAGCTTTGTATAATCCTTTGTGGAGATGGCCCATAGCCCGACATAAATATCGATTGTTCGTTCACTTTTTAGTAGTTGCTCGACGAAATTGTCCTCTTCCATTGCTTGGATGGCTAAGGCCAAAACTTCCTCTGTTATTTTTTGATTTTCAAAGCTATTATAGCCAAGACCCATCCATGTATCGATTGCTCGTATTACTGAGGAGAAACGAGTTAATTGATGTTCCTGAATAAGTTTCATCATCGCTACTTGTGCTTCCAAGTTTCCGTGATCTATGTTTTCCACAATCACTTGTCGTAGCCCTTCCTGACGCGCAGCTGCTACTAATAATTTACCGACTGCTTCATGCATACGACAATTGCTTGATTTGAAAATGCCACGGATTAATGGATGGCCAAAAAAGGTACTATGATGCTCATCGAATAAAATACTCTCGACTGCCTCTTCAATCAAAGGATTATTTAATGACAGTTCTTCAGCAAGCAATTGCTCAAATACAAGAAAGCCCATTACTTTTACATTGTCATTTTTCAAGACATAGGAGCTATAGTTCGGATAGGAACCATGCTCATATTGACTATGGTTTGCCAATAACTCCTGTAGACTTATTTCCTCGAATGTCAGCATTTCTTCTATTAATTGTAAACATTGAAAAAGATGATCTTGGACTGGTTGAGCAGAACGGAAAGATCGACGTAAAATACCAGTTTGGAACATCGTAGTATCAAAACGTAAAGCTAATTGCTTCATTTTCAGTGCACGTTCCGGTGAAGATAATAGCGAAAGCACCTCAAAAAAAGGTCCACTAAATAGCTCTTCAAGTGTATGATTTTGCTGAGTAGCGATAAGCTGTTCAATGTCATAATCTCTATTATCCATATAATTTAGTAATGCTGCTGCTAGTGGCTGTAAACTGGCAGGTGCGGAATCGATTAAATTTTGAAAATGCATTTTTTGTTCATGTGAAAGTGTCATGGAAAACCTCTCCTTACCAAATGCGTCCTGCAAGCATTGTTAGTTTAATAAATGTAAAAACATCATCTTCCTGTAAGGTTAATGGTGTTGTAAGTGAATCGAGTGAGTCCTCATTATGAAGGACTAAGAAAAGCTCATCTTGAAAGGCTTGAAGCATTGTAGAGATAGCTTGGTCAACTGACTGTAAGGTGTCATTTTTTTTCTCTCCAAAATGTACTTTTCCATGCTGGGCTGCGTCTTCTATTTGTTGATCTGTTAAATAAAGATGAAGCGGCGTATCTACCTTTTTATCGTTATACTGTTGTACCTGCTGTGTCACAAGCTGGACGAGTAATTCTTGTAAAGTTGTAACAGGTTCCTCAATGGAGAATGGGATTTTTTGAAGCTTACGAGATTTCTTACCGATTACTTTTTGTTGGTAAAATAAGCGCAATCTAACACCTCCTTACAATAATTTCATTATACAAGAGTGATAACCTTGAAAAGAATAAGGCATATGATGCTAGTTGTATAAATTATTTTGGGAAAAGTGTAACGAAAAGTAGTAGGGAGAGACGTACTGATAAGGTAGAAAGTGGGGTGAAGTTTTGTCAAAGAAGTATCGAAAATAGAACATTTGTACGATTAATGACATGGTGGAATGTAGCATTTTGCGCTTTATTATAAAAATAACAAAGAAAAAGTAGAAGATATGACATAAAAGAAATCTTCAATATATGAAACAATGGGCTAATTTAAAAAATGAATGATGAAATAAAATACGAACTGATCGATAGCTTACCAATACACTATCAGAAATACATAAAGCAAAGTCATTAAAGTTATATACATTCAAAATGTATTTTCCTAAAAATCATTTGTATAAGAAGAAGCAATGGTTTTTTGTGAAATCGTTGAAAGGCATCTTTTCTTTTCGGAATTCATAAGCTTTATAGGTATGATTTTATCAAGCTAGAAGGAGGCAAAACCATTCAAATACATGTTGTACGAGCTGGTGAGTCTATATGGGGTATAGCGCAAGCATATGGGACAACGGTACAGAGTATTGTAGATGCCAATCAAATTCCAGAGCCAAATCGTTTAGTTGTGGGGCAAGCTCTTGTAATACCGATTATCGGGAGCTTTTATTATGTACAGCCCGGGGATAGTTTGTGGTCAATCGGACAACGCTTCGGTATTAATTATGTAACACTAGCTCAAGTAAATGGTATTAATCCGAATCAGCCATTAACTGTTGGAATGAGATTGTATATTCCACAACCTCCAAAAACAAAGGCAGAAACATTAGCGTACTTAGAGCCAAGAGGAACGTCTGTTAGTGAAACACTCTTGAATCAAGCTAGAGAAGCGGGTCCCTATTTAACATATTTAGCTTTATTTAGTTATGAGGCAAGACGGGACGGTACTCTACAAAGTCCACCAAGTCAAGGTGTGACACAAATTGCAAATGATACTGGGGCATCTCTTGCTATGGTCGTTTCGAATCTGGAAAATTTTAGTTTTAGCGGAGAATTAGCAAGAGATATTTTTCAAAGTACTGCTGTTCAGGATTTACTCTTTGAGAATATTCTTGCGGAAGCTAGACAACTTGGAGACGTTAAAGACATTCACTTTGATTTCGAAAATTTACCAGGTGACCAACGACAAGCCTATAACGATTTTTTAAGAAGGGCAGTAGAAAAATTCCATGCACAAGGATATACAGTATCTACAGCCTTAGCACCAAAAATAAGTGCAGGTGAGCGCAATCCATGGACGGAGGCGCATGATTATAAGGCACATGGAGAAATCGTGGACTTTGTTTTACTAATGACCTATGAATGGGGATATTCGGCAGGCCCACCAATGGCTGTTTCACCTCTCCCAGAAGTAGAAGAAGTTGTAAAATATGCAATTAGTGAAATGCCTGCAAATAAAATTATGCTAGGGCAAAATTTATATGGCTATGACTGGACATTACCATTTGTCCAGGGAGGACCAAATGCAGAGGCGCTTAGTCCGCAAAGAGCTATTGAAATTGCCAAACGTTACAATGCTGCGATTCAGTATGATTGGCGTGCCCAAGCACCATTTTTTGAATACTATGATGAACAAGGCAGAGCTCATGTGGTGTGGTTTGAGGATGCTAGATCTATTCAAGCTAAATTTAATCTTGTCAAACAGTATAATCTTCGTGGTATTGGCTATTGGAAATTGGGATTACCATTCCCACAAAATTGGGTATTAATAGGTGCTAATTTTGACGTGGTGAAGAAATGATACAGTCAAAGGATTACCCAATATATGTTTCCTTTGTGGAAATTTACTGTCAAATGCATTTCTAATTATAGTAAAGTATATTATAATTATGGTAAATAGTATTTTAGGAGGGATATTTTGGGTAAATTTAAAAAGTTAGGTATTATTTTAACGGCTACAGCATTTTCAGTTGGTGTTCTTACACCAATTTCCCAAGCATCTGCAAATGTGAAGGAACCATCAGAGCGCATTGAAATTCAGCTTGCAGCATCAGAGACAAAGGTTACAAAAAGCATGCTGATTAAAAAATTACGTGCACTATTCCCTAATGAGTTCAGTTTTGTAACGGATAACGACTTTAATTCTGGGGGAGGTCATTTCTATAGAGATGATACAACTGTCCGTTATGATTTAAACTTCCATAAAACAGTGAATGGTAAAGATATTTATGGTGGCTTTACATTTAAAGGAGAAGATTTAGAGTTAGAGCATTTCTATTACCAGCCAGCTAATATTACAGAAGCAATGTATCCCGCAAAATATTCAGAGAATGAAGCAAAAAAAATTGCAGAAGATTTCCTGAAAAAATTTGCAAATACAGAGAACTATAAACTTCGTAATGATGGATTAAACTATATTAACATGGGATTCAATCGACCATTATCCCAACCAATTACGTATTCATTCTCTTATTCACCAACTTATAATGATGTGCTGATTGGTGATCAAAGTATTACTATTGATGTTCTTGCTAATGGAGAAATAACAGGAATGTATCGTAATACAGAATCTATAAATAAAGCATCTTTTGATAATGTAAGTGAGAAAAAGAATGAGGAAGAAATGGTTTCACAAGTACGTGATAATTTAGCGGTTGAACTTCGTTATTATGTTGATTATTCTTCAGATACACGTAATGTGAAGCTTGTCTATATGCCAGCTTCAGGATTTAATGGTGTACATGCATTAACGGGGCAATGGCAAACAACGAATGGCTTTTCTACACAAGTTCCAAAAACGAAGAGTGCCATAAAAATATCTTCACAGCAGTTACCACCAAGAAAAAGTGGTATGACAGTAGCAGACGCTGAAGAATTTGCTAAAACTTTCTTAAAAGTTGACGATGACAAGGCGAAGCTCAATATTGAAATGGTTGATGAAAGAGAAAATGAAAATGGTGAGACAATTTATTCAATAAATTATATGTATATGTACAGTAATGGTGGTTCTGGTACGACTTTTGAAATTAATAAGGCCACAGGCGACATTGTACAGTATCACGATCTAAAGAGAGACTTTACAAATTCTGATAAAACAAATGTCCTTTCTAAGGATGCTGCATTATCGAAGGCGATTGAATACTTAAAGCAATGGTCTCCTTCTTATTTACATGAGTATTCAATGCCGATCGATGAGCCCGCAATTGATGAATATAGTAAAACATATTACTTCTCCTTCCCACGCATAGTGAATGGTATTGCAGTTGTTGGAGATGAAATAAGTGTAGGTATTGACTCTGATGGATCACTACTTTCATTGAATGTTAATAAACAAAAGATAAATAACTGGCCGTCTATTAGCCAAGCAATACCAAATGAAAAAGCAAAAGAGGCATATAGTAATGCACTTACATTACAGCTACAATATGTAAAACAAAATACAGAAGATAAACAACAGTATGATTTAGTGTATGCTCCTATCTTCAATGGTAGTGTAGTTAATCAAATTGATGCAATTACTGGTGAGTGGTTATATCAGGTAGATAGCTCAAAAGAGAAGCCTACGATTTCACACCCTACAGCAGCCAATGAATTAAATTATCTTTTAAATCAAAATGTGTTAGAAGTTAAAGATTTAGCAAACTTTAACGCGGATGCTGCTATAACAAAGGGTGAGGCATTAAAGATTTTACTGAAATCGTTAACATATGGCTATTACGGTGGCGGAGATGGAGAGAAGCAATCGTTCAACAATATCGATAAAAATCATCCATTATATGGAACTGTTGAACAAGCAGTAAGAATGGGAATTTTACAACCAGCAAATCAATTCGCAATTGATGAAACGTTAACACGCCAAGAGCTAGCAGTTTGGTCAGTTAAAATTTTACAATTAGAAAATGTTGCGAAATTAAAGGAGATTTACAAACTAAACTTTGCTGATGCGGCATCTATTGATCCAGCGTATGCAGGTCATATTGCCATAGCAAATGGTATGGGACTAATTGATTTACAGCAAAATAACTTTAATGCCACTAAGAATGTGTCTTATGCAGACCTTGCTGTTTCAACTGTCCGTTTAGCAAAAGCAATTCAAGAAAATACAAGTGATCGCAACTTCTACTATTAATAAATCCAAAGACATCTCCTCAATTGAAGGGGATGTCTTTTTTAGGTTAGTTTGAAAGGAAACGGGGAAGAATATGTAAGAAAGGAGTGTCTATATGAAATGTAAACTTTTATTAGCAGTTTCTTTAGTAACTGTCATTCTTTATGGTTGTAATAAGGATGAAGTTAAGGATGTACCTGCTAATGCACCAGCAGATCAGAATGCTAGTCAACAAACTGGTGAAACGCCTACAGACCAAATGACATTTAATTTTATTGAGTTTTCATTAGATGTTGATTACTCTGCAACGGAGTCTTATGAGGTAGAGTATGAGGATAAGAAAACAGGGATAGAGGCAAAGTTACAAGATGATCGAAAAAATGAAAAACTGCAGGGTGATGAGGCTTATACAAAATTAGAGCCGTTATTTAAGCAGTTGAATTTTGATTCGACAACGCCTAATGATGAAGTGATTGATCAAGTAATCAAAGTATTTAATATTGATGATAGCTTCCAATCCATTGAGGTGGATGTAGAGTTTGTTGACGGCAATGAAAAGGAATTTAAACGAATTAAATAATATGAGCCAGCTAACAAACGTTAGCTGGCTTTTTGATTAGCGTACCCAATGTCGATGTTTTGCAAGTAAATGAATAAAAGAGTTTAGATTGTTTGTCACACCATTTTGATTGGCAATATGCTGTAAAAACGAAATATTTTCTGTAAAGCCTATCGTTTTACAATGTTGATAGGCCTCTTCAATGAACTGTTCTGATTTTACTTGTAGTGAGGAATCTTGGAATGTCCCCGTAACATAAACACCATCATAGAGCACTGAAGAAGTAGTAGAAAATGTTTCGTGAACTTCATAACCATTTATTATGCCCTGTTTAGTACTCACAAGTTCAACTACTATATTTTCACTTAATAGAGTAGCAATCAGATCATTTAATTTTTCATTCGTGTTTTCTGAAACGATTACCGCTACTTTAGAAGTTTGGGCACTTTCAACAGCATTGATGATCTGGCTAACAGCAGGTGAAGTTTGTGTAATAGGGGGTACCTCTTTTTGTACTGGCGGAATAATACCAATATTATCTGCGATAGACGCTGCGAGTGTATAACTGACATGAGCAAACATATCTACAACTTGTTTTCGAATCGATTTATTCTTTACTTTTCCTAATTCAAAGCTAAAGGCATTGATGATATGCTTTTTCTCAATTTCTGTCATACTAAGCCAGAATAATCTCGCTTGTGAAAAATGGTCTTTAAAACTATCGCTACGTGCACGTACTTTATGGCCTTCCACTTTTTCCTGATAATGTGTGTATCCTCCATCTGCTTCAGAGACAGGGCTTGGTGTATTACTAGCTAAGGAATTTTTATGATAGCTAACTTGCCCAACATTGATTGTTTGTCGGCCATAGCCATCACGCTGATTATTATGGAAAGGACAGATCGGTTTATTAATAGGGATTTCATGGAAGTTTGGTCCTCCAAGTCTTATTAACTGCGTATCTGTATAAGAGAATAAGCGACCTTGTAATAAAGGGTCGTTTGAAAAATCAATACCAGGTACAACATGTCCGACATGGAATGCAGCTTGCTCTGTTTCAGCAAAGAAATTATCAACGTTTTTATTTAATGTCATCTTACCAAGAATGCGTACTGGAACTTCCTCTTCTGGCCATATTTTTGTGGCATCGAGAATATCAAAACTAAATTTAAACTCATCTTCAACAGGAATTAGCTGCACACCCAACTCCCACTCTGGAAAATGACCACGCTCTATTGATTCCCATAAATCTCTACGATGGAAATCGGGATCTTTTCCGGCAATGATTTGTGCCTCATCCCAGACAAGTGATTTAACGCCAAGTTTAGGTTTCCAATGAAATTTAACAAAATGCGCTTTTCCTTCTTTATTGACGAAGCGGTAGGTATTCACACCAAAGCCCTCCATCATTCGGTAACTTCGTGGAATGGATCTATCCGACATATGCCACATCACCATATGAGCAGATTCCTGATTGTTTGCAATGAAATCCCAAAATGTATCATGGGCACTTTGAGCTTGAGGAATTTCGTTATTCGGTTCAGGTTTTACTGCGTGTACAAAATCGGGGAATTTAATAGCGTCCTGAATAAAAAATACAGGAATATTATTGCCGACTAAATCGTAATTACCTTCCTGTGTATAAAATTTTGTAGCGAAGCCACGTGCATCACGGACAGTATCTGCTGAGCCTCTTGAGCCTGCAACAGTAGAAAAACGAACAAAGACAGGTGTTTTGGTTCCTTTTCCGTTTAAAAATTGTGCCTTTGTAATGTCACTTGCACATTCATATGTTTCAAAAATTCCGTGTGCTGCAGATCCACGTGCGTGTACTACTCTTTCAGGAATTCGTTCATGATCAAAATGCGTCATCTTTTCACGAAAATGAAAATCTTCCATTAAAGTAGGTCCTCGTTCACCTGCTTTTAATGAATGTTCATCTTCTGATATTTTCAAGCCTTGATTGGTTGTGAGAGGTTGACCTTTATCACTTACTCGGAATGCTTCTAGCTGCTGTTGTTTTTGATTTACATCTTTTTTCATTTAGAATCCTCCTTTATAAGTTACAACTACCTTCTACCCGTACAAGAAGATAACAAACATGAAGAAAGAAAATAGTTGCCGATTAAAAATGAATGTGTTATTATTATCTCGAATTAAAGATAATTGAATTCGAAGTAAAAGAGGGAGTCGTATGAAGGATAACAATCGTAACTTAAAAGCATTTACGGTCTTGTTCCGAGCATATCAAACGATTCAGGATGCAACTAAAAGAGATTTACTTCAATATGATTTAAATCAAACCGAGTTTTCGGTTCTTGAATTTTTGTACCATCGCGGAGAACAACCTATTCAAGTAATTGGTAAAAAAATATTAATTGCAAGTAGTAGTATTACCTATGTGATTGATAAGCTCGAACAAAAAGGCTTTGTATATCGAAAGTCGTGTCCAAAAGATCGCCGTGTTACTTACGTATTATTAACGTATGAGGGACAGACATTGATGGAAGAGATTTTCCCTAAGCATGAACAAAAAATAAATGAGATTTTTGAAGTATTGGAATCTCAAGAGCTGGACACAATGATTTTGTCTCTTAAAAAGGTTGGCAAAAATGCTTTAAAACAATAAAAAAATTTTTACACATATATCTCGATATCGAGATAAATAGGAGGAATAGAAAATGAATCATTTAAAAGGTGTACACCATGTAACGGCTATCACAAGTAGTGCTGAAGAGAATTACAAATTCTTTACATTTGTTTTAGGAATGCGTTTAGTGAAGAAAACAGTGAATCAGGATGATATTCAAACATATCATCTATTCTTTGCGGATGATAAAGGTAGTGCAGGAACTGATATGACATTCTTTGATTTCCCGAACATTCCAAAAGGAGTGCATGGTACAAATGAAATTTCAAAAACTTCTTTCCGTGTACCAACGGACGCAGCTTTAGATTATTGGGTTAAACGCTTTGATCGTTTAAATGTAAAACATACTGGTATTAAGGAACAATTTGGTGCGAAAACTCTGTCGTTCGTTGATTTTGACGATCAGCACTATCAGCTTATTTCTGATGAACATAATACAGGTGTTGCTTCTGGTACGCCTTGGCAAGATGGCCCTATTCCACTTGAATATGCGATTACAGGATTAGGTCCAGTATTCGTCCGTGTGGCCAATTTTAAATACTTTAAAGATATGTTAGAAAAAGTAATGCTCTTTAAAGAAATTGCTGAAGAAGGCGACTTCCACCTATTTGAAGTAGGTGAGGGAGGGAATGGCGCTCAAATAATTGTTGAGCATAACACTGTGTTACCAGTTGCTCGTCAAGGTTTTGGCACAGTTCACCATGCAGCCTTCCGTGTAGAAGATCGTGCGGTATTAGATGAATGGACTGCACGCTTTGAAAGCTTTGGTTTCCACACTTCTGGCTATGTAAATCGTCATTTCTTTGAATCATTGTACGCACGAGTTGCACCGCAAATTTTATTTGAATTAGCTACTGACGGTCCTGGATTTATGGGAGACGAGCCATATGAAACACTAGGAGAAAAATTATCATTACCACCATTTTTAGAACCTAAACGCGCACAGATTGAAGGACTTGTACGTCCAATTGACACTGTAAGAAGCTCTATTACGTTCGATAAAGAATATGAGTAATACTATTCCATTCAGTAGAGAGATGTTTCTCTACTGAATGAATACATAACTGTATTGGGGGTTTAAAAATGGAATTTTCCAAGCTGATTGATAAGCGTCGCTCTGCTAATAATTTTCTCAAGGACGTCAAAATGACTGTGGAAGACATACGTCCTATTTTGGAGGATGTTAAGCTCGCTCCATCAGCATTTAACTTACAACATGCTAATTATATAGTGGTGTTGGATGAAGATATGAAAGAAAAGGTTCGAGAAGCAGCCTATGGACAATATAAAGTACATTCAGCTTCAGCGGTAATACTTGTATTAGGTGATAAAGAGGCGTATAAAAATACTGCTGAATTAAGTCAAGGTATGGTTGATTTAGGTATTATTACAGCTTGTGAATTAGATGAGCTAGTAGCTGAAAATACAAACTTTTATGAAGAACGTGGGGATGCATTTATGAAAGATGAAGCAATTCGTAATGCATCTTTGTCTGCCATGTTATTTATGCTAGCTGCAAAAAATCGCGGCTGGGACACTTGTCCAATGATTGGTTTTGATGATCAAAAAATGCGTGAACTATTTAATGTACCAGAAACACATGAAATAGCTCTAATGATCACAATTGGGAAAGAAAAAGAAAGTAGTCGTCGTCTTCGTGGTTATCGAAAGCCAGTTGAAGAATTTGCCACTTACTATTAAAGTGGTATAAAATACAATAGCTATACAAATACTAAGTTTAATGTACATTTAGGAGGAAACATCATGAAAGTAGTAGCCATCGTTGGTAGTATTCGTAAAGAATCTTATAACATGCAATTAGCTCACTTTATTCAAAAGCGTTATACAGAAAAATTAGAGCTTGAAGTTTTAAGCTTAAAGGATTTACCAATGTACAATCAAGATATCGAAAATGAAGCACCACAAGAAGTTCTTGATTTTAAAGCAAAAGTAAAAGCAGCAGATGCTGTGCTATGGGTTACACCAGAATATAATGGTACAGTTCCAGGTGTGATGGTTAATGCCATTGACTGGTTGTCTCGTGTAGATAAAGTAATGATTGGTAAGCCATCTATCATTATGGGCGCATCTATGGGGAACTTAGGTACTGTAAAAGCTCAATTACATTTACGAGATATTTTATTCTCTCCTGGTATTAACTCACCATTACTAAGTGGCAATGATGTTTATATTGGTGCTGTTCACACTAAATTCGATGCAGAAGGCAATTTAACAGATGAAGGCACTGTGAAATTCCTTGACGTTGTCATTGATAACTTCTTAAACTGGGCAAAAAAATACATTTAAATTAATCTGACCCATAGGTATTCAATATACTTATGGGCTTTTTTTACTTCTGCATGGATTTTTCACATTTACACGTTATACTTTTAAGAAAAAGAAAAATGGTGGTTATAGATGAGAAAGTTATCACTGAAGTTAGGTATCATTTTTTTCATCACATTATTTTGTATCGAAACATTTATGATGTTTTTTTTACATGCCTCCTTGACTAATTCTCGTGTTGAAGAGGAATTAGCAAGCTTACAAGCAAGGGGAAACTCCCATCGTACAATATTAGAACAGAACTTTAATAACGAAACCTTGGCCCATATAGTACTTATGGAATCGGATGAAAGTACGGATGTAGTGGTTACTAATCATCAGGGAGAAATACTAGCTTCATCGCAACCCCATCCAGAAATTAGAGATATGTTCAGTAAGATAGACGGGGAAATACCTTATAAGGGAAGAGTATTGCAAGCTAACTGGCAAGAGGCTAAGGCTATTGCCACTATCAGTCCTATTAAAGAACAGCAAACAACGATTGGCTACGTTTTTATGTTTCAACATACAGATTCCATCCACGCCTTAATGAAACGTTTAAATAAGCATTTTCTTATAGTTGGCATTGTTTCTGGTCTTGTCACTATAGCGGTGATTATCGTGCTATCTAAAAAGCTTGCAAAACCATTAATCCAGATGAAAGAGGCTACATTGAACATGAGTAAAGGTGATTTTACAGTCGACCTTTCTACGAATTCAAAAGACGAACTTGGTGATTTAGCGAATGCCATCCAACTGTTGTCTAATGACTTAAATCATTTAAGGCAAGAGCGTAAGGAGTTTTTGTCAAGCATTGCACATGAGCTCCGCACCCCACTAACATTTATTAAAGGCTATACCGACATTCTTGCCAAACGGGATTTGATAGAGCAAGATCGTCAAAAGTATTTAGCCATTATAATAGAAGAAACCAATAGACTTTCTCGACTCATCAAGGATTTATTTGATTTAGCGAAAATGGATGAAAACTCATTTGTAATTGAAAAACAATGTATCCAGCTACATTCATTTATTACAAGCATGGAAGAAAAATTACATCCTGCTTTTCAAGAGAAAGGTATATATTTCGATGTACATTGTGAAAAAGGCTTACTTCTATGGGCAGATGAAGCAAGACTAGAGCAAATCCTCCTTAATCTATTAAATAACGCGTTAATCTACTGTGCACCTGGAGAAACCACCTCAGTCACTGTTAAAAAAAACAAAGATGTGATAAGCATCATTGTGAAAGATACAGGAAAAGGGATTCCAGCGGAGGATGTACCTTATATTTTCGAACGGTTTTATCGAGTGGAAAAATCCCGTAGTCGTGCTCTAGGTGGCTCTGGTCTAGGACTTGCTATTGTTAAGGAATTGGTAGAGGCACATGGGGGGAAAGTGAAGGTTAGCAGTGAAATCAATAAAGGAACTACTTTTGAATTATTGTTTAAGGGAGTAGAAGCGAATGAAGACTATTTTATGCATAGACGATGAGCCAAGAATGTTAGATTTATTGACCCTTTACTTAGAGCCTACTTTTCATTGTAGAGCCATGTCGTCCGTTCTAGAAGGACTCGATTATTTAGAAGAAGAGCATGTGGATTTAGTTCTGTTGGATATTATGATGCCGGAGATGGATGGGTGGCAAGCTTGCCAGGAAATTAGGAAGTTTTGGGATGTGCCTATTATTATGCTTACGGCAAAAGGAGAGCATGCTGATATTGTAAAAGGCTTAAACATGGGTGCTGATGATTATATTTTAAAGCCTTTTGATGAGGAAGAGTTATTAGCGCGTATACATGCGGTATTAAGAAGGGCGAAAATAGATGAAAAAGTTATATGCATTGAGGGGCTACGATTAGATAAGGAAGCGTTTGAACTTTATTTTCAACAAAAGGCAATCTCATTAACACCAAAGGAATTTTCCATGCTAGCCTTATTTTTAAATCATCAAAATAAAGTATTTTCCAGAGAACATCTTATCAACACAGTTTGGGGATATAATGTAATGATTGAAGATCGTACGATTGATTCACATGTGCGTAATTTACGAGAAAAATTAAGAAAAAGCGGCTTCCCTGCGGATGATTATTTACAAACAGTATGGGGTATCGGTTATAAATGGCATAAGTCCGCAGCACTTGAACATAAAAACTAGAAAACAACCTCTACCATACCTACTGGGAGAGGTTGTTTAAATTATTTTGAAGTTAACTCTTCTTCTGTTACCCATTTATGATTTTTTACTGCCTCACCATTTAAAGTGGAAGTGTAATCCACCATATAAACAGTTGTTTGTACAGCCTCTTCAATATGGACAAGCGCATTTTCCATACCTTCCATATGCGCTGCATCCGTTTTTACTTCTGTACCAGGAGCCAGAGGTGCTTCTTCGGGATCAATTAATTCTTCGTGAATGACCCACTTATGATTTTTAACAGGTTCTTCACCTGTAGTTGGTTCATAGGAAATAACATAAGCAGTCGTATCATAGGCCCCGACTATTTCTGCTTCTGCACCTTTCATACCGTCCATATGCCCGTTCGTAATAATAGCTGTACTTCCTACAGGAAACTTCGGATTTTCAGCAATTTTTAATGTAGCTGGTACTTCGCCTGAACTTGAATGGTTCATTGTCGAATGATCCATTTCTTCAGTCGTATGATTAGATGTAGACGCAGGCTTCGTTTGATCCTCCGTACAAGCAGATAAAGTAAGTAAAGCTAATACTGATAGTAGTGCCATTGACCATTTTTGTTTGAATATCATGTCATATCCTCCTCACTATTTGCTAATACTGTAGCAAATAAATGTGCAGAAATAATGGACATGATCTACTACCAAAAATCAAATCACATCTTTCATCTAACAAGAAAGATGTGAGGAATTATTTATTGAATGGGCATGATTTTCAATGTTTTTTGTAATCGATAGGCGAGGATGCCAGCGAAAATCGCTAAGATAAAATCTTTTGGTAGTGGGGGGATCATCCAGAGCCAAGCTAGTTTATATGAAAAGACCTCTGGTGCACTTGCCCATAGTTTGTAGGCAAAATACATCCAATTTGTCCCTAGGAAATAATTAAGCGCAGTTGCGATTAACGCTGCCGCAATATAGCTTTTCTTTGTTGCACTTCGTTCTACAATTAGTCCTGCAACAAATGCTGCTCCAATAAATGTAATAATAAACCCAAAGGTAGGGCTTAAAATTTGTCCAACTCCCCCACCAAAACGAGCAAAAACAGGCGCTCCTGCTAATCCTATGCACATATAAACTGTACAGGCGAGCGCACCCTTTCTGCTACCAAGAACCAGTCCTGCTAAAATAGCAAAAAACGTTTGTAGTGTAATCGGTACACCACCCACCATCATAAATGGGGCAAAGGAGGTAATATTAGCCCCTATCATCATAAGTGTTGAGAATAACCCAATATAGGTAATGTCAATAGTTCTTAATTTATGATGACTCTGTTGTGTAGCAGTAGCCATAAATTTCACCTCGTTATAAACCTTCTTACTGCTAGTGTAAAAAACGAATATAATTGTGTCAACCTTATTTTAATTTTAAGTTAACTCAATTATAGTGTAGACTAACTAATTATAAAAATGTATGATAGAATCGTCACAATTTTATAACTTTAAGTACTATTGGTGTGATATTTTTTGAATGTCACTTAAAAGGGAAGTCGGTGGAAGTCCGACGCTGTCCCGCAACTGTAACGAGGAGTCTTATAATATTTTTTGCCACTGTGTTAGTATGGGAAGGCCATTATAGGATGCTGATTCGAAGCCAGGAGACCTGCCATTAGTAATACCTGTAATGCCCACGAGGATGCAAGCAATTACGGACAATAGCTGGATATTTTCTGACTTTGTTTAATCTAGGGTATTTCTATGCGTATTTTCGTATGGAATACCTTTTTTTATTGCTTCATCCATCAATACTTAGTAGGAGCTTTAAACGGATGAATAAAAAATTTATGTTTTTTTCCTTAATACTTTTCTTCGTATTAATCGTTTCTATGACAATAGCCGTTATGGTTGGGTCTGTATCAGTTACACCCTTCTATGTATGGAAAGTTATTCTTTCTAAAATCCCCATTATACAAAATGGCATAGAGCAAGACTGGAGTCGCTCACAGGAAATCATTATTTGGCAAATAAGAGCACCACGTGTTTTACTCGCAGCTATTGTTGGAGCTGGTCTAGCTATTGCTGGGGCAGCAATTCAGGCACTTGTGAGAAATTCCATTGCTGACCCTTATATATTAGGGATTTCGTCAGGTGCAGCTGTTGGAGCGACCTCAGTAATTATTTTAGGTGCCTTTTCATTTTTAGGAATCTATGCTCTTTCTGTATCTGCATTTTTAGGGTCATTACTTGCCATTGCGCTCGTATTTTTCTTATCACGAGTTGGTGGTCGTGTCTCAATTTTTCGCTTGTTATTGGCGGGGATGGCTGTGTCCTTTATTTTAACGGCCGTTTCCAATTTCATTTTGATGATGTCGAAACAAGAAGGGGCTTTAAAGGCTGTTATGTTTTGGATGCTAGGGAGTCTAGCTGGAGCCAAGTGGAATAATATTGTAATCCCGGCTTTCATATTCTTCCTCGTATTTGGGCTACTATGGCTACACTATCGAAATTTAAATTTATTATTACTAGGGGAAGAGGCAGCTGTAACGTTAGGGGTTAATTTACAGCAATTTCGTATTCAGCTCATTTTACTTGTTTCGTTGTTAACTGGTGTACTTGTCGCAGTCAGTGGCTCTATTGGATTTGTGGGATTAATCATTCCACATATCGTTCGGTTAATTGTGGGGTCAAACTATAAATATGTGATATCTATTAGTGCTTTAATTGGAGGAATCTTTTTAGTGTGGGCAGATGCTTTTGCCCGAATAATCATCGCACCTCAAGAAATGCCAATTGGTATTATAACGGCCTTTTGTGGAGGACCATTTTTTATTTGGCTACTCCGTCGTAACAATTATTCTTTCGGTGAAGGAGACTAACTTATATGACATTAGAAGCAAAGCAGCTATCATTCTCCATTTACGATGAGCGTATACTACATGAAGTAAGTATTCAAATAAAAGAAAAACAACTTGTTGGACTCATTGGCCCTAATGGTAGCGGCAAATCCACATTGCTAAAAAATATGTACCGTCTGCTAAAACCGGAAAGTGGTACGGTATTATTAAACGAACAAGATATTTTAAAGCAATCAAGTAAATCGATTGCTAAAAATTTAGCCGTTGTTAGTCAAGAAACACCTGTTTTATTTGACTTCACCGTACATGATTTAGTCAGTATGGGAAGAACGCCACATAAAAAACTATTGGAGCTTGATCAAGAACAAGATTTCCGAATTGTGGCAGATGCTCTTCTACAAACTGGTATTTCACATTTGGAGAAACGAAGCTTTAGCTCTCTTTCCGGTGGAGAGAAAAAGCGCGTAATGGTTGCACGTGCTCTGGCACAACAAGCTAAGGTATTGATATTAGATGAGCCGACGAATCATTTAGATATACAGCATCAACTCCAGCTTATGGACTTAATTCAAACTCTACATTTAACTGTAGTCGCGGCTTTACATGACTTAAATATCGCAGCAATGTACTGTGATCAAATTTACGTTTTACAGAATGGACGAATAGTTTGTCATGGGACGCCAGAAGAAGTACTTACTCCAACGTTGTTACGGGAAGTATTTCATGTTTTTGCTGATATTCAAATACATCCACTAACTGGTAAGCCTTATCTTACATATGTTCCAGAGCAATTTGCCAAAAAGGTTAACCAATCATAAGAAAGTTAAAAGTCTATACATCTACCATCCTTTACAAGGAGTGAATGTATGAAAATAGCCTTTACGAAAATGCATGGTATTGGCAACAGCTATATTTATCTTGATCTTTTCAGGTATGATTATAATGACAATATCTTTTGTGAATTAGCTAAAAAGATAGCAAATGTCCATACAGGCATTGGCTCGGATGGATTAATTATTATTCAACCTTCTAAAATTGCTGACTGTGGTATGCGCATTTTTAATAAGGATGGTACAGAGGGATCTAACTGTGGAAACGGACTTCGCTGTGTTGCAAAATATATTTTTGAACGCCAAATTGTGCGACAAAAGTTTTTTACAATTGAAACAAAAGCAGGCATTATGTACGTAGAGGTAGTGGTTCAGGATAATACAGTCATAGATGTGATTGTCGATATGGGTAAACCTTTATTGTATCGTAAAGATATACCGATGTTAGGTACCCCTAATAAGCTCGTCATCAATGAATTATTTACAGTGCCTCCACATAATTTGTTCCTAACAGCGTTGTTTTTAGGAAATCCAAACGCGGTATTTTTTATCGATGATATAGAAAAAGCGCCGTTAAGAACACTAGGAGGCATTATAGAAAATGATGTGAGATTTCCTAATCGTGTTAATGTTGAATTTGTACAGGTCATCCATTCAAAAGCCTTACAATTTAGAGTTTGGGAGCGAGGTTCTGGTGTTACGGAGGCGTGTGGAACAGGTGCTTGTGCTGCAGTAGTAGCTGCTATTTTAAATGGTTTTTGTCAGAGGGGAGAAGAGATAACTGTTCATCTGAGTGGAGGTGACTTAAACATACGATGGGCTGACGATGACCATGTTTGGATGCGAGGCCCAGCGGAGTTTATTGCAGAGGGGATATACGAATTTTTATAGCGTCTAGCAAGTCACATTGTTCTTCGGAGCATGCTTAAAAAATTTACAAGCAATATCACTGAAGTGTAAATGATCCTTGAAGGGATGTGAAGATGGGAAAACTGAGGGCTTATCGGTTTTCTATGTTTTTATTAATTGCCATTCTTCTAGGTGTTATTATTGGCTTGCTTTTTGGTGAGAAGGCTACGGTGTTAAAGCCTTTTGGTGATATTTTTATTAATTTATTATTTATGATTGTTGTGCCATTAGTGTTTTTCTCCATTGCATCCTCCGTTGCTAGTATGGAAAGCCTCAAACGTTTAGGTAAAATTATGGGCTCAATGATGCTCGTATTTATAGCAACAGGCATTATTGCCGCCATTATCATGTTAATTGCTGTTACTATTTATCCCCCTGGGGCTGAGGTATCCGTTCAGATTGTATCCCCTGAAACAACAGAGGATTTAAGCTTTGCTGAACAATTAGTTAACACCTTCACTGTGCCTGATTTTATGAATTTATTATCCAGAAGTAATATGCTAGCACTTATTTTATTTGCTGTCTTAATCGGGCTTGGCACAGGATTAACAGGAGAAGCAGGTAAGCCGTTTGCGCGTTTTTTAATAAGTGGTTCGGAAGTATTTATGAAGGTCATCAAGCTAGTGATGTACTATGCACCAATTGGATTAATGGCTTATTTTGCAACATTAATAGGGGATTTTGGAGCGGCATTGCTTGGGGATTATGCTAAAGCCATCATTCTCTACTATCCTGTTGCTATCCTTTATTTTTTAATCGGCTTTACTTTATACGCTTTTATTGCAGGTGGAAAAGTAGGAGTTATAAAGTTCTGGCAAAATATTTTAACGCCTGCTGTGACAGCATTAGGTACAGGAAGTAGCTTTGCAACACTGCCTGTTAATCTAACAGCTGCCAAACAGATTGGAGTGCCAAAGGATATTCGTGAAACCGTATTACCGCTTGGTGCCACCATTCATATGGATGGCTCATGCTTGTCCGCCATATTGAAAATAGCGTTTGTTTTCGGTGTGTTTAATATGGATTTTACAGGATTCAGTACTTTTGTAACCGCAATTGGCGTCGCCTTACTATCAGGTATTGTGATGAGTGGTATTCCAGGTGGAGGTTTCATTGGAGAAATGCTTATAGTCACATTGTACGGTCTACCAGTTCAAGCTTTACCGATGATCTCTGCTATAGGAGTAGTAGTAGACCCTCCTGCTACAATGGTAAATGCTACAGGTGATACTGTGGCAAGTATGATTGTAACAAGAACAATAGAAGGAAAAGATTGGATACAGCAAGAAGTGGATTAAAAAGGACGCCTCTGAGGGGCGTCCTGTAATATTGTCCGATTAAGAGACTGCTTTTAAACCTGCAACACCAATGATAATAGCAATAATACTTATAATACGTGTTAGGTTTTTTGATTCTCCAAAGAAAATGATATTTACAAGCACAGCGCCAACAGTACCAATACCAACCCAAACAACATAGGCAATGCTTAACTGTAAATAATTGAATGATGCATATAAAAGGGCGAATGATAATCCAAAGCCACCGATATATATTAATAAATTTCGTACGGTTTTATTTTGACTATAAAAGCGTAAACCTACAACACCTATAATTTCTGACATTGCTGCTAATACTATATATATCCAACCCATTATGCATTCACCTCTTTCTGTTCTTCATGCTCTGCTGATGAGCTATCTGCAAGTTTTAACCCGATAACGCCTGATACTAAAATCAACATAAAAATACCTTTAATGGCATTAAACTCTCCATCGAAAATAAAAATATCCATTAATGTAGTACCGATTGCACCTGCTCCAGCAAAAATAGCGTAGACTGTGCCAGTAGGTAATTTTTCACATGCTTTTGATAAAAAGTGAAAATCAAGAGCAATCATAGACACAATAATAACCCAATGCCACCAAGAGTTAGCTACATTAAAACCAAATATCCAAAACAACTCAAATAAACTTGTTAGTCCAACATAAACCCATTCTTTTTGCATAAAAAATTTCCTTTCATATAGTATATTAATGACTGACATTCAGTCATTTTTGAGGTAAAGAAGAACGCCACTTATGTGTGACGTAGGCCAAGTGCATGATATAAAAAGTCTAGAAGCTCAAGCTTTAGTAGCTTCATCGTTTCATCTTTGCTATCATCAAACAAATAAATTTGTTCTGCAGCAGATTCTATGAGACCAATAATAAGCTTTGCTGAACGTGATGGATCGATAGAATCACGAATCATTCCTTGTTGCTGAGCAGATAATAAAAAATTACCCATCCAAGCATAATAAGGGGCGTAAATATTTTCCCATTCTTTTAAATGCTCTGTTTGAGCAATACCCGCATAAATGAGTGCAACGATATCGCCATATTCTTTCGTAATTAAGAAAATCATCTCAACAACCTCTTCTAGTTGTTGCTCAAAAGGTTTATCAATAGAAATACCTTCTTCTAAGGTTACAATAATTCTTTCAACCATATGTTTTGCAATAGCAGGCATAACAGAAAGGCGAGACGGGAAATAGAGATAAAAAGTTCCTTGGGCAATCCCTGCAGCTTTGACGATATCCGAAACCTTTGTTTTTTCAATTCCTTTTTCACGAAAAACTTCAATAGCAGCTTGAATAATCTTTTCTTCCTTTGACATGCAATCCCTCACTTTTGCCTTACTTGATTAGTATGTTACAGGAGAAGAAAATGAATGTCAACAAAAAATGACTGATAGTCAGTCATTTTCCTCTAGACCTTAAAAAAGACAATACGACTTCAGTTGTTGCAGGACATGAGTCTTTGGATTAACATTCCTACTCGTCAGCTTAAAAGATTAGTTTGGGACGATTGTTTATTAGCGTGAAAGCGAAGATTTATGGCAATCAAGTGGATGTATTATTATTTGCATAGTTATCATGATTTCAGGGAACTTTATGATTGAAAGGATGATGATAATGGATAATATAAAATTTGCTCAATTAGATCCACAACAACTTGCAAAAATTAATGAACTTGAAAAAAAGATTGGTGTGACATTAGTGGCTTATGATTCTTCTTCTATGCCAACACCTGGTTCTGGTGCTTACGAGACTAATAATAGCACGACCAACAATCATCCATCATAATAAATGAAAATGCCTTGCAGTGATGTAAGGTATTTTCGTTTTAAAAAAGCTAAAGGAGTCATGAAAATGAAAGAATTCTATGCAGATTTACATATTCATATTGGGCGTACTTATAAGGGGCGTGCTGTGAAAATTACTGGCAGTAAAACACTAACATTAGCTAGGATTTTAGAGATGGCGAGTGCAAGAAAAGGGTTAGATATGATTGGTATTATTGATTGTCATTCACCTGAGGTCATTGAAGAAATGATGGACATGATCGAACGAGGTGAATTAAAGGAACTGAAGGAAGGAGGATTACGCTTTCAAGACACAACTTTGATACCGGGATCGGAAATAGAAATCTATGATCAATATTGCCATGGTCCTATTCATGTGCTTGCTTACTTTCCTACTCTTAAGCTCATGAAGCATTTTTCAACATGGATGTCCCAATATATGAAAAATATTCACTTAAGTTCACAGCGTATATATTGTGATGGACGAACTTTGCAGCAAAGGGTGCATGAATTGGGAGGGCTTTTTATACCTGCACATGTATTTACTCCTTTTAAAAGTTTGTTTGGCAAAGGGGTTCTTCGCAGTTTAACGGAAGTTTTTGATCCTCAACTAATAGATGCGATTGAATTAGGCTTAAGTTCAGATACAGACATGGTGAGCCACATTAAAGAACTTCAGGCGTACACGTTTGTTAGTAATTCGGATGCCCATTCACTTGGGAAATTGGCACGTGAGTATCAAAAGTTACGCTTAGAGGAAGCTAATTTTACAGAACTAAAAATGGCCCTTCATGAACAACAAGGTCGAGCAGTAATTGCCAATTATGGCCTAAACCCATTGCTTGGCAAATATCATCAGACAGTCTGTGCCAAATGTGGTGAACAGCTAAGTAACGAAGTAACGGTTTGTACTGTCTGTGGAAGTACTCAAATCATAAAAGGGGTCGCTACACGCATACATGAGCTATCTGAGGATTTTTTGAAAGAAAGATATCGACCACCTTATATTCATCAGGTCCCCCTTGATTTTATCCCAGGTATTGGGCCGAAAATGATGGAACGTTTGATAGAAGCATTTGGTACAGAAATGGATATTCTGCATAATGTAACGATTGAAGAGCTTGAACGAATAGTACCTCATAAAATTGCTCATTTAATTGATTTAGCAAGAACAGGCCAACTAGCAATAGAGGTTGGTGGTGGTGGTGTCTATGGAAAGATTCAGACAGATTAGATACAAGATGAAAAAATTTAAAAAGATTGTTATATTTTAACCTTTTTTTAACCCTCCTCTAGTAAAATAGTGAAAACAATGACTATTTTCTAAATGGAGGAGAGCGTATATGCGATTATCAAAAAAATTTCGTTATGTGGCCGCAAGTATACTAGCTTTGCAATTAACCATACCGGCAGTAGCTAATGCAGAAGAACAAAGTGATTACATAGCCCCGAGTTGGGTTATACAGACTGATTATTTAGCACTGGGGGACTCATTAGCACATGGAATGAATGAGGTAGGTGTAATAGGTTTAGGTTACACAGATTTTATTGCACAGGCTCTACAGCAAAATGGCTTTCTTGCTTCATATAATAAAGGCTTTGCTATGTCTGGCTACACAACCAAAAATGTTTTAGCTGATCTACAAAACGATGTAGAAAAGACAGTAACAGGCTTTGGTTATACAAAGGAGCAGGTAAAATTAAGAGCTTCTATAAAAGAAGCAGAGATTATTACATTAACTGCTGGGGCAAATGATTTATTGCCTCTTTTAAAGGAGTCGCAAACTACAGGGATTGATACTGTAGCTATCGTAAAAGCAACTAAAGAAGCTGTATCTAATATAGCTTCGATTCTAGCTGAAATTAAAAAGTTAAATCCACATGCGGAAGTATATGTGATGGGCTATTATAATTCTTTCCCTTACTATAGTGAGAACTTACAAAAGCAATTTAAGCTGTTATTGACTACAGTAAATGCAACAATCAAAACAACAGCTGAAAAAGCAGGGGCCATTTTTGTACCAACACATGATGTTGTGGCAAAGGATATTCCTAACTACCTACCAAATCCAGAAAACATTCATTTAAGCGAAGCGGGTTACTTTGCGGTAGCCAATGAAGCATTTTTACCAATCATTAAAACAAGTTCTCTATGGGATGTAACGAAGGCAATCCAAATAGATATGAAGGATAAGACAACGGTAGAGGTGAGCTGGCAAGAAGCAATGGATAATGTAGGTGTGACAAATTACAATGTTTATGTGAATGGTAAGTTAGCCAGTACATTGAATGCGAATACTACTAAGATGACGCTCGAAAATTTAACAGAAAATACTGCCTACAGTGTTTCAATCAAAGCAATAGATGCAGCTGGAAATGAGAGTGTTCAAAACCCTACAGTTACGTTTACTACAAGGGGAGCAATAAGTTTCACAGATACAGAGAATCATTGGGCGAAAGAGTATATTCAAAATGTAGCAGAAACCGGTATTATGAATGGTTATCCCGATGGTACATTTCGACCTGAGAGTAGTCTAACTCGTGCTCAAGCTGCTGCTATTCTTGTAAGAAGCTTGGGCTTAACTACAACGGAAAAAGCACCATTTACGGACATTGCAAACTATGATGCTACAATGCAGTCTGAAATTGCAGCAGCATATGTACATGGTCTCGTAAAGGGAACGGATGGGAAATTTAATCCTGGACAGTCTGTTACACGTGCCCAATTAGCATTAATGATTCAACGTGCCTATGAGCAACAATTTAATCAGCCATATATTGCAAAAGCTGAATCGCCATTTTCAGATGTAGCCTCCTATAATGCTGAAACAAAACGTGCAGTCTCTATGTTATATGAATTAGGGATTGTGACAGGGAATCAGGGGAAATACTCTCCGGAATCTGCCACAACGAGAGGTCAAGCAGCGAAAATATTTACAAACCTTAGTCATGTATTGATTAAATAAAGTTTACAAGGTAGAGGTAATTTGCCTCTACCTTTTGACGTTTTTGTTAAAAACAACGTATAGTCTAACTATGTTATAGAACGTTCAGAAAAAAGGAGGTTAGGGATGCTCTCATTTATATTATCTGCTAAAAGATTAGCGAAAGGATTGTGGAGGTCATTTAAGCGACCACAGTTTATCTCATTATTTACTACACTGTTTTTAATCATTCTTTCAGGAACATTGTTTTACAAGGGGACTGAAGGATGGTATTGGCTGGACGCTATGTATTTTGCAGTTGTCAGTTTGATTCCAACAGGCGTAGAAACAGGGCTCTATCCAACTACGGCATATTCTAAAGTTTTCACAATGATCTATTTAATTGTTGGTACGGGAGTCATGTTTATCATGCTATTAATGCTTGGCCGTTCAATAGTCGATTTTTCTCTTAATGAAGAAGAAAAAGAAGAGGTGAAGAAACGGATGAAAAAGTAAAATAGCAGTACGATGAATCTTATGAAGGATTCATTGTACTGCTATTTTTATTATGATAATTTGGCAATAATGCCTTCTTCATCGTCTAAAACTAGCTCAATTCCTGTTGAGAAAGGGTCACCATGTAGAACGTCTTTAATCCAAACACGTAATGCGCCAATCATGGCTGCCGTATTGAGCATCTCAATTTGACCGTTTACTTCAACCTCAGCACCGAAGCCTGTATCATCATCGTATGTTAATTCAACTAGCACATCTTCTGGGCGGATGTTTTTATAATATGCCTGAGATAAACAAATCGCATTAATAATATCTTGCTCATTAATTATTTGTGCCATTGTGCTTCCTCTTTACGCTTTTTATCTTTAAACATATTCACAATTTTTATGACAAGCATCACAATAACGACAATTGCCGCTACGTTAATTAATAAACCTAAAATATTTCCGAGTAACCCCATACCACTAAATAGACTACCGAATAATAAACCAGCAAGTCCCCCAAGCATTAAGCCTTTCATCAGACCTCCTGAGAAAAAGCCACCTTTTTTAGTAGTATCCACTTTATTAGTAGATGTTGAATTAGATTTATTTGTTGTTGCATTGTTTTGATCTTTAGAAGTATCCTGTGATTTCTGGATATTCGAGCTATTATTATTGTTAGAGAAGCCTTTTTTACCTGATTTATAGGATTTAGCTTCTGCCGTTGGTGTATCTGAAATGAATAATGTTGCACCAACCGTTGAAAATATCAGTGTCGCTGCAAAAAGAGCGGCAAGAATTTTTTTCATTACTTACATTCCTCCAATATAATTTTGAGTTTGGTCATAAACTATTTCTTATATAGTAATATTACATGAACTTTATTAAAAAATAAAACAAACGCTTCAGATAATTGGGCTCTATCAAAAAATTTGAACAAGTAGTGACAGATACAATGATTGTAAAAATGAAGTAATAGGAAGGGGTGAAGTGATGCTACTAACATTCATAATATTAATTTCAATATTTTTCCTGTTGTACCTAACAGAAAAAAGGCGCTTTCTCAATGTGGTAGCTCTTGGTTTGATAGGTGTATATGTTATTCGATTACTTATGATCCATTATCCGTTATTGCTGCCAAATGATCAGGGGATTATTTCAGAAATGGGGATATTTATTATATTAGCAAGCTTTCCTAGCATTATGTTTATTTTATCAATCGCCATGTTTTTCAATAGTAAAGTATTATTGGAAAAGGAAGGACGTAAAGTACGTAATTTAATGTTAGCCATTCTGGGGCTAAGTTTTGTTATGATGATGATATGGTATGTTTTCGTCATTTTTATTGAAATTGAAAATGTCCTTTGGCATATTCTTTTCTTCTATGCATTTTTGATTTTTGGCTATACAATGTTTTTATACACAAGTGTCCTAGCATATGCCATATTGTATCATTATACGCCGATACGCTATGAACCTAACTATATAATTGCTCTGGGCTCAGGGTTAATTGGTGATAGAGTGCCCCCTCTTTTAGCAAGTCGTTTAGATGAGGCGGTGAAGCAATATAAAAAGTATGGGGAAAGGCCTTTTATCATTGTGTCAGGTGGGCAAGGGAATGATGAAAGGATATCGGAAGCATTTGCTATGAAACAATACTTAATTAATATTCACCAAATTCCCCCTGACAAGATTCTAAAAGAGGATCAATCCTCTAATACAGAACAAAATATGTCCTTTTCGAAAAAGGTAATGGACCATCATGCACAAGGTGAAAAATATCGCTCTATTTTTGTTACGAATAATTTTCATGTGTTTCGTGCAAGTATTTATGCGAAAAAGGCAAAATTAGATGCGGAAGGAATTGGTTCTAAGACAGCCTTTTACTATGTTCCAAACGCATTCACAAGAGAATTTATTGGCTTATTAGAAATGTATAAATGGGCACACATTACAGTCTTTTTAATCATCACCCTATTCGTAGGCTTGCTATTGAGAGCGTATGTGTAACCAAAATTCAACTGTCTTCCATATAATAGTGGTAAGGCAGTTTTTTAGCTTGATTCAGCAATTTTTATTCTGATTGTGAAGCGGTAGTTGTGAAGGTGAGCTTTTCGAGCAAGTTCGAAAAAATTTGGACGTAATTGATAGAGCGTGCAAGGGAGGAAAATAATGTACGAGCAAATGTTAGTTAAGCGAAACAAAGAACGAATTGATTCTCTACAAAATCTGATACAAACAGAAAATTCATGGTTTGCTCAAAATATAAAATTACTTACATTCGCTGAAGTTAACCTAGCAGCCTTGCAAAAAATATTGTATCAAATAGTGAGGAGGCTATTAAAAGAACAGCAGCAACGCCATTTACAAATTGTCCAATCAGAACAATACCAATCAGTGCAGGAGAATGTATTAACATTGTTAGCGGAGTATGACGATGTGTTGCGTGAGGCCATACCACAGTCAATCTATATACTTGTTTGGCAAATTTCCTCGCTAGAAAAGCTAGCAAATCGTATAGAAGTAGTGGATGACGTGCTTGATATTATAGAATGGTACTTCCACCACCAAAATAATGAACAAGTTGCTATTTCAGAGGAAGAGGATTTGGATCATGAGGTCATGATTGATCTATATAAAGAGGCGGTTGAAGAACAGGACGCGGATGCACAGTATCAACTAGGTGAATATTACAATGCTAGGGAAGGTAATCATTTTCAGATCGAAAAATCATTGAAATGGTTTGAGTTAGCTGCGACTCAAGGGAATGCCGATGCACAATATATGTTAGGTAATTTTTACTTTGAAGGAATTGGAGTAGAAGAAAGTCATTCGATGGCCTTTTTATACTATGAAAAGGCGTCAATGCAGGGACATGCGGATGCTGCCAATAATTTAGCGGATATGTACTTTAATGGTGAAGGAGTAACGAAGGATTATACATTAGCAAAAAAATGGTTTGACTATGCTGCTAAAAAGAATGTACCAGAGGCCATGTTTACGCTAGGGATTATATATGAGCAGGGGTTAGGCGTGACTGTAGATATGGAGGCAGCATTCAATGCCTATAAACAATCTGCAGAGGCCGGTTATGTAGAAGCACAATATCTTCTTGGTGGAATTTATTTAGAGGGACGCCTAGGCCAAACGAAGGAGGTAAACCGCGCACTATTTTGGTATGAACGAGCTGCAGAACAATATCATGTAGATGCTTTTTATGATTTGGGGTATATATGGAGTAATGGGCTTGCAGGTATACGAAATATTGAAAAAGGCATTCATTGGTTTAAACAGGCTGCCCTTCAAGGGGATGCAGAGGCCAAGTTACAGCTAGGGCATATGTACAATAAAGGTGAAGGGATAGCTAGAAATCTGAAAGAGGCCATCAAGTGGTATGGACTTGCAGCAGATGCAGGCATTAAAGAAGCTTCGGAAATATTACAGGAACTTAAAAGTTTGTAAATTTTGTGTTAAAAAATATAGTGTCTTTGAATTATTTATACATCTGATTAACATGAAACTTTTGGTATATGAATAAACCTTTTAGTAAGTATATAGTTTTAGTTGTTTTAAGGGTAAAAATTATTAATATAGTGAAATTTATAGGGTGCCAGAAGAAATTTTAAAAAAATAAGCATAATAATCAAGAAATCGGGTAAAAAAAGCTACCAATTAATAGTGTGGTAGCTTTTTAATTGTTTTTTAAAGTGAATTTACTGTAGGGACTTTTTATACATTTTATGTAAAATATTGGGTGGTTAAAAATTGACAGCAAATTATAAAATGATTAAGGTATATGAGTGATTTTGAAAAGGTACATATGCAAAAATCTACTGTTTGTCATTCATAGTGTTTGAAAGGGAAGTTTTTTTCAATAAACTTGGAAAAATGTATATGGTTATGCCAAGACGTTATGGATAGGTATTTTTTCATTAATCTATCAATATGTTAAAAGGTATTTGATGTTTCTCGGCCTGCTGAAAGTAAACAGAATGAAAGAGGGAAGATGTGTGATTTTTCAAAAACAGAGAAAGACGAAGGTATTGGATCTACAGCAATACACAGTGAAAATGGATTTGTCTAATCGCCAATCAATGGCGAAGCAAATTGAAATGCTGAACTTAACGGAGCAAGACTTACAATATTTAAAGGCTTTCCAGCCATATGTTATGGACAATGTAGATCACATCGTAAACCGCTTTTATAACATGATAGGAACAGAGCATCATTTGGTAGATATTATTAGTCAACATAGTTCTGTAGAAAAGCTTAAAGTAACGTTACGGAAGCATATTATCGAAATGTTTAATGGAATAATTGATGAGGAGTTCTATCTAAGGCGTGTAAAAATTGCGAAGGTACATGTCCACATTGGACTAAGAACACAATGGTATATTTGCGCATTCCAAGATTTATCTATTTCATTTATTGATTTAGTTGAAAAAAATATAGAGTATCCTTATGATCAGTTCAATACAATAAGAGCTATATCGAAAATTTGTAACTTTGAGCAACAGCTCGTCTTAGAAGCTTTTGAAAATACTGTTGAAGAAATGAAAGAAAGCATGGAGCATGAGAGAGTCGCAATTGAACAACAAATTGTACGTTCTTCTGAAGAGCTTGCCACAATCTCTCAGGAAACCAATCATTCTTTTTGCTGTCTCAGCAAGCAGTCTGATGAGATTAAAAAATTGGCCAAAAAATCGCTTGATGTATCGACTTTAGCTGAAAATGAAGCACTTGCAGGACGGGAACGTTTAAAAAATCAATCACAAAATATGCATAATATTATTCATTCACTTTATGATATTGAAGAAAATATAGAACAATTATCAGGTATGTCTAGAGAAATGGAGACAATCATGAGTGTTGTTACTACTATTGCGAATCAAACTAATCTGTTAGCTTTGAATGCAGCTATTGAAGCGGCTCGAGCTGGAGAGGCGGGAAAAGGATTTAGTGTAGTAGCAGACGAAGTTCGAAAGTTATCTATTCAAACAAAAGATTCGGTAACAGCGGTTGCTTTGTTATTGAAAAAAACAAGCGAACGGACTGAGAAATTAGAGTATTCTTTGACGAATATTCAAGGAGAAGTAGCGTCTGGTGAGGAAAATATGTTGCAAACAGAAGGCCAGTTTACGAGTATACTAGATGCCATGACTGAAGCAAAAGAACAAAATGATTGCATGGCAACAAAAATACAAGCAATCGTAGGTATATTAGGTGAGTTAGGGACATCATTTACAGAAGTAACGAATTCGGCAGAAAAATTAGCGACCTTTGCGCAAAATTTAAAAGTATAGACGGTTAGTATTTACTACAATGTATTAGGCGTAATTAACACTATAGTACCTATTAATATATATGTTGGCTAGAGCTATCTCCTAAAGGGATAGCTCTATTTTTGCTAAATTTGTAAAGGGTTGAATGCAATTTTCAATGAAAATAGGTTTATACTGTAGAAAGAACTAATAATAGGGGCGGTTTATATGAAAACAGTTGTTGTATTAGGTGGCGGAATTACAGGATTATGCACAATGCATTACTTACAACGTCAAGTGAAGGAGAATAATCTAGATGTTCGTCTAGTACTTGTAGAGAAAAATACATATCTAGGTGGTAAGTTACATTCGGCATATGAAGAAGGATTTATTATGGAAACAGGTGCTGATTCTATTGTCGCTCGCCATAAAGGTGTTATGGAGCTAGTGCAGGAGCTTGATTTTGAAGATAATCTAGTTTATAACGAAACCGGCATTTCTTATATTTACACAAATAATGAACTACATGCTATTCCAGCTGATTCTACATTTGGTATTCCAATGAGCTTGGCATCCTTAGAGGAAAGCACATTAATATCAGAGCAAGGAAAGCAGGAAGCATTAAAGGATTTGACATTACCAAACAAAGGCTTTACAAAGGAAAGTTCAATTGGCGAGTTCTTAACCTACTATTTAGGAGAGGAACTAGTAAAAAACCAAATTGCACCAGTTCTAGCAGGTGTGTATTCAGGTGATTTACATCAGCTTTCAATTGCTTCTACTTTACCGTATTTAATTGATTATAAGAATGATTATGGAAGTATCATTAAAGGTTTTGATGCGAACCGTGAGCAATTTGTTAAAGCTGCCAATAAAAAATTTATATCATTTAAAAATGGTTTAACTTCTTTAATCGATCGACTTGAGCAAACATTAACCAATGTTGAAATTATCAAGGGTGTCGCTACTTTACATGTTCAAAAACAGGAAGACCGCTATACAATTTCATTAGCAAATGGTGAAAATATCGGAGCAGATTATGTTGTGCTTGCACTACCGAATGAAGCTGTTCAAAGCCTCATGAAGGACGAATCATTAAACCGTTATTTTAATCAATTTACTACTGCGTCAGCCATTACCATATACTTAGGCTTCGATGTACCAGACGCGAAATTGCCAGCAGATGGAACGGGCTATATTGTCTCTCATAATTCTAACGTTACTTGTAATGCAGCAACTTGGACAAGTCGTAAATGGAAGCATACATCGAGAGACAATAAATTACTTGTACGACTCTTCTATAAGAGTATTAACCCAGCGTATGAACAACTACGTACCATGACTGATGAAGAATTGGCAACCGTTGCTTTAGAGGATGTTCGAAAGAGCTTGGGAATAGAAGAGGATCCAACCGTAGTAAATGTAACAAAATGGATTGATCAAATGCCTAAATACGACTTAGCTCACAGAGAAGCGTTACAAGGGTTGCTTCAGGAACTGAACAAAAACTATCCAAATTTAGCTATAGCAGGCTGTTCATATTTTGGTGTAGGTATCGGAGCTTGCATTCAAAATGGGAAAAAAATTGGTGAGGAGCTTGCAGAGGAACTATCCAGTTTCTAAGATTTTAAGTTAAAAATTACTTTGTTACGTGAAATACTCTTGACTCATTCGTCAGTAAACGATATGATTCTTTTAATTATTTAAAAAATTCATACTTAATTCTTATCAAGAGAAGCAGAGGGACTGGCCCATTGAAGCTTCAGCAACCAACTTATTGTCAGGTGCTAAATCCAGAAGACCGTTGAGTCGAAGATGAGAAGGAACAACAATGCTGAATCGTTAAAGCCTTCTTTTTTATGAAAGAAGGCTTTTTATTATACAGAGACATAGGAAGAGAGGCTAGTTTTATGGGATTGCTTGAGAAGTTAAACACGCATGTATTGACGGCGGATGGTGCAATAGGCACAGTTCTTTATGGCTATGGATTGGAATATTGCCATGAGGAAATGAATGTGCAGAGACCAGAGTTAATTGAAAAGATTCATAGAGAATATATTGCGGCTGGTGCTGACATCATTCAAACGAATACGTACGGTGCAAATGCCATCAAATTAGCTCGCTATGGATTAGAATCACGCGTTCAACAATTTAATGAAGCAGCTATTACAATTGCTAAGCGAGCAGCTGCAGATGGAGGTCAATTTGTTTTAGGGACAATAGGAGGTATTCGTGGTATCCGAAAAAGTGATGCAACACTAGAGGAAATATTAGCGACTGTAGAGGAACAAGCAAGTGTTTTACTTGCAGGAAATCCAGATGGCCTCTTACTTGAAACCTATTATGATTTTGAAGAATTAACTGCAACATTAAAAATGTTACGTGCAAAAACAATGTTACCAATTATTGCACAAGTATCTATGCATGAGCCTGGTGTTTTACAAAATGGAATGTCTTTAAATAATGCTTTGCATGAGCTAGAAACACTTGGTGCAGATATCGTTGGTGTCAATTGCCGGCTTGGCCCACATCATACAATACAAGCATTTGAAGGCGTAGAACTTCCTGAAAAGGCATTTATGTCAGCTTATCCGAACGCTTCACTTCTTGACTTAGAAGATGGGCGTGTCGTTTATGAATCGGAGGCTGATTATTTTGGTCGAGCAGCAGTAGAACTACGTGATCAAGGGGTACGCTTGATTGGGGGCTGCTGTGGTACGACACCAAAGCATATAGCGGCAGCAAAAAAATATTTAGAGGAGTTATCACCCGTTCATGAAAAGCATGCGAAACCTGAAAAGATTGAGGTCGTTCGAGAAGCAGAGCCTCCTAAGTATGAGCCTCTTCATGAAAAAGTAAAACGTGAACGATCTGTCATTGTAGAACTGGATACACCTAGACATTTAGAAATTGATGGATTCCTTGAAGGAGCAAAACAATTGTATGATGCTGGCGCAGATGTAGTCATGATGGCAGACAATTCTCTAGCCTCTCCTCGTATTAGCAATATTGCAATGGGAGCATTGTTGAAGAATACACATGGCGTACGTCCTCTAACACATATTACATGTCGAGATCGTAATTTAATCGGTCTGCAATCACATTTAATGGGATTAAATGCTTTAGGAATTCATGATGTCTTAGCTGTTACGGGTGATCCAACAAAAGTTGGGGACTTCCCAGGTGCGACAAGCGTTTATGATGTCTCCTCGATGGAGCTAATCCAATTAATTAAGCAGTTAAATGAAGGGGTCTCTTTCTCTGGTAAACCCCTTCGAAAAAAAGCAAATTTTTCAGTGGCTGCTGCATTTAATCCAAACGTTCGTGTGTTAGACCGTGCTGTGGCACGTTTAGAAAAGAAAATCGAACATGGTGCAGATTATTTTATTTCACAGCCAGTGTATACGAAGGAAAAAATTGTGGAAATTTACGAGGCAACAAAGCATCTACAAGCACCGATATATATTGGGATTATGCCCGTTACGAGTTATAAAAGTGCAGAGTTTTTACACCACGAGGTGCCTGGCATCAAATTATCAGAAGATGCCTTAGCAAGAATGAAGGCTTGTGGTGAAGATAAAGAACGTGCAACAGCTGAGGGTATTGCCATTGCAAGGGAATTAGTAGAGGTGGCTGCGCAATATTTTAATGGTATTTACCTTATTACACCTTTTTTACGCTATGATGTGACACTAGAGTTGATGAAATATATTGAGCAATTGGATGAACAAAAAAAAGGAGTAAGTATACATGGCTAAGCACTTGATTGAAGAGCAATTAGAGAAACGTATTTTAATTCTTGATGGCGCAATGGGAACAATGCTACAAAATGAAAACTTATCGGCAGATGATTTTGGTGGAGAGGAGCTCGATGGGTGTAATGAAAATCTTGTGCTTACTAGACCTGATGTTATAGAGAAAATTCATCTTAAATATTTAGAGGCTGGCGCAGATATCATTTGTACGAATACATTTGGTGGAACTCCTCTTGTGTTAAATGAATACGATCTGGGTGCAAAAGCGGAAGAGATTAATAAACGTGCAGTTGAAATTGCTCGCCAAGCGGTGGATAAATTTACAACATCGGATTGGCCGCGATTTGTAGCTGGAGCTATGGGACCAACAACAAAAACATTATCCGTAACTGGCGGTATTACATTTGATGAGCTCGAGGAAAATTTCTTTATCCAAGCGAAGGCCTTAATTGAGGCAGGAGCAGATGTGCTGTTATTGGAAACAAGTCAGGATATGCTGAATGTTAAAGCCGGCACATTAGGGGTAACACGTGCTTTCGCGGCAACTGGCAAGGAACTTCCCGTTATGATTTCAGGAACAATTGAACCGATGGGTACGACACTCGCAGGACAAACGATTGATGCCTTTTATATATCTATTGAGCATATTAAACCATTATCAGTTGGCTTAAACTGTGCGACAGGACCAGAGTTTATGACGGATCATATTCGTTCATTAGCAGAGCTTTCAACAGGCTATATAAGTTGTTATCCAAATGCTGGCTTACCTGATGAAGAAGGCTGTTACCATGAATCGCCAGAATCTTTATCGCAAAAATTAAAAGGCTTTGCAGAAAAGGGTTGGCTTAATATTGTAGGTGGTTGCTGTGGAACAACTCCAGCACATATTGCAGCTATTCGTGAAGTTTTAAAAGGTGAAAAACCACGACAATTACCAGAAAAAACGCATGGTCATGCGGTATCTGGTATCGAACCATTATTGTATGACGATTCCATGCGTCCATTATTTATTGGAGAAAGAACGAATGTTATCGGCTCCCGAAAATTTAAAAATTTAATCATTGATGGAAAGTTTGAGGAAGCAGCAGAGATTGCACGTGCGCAAGTTAAAAATGGTGCCCATGTTATTGATATTTGTTTAGCAAACCCAGATCGTGATGAATTAGAAGATATGCGTGGCTTTATGCAGGAGGTGGTGAAAAAAGTGAAGGTTCCTCTTGTGATTGACTCAACAGATGAAAAAGTCATCGAGGAGGCGCTAAAATTTTCGCAAGGGAAAGCCATCATTAACTCTATTAATCTGGAAGATGGCGAGGAGCGATTTGATGCCGTATTACCACTTGTGAAAAAATACGGTGCGTCATTAGTTGTTGGTACAATTGATGAAAAAGGTATGGCGGTTGATCGTCATCGTAAGCTTGAAATTGCTGAACGTTCCTATCAACTTTTAACTGAAAAATGGGGTATTGCACCAGAAGATATTATTTTTGACCCATTGATGTTCCCAGTAGGAACTGGAGATGAGCAGTATATTGGATCTGCTCTCGAAACCATTGAAGGGATTCGACTAATCAAAGAAAAAATGCCGCAAACATTAACAGTTCTAGGTGTAAGTAATATCTCGTTTGGCTTACCGCCAGTGGGCCGAGAAGTACTGAATGCTGTGTATCTCTATCATTGTACAATTGCTGGTTTGGATTACGCTATTGTTAATACAGAGAAGCTAGAGCGATATGCTTCCATTCCTGAAGAGGAAATAAAGCTAGCTAATGACTTGCTGTTTAATACAAATGATGAAACCTTAGCCGTATTCACAGACTTCTATCGTGACAAAAAGAAGGAAAAAACGGAAGCCGATATACCAAAAACGGTTGAGGGTCGTTTAGCTTACTATATTCTAGAGGGTACGAAGGAAGGACTAATAGAGGATTTAGATGCAGCCCGTGAAATCTTTGAGACACCTCTTGATATCATTAATGGTCCTTTAATGGAAGGAATGGCTGAGGTAGGTCGATTATTTAATGATAATCAACTCATTGTAGCAGAGGTTTTACAATCAGCGGGTGTGATGAAGGCTGCCGTTGCCCATTTAGAGCAATTCATGGAGAAGAATGAAGAGAGTGCTGGGAAAGGGAAAATGGTACTTGCTACCGTCAAAGGAGATGTGCACGATATTGGGAAGAACCTTGTGGATATTATATTAAGTAATAATGGCTATAAGGTTGTAGATCTAGGCATTAAAGTAACCCCTGCCCAATTAATTGAAGCCATTCGCAAGGAGAAACCAGACTTTATCGGATTATCGGGTTTGCTAGTAAAATCAGCGCAACAGATGGTCATTACTGCTCAAGATTTCAAAGAGGCAGGTATTGATGTACCTATTTTAGTGGGTGGAGCGGCACTTTCTCGACGCTTTACTGAAACAAAAATAGCAGATGAATATGATGGTCCTGTAATTTATTCAAAAGATGCAATGCAAGGCCTAGAGCAGGCCAATCTTTTAATGGGAGAGGGGACACGTGCCAATTTCTTAGCTGAAATCGCAGAATCTCGCCAAAAACGTTTAGAGGCAGATGAAAAACGAGCTGCTCGTCCTGTAAAAGAGGTAACGATAAAACCTGCACGAACAGTCAAAGAAGCAGCTGTATATTTACCAGCAGATTTACGTCGCCATGTAAAAAAAGAATATGCTGTATCACATTTATATCCATATGTTAATATGCGGACATTGCTAGGACATCATTTAGGCTTGAAAGGGCAAGTTCATCAACTGCTTGAAGCGGGAGATTCTAGAGCTACAGAGCTAAAAGAATTAGTAGATGATTATTTGAAAAGTGATTTATTAAAGCCTTCAGGTTTGTATCAATTTTTCCCTGCCCAAGCGGATGGGGATGATGTCGTTGTTTATGATCCTGCTGATAGTAAAACAGAAATTGAACGTTTTACTTTCCCGCGCCAGCAGGTAGAACCATTTTTATGTCTTGCTGACTTCTTAAAAACAGTAGAAAGCGGTGAAATGGACTATATTGCACTCATGGTAGTAACTGCAGGAAAAGGAGTGATGGCTACAGCACGCCAGTTAAAAGAGGACGGTAAATTCCTCGAAAGCCATGCACTACAATCGACTGCACTAGAATTAGCAGAGGGCTTTGCTGAACGTATGCATCAAGAAATTCGTGACCAATGGGGCTTCCCTGACGCGACAGATTTCACGATGAGAGATCGGTTTGCAGCAAAATATCAAGGGCAACGTTTTTCATTCGGTTACCCTGCCTGCCCTAACTTGGAAGATCAAGAGAAGCTGTTTGGCTTATTAAAGCCTGAAGATATTGGTGTTCATTTAACTGAAGGATTTATGATGGAGCCGGAAGCATCTGTATCTGCGATTGTTTTTGCTCATCCTGATGCTCGCTATTTTAATGTTTAAGGGTGTAATATAATAACATTCTGCTGATGATTATTTTTAAACATTGAATGTGTGACCAATTTCGTTAAGGAAGTGAGCAACATGATTCGATTCATGGAAGAACAAGATATACCTGAAGTTTTGGACATCTATAATGATATTATTTTAACAAGCAAGGCAGTCTATCGATATGAAATACAATCTTTGGATGAAAAAATGCAGTGGTTTAAGGAGCAGCAGGCACTAGGAAATCCTTTGCTTGTTTTCGAGGAAAATGGGATGATCGCTGGCTTTGCTACCTACAGTCAATTCCGCCCATATCCCGGTTACCAATATACAATGGAGCACTCTGTTTACGTGCATAAAGAGCATTATCAAAAAGGGATTGCCACTAAGCTTATGCACAGGCTCATAGCATTTGCACAAGAGAATGGTGTGAAAACGCTTGTAGCAGGTATAGATGGTGAAAATATTGGTAGTATAAAGGCACATGAAAAATTAGGCTTTGAATATGTAGGAACAATCAGAAATGCAGGTTATAAGTTTGAACAATGGCTAGACCTTGTGTTTTATCAACTGCATTTGGTTGGACCGAAATGATAAAGGGTATGACAAATGTCATATCCTTTTTATGATGATTGCATCTGTTCTCACTTGTACTCTTATTTTATGATGAGGTCATAAGGAAAAGGAAACGAGGGAGTAAAAGATGGCAACAATTAAAGAAAAAACGAAAAAGTTACGCCAAGATGTAGCGCCATTTGCTAAATCAGATACGCGTAAAAGTGTTTTTCAAATGATAAATACAATTGTACCGTTAATTGCATTGTGGGTAGCAGGTTACTTGTTAGTGGATGTTTCACCTTGGCTAACTGTCGGTTTAAGTGTCATTTCAGCTGGGTTCGTCGTAAGAACTTTTATTATCTTTCACGATTGCACACATGGTTCATTTTTCAAAAGTAAAAAGGCAAACGACTGGGTTGGATTTTTTACGGGAGTACTAACATCATTCCCATATGAAAAGTGGAAACGTGAACATACAATTCACCATGCAACAAGCTCGAATCTAGACAAGCGTGGTATTGGTGATATTGATATGATGACAGTGGAGGAATATTTACAAGCTTCAAAAGGTCAACGATTATGGTATCGTTTTTATCGAAACCCATTTGTTATGTTTGGGTTAGGGCCTTTATATATGGTACTTGTCTTAAATCGCTTTAATCGTAAGGATGCAAAGAAAAAGGAACGTTTCAACACGGTGTTAACGAATATTGTCATTGTCGGATTGTGTGCCTCTTTAATTTTCTTTATGGGCTGGCAAGCATTTCTATTAGTCCAAGGTGTTACATTATTTATTGCCGGATCATTAGGAATTTGGTTATTTTATATCCAGCACACATATGAAGATTCATACTTTGAACATAACTCAGAGTGGGATTATGTGAAAGCCGCAGTTGAGGGTAGCTCGTATTATAAATTACCGAAAATTTTACAATGGGTTACAGGGAATATCGGATTCCATCATGTCCATCACTTAGCCCCTCGTGTACCTAACTATAATCTTGAAAAAGCACATAATGAAACACCGCCATTACATATGGCGACAACGATTACTTTAGCTACAAGCTTAGAATCATTACGTTACAAGCTATATGATGAAGATCAAGGTAAATTTGTTACGTTTAAAGAAGTAAATGAAATTATAAAACGCAAAGAAAGAGGCAGCATTGCCGCTTAGTTGATAACAGCCATCTCTGCAAGGGAGATGGCTGTTTTATGTAAAGGGAAGAGTCTTATCCAAAGCACAGGCATAAAATTAATTTTCTTGTTATAATAAGGGAAAAGTAGGAAAGAGCGTGAGATTATGTTGAGGAAATGGCATAGTATTATTCCGAATAGTCCAATGCTCAGCGTATATTTATGGATTATTTTTTGTTTCCTACCGTTTTTCTTTATTTTTAGAAAATCATCATACATTGAAATATCAATAGGTATTACATTTTTAATGCTCTATTTTATTTTCTATCGATTTTCCATGAATTCGAAAAGCGGCTTAGTTTATATGTGGATTAGCTTCGAGATGGTCATTAATATAGTCATGACCATTCTATATGGTTATGTATATCTATCTATTTTCACAGCCTTTTTTATTGGTAACATAAGAAGACCGGTCGGCTTTTATATTATGTATGGTCTACATATAGGGTTTACAGTTATTTCTACAGGAGCAGGCTTTTTTGTTGAGCTCCACTTATTTTTATCACAGCTACCCTTTGTAGTGTTGACCATTTTAGCTGTTGTCTTATTGCCATTAACGATTTATTCCAAAAATAAGCGTGAAAACTTGGAAGGTCAATTAGAGACTGCGAATGAACGTATTGCTGAGTTAATTGTTTTTGAAGAACGTCAACGGATAGCTCGTGATTTACATGATACGCTGGGTCAAAAATTGTCTATGATTGGTTTAAAAAGTGATCTTGCCTCTAGGCTGATAGAACGTGACCCACAGCAAGCTTTAGTTGAGATTAAGGATATACGCCAGACGGCTAGTATCGCCTTAAAAGAGGTACGTGAATTGGTTTCGGACATGCGCACGGCGAAATTTGAAGATGAGCTCATGCGTATTTCCCAAATATTAAAGGCGGCAGAAATGGAGTTTATCTTTGAGGGCGATAAAAATGCATTGCAAGTTCCACCGCTTGTAGAAAACGTTTTATCTATGTGCTTAAAAGAGGCAGTCAATAATGTTGTCAAACATAGTGGAGCAACCAAATGCGAAATTGCTTTTCATCAAAACTTTAAGGAAGTTTACTTAGTAGTCCGAGATAATGGACAAGGAATAACGAAAAAACAAGCATGGAAAACTGGTAATGGATTAAATGGGATGCGGGAACGCTTAGAGTTTATTAATGGGTCCTTTAAAATTGAAAGTGTTGAAGGTACTACATTAACGGTTACGATTCCAGTGACGATTACACATCAAAATGTCAAAGAAAATTTGAAGAACATATAGAAAAGAGGCATGTGACATGATACGAATTGTAATTGCTGAAGATCAGGGGATGCTATTAGGCGCTCTTCGCTCTTTACTTAGTATGGAGGAGGATATGGAGGTCGTTGGCTTAGCAAAAAATGGTGAGGAAGCATTGATGCTTGTGGAAGAGCATCAGCCTGATATTTGTATTATGGATATTGAAATGCCAGTTAAAACTGGACTAGACGCAGCAGAAGAAATGCATAGCACTGGATCAAATTGTAAAGTCATTATTTTAACTACATTTGCAAGGCCAGGATACTTTGAGCGTGCTAGAAAGGCGGGCGTAAGGGGCTACTTATTAAAGGATAGTCCTATTGAGGAACTAGTTACTGCAATCCGTACCATCATGGACGGCAAACGCATTTATGCGCCAGAACTTGTTGATTTTGTCTATGAGGATGATAGTGAAAATCCTTTAACAGAACGGGAAAGCCAGGTACTGACACTTGTGGCGGAGGGCAAGACTACTAAGGAAATTGCCGCAGAGCTGTTTTTATCCGCTGGTACGGTTCGTAATTATATTTCAACGATTCTAGAAAAACTAAATGTCGGTAATCGTATTGAGGCTATTGCACGCTTTAAAGAAAAAGGATGGAACAAATAAAAAAGGAACCTTATCGCATGGTGCGGCAAGGTTCTTTTTCTATATTATTTTTTGCGTTTTGTTAAACGACCAAGAACGAATGCACCTGCTGCTACAGCAAGAACTGTATTCGTTTTTTTCGTAAACACTTGCTTTGTTACAAGGTTAAGGTTTTGAGGCCGTTCAGCTAAACGGCGCATAAAGTAGCCGTACCAATCTTCGCCGAATGGAACGTATACACAGAAGTTATAGCCTTCTTTTGCAAGCTCTTTTTGCATATCTGTACGGAAACCGTATAGCATTTGGAATTCAAATTTATCGAGCGGAATATTGTGATCCGCAACAAATCGTTTAACATGAGCAATGATATTATGATCATGTGTTGCAATAGATGTAAATTTACCATGAAGTAAATGGTATTCAATCAACTCAATAAAGTTTAAATCAATATCTAATTTATCTTGGTAAGCTACTTCTACTGGCTCTTTATAAGCTCCTTTTACAATGCGTAAACGGTAGTCTTTGAATTTTTCGATATCGTCTTTTGCACGGTAAAAGTAAGACTGGATTACTGTTCCAACATTATTAAATGTTTTTGATAATTCTTCTACCATATCAAAAGATGTTTGCAGACGTCCATAGTCTTCCATATCAAAGTTAACAAATATATCATAAGAAGCGGCTTTTTCTACAATTTCATACAGGTTGTCATAACAAAAATCAACATCAATATCTAAACCTAATTGGGATGGTTTTAATGAAATATGTGCATCAACACCATTCTCATGAATAGCTTCGATTACAGCAAGGATTTTTTCTTTTGCAGCAGTAGCTTCTTCTTTATTTGCAACAAATTCACCTAGGTTATCTACTGTACAAGAAATATGATGTGCATTTAGTTCTTTGATGCTTGCAATGGTTTCTTCAATATTTGTACCAGCTACTACACTTTGTGCTCCTAATTTTAGGCCATATTTCTTTGCAGCACTATTTAATAGTTGGTTTTCAGATAAATGGATGAAAAAATCGCGTAATAACATGGTCATTCTCCTAACTGCATTTTCTTCTTAGTATAACATAAATTATTTAAACTATATTACATTCAGCCTAACAATTATTTCATTTCAAGTAATTGCATTCGTTCATTAAATAACGCAGGATAGCTTAAAAAGCCAATCATGATGCTGGATAATGTAGCTGTTGTTAGTAGAGCGAAAATAATTAAAAGTTGAAATTGGACGGCTTGGATTGGATCTGCTCCGCCAATAATTTGACCGCTCATCATTCCTGGCAACTGTACTAAACCGATAGTTTTTTGGCTTTCAATAGTAGGAATCATACTAGCCTTAATAGCATTGATCAGCTGTCGATGTATGGCCTGCTTTGGTGACCCTCCTAATGATAAAATCAATTCCATTTGATCCTTATGACTAGTAATTTCAGCAGTGAATCGATTTAAAAATAAAATGGATAGCACCATTGAATTACCAATTAACATGCCACTAATAGGGATTATATATTGGGCAGTTGCCGGAACAATTTTAAAGCCAAGCAAAACGCCTTGTGTCACTATTTCGATCATCACTAGTGTAAGTGCTATTTTCCAGGTGATCCCCTTAATGCCTGCTCCTTTTTTTCGTGCATTTAACGTAGCGACTATAATCATTAAAGCTACCATGAGAAAAATATAGATATAGCTGTTGGCCTCGAAGATAAACTTTAAAATATAACCGACCGCAAGCAATTGAACGATAGAGCGAAATGTTGCGATAAGTGTATCTCTTTCAAGTCCTAATTTTAATGTTTTGGATAATAGAAGGGGGATACATACAAAAATCAAAGATAGTAATAAAGCTGTATAGGTCATTTGCTTACCCCCTGTACAAATTCTGCTACGCGTGGATTTGTTGGGGCTTTGAGTAAAGCGCTTTTACCGGTTTCGATTAATTCTCCATCCATCATGACCCATGTGTAATGCCCGATTGTTAATGCTTGTTGTAAATTATGTGTAATCCAAATCATCGTAACATTGTATTTTTTATTTATTGTAGCGATCAGCTTTTCAATTTCCTGTACTGATTGACGATCCAGTGCAGATGTTATTTCATCTAATAACAAAATAGAGGACTGATTGATTAGTGTTCTTGCGATCGAGACCTTTTGACGTTGGCCTCCCGATAATTCGCTGGCTGATTGGTGGAGGAAGCTTTCATCTAAACCGACATCCTCTAAAAATTGGATGGCCTCCTGTTGTGATAGTTTTTGTCCTTGCAATGTTCGTGGGATTGCAAGATTTTCTAGTACAGTGCCCGTTATCATAGGAGCTGCCTGTAAAGCAATACCTACATGTCTTCTTAAGGTTGTAGGCTCATAGGTAGAGATGGGCTGATTATCAATTAGTATGTGTCCATTTGTTGGAGAAAGAAGGCCATTACATAATTTTAATAAAGTTGTTTTACCCGCCCCAGAGGGACCGACAAGGGTAGTAATTTGGCCTTTAGGAAATGACCCAGTAATTGACTTTAATATCAATTTGTCATTTACTGAAAAGTGAACTTGTTGAAAATGAATGGCAGGCTCGTAAGGCGTGTTCATCAATTAAACTCCTTTGCTATAGTCAGTAAAATAACTGTAGCATGAAATGACTGAAGTTGCAGTTTAAATAAAGAAAGTTGGGGAGATTGGGAAATGGGAATATTGTATTTTGATACATTGACGTATGCACAAGGAGAAATGTATATTGTAGCTTCAGATATAGGTATTGTTTATATAGGAACGCCCAATGCTTCATTTGAAGAGGTTGAAGAGTGGGCAAAAAAACGATTTAAAGGATACAATTTTGAAGAGAACCGAGAAAAATTACAACCGTATAAAGAACAACTAATAGCTTTTTTTAACAAGGAACTAACTGAATTTGACCTACCCATTCATGTAAAAGGAACGCCTTTTCAATTAGCGGTTTGGGATGCTCTTAAAGAATTACCCTATGGAACAACGACATCGTATGGGAATATCGCACAGCGTATTGGTAATCCGAAAGCGGTGAGAGCTGTAGGCAGTGCAATTGGAGCAAATCCAATTCTAGCTATTATTCCGTGTCATCGTGTCATTGGCAAAAATGGTCAATTAACTGGTTTTCGCAGTGGCCTAGAGATGAAGCAGTTTTTACTTGATTTAGAGAAAGCTTAAGTGAATCGATAGTGGGAATGATCACTTGGATCGAGGTTAGGAGCGCTTATGGTAGGGGGATCACTTCGCCCGTGGTTAAGAGAGTTTTTGGCAAGAAAATGATCACTTCGAGCTGGGCTAAGAGCGCTTATGGCAAAGAATGATCACTTTGATCGAGGTTAGGAGCGCTTTCGGCAAAGAAATGATCACTTTGATCGAGGTTAGGAGCGCTTTCGGCAAGAGTATGATCACTTTAAGTTAAGAGCACTTTCGGCAAAAGTATGATCACATCTCTCTACCTCGAGCAAAAAAAGAGATAACTTTCGATAGACAAATATATATAGAAATCTGCCCCCATTACTTTAAGAAAAGGCGGCAGATTTCCCTAGTTATACGTGTTGTTCTTCTTTTACATGGTTTTGCTGTGTTTTACCAAAGTGTGTTAAACGGTGGGCGAAGGTTTCCCCTCGAACCGCGGAGCTTTTAAATATATCCTGGAATTCGTAAGCTGGAGCACCGTGTTCCATTACATCTAAGCCAGCAATTTCTTCTTCAGCCGTTACGCGTAATGGAATAAATGCTTTGATAATTAAAAGGCCAACTGCCACAGATACGCTAACCCAGGCAATGGTTGCGATGATACCGATTGCTTGGATACCTAGCAGACCAAATCCACCACCATAAAATAGGCCTTGACCACCGATGTCAAATAATCCAACGGCTAGTGTTCCCCAAATCCCACATATCCCATGAACAGCAATTGCTCCAACGGGATCATCTACTTTTAGCTTCCACTCTAGGAAACGTACACCTTCAACAAGGAATGGAGCTGCTACAAGGCCAATAATAAGGGAACCTATAATACTAACATTTGCAGCACCAGCTGTAATCCCTACAAGACCTGCTAATGCACCGTTTAATGTAAGGGAACCATCAATATGTCCGTAACGAAATTTCGTATAGAATGCGGTAGCAGCTACGCCAGCTGCTGCGGCAAAGAATGTATTGGCAATGACATTGGGAACTAGTTCAGGATCTGCGGCTAAAGTAGATGCCCCATTAAAACCAAACCAACCAAACCAAAGTAGAAATACGCCTAAAGCGCCTAATGGAATACTGTGCCCTGTAATAACATTTACCCGACCATTTTCATATTTACCAAGTCGTGGTCCTACCATAACGGCTGCGACAAATGCTGCGACAGCCCCTGTTAAGTGAACAACCGTAGATCCGGCAAAATCAATAAAGCCTAAATCTGTTAACCAGCCTTGACCACTCCAAACCCAGTGACCTACAACAGGGTAGACAACTAAAGACATGAGTATAATAACTCCGATATAAGCGAAAATATTCGTACGTTCTGCAACAGCACCAGATAATATAGTTGCTCCTGTTGCGGCAAACATAGTTTGGAAAATAAAGAAAGAAAGATCGTCGACCCCATTTAAGGCGAAGCCGCTAGTGCCGAAAATACCACCTAATGTGTCGCCAAACATTATGGCGTAGCCACATAAAAAATAGACGATGCCGCCGATTGAAATAGTAAGGAAATTCTTCATGATAATATTAACTGCATTTTTAGAACGAGTAAATCCTGCCTCAACCATGGCAAATCCTGCATGCATAAAGAATACTAAAATTGTGCCTAGCATCACCCAAATTAAATTAACAGATAAGAGTACTTCATCCATCTATATCGCCCCCTTTATTCTACTGCAACCGAACCGACTTCTTTTGTTCGGATGCGAATTGCTTGTTCTACAGGATAAATGAAAATTTTTCCATCACCAACCTTGCCAGTTGCTGCCTCATGCAACAAAATCTCTACGATGGCATCAACTTTTCCATCGTCTACAATCATTTCTAACTTTAATTTAGGTGAAAATTCTATTTCATACGTATTGCCGCGAAATAGCCCTGTTCTACCGAGCTGACGACCGCAGCCAGCGATTTCAGAAACACTTAAACCAGCAATTCCTTCCTGTGCAAGTCCGTCCCGAACTGCCCCAAAAACTTCAGGCCGAATGATTGCTTCAATTTTTTTCATGTCTACCAGCTCCTTGCGTAAATTTAATTTACATGTTAAAACGGTATGAAAAACAGTGCAATTGTTTTTTTAGAATACATGTAATGTTATATAACATGATATATTTCTGGTATCGAACTATTTTTCAAAAAAGGTTTTTATAAAGGGAATGAAAGCGGTACTAAAATTTGTGTCTAAAATGTGTACAGTTCTAAATTTTCTGACTATTTATGTTAGGAAAGCTGACATCGGGTAGAAGAAATGTAAGGCGCAAGAATTTGGGTATATAGTGTATACTAGGACTAATTATCAAAGCGGAAGAAGGGGTTTATGTGAGATCAAACTATGCAGATGATAGCTTAGCGCTACACACAGACTTATATCAAATAAATATGGCAGAATCCTACTGGGCGGATGGCATACATAATAAGAAAGCGGTTTTTGAATTATATTTTAGGAAATTACCTTTTGGTAATGGTTATGCCGTATTTGCTGGATTAGAGCGAATGCTTGATTATCTTCGTGATTTTCATTTTAGTGAATCCGATATTGCGTATTTACGTGAGGAAGTAGGCTATAAAGAGGACTTTATTGACTATTTGAAGAATGTTCGATTCACAGGGGATATGTATTCCATGGTAGAAGGAGAGCTTGTTTTTGCTAATGAACCAATTGTTCGAATTGAAGCTCCGTTAGTGGAAGCTCAACTAATTGAAACAGCATTGCTTAATATTGTTAACTACCAAACATTAATTGCAACAAAGGCGAGTCGAATTAAGCAAATTATCAAAAATGAAGTGGCTATGGAATTTGGAACAAGGCGTGCACAGGAAATGGATGCGGCCATTTGGGGAACGCGTGCAGCGTTTATCGGAGGTTTTGCTTCCACTAGTAATGTTCGAGCGGGTAAACTTTTTAATATTCCTGTCTCAGGTACACATGCGCATGCATTAGTACAAGCTTATAAAAATGACTATGATGCATTCCATGCGTATGCTAAACGTCATCGAGATTGTGTATTTTTGGTAGATACTTACAATACGTTGAAATCTGGGGTGCCAACCGCTATAAAAGTTGCGAAAGAACTAGGAGACAAAATTAATTTTATTGGCATACGTTTAGATAGTGGAGATATTGCGTTTTTATCAAAAGAAGCTCGTCGGATGTTGGATGCTGCTGGCTTCCAAGATGCTAAAATCATTGTTTCAAACGATTTAGATGAATATACAATCTTAAATTTAAAAGCTCAAGGTGCAAAAGTAGATGTCTGGGGAATAGGTACAAAACTTATTACAGCTTACGATCAACCTGCATTAGGTGCGGTTTATAAAATGGTTGCTATTGAAAATAGTGAAGGGCAGCTAGAGGATACAATTAAAATCTCGGCCAATGCTGAAAAAGTATCAACGCCTGGACTAAAAAATGTTTACCGAATTATTGATAAAAAGAATGGGAAGGCAGAAGGGGATTACATCACGATGCAAGATGAAAATCCTCAAGCTGAGGAACGCATTAAAATGTTCCATCCAATCCATACATTTGTATCAAAGTTTGTCACAAATTTTGAAGCGAAAAATCTTCATCAGCATGTCATTGAAAATGGGACAATCCACTATCAAAATCCTACTTTAGAGGCAATGCGTGACTATGCTGCTGAAAATTTAGAATTGCTGTGGGATGAATATAAACGTGCGATGAATCCTGAAGAATATCCAGTCGATCTCAGTCAAAAATGTTGGGATAATAAGATGCGAAATATTGAAGAAGTACACAATATGGTAAAGCGAATGTAAAAGAAGGAGTGAACGGTACGATGACTTTACAGCAAAAAATTATTGAGGAGCTGCGTGTATTACCTACTATTAATGTTCAGGAGGAAATACGTAAATCCATTGATTTTTTAAAGGAATATGCAAAACGTTATAACTTTGTGAAAGGGTTTGTTCTTGGTATTTCTGGCGGTCAAGACTCAACTTTAACTGGGAAGCTAGCGCAGTTGGCGATTGATGAATTAAATGCAGAGGCAGGAGAAATGAAGTATTCATTTTTTGCCGTTCGTTTACCATATGGCGTGCAAGCAGATGAACAAGATTGCCAAGATGCCATTGATTATATAAAACCAACGAAAACGTACACAGTGAATATAAAAGAGGCTGTAGATGCAAGTGTGATCGCCCTAGCAAATGCAGGTGTTGAGCTAAATGACTTTGTAAAAGGGAACGAAAAAGCTCGTGAACGTATGAAGGTGCAGTATTCAATTGCTGCAATGAATGGGGCAGTTGTCTTAGGGACGGATCATGCTGCCGAAGCTATCACAGGCTTTTACACAAAGTTTGGTGATGGCGGAGCAGACTTAATGCCAATCTTTCGATTGAATAAACGCCAAGGAAAACAGTTGTTAGCAGAACTAAATTGTCCAGAGCATCTTTATAAAAAGGTACCAACAGCAGATTTAGAGGAAAATCGACCATCATTACCAGATGAAGTGGCGCTTGGTGTAACGTATGATCAAATTGATGATTATTTAGAGGGTAAAGAAATTCCAGAAGAATCGCGCAAGCTATTAGAGGGCTATTATTTACGTTCTCAACATAAACGTCATATGCCAATTACGATATTTGATGATTTTTGGAAGTAAGATGAGAGAAAAGGGTTATGAAAAAGTGTTTATCACTTTTAAAAATAGCTCTTTTCTCTCTTTTTTTATTTAATTTGGTTCTATACTGTTCATTAACAGCATATAATGTCGATATAATTACCTATAAGGATAATAAAATGTAGAGGAGGGTAACTTTTTATGAGGACTTCTAGAATAAGTGCAACGACAAGTAGTGTTTTTCGACAGGAAACTCAATATTTACATGCTGGTGATTTAAGCCACAATTTTGGAGGGAATCCACAAAAGCAATTTAGACATAGTTTGCAAAGAAATAAAGAGAAGAAGCACAATACAATGGCTACACCAACTCAACAGAGACAACTTCAACATGTTGCGCCTATTCATATGGATAGTGCGTGTGATTTGCAAATACGTCACGAATTAAATGAAACAGCCTTAAAACTAAGTCGTTTAAGTAAGCAAAAGAAGAGACTCAATAGTTACCGCTCATCTATTTAAAAATGGCTCTCCCTACATTTTCTGATGTGGGGAGTTTTTAATCTAATTGTGAAAAATATGGTTAAAAAGATTAAAATTGTAACATTCTAATTGTGAAGAACGTTATATAATAAGAACTAGGCTTGTTTGATGACATTCAAACAAGCCTTCTTTAATAGCTATAGGTAGAAGTTTCAGATAATTGTTTTACTAGCCAAATTTCGATATGCTTAGATAAGTTATCGTACAATTCTCGCAATTGTCTGACGGAATGGGAGGTTTTTTGATTTATGAATTCTCAAATACAAGATGTTTTGGAAAATATAGAAAAAGTAATGATTGGTAAAAGAGAGGTTGCTGAGCTCGGTATTGTCGCATTATTAGCGAGGGGCCATGTATTATTGGAAGATGTTCCTGGGGTCGGAAAGACAATGATGGTGCGAGCACTTGCAAAATCTTTTGATGCACAATTTAAGCGAATTCAATTTACGCCAGATTTATTGCCATCAGATGTAGTTGGTGTTTCTATTTATAATCCAAAGACTATGGAGTTTGAATTTCGTCCTGGACCAATTATGGGGGATGTTGTCTTAGCGGATGAAATAAACCGTACGTCGCCAAAAACACAGTCCGCCTTGTTAGAGGGTATGGAGGAGGCCTCTGTTACAATTGACGGAACAACATTGATGATAAATCAGCCGTTTTTTGTTATGGCCACACAAAATCCGATTGAACATGAAGGTACCTATCCTTTGCCAGAAGCGCAATTAGATCGATTTCTATTGAAGATAAAAATGGGTTATCCATCTAGGGGACAGGAAATTGAAATTTTGCGAAGAGCTGAGAATGGTAAACCAATTGAAAAAATTGAAGCGGTGTTATCCGTAGCGCAATTAATAGAACTACAGGAGCTCGTCCAAGGTGTGTATGTAGAAGACTCAGTAAAAAATTATATGGTGGAACTTGCTACCCAAACTAGGGAAAATAACTATGTACATTTAGGGGTGAGCCCACGGGCAACAATCGCGCTAATGAAAGCTTCTCAAGCTTACGCATTTATGAAAGGAAGAAGCTATGTTACTCCTGACGATGTTCAATACCTAGTGCCATTTGTTTTCAGCCATCGTTTAGTTCTAAAGCCAGATGCTCGCTACGATAATGTGACAGCAGATGAAATTATCCAGCGTATTATTGCTAAAACACCAGTGCCAACAAAAAGGTTTGCAGAACAATGAAGCGATGGAAAGCTTTATTAGAAAAAAGTAAACATTTCCTATTAATTACTTTCTTGATGGTCGTAACATTTTGTTATGCTATGTTCCAAGGTGGATTTGTTAGCTGGTTTGTTTTTTTTACAGTTAGTCCATTTTTAGTGTACGCACTCATGTTCTTTGTTGTTCGAGAAGATATTCTATTAGTAGAACGCAAAATTGAACCAGCGCATATAGAACGTGGGCAATCAGCAAAGGTGCATATTACGATAGAACGAAAAACAAGTTTCCCTTTTGCTTATATTATGATGGAGGAACTTGTCGATAGTGAAGGGTTGGTACAAGCTAAAAAAGAAAATTCAAATGCCATTAAGTTTGTTGGATTTAGAAAAAAGTTTAGCTGGCATTATGATTTGGATAATGTTCCTCGTGGAGAGCATCGCTACTTAGGAGTTACAGTTATCTTCTATGATTTCTTTGGCTGGGCAAAAAAAGTTGTCGTAGCGGAAAAGGAACAAACTATTTTAGTTTATCCGAGAATACGAGAGATGAAATACGCAGCACTTCAGACGAAATATGATGTTGGTCCAATGATGTCTCCTTATTCCATTGTAAAGGACACTTCTATGGCTGTTGGGTTAAGAGAGTATGTTCCGGGTGATCGATTTTCATGGATTCATTGGAAATCGTTTGCGAGAACACAAACCTTACAATCTAAGGAATTCGAGGATCGGCAATCATCTGAGTTAATGTTAGTGCTTGACGCTAAAAGGTCTTCAATGTTTGAAGAAAAAGTGGAATTAGTTGCATCGATGCTCCAGATGATTATACAAGAGCGTGGTGATTTATCTTTTATTACAGCTGGGGAAATGACGAAAGTTTTTCCGGTTATACAGGGTGAAAAGCAGTTAGATCAGGTCATGTATCATTTAGCTGCTATCAAACCTGCTGAGAATGTTAAATTCCGATTCTATGATCAACAAGCCTTTAAGCAAGTAGCAACATTGCTTTATGTGACAAGTGATGTCTCTGACGAGTTGCTACATACTCTTGCGAATATAGTAAAAAGCTGTATTTGTTTTGTAGTGGCAAAACAGCCGCCTGTGCAATCAGAGCACACGATGCGTTATAAACATATTCAAGTTGTCTTTGTAGACCCAACAGATTTTTATCATTTATTCACGGAGGTGATAAAACCGTGAAGCAATCGTTAGGGGAATTTATAGAATTGGCCATTGCGTATATAATTGTATTCTTCATTTTACGAGAATGGCTCATTCCTATTATGCAATTAACTAATACTGGTGGAATGAATCTCTTCCTTGTTTTTATTGGGATGTCCTTAGCGCTAAGTTTACTCCGTGTACATCCGTTGTTATCGGGATTCGTAAAGTTTAGCTATATAACTTGGTTTATCGTTTTTGTTTATAGCAAAAGTCCTGTTCTTTCTCGAGAAACTGTACCATTCTTATTGTCTGAATGGAAAGGGAATATGGCAACGATACTATCAGGAGATTTTGGACAAGTTTCAGATGCTTTTAGGACAGTGCTCTTTCTTGTTTTAATCTGGATGCTCGTATATTTAATTCACCATTGGGTATCAGTACGAAAAAATATATTTTACTTTTTTGCCATGACAGTATTCTTTATTGCCACTTTAGATACGTTTAGTGACTACGATGGTAAAGCTGCAATTGTAAAAGTTGTTGTTCTTGGATTAATCATGACAGGTGTACTTTTTGTTAAACGTCTATGGCTTCAAATGGAAACAACAAGTACTGCAATAGAGAAGTGGAAAATTGTTATTCCTATGCTTGTGTCAGTATTACTTGTTAGTTCTGTTGCATTCTTTTTACCAAAGACTGGACCAACATGGGCAGATCCTGTTCCATTTATCCAGGGAGTTACTGGACAAGATGGAAATGGAGCTGGTGAAAAATCAGTTGGTTATAGCCAAGACGATAGTCAGTTGGGTGGTCCCTTTCAAGGAGATAATACATTAATTTTTACTGCCTCTTCTCGTGATCGTCATTATTGGCGCATCGAAACGAAAGATACCTATACATCTAAAGGCTGGGTTGTTTCAGAGGGGAACTTTGGGAAAAATGTCTATGAGACAGATACACCGATTTTAACCTCTTTACAAGTAGGACCATCTGAAAATGAACGCCACATCCAACTAGATATTGCTATTCCAATGCCGTTTTTAATTCAAACATATGGTTTGATATCTGTTTCAGCACAAGGCTCCACGTTATTTATTCAAGATGAGCAGACTGAAAAGATGATGATAGAGCAGCAGGTAGATGAATCAAAATCATTATCAAACTACTCATTATCTTATAGTGAACCAGTTTATAGTATGGAACAGCTCCAATTGTCCTATCCCTCTACACTTGAAACATTAGATTCTTCGTTTAATCGTTTTTTACAATTACCAAATCAGCTTCCGCAGCGTGTAAGAGACTTGGCGTCTGAAATAACGCAAGGTAAAGCTTCGGTATACGATCAAATTAAAGCTGTAGAAAGTTACTTTAGAACAAATGGCTTTAGATATGATAAAAAGGAAGCTGCAATTCCTGCTGAAAATCAAGATTATGTCGATCAATTTTTATTTGATACAAAAGTAGGGTATTGTGATAATTTCTCTACTTCAATGGTTGTGCTCTTACGTTCTGTAGGAATTCCGGCAAGATGGGTTAAAGGTTTTGCGCCTGGAACAGCAGGACCAATGACAGACGGACTACGTGAATATCAAGTCACAAATGACAATGCACACTCTTGGGTTGAAGCATATATACCAGGGGCTGGTTGGATGGAATTTGAACCTACCATTGGATTTTCCGGTAATGTGAACATAGATTATGATGTGCCATTAGATACATCTGACCAGGAAGAAGTAATACAGCCAGAACAAAAACCTGAGCAGAAGAAACAGCAAAAAGAGGTAACTGAAAAGGTACAGTCTCCGGCAACATTTAGCTTAGATGCTGTGTGGACGTGGTTGAAAAAGTATACTTATGTGTGGATTGGCATCATTGTTTTATTAATCATTACTGGTATTTCCTTATATTTGAAAAGGAAAACGTGGATCCCGAAAATGCATGTAAGGTCATATCGCAAAAAGGCAGCTGATTGGTCAAACTTTGATTCTTCTTATCAAGTGTTATTAAAGCAATTATCTCGTATTGGCTTGCGCAGGAGAGATGGGGAAACATTACGTGCTTTCGCAGAGCGTGTAGATTTAGCACTTGAGACAGATGAAATGCAAAAGTTAACAGTAGTATATGAGCAACATGTTTATGGGAAAGATAAAGAAGACGTTGATTTTATAAAGCTGAAAGAAAGTTGGGAATATTTAATCAATCGCACTATCAGTTGATTTTAACGTAGACAAAGAGTAAAATGAAAAAAATTAAATGCAAGGATTGCTTTCATATAAGTTCGATAATAGGGTTCGGATGTTTCTACGAAATCACCATAAATGATTTCTCTATGAAGGCGGATGTTTTCGTTAGGTGAAAAGTATAGTAAATCACTTTACTTTGCTACGCATTCGCCTTTATCACGATTCTAGAGCTTTTGAACGCGTAGAAAGTTATTTTACTTTCTTCGCGTTTTTCTTTGAACAAATGAAAATATCCTTTAAAAATAGTAGAAGAGGTGGAAATTTTGACAGCTAGCCCTTTATTAAAAGAGCAAGAAAAAATCGTTGTACTGGACTTCGGTAGCCAATTTAACCAATTAATTACGCGTCGTATCCGTGAATTTGGTGTTTTCAGTGAATTACATCCACATACGGTAACTGCGGAAGAAATTAAAGATATGAATGCAACGGGTATTATTTTTTCTGGTGGCCCTAACTCTGTTTATGATGAGAATGCTTTCCATGTGGATCCAGCTATTTTCGATTTAGGCTTACCAATCTTAGGTATTTGCTACGGTATGCAACTAATGGCACATACAAACGGTGGTAAAGTTGAAGGTGCTGAAACGCGTGAATATGGTAAAGCTGAAATTCAAGTAACGACTTCAAACAAGTTATTTGGTGAGTTACCTGCTGAACAAATCGTATGGATGAGTCATGGGGACCATGTAACTGAAGTTCCAGCTGGATTTGAAGTTATCGCAACAAGCGCATCTTGCCCAATTGCTGCAATGGCAAATGTAGAACGTAAATTATATGCTGTACAATTCCATCCAGAAGTACGTCACTCTGTTTATGGTAATGACTTATTACGACAATTCGTATTCGATATTTGTGAAGCAAAAGGCGATTGGTCAATGGCAAACTTCATTGAGATTGAAATCGCTAAAATTCGCGAAACAGTTGGCGATAAAAAAGTATTATGTGCACTTTCTGGTGGAGTAGACTCTTCAGTTGTGGCAGTGTTAATCCATAAAGCAATCGGCGATCAATTAACATGTATGTTTGTAGACCATAACTTAAACCGTAAAGGTGAAGTTGAACAGGTAATGAAAACATTCACAGAAGACTTCGACATGAATGTTATTAAAATTGATGCACGTAAACGTTTCATGGACAAACTTGCTGGTGTTTCTGATCCTGAGAAAAAACGTAAAATTATCGGTAATGAATTCATTTATGTATTTGATGAAGAAGCATCAAAACTTGAAGGTATGGATTTCTTAGCACAAGGAACTCTTTACACGGATATTATTGAATCGGGTACTTCTACTGCACAAACAATCAAATCACACCATAACGTTGGTGGTCTTCCAGAAGATATGCAATTCCAATTAATCGAGCCACTGAAAACTTTATTTAAAGATGAAGTACGTGCGCTAGGTTTAGAACTTGGTCTTGACGAAAAAATCGTTTGGCGTCAACCATTCCCAGGTCCTGGATTAGGTATCCGTGTACTTGGAGAAGTAACAGAAGAAAAATTAGAAATCGTTCGCGAATCTGATTATATCCTACGTGAAGAGATTGCAAATGCTGGTCTTGATCGTGACATCTGGCAATACTTCACGGTATTACCTGATATCCGTTCAGTTGGCGTAATGGGCGATGCTCGTACGTATGACTATGCAATCGGTATCCGTGCCGTTACATCTATCGACGGTATGACTTCTGACTGGGCACGTATTCCATGGGATGTGCTAGAGAAAATCTCAGTTCGCCTAGTAAACGAAGTAAAACATGTTAACCGTGTAGTGTATGACATTACATCTAAGCCACCTGCAACGATTGAGTGGGAATAAAAACAAATGCCCTAAAGACCTTGATAAAAGGTTTTTAGGGTTTTTTTCGTTTATAAAGTGAAACTTCAGTCAAAAACTTCAAAGTGTAAAATAAAGCAATAATTGCTGATAAAGCGCTGTATGTAGTAAACTAAATGAATGGAAGAAATGATACTATTTAGATTAGGGGTGATTTAAATGAAGCAAAAGATGCCGATGATTCACACACTTGCAGTTGGAATGCCGAAAGAATTACTTGATAGTAAAGGGCGTTCGATGATTACAGGGATTGAAAAGCAACGAGTACAAGAAGTTTATTTATCATCTCGTGGTTTCGAGGGGGATGATGTGGCAGATAAAAAACATCATGGTGGCCCTGATCGTGCTGTTTGTTTATACCCAGCGGAGCATTACATACAGTGGGAACAGGAACTTGGTAAAACATTGCCTACTGCTGCATTTGGTGAAAACTTAACTGTAACAAATATGTTGGAAGCAGAAGTTTGTATTGGTGATATTTATAAAATTGGGGATGCTGTCATCCAAATTACACAAGGGCGTATTCCATGTAGCACGATTGATCGATATACTGAGGCCAACATATTACTTAAACGTTTAATTGAGACAGGCTATACAGGCTTCCTTGCGCGCGTACTAGAAGAAGGAACAATCTGTGCAGACTCAAAAGTTGAATTAGTAGAAAAGCACCCTGCACGTATATCCGTTTTGTATTGCAATGAAGTATATTTTAAAAACAAAGATGCTATTGCCATGCAACAAATACAAGCAGTAGATGTATTAGCGGAAGATTGGAAAGAAAAATTAGAAAAAAGAATTCAGCTCTTGCAGAGTAAAGTGTTGAATTAGGACAGACATAAGATGGGCATCCTCTAAAATTCGAAAGAATTCTGGGGGATTTTTTACTTTCTATCGGTTAATAATTGTTCAGTACTTTTGCTTTTCTGGCGATGATTTTTTAGAATGTGAACATTAAATAAGAATTTTACACGAACTTTCGTATTTTATTTTATGAAAATGTTCGGAAATGGGGTTGAAATCTAAAAAATGAAATGATATATTACGAATGTAAATTAAATAAGTCGTCGTATAATGTCGGGAATAAGGCCCGTGAGTTTCTACCAAGTTACCGTAAATAACTTGACTACGATTGGAGTTTATATAAAGATGTATAAACCCTAATTTATTTCACACACTATTTGTGATGAAATTATCGTAGACATGCGACTAGTAGAGTAGTCAGCGTGTCTTTTTTGTTTTCGATATTGAAGACGACCACACGGAGGATTTTTTGAAAATGAAAAAATATTTCATGTTCGATGAATTGGGAACTAATTATCGCCGCGAAATAATAGGTGGTATTACAACTTTCCTTGCAATGGCATATATTCTAGCTGTTAACCCAGGTATTTTAGAAAATGCAGGGATGGATAAAGGTGCAGTTTTTGTAGCTACAGCGTTAGCAGCAGCAGTTGGTTCTTTGATTATGGGGATTTTCGCTAAGTTCCCAATCTCACTTGCTCCTGGTATGGGCCTAAATGCATTCTTCGCCTTTACCGTAGTAGGCGCATATGGCATTCCATGGCAAACTGGTTTAACTGGAGTTTTCTTCTCTGGAATTATCTTTATCATTTTGTCTTTAACAGGAATTCGTGAAACAGTTATTAATGCAATTCCAGTACAACTTAAATATGCAGTATCAGCAGGTATTGGTTTATTTATCACGTTCGTAGGTTTACAAGGTGCAGGGATTGTTGTAGATAGTCCAGCTACATTAGTTACTTTAGGAACGTTTACTGGTGCAACATTACTAGCAGTATTCGGAATTATTCTTTCTGTTATTCTTATTATTAAATTACGCAGTATCGGTATTTTCTTAGGGATGGTAATCACTGCAGTTGTTGGAATGATTACAGGTATTATTGAACCGCCAGCAGCGATTGTTTCTGCAATTCCAAGTGTGGATTCTACATTTATGGTTGCGTTAAAACCCCTTGGTGACATTGAAACCCTATTTAACGTGAAGTTTTTAGTAGTAGTGTTAACATTCTTGTTTGTTGATTTCTTTGATACAGCTGGTACTTTAATGGCTGTAGCAACACAGGCAGGCTTAGTAAAAGATAATAAATTACCACGTGCAGGCCGCGCATTGATGGCTGATGCACTTGCAACGACAATTGGATCTTTATTTGGTACATCAACAACAACAGCTTATGTAGAATCGACTTCTGGTGTTGCTGCGGGTGCTCGCTCAGGTTTCTCTGCAGTCGTAACAGCGGTATTATTCTTAGTAGCTTTATTCTTCTCGCCATTACTAGCGGTGGTAACGCCCGCTGTTACTGCTCCTGCTCTAGTAATTGTAGGTGTATTAATGGTATCATCATTACGTTTAATTGATTGGGATAAATTCGAAATAGCAGTACCTGCATTCTTTACAGTATTAATGATGCCATTAGGTTATTCAATTGCTACGGGTATTGCAATTGGCTTCGTCTTCTATCCAATTACAATGCTATTAGCAGGTCGTAAAAAGGAAATTCACCCTATGATGTATGGCTTATTCTTCGTCTTCCTTGCATACTTCATCTGGGTAAGATAGTTAAACACACTTTTAAAGGCACCTCAATGGTTAGGTAAGATACTAACTGTTGAAGGTGTTTTTTTATTGAATATAATTTTTTATGCACTATTTTTCAACGGGTTGTTCTTTATGTAAGTAATTTTTTGTTTGATTAAGGTAATCACACATAGTGTTTCTCTAAACATATCAAGTAATGGATTTTATACATTAATATAGAAGAAACTCATTTTTTAATTATATGAATAGTTTTACTTTGAAGAAACACTTGCAAACTCAATTTTAAGATGATATATTTAAACACGTTGTTACGAAACAAACGAACAACATAAAAAATAATAACATTAATAGTTGACAGTAAGTTGGCATTATGTTAAAGTATAAAAAGTTACTTCTTGTAACTACTAAATGAACCTTGAAAACTGAACAAGCAAAACGTAATCAATAAAGTTTTAAGTAACTAGTTTCGGCTAGTGAACGAAACAAAATTTTGGACATCAAAATTGATGCCAGCAAAACAATTTGAGCAAATCAAATTTCTTTTATGGAGAGTTTGATCCTGGCTCAGGACGAACGCTGGCGGCGTGCCTAATACATGCAAGTCGAGCGAACAGAGAAGGAGCTTGCTCCTTTGACGTTAGCGGCGGACGGGTGAGTAACACGTGGGCAACCTACCTTATAGTTTGGGATAACTCCGGGAAACCGGGGCTAATACCGAATAATCTATTCCACCTCATGGTGGAATACTGAAAGACGGTTTCGGCTGTCGCTATAAGATTGGCCCGCGGCGCATTAGCTAGTTGGTGAGGTAACGGCTCACCAAGGCGACGATGCGTAGCCGACCTGAGAGGGTGATCGGCCACACTGGGACTGAGACACGGCCCAGACTCCTACGGGAGGCAGCAGTAGGGAATCTTCCACAATGGGCGAAAGCCTGATGGAGCAACGCCGCGTGAGTGAAGAAGGTTTTCGGATCGTAAAACTCTGTTGTAAGGGAAGAACAAGTACAGTAGTAACTGGCTGTACCTTGACGGTACCTTATTAGAAAGCCACGGCTAACTACGTGCCAGCAGCCGCGGTAATACGTAGGTGGCAAGCGTTGTCCGGAATTATTGGGCGTAAAGCGCGCGCAGGCGGTCCTTTAAGTCTGATGTGAAAGCCCACGGCTCAACCGTGGAGGGTCATTGGAAACTGGGGGACTTGAGTGCAGAAGAGGAAAGTGGAATTCCAAGTGTAGCGGTGAAATGCGTAGAGATTTGGAGGAACACCAGTGGCGAAGGCGACTTTCTGGTCTGTAACTGACGCTGAGGCGCGAAAGCGTGGGGAGCAAACAGGATTAGATACCCTGGTAGTCCACGCCGTAAACGATGAGTGCTAAGTGTTAGGGGGTTTCCGCCCCTTAGTGCTGCAGCTAACGCATTAAGCACTCCGCCTGGGGAGTACGGTCGCAAGACTGAAACTCAAAGGAATTGACGGGGGCCCGCACAAGCGGTGGAGCATGTGGTTTAATTCGAAGCAACGCGAAGAACCTTACCAGGTCTTGACATCCCGTTGACCACTGTAGAGATATAGTTTCCCCTTCGGGGGCAACGGTGACAGGTGGTGCATGGTTGTCGTCAGCTCGTGTCGTGAGATGTTGGGTTAAGTCCCGCAACGAGCGCAACCCTTGATCTTAGTTGCCATCATTTAGTTGGGCACTCTAAGGTGACTGCCGGTGACAAACCGGAGGAAGGTGGGGATGACGTCAAATCATCATGCCCCTTATGACCTGGGCTACACACGTGCTACAATGGACGATACAAACGGTTGCCAACTCGCGAGAGGGAGCTAATCCGATAAAGTCGTTCTCAGTTCGGATTGTAGGCTGCAACTCGCCTACATGAAGCCGGAATCGCTAGTAATCGCGGATCAGCATGCCGCGGTGAATACGTTCCCGGGCCTTGTACACACCGCCCGTCACACCACGAGAGTTTGTAACACCCGAAGTCGGTGAGGTAACCTTTTGGAGCCAGCCGCCGAAGGTGGGATAGATGATTGGGGTGAAGTCGTAACAAGGTAGCCGTATCGGAAGGTGCGGCTGGATCACCTCCTTTCTAAGGATTATTTCGGAATACAAACCTAGGGTTTGTAAGATTACGTTTTGCGTTCAGTTTTGAAGGTTCATTCTTCCGAATGAAATACTTCAAAACTTGTTCTTTGAAAACTGGATAAAACGACATTGAAATTGTAACAAACACATTTATTTTTTAAGTTTTTTATAGGCTTAATAACATTAGTAAGGTTTCAAGACACAAGCAGTTCTAGGAAGCAATCGAGTGAATGAAGGAGCGTACTTCAGTACGTGACTGATTGAACGAGTGAAGCTGACAACGAAATGCGATGTGTATTGAAAGCTGTAGGTTAAGTTATTAAGGGCGCACGGCGAATGCCTTGGCACTAGGAGCCGAAGAAGGACGGCACTAACACCGATATGCTTCGGGGAGCTGTAAGTGAGCTTTGATCCGGAGATTTCCGAATGGGGGAACCCACTACGTTTAATCGCGTAGTATCTTGACGTGAATACATAGCGTCTTGAAGGCAGACCCAGGGAACTGAAACATCTAAGTACCTGGAGGAAGAGAAAGAAAAATCGATTCCCTGAGTAGCGGCGAGCGAAACGGGAAGAGCCCAAACCAAGAGGCTTGCCTCTTGGGGTTGTAGGACACTCTATACGGAGTTACAAAAGAGCGAGTTAGATGAAGCGACTTGGAAAGGTCCGCCAGAGCAGGTAAAAGCCCTGTAGTCGAAAGTTCGTTCTCTCCTGAGTGGATCCTGAGTACGGCGGAACACGTGAAATTCCGTCGGAATCCGGGAGGACCATCTCCCAAGGCTAAATACTACCTAGTGACCGATAGTGAACCAGTACCGTGAGGGAAAGGTGAAAAGCACCCCGGGAGGGGAGTGAAAGAGATCCTGAAACCGTGTGCCTACAAGTAGTTAGAGCCCGTTAATGGGTGATAGCGTGCCTTTTGTAGAATGAACCGGCGAGTTACGATTACGTGCAAGGTTAAGCTTTAGAAGGCGGAGCCGCAGCGAAAGCGAGTCTGAATAGGGCGAAATAGTACGTGGTCGTAGACCCGAAACCAGGTGATCTACCCATGTCCAGGGTGAAGGTAAGGTAACACTTACTGGAGGCCCGAACCCACGCACGTTGAAAAGTGCGGGGATGAGGTGTGGGTAGCGGAGAAATTCCAATCGAACTTGGAGATAGCTGGTTCTCTCCGAAATAGCTTTAGGGCTAGCCTCGTGATGAGAATACTGGAGGTAGAGCACTGTTTGGACTAGGGGGCCATCCCGGTTTACCGAATTCAGACAAACTCCGAATGCCAGATATTTATACACGGGAGTCAGACTGCGAGTGATAAGATCCGTAGTCAAAAGGGAAACAGCCCAGACCACCAGCTAAGGTCCCAAAGTAATCGTTAAGTGGAAAAGGATGTGGCGTTGCACAGACAACCAGGATGTTGGCTTAGAAGCAGCCATCATTTAAAGAGTGCGTAATAGCTCACTGGTCGAGTGACGCTGCGCCGAAAATGTATCGGGGCTAAACGATTCACCGAAGCTGTGGATTGACATCTACGATGTCAGTGGTAGGAGAGCGTTCTAAGTGCGTTGAAGTCAGACCGGAAGGACTGGTGGAGCGCTTAGAAGTGAGAATGCCGGTATGAGTAGCGAAAGACGGGTGAGAATCCCGTCCACCGTATGACTAAGGTTTCCTGAGGAAGGCTCGTCCGCTCAGGGTTAGTCGGGACCTAAGCCGAGGCCGACAGGCGTAGGCGATGGACAACAGGTTGATATTCCTGTACCACCTCCTCACCGTTTGAGAAATGGGGGGACGCAGTAGGATAGGGTAAGCGCGCTGTTGGTTATGCGCGTCCAAGCAGTAAGGCGTGTGTGTAGGCAAATCCGCACACTGTAACGTTGAGCTGTGATGGCGAGTCCGTATGGACGAAGTTCCTGATTTCACACTGCCAAGAAAAGCCTCTATCGAGGTGAGAGGTGCCCGTACCGCAAACCGACACAGGTAGTCGAGGAGAGAATCCTAAGGTGTGCGAGAGAACTCTCGTTAAGGAACTCGGCAAAATGACCCCGTAACTTCGGGAGAAGGGGTGCTCTTGAGCGTGCAAGCGCATGAGAGCCGCAGTGAATAGGCCCAGGCGACTGTTTAGCAAAAACACAGGTCTCTGCAAAACCGTAAGGTGACGTATAGGGGCTGACGCCTGCCCGGTGCTGGAAGGTTAAGAGGAGTGGTTAGCGCAAGCGAAGCTGCGAATTGAAGCCCCAGTAAACGGCGGCCGTAACTATAACGGTCCTAAGGTAGCGAAATTCCTTGTCGGGTAAGTTCCGACCCGCACGAAAGGCGTAACGATCTGGGCACTGTCTCAACGAGAGACTCGGTGAAATTATAGTACCTGTGAAGATGCAGGTTACCCGCGACAGGACGGAAAGACCCCGTGGAGCTTTACTGTAGCCTGATATTGAATTTTGGTACAACTTGTACAGGATAGGTAGGAGCCAGAGATCTCGGAGCGCCAGCTTCGAAGGAGGCGTCGGTGGGATACTACCCTGGTTGTATTGAAATTCTAACCCATGCCCCTTAGCGGGGCAGGAGACAGTGTCAGGCGGACAGTTTGACTGGGGCGGTCGCCTCCTAAAAGGTAACGGAGGCGCCCAAAGGTTCCCTCAGAATGGTTGGAAATCATTCGTAGAGTGTAAAGGCACAAGGGAGCTTGACTGCGAGACCTACAAGTCGAGCAGGGTCGAAAGACGGGCTTAGTGATCCGGTGGTTCCGCATGGAAGGGCCATCGCTCAACGGATAAAAGCTACCCCGGGGATAACAGGCTTATCTCCCCCAAGAGTCCACATCGACGGGGAGGTTTGGCACCTCGATGTCGGCTCATCGCATCCTGGGGCTGTAGTCGGTCCCAAGGGTTGGGCTGTTCGCCCATTAAAGCGGTACGCGAGCTGGGTTCAGAACGTCGTGAGACAGTTCGGTCCCTATCCGTCGTGGGCGTAGGAAATTTGAGAGGAGCTGTCCTTAGTACGAGAGGACCGGGATGGACACACCGCTGGTGTACCAGTTGTCTTGCCAAAGGCATCGCTGGGTAGCTATGTGTGGACGGGATAAGTGCTGAAAGCATCTAAGCATGAAGCCCCCCTCAAGATGAGATTTCCCATTACGCAAGTAAGTAAGATCCCTCAAAGACGATGAGGTAGATAGGTTCGAGGTGGAAGTGTGGTGACACATGGAGCTGACGAATACTAATCGATCGAGGACTTAACCAAATTGTTTGAAGCAATCAATGCGCCGTTTATCCAGTTTTGAAAGAACAATTCTTTCAACAATAATAATGAGAGCTTCAAGACACAAGTAGAACAAGGAAGCAACTGAGTGATTGAGGGAGCATACTTCTGTACGTGACTGATTGAGCGAGAGCAGCTGACGCAGTAATGCGCCGTGTATTGAAGGTCGAATATAGTCTAGTGATGATGGCAAAGAGGTCACACCCGTTCCCATACCGAACACGGAAGTTAAGCTCTTTAGCGCCGATGGTAGTTGGGGGCTTCTCCCTGTGAGAGTAGGACGTCGCTAGGCAATTTATGAAAAGCCATGGACATATTCCATGGCTTTTTTTGTTATGTGCACTATTCATAAAATGTTATAATAAATAAAGCTATTTCCATACATTTTGACAATTCACTGAACTGTACACAATCGGATTTGATAATGGAGGAATTAAAATGAGACGTATCATTTTTTCTACTATTTCAATCTTATGCTTATTAATAACAATCTTTATGTTTGGGTATGATTCAAAGAAATGGTATGGGAGCTTTTTAAAACTTCTCTATGACGTAAATATGTTTATGCCGTTTATATTAGCAGGGATAGGTATGATCAGTGCCATTTTCGGTATTAAAGGTGATTATCGTATGGTTCTTGTTGTCCTTCATTCATTTATACTACTTCTTTTTTTAGGCATTTATATAAAAGCTTTTTAATAGTAATAGGTAAGCATTGCCGAAGGAGATAGATTTTCAAATTTAATAAGAAACGATTCTTAAAGAAGAACTTAATAAAATTTAGGTTCTTCTTTTTTATATAAAGAGACTACTAAGGATTTGAATATGATATAGACACTAAAAATCATTATTAAGTTCCTGCATACTTCTATAAGCAACTAAAGGTATAATGGAGTACAAGTAGTAAAGATGCAAAACGTGAAGTGGAAAGGAAGAAGAAGTTGGGAAAAAAACAAATTTGGTATGAAGTACAAGAAAATGAATCCATAGAAGAGTGTTTAGCAAGAATGCGACAAGACGGTTATATGGCCATTGGACGAAAAGAAGAGCCTCTTTTTCATATCGTCAATGGTGAACCAACCTATTTGCGTCAAAAAATTCAATTTAAAGCTATTCCTGCGCAAGATACGGAATGATTATGACTAAAATCCGAACGTTTTTTTTGCACTTATAAAAAATGTTCGCATTTTTGCATTGACGATAAGGTAATCACTTGTTAAAATGTGATAAGGAAAAACAAATATATCCCACATATATGCTAGAGGATTGGCTCTAGTGTCTCTACCCGGCACCGTAAATGCTGGACTATGCGGGAAAGCACTTTTGGCATATGATGAGAAACTCTATGTGCAGTTTGTACATAGGTATATTCTTGTTCTGATAAGTCCTCAAGTAAGCTGCTTTCACGTGTAGTAGTAGAGAGTAGTTTATTTGGGGATTTTCTTTGTATAAGATAAGAATTGCAGTGCTATTAAAAATAGATGCTAGCACAATAACTGATCATTTTTCTATCGTTTAAAAGGAGCGACAATTTATGAATCCGAAAATCGGTGTCATTATGGGTAGTTCAAGTGACTGGGAAACAATGAAACATGCATGTGATATTTTAGATGAATTACAAGTACCGTACGAAAAAAAGGTTGTATCTGCACATCGTACACCTGATTTAATGTTTGAATATGCAGAGCTTGCTCGTGAGCGAGGAATACAAGTAATTATCGCTGGAGCAGGTGGGGCTGCACATTTACCAGGAATGGTGGCAGCTAAAACAACGTTGCCTGTAATTGGAGTTCCAGTTCAGTCACGTGTACTTAATGGACTTGATTCATTATTATCCATTGTTCAAATGCCTGGTGGTGTACCTGTAGCAACTGTAGCTATTGGCAAAGCAGGAGCAACAAATGCAGGATTACTTGCAGCTCAAATTTTGTCAACAACAGATTCAGAACTTGCCAATAAATTAGATGCTAGACGTGAAGCAACAAAGCAGCAAGTATTAGAAAGCACAGGTGACTTAGTGTGACGAAGATTATTTATCCTGGACAAACGATAGGTATTATAGGTGGTGGCCAACTTGGTCGGATGATGGCACTTGCTGCTAAAGAGTCTGGATTTAAAATTGCTGTTCTTGAACCTGCAATGGACTCACCGTGTGGACAGGTAGCTGATATTCGTATTGTAGCCCCATATGATGATGAAGCTGCTTTAGAAGAGCTTGCAGAAGTAAGTGATGTCATCACGTATGAATTTGAAAATATTGATTATGAAGGCTTAAAGCGTTTATCACAAATGGCTTACGTTCCACAAGGGGCGGAGTTGGTACGCATTACACAAAACCGTGTAACAGAGAAAGACGCTATTGTGAAAGCTGGTTGTCCAGTAGCTCCATATATTGTTGCAAAAACTTATGAAGAATTAGTAGCCAATATTGATTCGATTGGGTATCCTTGTATAGTCAAAACAGCAAGAGGTGGCTATGATGGCAAAGGGCAGCAGCTTTTAAAATCAACTGACGATCTACCTTTAGCGAAAGATTTATTCACGCATTCTCAATGTATTGCAGAAGGCTTTGTTCCTTTCGTTAAGGAAGTATCGGTCATTGTTCAAAGAAATGGCCACGGTGAATCGTATTGTCAGCCAGTTGGAGAGAACATTCATGTTCATCATATTCTACATGAAACAATTGTGCCTGCTCGCATATCAGAAAGTACAGCTCAAGCTGCAGAACGTGAAGCTTTAAAAATTGCAGATTACTTACATTTAGTAGGAACGTTAGCGGTAGAAATGTTTGTGTTAGAAGATGGTGGGATTGTTATTAATGAATTAGCACCGAGACCTCATAATTCTGGTCACTATTCAATAGAGGCATGTAATGTTTCTCAATTCCATCAGCATATTCGAGCTGTCTGTGGTTGGCCATTACGAAAACCAGAACTTTGGGCACCATCTATTATGGTCAATGTATTAGGGCAGCATGTCGTGCCACTTAGTAACTCAATTGCTAAATATCCTGAATGGTCCATCCATCTTTATGGGAAAGCTGAAGCTAAGGTCAACCGTAAGATGGGCCATGTAACGATTATGACAAAAGACATAGAGGAAACACTACAACAAATCGAGAGTTCTGGCATCTGGTCAGAATAGAAGGAGATACGCGATGATTGAACGTTACACAAGACCCGAAATGGGCGCAATTTGGACAGAACAAAATAAATACCAAGCTTGGCTAGAAGTTGAAATTTTAGCTTGTGAGGCTTGGGCTGAAATAGGGGATATCCCAAAAGAGGATGTTGCTAAAATTCGTGAAAATGCTTCATTTGATGTGAACCGTATTTTAGAGATTGAACAAGAAACTCGTCATGACGTTGTTGCCTTTACACGTGCCGTTTCTGAAACACTTGGTGAAGAACGTAAGTGGGTACATTATGGTTTGACTTCTACAGACGTAGTGGACACAGCATTATCTTATTTAATCAAACAAGCAAATGATATTTTACGCAAAGACATTGTGAATTTCATTGATATTATTGCTGCTAAGGCAAAAGAACATAAATATACAGTTATGATGGGACGTACACATGGTGTTCATGCAGAACCAACAACTTTCGGTTTAAAACTTGGTTTATGGTATGAGGAAATGAAGCGTAACCTTGAACGTTTTGAAGCAGCAGCTAAAGTAATTGAAACTGGGAAAATGTCTGGAGCCGTTGGAACATATGCCAACATCGATCCTCGTGTTGAACAGTATGTATGCGATAAATTAGGACTTACAGCATCACCGATTTCAACACAGACTTTACAGCGTGATCGCCATGCACAGTATTTAAGTGCCTTAGCTTTAATCGCTACATCTATTGAAAAATTCGCAACAGAAATTCGCGGCTTACAGAAATCGGAAACACGCGAAGTAGAAGAAGCTTTTGCAAAAGGACAAAAAGGGTCATCAGCAATGCCACATAAACGTAATCCAATTGGTTCTGAAAACATGGTTGGTATGTCTCGTTTAATGCGTGGATACATGGTGACAGCGTATGAGAATGTTGCTTTATGGCATGAGCGTGATATTTCTCATTCATCCGCAGAGCGCGTTATTTTACCGGATGCAACAATTACTCTTAACTATATGTTAAATCGCTTCGGTAATATTGTGAAAAACTTAACAGTATTCCCTGAAAATATGAAACGTAATATGGATCGCACATTTGGTCTAATTTATTCTCAACGCATCTTGTTAGCATTGATAGATAAAGGCTTAGTACGTGAAGAAGCTTATGATACCGTACAGCCTTTAGCGATGCAGGCATGGGACGAGCAAGTTCAGTTCCGTACATTAGTCGATGCAAGTGAAAAAATCACATCTTATTTAACTAAGGAAGAGCTGGATGAGTGTTTTGATTACAACTACCACTTACAGCATGTTGATATGATTTTTGAACGATTAGGACTTATCTAATATTTAAACTTTCTAAATGTTAGAGCCCACTAGTAAATGTTTCAGAGTTGGATCGTGGTGACACGATTCAATTCTGGACATTAATACAAGCGTATCTATAATATCAGGGGGAAAAACGACATGACTAAAGGTCAACTTTTGTATGAAGGTAAAGCAAAAAAATTGTACACAACTGAGGAAGAAAATGTGCTTCTTGTTGAGTATAAGGATAGTGCAACAGCATTCAATGGTGAAAAAAAAGAAGAAATAGAAGGCAAGGGCATTTTAAATAATCGCATTACTTCATTAATTTTCGAAAAATTACAAGCAAACGGAATTGCGTCACATTTCGTAAAACAATTATCTGATACGCAACAACTTGTAAAAAAAGTAGAAATTATTCCGATTGAAGTGGTTGTTCGTAATATAGCTGCTGGAAGTTTAGCAAAACGTCTTGGTCTGGAAGAAGGCACAGCTTTAAAAAGACCAATCGTCGAATTTTATTATAAAGATGATGAGTTAGGCGATCCCCTTATTACAACAGAGCATATAGATCTTCTTGACCTTGCGACTTCTACTGAAGTAACTGCTATTTATGATGGGGCACTAGCGGTTAACAAAGTTCTACAGCCAATCTTTGCAGATGTTAATGTGACACTAATTGATTTCAAATTAGAATTTGGCCGTGATACGAATGGCAATGTATTATTAGCTGATGAAATTTCACCGGATACTTGCAGACTTTGGGATGCAACAACAAAGCAAAAGTTAGACAAAGATGTTTTTCGTCGTGACCTTGGTAATTTAACTGAAGTTTATACTATTATACTTTCTAGACTCGGAGGCAAATAACAATGAAAAAAGTAAAAATCTATGTAACATTACGTGAGAGCATTCTTGACCCACAAGGCTCTGCAGTACAAGGTTCTTTAGCTAAAATGGGCTACGGTGAAGTAGCGGATTTACGTATCGGTAAATATCTTGAACTAACAATTAAAGATACAGAACGTGACATTGATACTCTAGTAAAAGAAATGTGTGAAAAGGTTTTAACGAACGTTGTAATTGAAGACTACCGTTACGAAGTCGAGGAGGCTAACTAATCATGAAATTCGCAGTACTCGTATTCCCTGGGTCAAACTGTGACATCGATATGTATCATGCCATTAAAGACGAGCTAGGTGAAGAAGTAGAATATGTATGGCATACAGCAACAGATCTAAGTGGGTTTGATGGCGTTTTAGTACCTGGAGGCTTCTCTTACGGAGATTATCTTCGTTGTGGTGCAATGGCTAATCAATCTAACATTATGGCAGAGGTTAAAAAAGCAGCTGATGCTGGTAAACCAGTTCTAGGTGTATGTAATGGCTTCCAAATCCTAACAGAAGCTGGTTTATTGCCAGGAGCTTTACTGCGCAATAAAAATTTAAAATTTATGTGCCGCACAGTACAGCTAAAAGTTGAAAACAACAATACATTATTTACAAATCAATATGAGCAAGGTCAAATCATTAATATTCCAATCGCACATGGTGAAGGAAATTACTACTGTGATGAGGAAACATTACAATCACTAAAAGATAATAATCAAATTGTATTCACATACTCAGGTGATAATCCAAACGGTTCTTTAGAAGATATCGCAGGGATTATAAATGAACGCGGCAATGTATTAGGGATGATGCCACACCCAGAGCGTGCTGTTGATGCACTGGTGGGCGGAGCTGACGGTCTAGCAGTATTTAAATCAATTGTGAAGCAGTGGAGGGAAAATCATGTCAACAACTAAGTTTGAGCCAACAGCACAGCAAATTAAAGATGAAAAGCTATACGCTGGTATGGGGATGTCAGACGAAGAATTTGCAATGGTAGAAGGTATTTTAGGACGTCTACCTAACTGGACAGAGACAGGTCTTTTCTCAGTAATGTGGTCTGAGCACTGCTCTTACAAAAATTCAAAGCCAGTATTACGTAAATTCCCTACAAAAGGTCCTCAAGTTTTACAAGGACCAGGTGAAGGCGCAGGGATTGTCGATATTGGTGACGAACAAGCAGTAGTATTTAAAATGGAATCTCATAACCATCCATCTGCGATTGAACCTTATCAAGGAGCTGCTACTGGTGTAGGCGGTATTATTCGTGATGTTTTCTCTATGGGTGCACGTCCAATCGCCATGTTAAATTCATTACGCTTTGGTGAATTAAAATCGGCGCGTGGTAAATATCTTTTTGAAGAAGTCGTTGCTGGTATTGCTGGGTATGGTAACTGTATTGGAATTCCAACAGTAGGCGGTGAAATTCAATTTGATCCGTGTTATGAAGGAAATCCACTAGTAAATGCGATGTGTGTCGGTTTAATCGACCATAAGGATATTCAACGTGGTATTGCAGCTGGCGTAGGTAATACAGTTATGTACGTTGGTGCGAAAACAGGTCGTGACGGAATTCATGGTGCAACATTTGCCTCCGAAGAATTAACTGAGGAATCAGAAAACCAACGTCCAGCAGTACAAGTGGGAGATCCATTTATGGAGAAGCTTTTACTTGAAGCTTGTTTAGAGGTTGTCAAATCCGATGCTTTAGTTGGTATTCAAGATATGGGTGCTGCTGGTCTTACTTCTTCTTCAGCAGAAATGGCATCAAAGGCTGGTTCTGGTGTAGAAATGAACTTAGACTTAGTCCCTCAACGTGAGACAGGTATGACAGCTTATGAAATGATGTTATCTGAGTCTCAAGAACGTATGCTACTAGTTGTGAAAAAAGGTCGCGAAGATGAAATTAAAGCGATTTTTGATAAATATGATTTAGATGCTGTTGCAATCGGTCGAGTGACTGATGATAAAATGCTTCGTCTATTACACAACGGAGAAGTTGTAGCTGAAGTACCTGCTGATGCACTTGCAGAAGATGCACCCGTTTATCATAAGCCATCTGCAGAGCCTGCATACTATGCAGAGTTCCAAGCAATTGAAAATATAGAGCCTGTTGTGACAGATTACAAAGAGACATTAAATGCATTATTAAAAGCACCAACAATTGCCTCTAAAGAGTGGGTATATGATCAATATGATTATCAAGTGCGTACATCCACAGTTGTTAAACCGGGATCTGATGCTGCCGTTATTCGTGTACGTGGTACAAATAAAGGTTTAGCAATGACAACAGACTGTAACTCTCGTTATATTTACCTAGATCCAGAAGTGGGCGGTGCTATTGCTGTAGCTGAAGCAGCTCGTAATATCGTGGCAACTGGTGGTACGCCACTTGCCATTACAGACTGCTTGAACTTTGGTAATCCAGAGAAACCAGAAATCTTCTGGCAAATTGAAAAATCTGCTGATGGTATTTCAGCTGCATGTACGGCATTAAATGCCCCAGTTATTGGTGGTAACGTCTCACTTTACAATGAACGTTCAGGCGAAGCGGTTTATCCAACGCCAACAATTGGTATGGTTGGTCTTATTGAAGATTTAGCTCATGTCACTACACAAGAAGTAAAATGTGCAGGAGATATCGTATTTGTGATTGGTGAGACTAAAACCGAGTTTGGTGGGTCAGAGCTTCAAAAACTATTAAATAATGGGGTTATTTCAGGGAAAGCACCTGCCATCGATTTAGATGTAGAAGCAGCACGTCAGCAAGCTTTATTAAAGGCTATTAAAGCTGGTCTTGTACAATCAGCTCATGACGTAGCTGAAGGTGGCCTAGCGGTGGCTATTGCTGAAACAACATTCGGTGCAAACGGTCTTGGTGTTGATGTAACATTATCAGGCTCTGCAACCACTGCATTATTCAGCGAGAGTCAATCTCGTTTTGTTGTAACAGTTAAAGAAGAAAATACAGCTGCATTTGTAGAAATTATGAAAGACGCTCAAAAAATTGGTGTCGTAACAAACGATGCACTAGTTAAAATCAACGGGGACAAAGGTGTGCTTGTAGAAGGTACAGTGGAGGAATTCCGTTCTAATTGGAAAGGAGCAATCCCATGCTTGCTGAACTCAGAGGCTTAAACGAAGAATGTGGGGTGTTTGGTATTTGGGGTAACCCAAATCCAGCACACCTTAGCTATTACGGGCTCCATGCTCTTCAACACCGTGGACAAGAAGGTGCTGGAATTGTCGTTTCAGACGGACAGCATCTTCGCGCGGTGAAAGGCGAAGGACTAGTTAATGATGTTTTCAACGAAGAAAAATTAAAAGCAGTGGACGGCAAAGCAGCTATTGCTCATGTTCGTTACACGACTGCTGGTGGTGGCGGTATTGAAAATGTCCAGCCATTATTATTCCATTCCTCAACTGGTAGCCTTTCAATTGCCCATAACGGTAACTTGGTCAATGCGACACATTTAAAACAGTATTTAGAGCGACAAGGTAGTATTTTTCATTCAAGCTCTGATACAGAAGTGCTGGCGCATCTTATTAAGAAAAGCTCACATTCACCTTTCCGTGCGAAAGTGAAAAATGCCCTTTCTTTATTAAAGGGAGCGTATTCTTTCTTAATTATGACAAAGGATGAAATGCTTGTTGCACGTGATCCACATGGTTTACGTCCATTATCTCTAGGAAAGCTAGGAGATGGCTGGGTGGTAGCTTCTGAAACTTGTGCATTTGATTTAATTGGTGCAGAATTCGTTCGTTCTGTGGAACCAGGAGAACTAATCATTATTAACGATGAGGGTGTCAAATCAGATCGTTTTGCTGATATGGAAAAGCGTTCTATGTGTGCAATGGAGTATGTCTATTTAGCACGTCCTGACTCTGATATTGACGGTATTAACGTTCACATGGCACGTAAACGTATGGGGAAACAGCTTGCTCGTGAATGTGCGCATATTGAGGCTGATGTTGTAACAGGTGTACCTGATTCAAGTATTTCAGCAGCAATCGGCTTTGCAGAGGAAAGTGGTATCCCTTATGAACTAGGTCTTATTAAAAATCGCTATGTTGGTCGTACGTTTATTCAACCTACACAAGAATTACGTGAACGTGGCGTAAAAATGAAGCTTTCACCAGTTGTTCAAGTCGTAAAGGGTAAACGTGTAGTTATGGTGGACGACTCCATTGTTCGCGGCACAACATCACGTCGTATTGTCAAAATGTTAAAAGATGCTGGTGCAGCAGAGGTCCATGTTGTGATCTCATCTCCGCCGATGACAAACCCTTGTTATTATGGCATTGATACTTCCACACATGAGGAACTGATTGCCTCTAGTCATAATGTAGATGAAATTCGTGAAGCGATCGGTGCAGATTCTTTGACGTTCCTTTCTGTTGAAGGAATGGTAGAGACCATCGCTCGTCCCTATGAAGATGACAACCGTGGACTATGCTTAGCATGTTTTACAGGCAAATATCCAACCGAGATTTTCCCGGATACCATCTTACCACATGAAAAAGAACTGTTACGTTAAGAAAAATATCGCAACGAATTAGTGACCTCTAGAAGGTTGTACAGTGATTCTAGAATAATAATTAGGCGATTCGGATGATAAGGAGGAACTCTGCGTGTCAAAGGCATATGAACAAGCAGGTGTAAATATAGAAGCGGGCTATGAAGCCGTTAAACGAATGAAGTCTCATGTTGAACGTACAAACCGTCTTGGTGTTATGGGAACGTTCGGTGGCTTTGGTGGCATGTTTGACTTGTCAGAACTTCAACTTAAAGAACCTGTTCTTATTTCAGGGACAGATGGTGTTGGAACAAAGCTAAAGCTAGCATTTATGGTAGATAAGCACGATACAATTGGCGTTGACTGTGTAGCCATGTGTGTTAATGATATAGTTGCCCAGGGAGCAGAGCCCTTGTACTTTTTAGATTACGTAGCTCTTGGAAAAGCTGAGCCTGCAAAAATCGAACAGATTGTTAAAGGTGTTGCAGATGGCTGTGTGCAATCTGGTGCGGCATTAATAGGTGGCGAAACTGCTGAAATGCCTGGTCTATATGAAGAGGATGAATATGATCTAGCTGGCTTTGCTGTAGGTGCATGCGAAAAATCTGACATTATTACAGGAGAAAAAATCGTAGAAGGTGATGTCCTAATTGGTATTGCATCAAGCGGTGTACATTCAAACGGTTATTCTTTAGTGCGTAAAATTGTCTTTGCAGATCATCAATACAAGGTTGATGCTGTTGTAGAAGGCTATGAAGATTTAGGACCAATTGGTGAGGCACTTCTCGTACCAACAAAGCTATACGCTAAGCCAGTATTAGCTGCTTTAAAGGCAGCCGATGTACATGGCTGTGCACATGTTACGGGTGGAGGATTCTATGAAAATCTACCACGTATGATGCCTGAAGGATTAGCAACTGAAATCGACCTAGGTTCTTGGCCTGTATTACGTATCTTTGAATTCCTGAAAGATAAAGGTCAGTTAGAAGATAAAGATTTATATAATGTGTTTAATATGGGTATTGGTTTTGTAATAGCTGTACCAGCAGATGAAGCTGATAAAGTCATCACAGCAGTAGAAGCAAATGGCGAAAAAGCATATACAATCGGCCGTGTTATTAAAGGTGAAGGCGTAGTATTTAATGGCTCACATGATGGGAGTCTAGTGTAATGACTGCACCAACAAAAATAGCCGTGTTTGCTTCAGGCAGCGGTAGTAATTTTCAAGCTATTCAAGAAGCTATTGATCGTGGGGAACTGCATGCAAAGGTTGAACTTGTGGTGACAGATAAGCCCGGTGCTTTTGTAGTGACACGTGCTGAAAACTTTGGGATTCCCGTGTTAGCTTTAAACCCAAAGGAATTTTCATCGAAGGCTGCTTACGAGAATGCTATTATTGATGCTTTACAAAAATGCGATGTTAAATGGATTGTACTTGCAGGATATATGCGTTTAATTAGTGACGTATTATTAGCCGCATTTCCACAACGAATAGTTAATATTCATCCTTCTTTATTGCCAGCATTCCCTGGAAAGGACGCCATCGGACAGGCAATGAATCATGGTGTGAAAATCACAGGTGTAACGGTCCATTTTGTAGATGAAGGGATGGATACTGGCCCGATTATCGCTCAGGCTGCAGTACCTGTTATAGAAGGAAATCAGGAGGCAACAGAAGCGGCCATTCACGAGCAAGAGCATCTATTATATACAAAAGCTTTAAAGCAATTATTACAGTAACTAAAGAGGAGTTAGGTCGAGAGCCTTACTCAGCAAATAAGACCTAACTCTATTAATCTATTAAGCAAGTCTATTCGCGCAAAAGCGCGATAAAAATTAGGAGGATATTGTTGTGACAAAACGTGCATTAATCAGTGTTTCCAATAAGGATGGTATTTTAGAATTTGCAAAGGAATTAGTAGCATTAGGTTATGAAATTTTATCAACTGGCGGTACAAAAAAAATGCTACAGGACAATGCAGTAGCTGTAACAGCAGTAGATGAAGTAACGAAATTCCCAGAAATTTTAGATGGCCGTGTTAAAACATTAAATCCAATGATTCATGGTGGTCTATTAGGGAAGTTTGACGATGCATCTCATCAAGCACAAATGAATGAGCATGGAATTGAGCCAATTGAGATTGTATGTGTTAATCTATATCCATTTGTTGAAACAATTTCAAAGCCTAATGTAACATGGGATGATGCAATTGAAAACATTGATATCGGTGGTCCAACAATGTTACGTTCTGCTGCAAAAAACCATCAATATGTAACAGTAATCGTGGACAGCAATGACTATGCAACAGTATTAGAAGAACTAAAAGCTAATGGTGCAACGACAATTGAAACACGTCGAAAACTAGCTGCAAAAGTTTTCCGTCACACAGCCGCTTATGATTCTTATATCTCAAACTACCTGACAGAGGAAGAGTTCCCAGAGAGCTTAACGATGACATATGAATTGAAGCAAAACTTACGCTATGGTGAAAACCCGCACCAAAAAGCGGCATTCTACCAAAAACGCCTTGGCTCTGATTTCTCATTAGCCTATGCAACACAATTACATGGTAAAGAGCTATCCTACAACAACATTCAAGATGGAAATGCAGCATTACAAATTGTAAAAGAATTTGAAAAGCCAGCTGCAGTAGCAGTGAAGCATATGAATCCATGTGGTGTTGGAACAGGTAACACATTAGAGGCAGCATTTGATAAAGCTTATGAAGCAGATCCAACATCTATTTTTGGTGGTATTATCGCATTAAATATGGAAGTGGATGCAGCAACGGCTGAGAAACTAAGTCATATTTTCCTTGAAATTATTATCGCACCAGCTTTCTCACAAGAAGCATTAGACATTTTAACCAAAAAGAAAAATATTCGCTTATTAACTATTCCTTTCGAACAAGCAAAACAAGATCAATTCAATGTAGTATCAGTTGAAGGCGGCCTGCTTGTACAAGAGCCAGATCGCTATGGCTTTGGCAATGCAGATATTAAGGTAGTGACAGATCGTGAGCCAACAGAACAAGAATGGGATGCACTACAACTTGGTTGGTCGGTTGTAAAGCATGTTAAATCAAATGCGATTGTTGTCACAGATTCTCATATGACACTTGGTGTAGGTGCAGGCCAAATGAACCGCGTTGGGGCAGCTAAAATTGCATTTGAGCAAGCAGGAGAAAAAGCAAAAGGTGCAGCACTAGCATCAGATGCATTTTTCCCAATGAGTGATACTGTTGAAGCTGCGGCTGCTGCTGGAATTACAGCGATTATTCAACCAGGTGGCTCAATCAAGGATCAAGATTCTATTGATAAAGCAAATGAATATGGTATTGCAATGGTATTTACAGGTGTACGCCATTTTAAACACTAATTGACTAAACATATAGAAAGCAAAACAGACCGAGATGTTGGTTCATCTCGGTCTTACTCACAAAGAGGAGGATTCTCTAAAATGAATGTATTAGTAATAGGAAGTGGCGGTCGTGAGCATGCAATCGCTAAGCAATTTAGTATATCTCCATCCGTTAACAAAGTATTTGTCGCGCCAGGCAATGATGGCATGCGAGGCGAGGTAGAAGTGGTGTCTATTGATTCAATGGACTTTGCAGGTCTCGCTCAATTTGCTAAGGAAAATGATATTGCTTTAACATTTGTTGGTCCTGAACAGCCGCTTGCTGAGGGGATTGTTGATTTCTTTACAGCTCGTGACTTACGTATTTTTGGCCCTACAAAAGTTGCGGCTCAAATAGAAAGTAGTAAATCCTATGCGAAAGAAATTATGAACAAATACAACATCCCTACTGCAGCCTATGAAACGTTTACTGAAGCAGAAAAGGCAATAGCTTATATTAAAGAACAAGGAGCGCCTATCGTAATAAAAGCAGATGGTTTAGCTGCTGGTAAGGGCGTTGTTGTAGCGATGACAGAGAAAGAAGCTATTGCTGCCGTGCAGGATATGATTGGGAACCAACGATTCGGTGAATCTTCTTCACGTGTTGTCATTGAAGAGTTTTTAGATGGGGAAGAATTCTCCTTTATGTCCTTTGTGCATAAAGGACAGATTTATCCAATGGTTATTGCACAGGATCATAAACGTGCTTATGACGGGGATAAAGGACCAAACACTGGAGGAATGGGTGCTTATTCACCAGTACCACAAATTTCACAAGAGGTAGTTGATATTGCATTTCAAACGATTGTAGAGCCTACTGTTAAAGGAATGGAGGCTGATGGCGCTTCCTTTACAGGTATCTTATATGCAGGGTTGATTTTAACGAAAAATGGCCCTCAGGTAATAGAATTTAATGCACGTTTCGGTGATCCAGAAACACAAGTAGTCTTACCGCGCATGGTTTCAGATTTTGGGGCATTTATGATGGCATTAATGGATGAACAGCCATTTGATCTGCAATGGTCTGAAGAAGCAATGTTAGGTGTTGTCATTGCGGCAGAAGGATACCCTGGTGATGTTGAAAAAGGTAAAGCGTTACCAAATTTAGAGGCACTTTCTACAACACATGCAGTATACCATGCTGGTACAAAACTAGTGGACGGCCGATTTGTTGGTATTGGTGGACGTGTATTACTTATCGGTGCAAAAGCGTCTACATTACAGGAAGCACAGGAAAAAGTATATGCAGGCATAGCCACAGAAAAGTGGGATCACTTTTTCTACCGTAAAGATATTGGCTGGCGTACATTTAAGTAAACGTATTTTTACTAAAATTTAAAGTAATTTTTAATCAACTTTTGAAACCTCTTGTTGATTCAAAACGTAAGAGGTAAGAGCCGTCTCAATAATAGATTGGGACGGCTCCTTTGACTAAGAAGGATTTTGAGCGTTATTACTACTTGTTGAGGAATTTTGAGTTGAAGTGCTGGTATCAGATTGCTTTGAAGTAGTAGCTTGAGAACCTGAAGAATTACCAGAAATAGCAGAAGAAAAATCCTTCATGAGCTTATCGATTTGTTCAGAAGACATAGAATTTTGCCCGCTGAACATACTTTGCATAGAGGTGTTCATGGCATTTTGCATATTGGAGTTTAAGATTGACTTTGTTGGACAATATTTAAACAATCCCTCTGCCATTTTCATGGCACCTAATGCAATCATCAATCGACCTTTTGTACAATTAGGATTTCTTGAAACTTTCGCGATACCAAATGCTGTCAAACCTGTACCCATGGCAAAACGACAAAATGCATTTTTTTCGCTTAAATTTGCTTGCTGCATCATCAAACTTCCTCCTTTAGTCATTGTGGAAAAAATTAGCGAGGTGCACTTTGCTTTATGAAAGTGCTGTGTTACGATTGAAACAAGATGATTGCATAAAGCATAATTTTTAAGAAAATATGCGATTATGCAGTAGTAGTATGTGATTTCAAGTTGGATTTACACAATGAAAAATTACGTAATTTAGGAAGGAGCGAATAGCATGGATCCAGTATGGAAAATAACAACATTACGTCAGCAATTAGCAGTAATCGATGGGAAAAAGGCACCTGATATCGTGCTGAAAAATGCACGTTATTTGCATAGTATGTTGAAACAATTTACAGTGGGAAACATTTGGATTTTAGGAGATCGCATTGTCTATGCTGGTGATAGAATGCCTCCTTTATTAGAAGGAACAGAAGTCGTGGATTGTACAGGAAAAACAATTGTACCTGGCTATATTGAACCTCATGTTCATCCATTCCAGCTTTACCATCCACAGTCATTTGCAGATTTTTGTGGTCAGCTTGGAACAACGACATTTATTTCGGATAATTTAAGCTTTGTTTTAAATTTAGAAAATAAGAAAGCGTTTTTAATTTTAGATAATTTGAAAAAGCTACCGTTTTCTTTTTATTGGTGGACTCGCTTTGATTCACAAACAGAGCTTGAACAAGAGGAAGAAGTTTTCTCTAATACCTCGATATTAGAGTGGTTAGAGCGAAGTGATGTCCTGCTTGGTGGAGAATTGACGGGCTGGCCAAAGCTACTACATGGCGATGATCAAATGCTTTATCGTATGCAAATGGCAAAGGGTCTAGGTAAAAAGATTGAAGGACATTTTCCTGGTGCTTCAGAAAGAACGTTAGCACGCATGAAATTACTTGGTGCTGATGGTGACCATGAGGCGATGACAGTGGAAGAGGTTGAGCGACGCATTATGCAAGGCTATGCCGTAACATTACGCCATTCTTCAATTCGTCCAGATTTACCCGATCTGCTAAAAGGAATAGTAGAAAAAGAACTTCCTATTTTTGATCATTTAATGATGACAACGGATGGCTCGCCACCTTCATTCCATGAGGATGGTGTAATGGATAAATGCATACAAGCTGCCTTAGATGCGGGGGTATCTCCAATTGATGCCTACCAAATGGCATCTTATAATGTGGCACGCTATTATAATATGTCTAATTTACATGGTTTTATCGCGACAGGACGTTTTGCTTCTATAAATATTTTACAAGATGAAAATCATCCTGTTCCAGAAAGTGTCTTATCTAAAGGTGTTTGGCTAAAGCGTGATGGTGAACGTGTGCATAAACTTGCAACAATAGATTATTCAGCTATTCCTGCATTTGATTTAGATTTTTCATTAGATTCACAGGATTTCCAGTTTTCTATGCCGTTTGGAATTGCGCTTGTTAATGATGTCATTACAAAACCTTATAATTCATTGATTACAAGAGAAGGTCAGCTTGCCAATCATGATGAATGCTATTTAATGCTAATAAATCGAGAAGGAAACTGGCATGTTAATACAATGATTAAAGGGTTCGCAACCGATGTCCAAGGCTTTGCATCCTCCTATTCAAACACAGGCGATATTTTATTAATCGGAAAAAATAAAGACGATATGATCAAAGCCTTTGAAGAAATGAAGGCAATGAATGGCGGTATTGTTCTGGTCGAAAAAGGGGAAGTCGTAGCAGATATACCACTCACAATAGGCGGTCTTTTATATGATGGGGATGTACTAACACTAATGGAGAAAGAAAAGGCTTTAAAACAAGCTTTAGCAGATCGAGGCTATCAACTAGGGGATGCCATTTACACGCTATTATTTTTACAATCTACTCATTTACCATATATTCGCATCACACCAAAAGGAATTTTCGATGTAATGAAGAATAAGTTATTATTGCCTGCTGTTATGCGCTAATTGGTGAAAGTGTTTTAAAACAATTGCAGTTATGTGTAATTGTTTAAAGGAGAGGTATGCTTGTGTTCAAATCGAAGAAAATATTGATTGCTATGGCTTTTAGTGCCTTCGTAATCGGGGGATGTTCGAAGGAAGCGCCAAAGGTTAAAGAAGATGATGAAAATGTAGTGGAGGAAGAAACAGTAGTTGAAGAAACTGTACAACAACCAGAATTCGTGGCACCCCTTACTGGGGAGGCTGTGCAGAAGGAAATTACACAGCGGCCTATTATGGTGACAATCAATAATCATCCAGCAGCACGTCCACAATCTGGTTTAGCTGCTGCAGATATTATTTATGAAATGCTTGCGGAAGGTAATGTGACACGCTTTTTAGCAATCTACCAAAGTGAACTACCGGAAAATATTGGGCCTGTGCGTAGTGCGCGCTCCTATTTTATCGATATGGCAAAGGGATATGATGCCTTTTACGTAGCACATGGCTATAGCCCTGAAGCGAAAACCATGCTTGATAATCGTATAGTAGACAATATTAATGGGATGGCTTATGATGGCATACTTTTTAAACGTTCTAGCGATCGTGTGGCTCCGCACAATTCATATATTACATCAGAAAACATTGTAAAAGGTGCTAAAATGGTAGACGCTTCAATGAATTACAGTGAAAAAGTACTTCAGGGTTTTTATGAACCCAATGAACGTGGTAAAATAGGCATTGAAACAAGTCAAGTTGACATTTACTACGGAAATAATGAAGATTTCCACAACTCGTATGTGTATGATCATCAAAGTAATCACTATGAACGACAATCGGCTGGCGTGGACACAAAAGATATGTTAACGGGCGAAACAATATCATTAGCAAATGTCCTGTTTTTTGAAATGGATCACCAAATAATTGATGATATCGGTCGCCAAGAAATTGATTTAACGTCTGGTGGAAATGCGTACGTATTTCAAAATGGCTATTTGAGGGAAGTTGAATGGTCTAATGTGAATGGAATACCGACCGCTGTAGAGCAATCAGGAGAACCTGTAAAGCTTGTACCAGGAAAGTCTTGGGTTCACTTCGTACCATCTTCACCAGGGTTACAAGCAATGGTGAAAACGCAGCCTTAAAGGGAGGAAAATTGCATGCAAATCGAAAAAATTCGGGGGCATCAAACAGATCAATTATTTAAAGCAGTGTTAGAGCTGAAAGACATCGAGGAATGCTATAAGTTTTTTGATGATTTATGTACGATTAGTGAAATTCAATCGTTGGCACAACGCTTTGAGGTTGCACATTTATTACGTTTAAAGAAAACCTACGAATCCATTAAAAAGGAAACTGGGGCAAGTACAGCTACTATTTCACGTGTGCGTCGTTGCTTCGATTATGGAAATGATACATATGATGAAATGCTAGGTCGTTTGTATCCTGATGAAAAACCATTCCAAGCACCAAAAGAATAGTAGGAAAAAGAGACTGGGTAGAAGTTCTACTCAGTCTTTTTCATTTTTTTGTCGTTCATCATAAGCTATACTTGTAAACGAATAGATAGAAAATGATAGGTGGTAAAATAAATGGATTATTTAGAATGGAGACATGTGTTCAAGCTTGATCCAGCAAAGGACATTTCAGATGAAGACTTAGAAAAAATTTGTGAATCTGGGACAGACGTTATTTTGGTTGGCGGAACAGACAACGTGACATTAGATGGGGTATTAGATTTACTTGTACGTGTGCGTCGCTTTGAAGTCCCTATAGCTCTTGAGATTTCTACCATTGATGCCGTTACACCAGGCTATGACTATTATTTTATCCCAACTGTATTAAATAGTGATGACCCAAAATGGATTAAAAATTTACATCATGAAGCCATTAGAGAATACGGAGATATTATGGTGTGGGATGAATTAGTTGCCGAGGGATATTGCATTTTAAATCCAGATTGTAAAGTAGCAGAAGTAACAGGCGCAAAAACTGATTTAACCATTGATGATGTCGTAGCTTATGCACGGATGGCAGAAAATTTCTTTAAGCTTCCAGTGTTTTATTTAGAATACAGTGGAGTTTATGGGAATCTAGAAGTAGTTAGCACAGTAAAAAATGAGCTAAAGCATACGAAGCTCTTTTATGGTGGAGGAATTACATCTGCAAAGCAGGCAGAGGAAATGGCACAGTTTGCAGATACAGTAGTAGTTGGAAATATTATTTATGAAGATATAAAAGCTGCACTTTCGACTGTTAAGGCTGTGAAAAATACGTTATAATTTTTAGAACAAATGTTTGTAAGGCGGTGCGAAATGGAACAGTTAACAAAAAATTTACTAGCAGGCATGAATCCTGAACAGGAAAGAGCGGTCAAAACAACTGAGGGACCATTGCTGATTATGGCGGGTGCTGGGTCAGGAAAAACACGAGTTTTAACACATCGTATTGCTTACTTAGTCATCGAAAAGGAAGTATATCCTTCAAAAATATTAGCCATTACGTTTACGAATAAAGCGGCACGTGAAATGCGCGAGCGTATAGATAACATTCTTGGTAATGGCACAGGCGATAGTATGTGGGTCTCTACGTTCCACTCAATGTGTGTAAGAATTTTACGTCGTAATATCGATCAGCTAGGTATATCTCGTAATTTCTCCATTTTAGATTCTACCGATCAATTATCAGTGATTAAAAATGTGATGAAGGATGAGAATATTGATCCTAAGCGCTATGAGCCACGTGCCATTTTAAATGCCATTAGTGCAGCGAAGAACGAGTGTATAACAGCAGAGGATTATGCTGGTCAAATGAACGAAAAAAATCCATATGAACAAACTGTTGCACGTGTTTATAAAGGCTATGAAAAAAGATTACGACGCAATCAATCTCTTGATTTTGATGATTTAATTATGACGACAATTACGTTGTTTAATCGTGTACCTGAAGTACTTGAATACTATCAAAATAAATTCCAATACATTCATGTTGATGAATATCAAGATACGAATAAATCACAATATTTACTTGTTCAATTACTTGCTAAAAAGTTTAAAAATATTTGTGTTGTAGGGGATTCTGATCAGTCTATTTATCGTTGGCGTGGTGCAGATATTGGCAATATTCTTTCTTTTGAAAAGGATTATCCTGATGCCAAAGTGATTATGCTTGAGCAAAATTATCGTTCAACTAAACGCATCCTACAGGCAGCGAATGACGTCATTCAAAATAATACAACACGTTACCCAAAAGAACTGCGCACTGAAAACGCAGAAGGTGAAAAAATTGCCTTATATAAAGCTTATAACGAGCAGGAAGAAGCGCAATTTGTTGTACAAACCATTCAACAGTTAATTGAAAAAGAAAATCGTTCATTTGATGATTTTGCTATTCTTTATCGTACAAATGCTCAATCCCGTGTAATGGAGGAAGTACTTGTTAAGTCTAATATGGCCTATCAAATTGTTGGCGGGACAAAGTTCTATGATCGAAAAGAAATTAAAGATTTACTAGCTTATTTGCGTCTTATTGCCAATAATGACGATGATTTATCGTTAGCTCGTATTATTAATGAACCAAAGCGTAGTATTGGCGCTACATCATTTGAGAAGATGGCACGCTATGCGATTGACCAGGATCGTTCGATTTTTGATGCAATGAATGATCTTGTATTTATGGGTCTATCAGGGAAGGCAGCAAACTCAGCAGAGCAATTTTATGCAATGATTAAAGGCTTTACAGACATGCAGGAATATTTGTCTGTCACGGAAATTGTAGAGCAAGTCATTGATAAATCTGGCTATCGTGCAATGCTACAAAATGAAAAAACGATTGAAGCAGAAAGCCGTTTAGAAAATATTGAAGAGTTCTTATCTGTTACGAAGGCTTTTGAAGAGCGTAGTGATGATAAAAGCTTAGTAGCATTTTTAACGGACTTAGCCCTAATTGCTGATATTGATGCGCTCGATAAAGAGGATGCCTCTAAGGGCAATATTATTTTAATGACTATGCACGCTGCTAAAGGTTTAGAGTTCCCGATTGTCTTTATCATTGGCATGGAGGAAAACATCTTCCCTCATTCCCGCTCTCTAGATGATCAGGATGAAATGGAGGAAGAGCGTCGACTTATGTATGTTGGGGTGACACGTGCAGAGGAGCGCCTTTATTTAACATGTGCTCAGAGCCGAACAATTTTTGGCCGTTCAAGCTTTAATAATGCCTCAAGATTTTTAGGCGAAATTTCAGAAGACATTACTGAATCTATTTCGAAGGCAGGTACTAAATCAACTATGCCGTTTGCTACTGGCAATCGTACGACAGGTGGCTATCATCAAAAACGTACACTAGGAGCAATTCAGCAAACGCAGCCTGCTACCGCACGTTTACAAGCAACTGGCGGAGATCAATTTGGCTGGAAGGCTGGAGATAAGGCTATTCATAAAAAATGGGGAACGGGTATGGTTGTTAGTGTAAAAGGTGAAGGTGATAGTACAGAACTTGATATCGCTTTTCCACAACCAATTGGTATTAAGCGATTACTGGCGCAATTTGCCCCAATTGAAAAAGCATAGCGGAGGAACGTAAATGAACGAAATCGAACAGCGAATTGCAGAGTTAAATAAATTATTGCACGAATATGGTCATGCCTATTATGTGTTAGATAAACCTGTCGTAGCTGATAGTGTCTACGATCAATTATTACATGAGCTGATTGCATTAGAAGAAGCAAATCCGTCACTTATTTACCCAGATTCTCCTACGCAGCGTGTTGGTGGAGCGGTGGTAGAGGGCTTTAAAAAAGTAACACATGATTATCCAATGCTTAGTCTTTCCAATGCTTTTAACGAAGCAGATTTACGAGAATTCGATCGTAAAGTTCGTCAGGCGATTGGGGACCATTTTTCTTATGTATGTGAGTTGAAAATAGATGGTCTAGCTATTTCACTTAAGTACGAAAATGGTGTGTTTATACAAGGTGCTACACGAGGAGATGGTGTAGTTGGGGAAGATATTACAGCCAATTTAAAGACAATCCGTGCGATTCCCCTTCGTTTAAAGGAACCAGTTACGATTGAAGTTCGTGGTGAGGCATATATGCCTAAAAAGTCTTTTGAAAAATTAAATGCCCAACGTGCTGACAATGGTGAGGAATTGTTTGCCAATCCTCGTAATGCTGCAGCTGGCTCATTACGCCAGTTAGACCCTAAAATTGCGGCAAGTCGCCAACTATCAACTTTTATCTATGCCATTGGCGGAGACGGAGAAGTATATGGTATCGATGGTCATGCGGAGATGCTTGATTATTTGGAAGGCTTGGGCTTCCCTTCAAATAAAGAGCGCCAACGATGCTCTACTATTGAAGAAGTAATGTCCTTTATAGAACATTGGACAGAAAACCGTCCAAAATTAGCTTACGAGATTGACGGCATTGTTATTAAAGTGGACCGTTATGCTCAGCAAGATGAGCTAGGTTATACAGCAAAGAGTCCACGTTGGGCGATTGCATACAAATTTCCCGCAGAAGAAGTTGTTACAACATTGCTTGATATTGACTTAACAGTGGGACGTACAGGTGTAGTTACGCCAACGGCTATTTTAACACCAGTACAAGTAGCAGGGACAACGGTGCAACGTGCTTCCCTACACAATGAAGATTTAATTAGAGATAAAGATATTCGTTTAGGGGATACAGTCATCATTCGAAAAGCAGGTGATATTATCCCACAGGTGGTAGGGGTGCTAATCGAACAACGACCAGAGGACTCCGTTCCATTTATGATGCCAAAAAATTGCCCTGTTTGTGATAGTGAATTGATTCGTATTGAAGGTGAAGTAGCATTACGCTGTGTAAATCCTGCTTGCTTTGCTCAAATTGCGGAAAGCATAAAATATTTTGTTTCTCGAAATGCCATGAACATTGATGGCCTTGGAGATAAAGTAGTTGAGCAATTATTACGTGCAGATTTAATCCATGATGTTTCTGATTTATATCATCTAACAGTTGAGCAACTTGTTGAATTAGAACGCATGGGTGAAAAATCGGCAACTAATTTAGTGAATGCCATCCAAGCTTCGAAGGAGAATTCTATGGAGCGTTTATTAATCGGTCTTGGAATTCGACATGTTGGTGAAAAAGCAGCAAAAATTGTATCAGAGGAATTTGGTTCAATGGAAGCGGTAATGGTAGCAACAGAGGATCAGCTAGTGGCAATTTATGAGATTGGTGATAAAATGGCGTCTTCGTTAGTGGAATATTTCTCAAATGAAGACGCACGCGCGGTTATTGGACGTCTTGCAGAGGCAGGCGTAAATATGACCTATAAAGGTAAAAAAGTAGAAGTGGCTATTGGGGAAAGTCCTTTTGCAGGGAAAACAATTGTTTTAACTGGTAAACTTGAGCAATTGACACGTAACGAAGCAAAGGCGAAAATAGAAGAGTTAGGTGGTACTGTCACAGGCAGTGTCAGCAAAAAAACAGACCTTGTTATCGCGGGTGCGGACGCAGGCTCTAAGCTGGCAAAGGCTGAGCAATTAGGTATTGAAGTTTGGAATGAAGAAAACTTAATTGAACAACTTGACCTCATCTAATAAAAAACACTGACGACATATCCTCATGAAAGGCATGTGGAATGCTAGATTACATCATGGCGTCCAGTGATTTCGTCGGACAAAATTGATTATTAGTAAAGGAGCACTAAATAATGAAGTCTTTTCGACTCATTCCAGCAATCGTAGCTGCTGCAATGCTAGTCGGCTGTGTGCCTTCTAACAAGGAGGAGACAGAGCTTACACAGGAAACGCAACAGAAAGAAAAAGCTGAAACAACAATTATCCCAAGCATACAAATTGATGAATCCTATTATAAGACACTTATTCCTTATAAAGAGAGTGCAAGTAGAGGTCTAGTTGTATCTAATATTTATACGAAATATGATATGAAGGAAGTTGAAACAGGTTTAATGCGTCTATCTCAAAATGAGTTTGACACTGAAAACTATTACTTCCAAGAAGGTCAATATTTAGCTGAAAGTACAGTGAGCTCTTGGCTTGCTCGAAGTTCGCAAACAGAAGATGGATTAAATCCACCGACAACAGACACAATGACACCTGAAGAGCGAGCACTAAAGGCTCCTGTTTATTTATCCCATATTGTCGAGCAAAATTACTTAACGAAGACAAAGGATAATAAAGTTAAATTAGGTGGAATATCAATCGGTCTTGCGTTAAATTCTATTTATTATTATCAAAAGGAACAATATGGTGAATACTACGAGAAACCAATTTCTGAGTCTACTCTTGTTGAGCAAGGCAAAAAAATGGCCGCGGAAATTGTTTCGCGTTTGCGAACACGTGATGAGTTAAAGGATATTCCGATTGTTGTTGGCTTGTTTAAACAGCAAGCTCGCAATCAGATTATTCCAGGAACCTATTTTAGCTATGGTGTAGCAAAAGCTGGACAGAATAACATTGCTGATTGGGAAGGAATAGATGAAAATTACGTCCTGTTCCCAACAGATGATTCACAGGATGTATACCGTGATATCAACAATAATTTCAAGAATTTTAAACAAGATGTTGATAAATATTTCTCTAACTATACAAGTGTGATCGGGACTGGCTTCTATCGTAATAAGCAAATACAAAATCTTTCGATTGAAATTCCAATCCAATTTTTCGGCAAAGCTGAAATAATAGGCTTTACGCAATATTTGACAGGTATTTTAATCAATCAATTTGATAATATTCATGTTGAAGTGAGCGTTACTTCAGTAAATGGTCCAGAGGCATTGATCATAAAAAAAGCCAATGACAAGGATCCTTTCGTTCATGTTTATGATTAATATAGTCAGCCTCTGTGCTGGCTATATTTTTATGTAGACGGATAAAATGCAGGAGAGGGAACTGGTATATCGTGACAACACTTTGCTATAGTAGTGAAAGTTTCTATATTTTTGGTGAAAGTTGTGATTTTTAATATGAAAAATGTTATGATTATTGGCATGGTTAACTTTATTCAACCCTATTGTTATCAATAAAAACAATGAATTGAACAAGTATTCGGAGGTGTGAAATATGGCTAAATTAACAAAAGAAGAAGTAAAGCACGTGGCAAATTTAGCACGTCTTGCAATAACAGAAGAAGAAGCAGAGAAATTTGCTGAGCAACTTGGAAAAATTACTGAATTTGCGGAGCAGTTAAATGAGCTAGATACAACAAATGTTGAACCAACTACTCACGTTTTACCACTAGTGAATGTAATGCGTGAAGATGTAGCAGTAAAAGGTTTAGACCGCGAAGTAATGATGTTAAACGTAAAAGAACAAGAAGATGGTCAAGTAAAAGTACCAGCTATCATGTAATACTAAAACATAGGAGGATTCCTCATGACGTTATTTGAACGTTCAGCAAAGGAGTTACAAGCTGAAATAAAAGCAGGTAACTTATCAATCGCTGACTTAACGAAAGAAGCATACGAACGTATTGCAAAGCTTGATGGCGATGTACAAGCATTCCTTGCTTCAAACGAAGAAAAAGCAACTGCACAAGCTGCTGAAATGGATAAAGTACCATTTGAAAAGCGTGGACCTTTATTTGGTCTTCCAATCGGTGTGAAAGACAACATTGTAACAGAAGGATTAGAAACAACTTGTGCCTCTAAAATTCTAGAAGGCTTTATGCCAATTTACGATGCAACTGTTGTAAATAAGCTACGCGAAGCTGGAATGATTACAATCGGTAAATTAAACATGGACGAGTTTGCTATGGGTTCTTCTAACGAAAACTCATACTATAAAACAACAAAAAATCCATGGAACTTAAACCACGTACCAGGGGGATCTTCAGGTGCATCTGCAGCAGCAGTAGCAGCAGGGGAAGTTCCATTCTCTCTTGGTTCTGATACAGGTGGTTCAATCCGTCAACCTGCAGCTTACTGTGGTGTTGTAGGAATGAAACCTACATATGGTCGTGTATCTCGTTTTGGTCTAGTAGCATTTGCATCATCTCTAGATCAAATTGGACCAATTACACGCAATGTTGAAGATAATGCGCTATTACTTGAAGCGATTGCAGGTTTAGATCCAAATGATTCTACTTCTGCAAACGTAGAGGTGCCAAATTATGCAGCAGCTCTTACTGGTGATGTAAAAGGTTTACGTATCGCTGTACCAAAAGAATTCCTTGGTGAGGGTGTTGGCGAAGCAGCACGTCAATCAGTGCTTGCTGCATTAGAAGTATTAAAAGGCTTAGGTGCTACAGTAGAAGAAGTATCTCTTCCTCATTCGAAATATGCACTTGCAGCGTACTATATCCTTTCTTCATCTGAAGCGTCTTCTAACTTATCCCGTTTCGATGGTATCCGTTATGGTTTCCGTGCAGAAAACGTTACTAATTTAATGGATCTTTATAAAGAAACACGTGCACAAGGATTTGGTGATGAAGTAAAACGTCGTATTATGCTAGGAACTTACTCATTAAGTGCTGGTACGTATGACGCCTATTATAAAAAAGCACAACAAGCACGTACACTGATCAAAGCAGACTACGACAAAGTATTTGAAGACTTTGACGTAATCATTGGACCAACATCTCCAACACCAGCTTTCAAAATTGGTGAAAACGTTGATGATCCTATGACAATGTATGCCAACGATATTTTAACAATCCCGATGAACTTAGCAGGCGTACCAGCCATTTCTATTCCATGTGGCTTTGAAAATGGCTTACCACTAGGTTTACAAATTATCGGTAAATACTTCGATGAAGCAACTATTTACCGTGTAGCTCATGCTTTTGAACAAGCAACGGAGTTCCATAAAGAAGTTCCTCAAATGTGGGAGGGAAAATAACATGAACTTTGAAACAGTCATTGGTTTAGAAGTACACGTTGAGTTGAAAACTAACTCAAAAATCTTCTCACCAGCACCTGCTCACTTCGGTGCTGAACCAAATACAAATACAACAGTAATCGACTTAGGCTATCCTGGTGTCCTACCAGTACTTAATAAAAATGTGGTAGATTTCGCAATGCGTGCCGCTCTTGCACTTAACATGGAAATCGAGCAAGAAACAAAGTTTGACCGTAAAAACTACTTCTATCCAGATAATCCGAAAGCTTATCAAATCTCACAATTTGATAAACCAATCGGTAAAAATGGCTGGATTGATATTGAAGTAGACGGCTATACAAAACGTATTGGTATTACACGTCTTCATATGGAAGAAGATGCTGGTAAACTTTCACATGCTGGTGATCATTCATTAGTTGACTTTAACCGTCAAGGAACACCACTAGTAGAAATCGTTTCAGAGCCAGACATTCGTACACCAAACGAAGCGTATGCTTACCTTGAAAAATTAAAATCAATTATCCAATATACAGAAGTATCTGACTGTAAGATGGAAGAAGGATCACTTCGTTGTGATGCCAACATTTCTATTCGTCCTTATGGTCAAGAAGAGTTTGGAACAAAAACAGAGCTTAAAAACCTCAACTCCTTCAACTATGTTCGTCGTGGTTTAGAGCATGAAGAATTACGCCAAGCAGATGTATTATTATCAGGTGGCGTGATTGAGCAAGAAACACGTCGTTTTGATGAAAAAACAGGTAAAACAATTTTAATGCGTGTTAAAGAGGGAACAGATGATTACCGCTACTTCCCAGAGCCAGACTTAGTTCGTCTTTCTATTGATGACGAATGGTTAGAGCGTGTAAAATCTGAAATTCCTGAGCTTCCAGATGCACGTAAAAAACGTTACGTTGAAGAATTAGGCTTAACACCATATGATGCAGGTGTGCTTGTTATTTCTAAAGAAATCTCAGACTTCTTCGAGGCAATGGTAGCAAATGGTGCAGATGCAAAACTATCTGCCAACTGGCTAATGGGTGATGTTTCTGCTTACTTAAATGCAGAATTAAAAGACTTAAAAGATACTGCATTAACACCAGAAAACCTTGCTGAGATGGTGAAATTAATTTCTGATGGTACAATTTCTTCTAAGATCGGTAAAAAGGTATTTGCTGAATTAGTTGAAAAAGGTGGTTCTGCACAGGAAATTGTAAAAGCTAAAGGGTTAGTTCAAATTTCCGATGAGGGTGCATTACTAGCTATCGTAACAGAGGTTTTAGATAACAATGCTCAATCTATCGAAGACTTCAAAAATGGTAAGGATCGTGCTATTGGCTTCTTAGTTGGTCAAATTATGAAAGCAACAAAAGGCCAAGCCAATCCACCAATGGTTAATAAATTATTACAACAAGAAATTGCCAAACGATAATACTCGTTGTAACATAATAGCCGAGAGAGCTTCTTGCTCCCTCGGCTATTAATTTTAATAAATGTAACAAATTTGAAATTCACGATACTTAATAGTTGTTTAAAAAGAGTATTCATAGCAAAATATAGAATAGATAATAATAAGGGGGACGAGCCAATGAAAACAGAACAACAATATTTCAATGAAGCTATTTCAATACAACAATATATGGACAATATGTCTACACTGAAGGAAGAGAGCTTTCGTATTTATGATGGCTTTGAAGTGCCAACAAATGATGGTTTTATCGAATTGTTAAAGAACAAACAACCAAAAATTTTAACAATCACAGAAGACTGGTGCGGAGATGCAATGTTAAACAATCCAATTATTCGTCGTGTTGCTGAAGCAGCAGGATTAGAGATGCGTACTGTTTTCCGTGATGCAGATACAGAACTTATTGACCGTTATCTAACAAATGGTGGTCGTGCGATCCCAATTTACTTGCTATTAGATGATGCAGGTGAGGTTATTGGCAAATGGGGACCACGTGCACCTGAATTACAAGAACTAGTAGTAACAAAACGTGCGAGCTTACCTGATAAGGAAGATCCAGCATTTGAAGAAGCTCAAAAAGCCTTATATGCAGAAATTCGAGAGGAAAACATTTCGAATCAAACATACTGGACGTATGTCTATGAGGATTTTAAAAAGCAGGTAACAAACGCTTTACAAAAATAACAAAAGCATGGCAACATTTCGACGTATAATTCGTTGAATGAAATAGAATCTTATGAAGCAGGAAGGTATGTTATGAAACGAGCAAGAATCATTTATAATCCTACATCTGGACGCGAAGTGTTTAAGAAACATCTACCAGAGGTGTTGGAAAAACTAGAGGTAGCAGGCTATGAAACATCCTGTCACGCAACAACATGTGAGGGTGATGCAACGCTTGCAGCAAAAAATGCGGTAGAACGCGGTTTTGATATCATCATCGCAGTTGGTGGAGATGGCACATTAAATGAAGTTGTTTCAGGTGTAAGTCCATTTGAAAACCGTCCGAAAGTTGGTCTAATTCCGATGGGCACTACAAATGATTTTGCCCGTGCCGTGCATATTCCTCGAAATATTGATGAGGCAGTAGACATTATTATTCAAGGCGACACATTACCTGTTGATGTGGGTCTATTAAATGGTGAACGCTATTTTATCAATATTGCTGCTGGAGGACGCATTACGGAGCTAACATATGAAGTACCAAGTAAAATGAAAACGATGCTTGGTCAGTTAGCTTATTATTTAAAGGCAGTAGAAATGATCCCTTCAATTAAGGCCTCGCACATGCGCATCGAATATGATGGCGAAGTGTTTGACGGTGATGCCATGATGTTCCTATGTGGATTAACGAATTCAGTTGGAGGCTTTGAAAAACTAGCACCTGATGCAAGCATTAATGATGGATACTTTACATTGCTAGTACTAAAAAAAGTAAGCCTCCCAGAGTTTATTCAACTAGCTGCGATGGCCTTAAGAGGCGAGCACCTGAATGATGATCGCGTCATTTACAAAAAAGCTAGTGTCGTCAAAGTGACAACTGAAAATGAGGTACATCTCAACCTAGATGGCGAATATGGCGGTGACGCACCTGCTACATTTGAAAACCTGAAGCGTCACATTGAAATCTTTGTTCCTCTTGCTGATATTCGAGAAGAAGACCGAATTTAAATATTATAAAGCTCATCCAGTATAGTGTGGATGAGCTTTTTTCATAATGTGTGGGCACCCGCTCAAAAGGAAGCCGGAAGCGCTCATAAAAGTGTGGCACCCGCTCAAAAGGAAGGCGGAAGCGCTCAAAAAGGTGTGGCACCCGCTCGAAAGGAAGGCAAAAGCGCTCATAAAAGTGTAGGACCCGCTCGAACTGGAGCTGGAAGCGCTCATAAAAGTGTAGGACCCGCTCAAAAGTAAGTCGGAAGCGCTCATAAAAGTGTGGCACCCGCTCAAAAGGAAGCCGGAAGCGCTCAAAAAGGTGTGGCACCCGCTCGAACGGAAGCCAGAAGCGCTCATAAAAGTGTAGGACCCGCTCGAAAGGAAGGCGGAAGCGCTCATAAAAGTGTGGCACCCGCTCAAAAGGAAGCCGGAAGCGCTCAAAAAGGCGTGGCACCCGCTCGAAAGGAAGGCAAAAGCGCTCAAAAAGGTGTGGCACCCGCTCGAAAGGAAGCCGGAAGCGCTCAAAAAGGTGTGGCACCCGCTCATAAGGAAACCAAAAGCGCTCATAAAAGTATAGGACCCGCTCCAAAAGAAAGCTCACCCCAATTAACTTCAATATACAATCAAAAGAAACTTACGAAGCAAGAAAATTCCTGAAAATCCATTCTATCCATTTTCCCTAACTAGAATAAAATCCATTGAAATCCCGGTTTTATCATTTAGAACTGGAATTGTGAATGAATTTAGAAAAATGTTTGGCGAATGTGCGTATATTACTTGAACAAAATTTGAAACCTTAATAATAGGCTGAAATTTCAGGCCGTTATTAAGGTTTTTTTCGTTGTAATAGTGGAAAATGGGGGTATGGATAAGGGAAAGGAAGTGTTGCCTTTGTATAAGTCACAAGAAAAGAAGCTTATATGGCTAAGCTTTGGTGTTGCAATTATTATGCTACTTTCCATTCTTGGAAGAATATTTGGAAGTTAGGGGGGCAATGAGATGATTAATGAATCAGCAGTCTTTTGGAGTCGAGCCTTAACGGAGTTAACATTATCGTTCCATATTATTTATGCAACGATTGGTGTGGGTGTCCCGTTAATGATTATGATTGCACAATGGACTGGGTATAAAAAGAATGATGAGCATTATATCTTAATGGCAAGACGTTGGGCGCGTGGTTTTGTTATTACTGTGGCAGTTGGTGTGGTAACGGGGACTGCCATTGGCTTACAACTTTCTTTATTGTGGCCTAACTTTATGCAGTTAGCTGGTCAAACCATTGCATTACCACTATTTATGGAAACGTTTGCATTTTTCTTTGAGGCAATCTTCTTGGGCATATATTTATATACATGGGACCGCTTTGATAGTCAGAAAAAGCATATGCTATTGTTAATCCCTGTTGCTGTGGGAGCATCGATGTCAGCTGTATTCATTACAATCGTTAATGCTTTTATGAATGCGCCGAGAGGATTCGATATTGTAGACGGTGAGCTTGTTAATATTCAACCTTTTCTTGCAATGTTTAACCCGGCCATGCCGACAAAGGTGGCACATGTGCTTGTCACAGCGTATATGACATCGGCATTTGTGCTAGCAGCTATTGCAGGATTTAGAATGCTAAAAGGTTCTAAGCATATATACCATAAAAAATCATTACTTTTATTAATGAAAATTGGCTTGATCTTCTCTATAGCAGCAGCTGTCATTGGAGATTTTTCAGGAAAATACTTAGCCGAATATCAACCGGAAAAACTAGCCGCAGCAGAATGGCATTTTGAAACAGAAGGGAAAGCTTCTCTTGTACTATTTGGTGTATTAGAGGGAGAAGAAGTAAAATATGCAATCAAAATTCCGTATGCTTTAAGCATTCTTGCACATTTTAATCCTAATGCAGAGGTAATCGGCTTAGATCAATTTGCGGAAGAGGATCTACCACCACTCTATATTCATTATCTCTTCGATATCATGGTTTCCATCGGTATGTTTATGGTGCTAGTTTCATTACTTTATGTTGTAGGGAAGGCACGGGGATGGCAGTTTATTCATTCACGATGGTATAGATGGATTATTGTAGCGGGAGGACCACTGTCCATCATCGCCATTGAAGCGGGATGGTGGCTTGCAGAAGTGGGACGACAACCATGGATACTTTATGGTTTGATGCGTACACCAGAAGGAGCTACTACGAGTGATCATGTGGATTTAATGATGCTATTATTTGCAGGTGTTTATGCTGTATTAGCTGTAGGAAGTATTGTTGTATTGGTACGAATGTTTAAAAAGAATCCAATCGAACGTGAGATTGAAGATCGTCACTCTGAAAAAGGCGGTGACATTCTATGACGTTAGAGATATTAGGTATTTCAGTATTATGGATTTTTCTATTTGGCTATGTGATTGTCGCATCAATTGATTTTGGTGCTGGCTTCTTTAACGCCTATAGTCTCCTTATTGGTAAAAATCACATTTTAACAAATATTATTAAACGTTATTTATCGCCAGTCTGGGAAGTAACTAATGTCTTTTTAGTATTCTTCTTTGTAGGAATCGTAGGATTTTTCCCGCAAACTGCTTTTTATTACGGAACGATTTTACTTGTACCAGTCAGTATTTCACTTGTACTATTGGCAATTCGAGGCTCCTACTATGCCTTTGAATCCTATGGAACACGAGGACATATAGGATATACACTGACATATGGTGTGGCAGGTTTATTAATTCCCGCTTCCTTGTCTGTGGTCTTTGCCATTGCGGGTGGAGGCTATGTTGATCTAGTCGAAGGGCAACCTGTGCTAAACTATTGGACTTTATATACAAGTCCATTTGCATGGAGCATCGTAGTACTAAGTATTGCTGCTGTATTGTATATATCGGCTGTATTTTTAACTTGGTATGCCCATAAAGCAAATGACAAAGAAGCAACAAAACTGATGCGAAAATATGCACTTGTGTGGGCAGCACCGCTTATGATTAGTGCACTTGGCATTATGTATGAAATGAAATCCATCAATCCAGAAAGTTTTAGCCACATGGTTAATTTATGGTGGATGTTTGCGATTTCAGCTGTTTTATTTATCATCACAGTCATACTCATTGCGATGCGTAAAAAATACGGTCTCGCAGTTGGTCTTCTTATAGCTCAATTTGCAGTAGCTTTCTTTGCGTATGGTATTGCGCAATATCCATATTTACTGTATCCGTATTTAACAATTTACGATAGCTTCACAAGCACACAAATGGCGATTGCTTTAGTCATCGCATTTATTTTAGGGCTGTGTCTTCTTCTCCCTTCACTTTATTTATTGATGAAATTATTCTTGTTCAATAAAAACTATGTGACAGGAAAAGAAGACAATCACGCATAGGAGGAAATCAATTATGCAAAGTTTTTTAATTTTTTATGCGCCTTTTATTGTCGTCATTCTTGGTATCTTGTGTGCTTTTTGGTGGGCACCAAGGGATTATCATATTACTAAAGAGCAAGGAAAGAGTCGCGAATAGCGGCTCTTTTTTCAAGTGAGCTACAAGAGAAATGATGACGGCAAGTCTTGTTCTTTTTTCATTCGCCAACACATGCTACAATAAGGAGATTGAAATGGAGGATGTACGAATGTCAGCACCCGTGAAAAAAAATGAACGACTTACTGTTTATATAGAAGATTTAACGCATGATGGTAATGGTGTCGCTAAGGTTGAGGGCTATCCATTATTTATACAAGGCGCACTACCAAATGAAACAGCTGAAATCCATGTGATGAAAACTTTGAAAAATTATGGCTTTGCAAAAGTTGTAGAAATTATCGAGCCATCACCAGACCGAGTAGAAGCACCTTGTGCCTATTTCAAACAATGTGGCGGCTGTCAATTACAGCATTTATCCTATGAGGGACAGCTAAAATGGAAAGAAAATATGGTGCGTAATGTGATGCAGCGCATTGGTAAAATTGATGCACCAGTTCTTCCTGTAAAAGGAATGAAAGAGCCTTGGCATTATCGTAATAAAGCGCAGATTCCTTTCTCTGAAAATGAGTCAGGTCAAGCGATTGCAGGGTTTTATAAAACAAAAACACATAGCATTGTTGATATGGAACGTTGCTTAATTCAAACAGGAGAAGCAGACGCAATTCTAGCTGGCTTGAAAAAAGAATTAAACGCGATAGGGATTCGCCCTTACAACGAACATACACATGAAGGAATGCTACGTCATGTTGTCATTCGAAAGGCACGAGCAACAGGTGAAGTCATGGTTGTCCTCGTGACCAAAAAGAAAAAGTTCCCTCAAAAAGAGGCAGCCATTACAGTGATTCAAAAGCTTGTTCCGAATGTCACATCAATTATGCAAAATGTAAATAGTGAGAAAACCAATGTGATTTTTGGTGATGACACGATCAACCTTTGGGGCAAGGATGTCATTATAGATACAATTGGCGACGTACGCTTTGAAATTTCAGCTCGCTCCTTCTATCAAGTCAACCCAGAGCAAACAGAGGTCCTCTACAAACAAGCACTGGATTATGCTGACTTGCAGGGTGATGAACGCGTCATTGATGCGTATTGTGGAATTGGTACGATTTCTTTATTCCTTGCACAAAAAGCAAAAGCAGTCATGGGAGTTGAAATTGTCCCACAAGCAATTGAAGATGCCAAACGCAACGCAGTACTCAATGGTTTTACAAATACTTATTTTGAGGCAGGCCCTGCAGAGGAAGTTATTCCGAGATGGTATAAAGAAGGCAAAGAAGCGGATGTGCTTGTTGTGGATCCACCACGCAAAGGCTGCGATGAAGCACTTCTAAAAACAATTTTAGAACAGCGTCCAAAACGGGTAGTTTATGTATCCTGTAACCCAGCCACATTAGCACGCGACCTTCGTATTTTGGAGGATGGTGGCTATCAAACACAGGAAATTCAGCCAGTAGATATGTTCCCGCATTCGACGCATTGTGAAGCGGTGGCATGGTTGGAGTTAGTATAATTGAAAAGCAGTAGATATAGAAAAAATCTATATCATCTGCTTTTTTGTTTTTTAAAATACCATTTAGGGCAGAATTTCGTTACAATAAACATTGTTGATTTTTATCATAAACATGTACTTATGTTTCATGGTATACATGTAAAATAAAAAAGTTTAGAGCATAGTGAGAGGATTTGGAATTAACATGATAGATAATTTTTGGCGTGATTTACCACGGCCATTTTTTGTACTTGCACCAATGGAAGATGTGACGGACGTTGTTTTTCGTCATGTAGTAAGTAAAGCTGGTCGACCAGATGTCTTTTTCACAGAGTTTACAAATTCCGACAGCTATTGTCATCCTGAAGGACAGAAAAGTGTGCGTGGCCGTTTGCTTTTTACCGAGGATGAACAGCCTATGGTGGCACATATTTGGGGGGATAATCCCGACTATTTCCGTCAAATGAGTATGGGCATGGCTGAGCTAGGTTTTAAAGGTATCGATATTAATATGGGCTGCCCTGTACCGAATGTAGCATCGAGAGGGAAAGGTAGTGGACTAATTCTCCGTCCAGACGTTGCGGCAGAATTAATTCAGGCAGCAAAGGCAGGTGGACTACCTGTTAGTGTGAAAACACGACTTGGCTATAAAGATGTGAATGAGTGGGAGGAGTGGCTCACACATATTTTAAAACAAGATATTGCAAACCTTTCGATTCATTTACGTACAAGAAAGGAAATGAGCCTAGTAGATGCACATTGGGAGCTCATTCCGGAAATCAAAAAGCTACGTGACCGTATTGCACCAAATACGCTACTAACCATCAATGGAGATATCCCTGATCGTCAAACTGGGCTTCAGCTTGCTGAACAATATGGTATTGATGGTGTTATGATTGGACGAGGTATTTTTAAAAATCCGTTTGCCTTTGAAAAAAAACCAAAAGAACATAGCAGTAAAGAATACCTTGACCTGTTAAGACTGCAGCTCGATCTTCAAGATCACTATGCAGAAGTACTACCACGTTCGATCACGGGGCTTCATCGCTTCTTCAAAATTTACGTCAAAGGATTCCGTGGAGCTAGTGAATTAAGAAGTCAATTGATGAACACGAAATCAACTGATGAAGTACGTGCATTGCTTGATCATTTTGAATCAAACCATATTGAATAATAATGAACGGTAAAGTCTAAGGAGTTTGAAAAATCGTTGCTATTATTAGCAACGGTTTTTTTGTAATCATAAAGAGGGGTTTACCGCTGCAAGAGATGTAGTTTTATGCAAGGCTGTTCAATTACATCTGATAAGTTTTTTATTGAAATTACTAGAAGTGTCCATTCTTTAAAGATTTGGATTTTTTTAGAGGATTTAAAAGAATGTCAGAGAATTGTATATAAGTATTGTTAATGACGTGCTTATAGGAGTTGTATGAAGATGATTGTAACAACTAGACCGTTAAAAATTAAGTATAAAAAGTCGGCAAACCCTTTTCAGGACTTTATGCAGATCAATCCTAACGGTAGTGCCTTTACGAAGGAAGTTATTTTTCAACGTTATATCGGCATACCTGATTCTGTTGATCTTTATAAAGAAGATATTTTAAAAATGGATGAATATTTCGCAAATCAAAGTGTATTTTATTTACGACTACATAGGCTTGAGGTTATTAATAATAAAAAAGATATAGATGGATTGACGGAGCTTTGGGAAAAATTGCAGGCCGCAGTTGATAATATTCCCATACTTTATAAAACACCATTATGCGGTACGTTAACGAATGATCAACTTGAATGGACAAAAAAGCTGAGCTTTAAACAAATCATTCATCTTTATAAGGAACAACAGCCACAGGCTAATGATACGTTACTGAAAAACTTTGCAGTAAAATTTTTATACTGGATGGATTTTTATTTGCCTCAAATTTTTTCTCAGGATAACTGTACATCACAGAAAATTGTTTTTATAGGGGACATTACTCAGCACGAATTATTATTCTTATATTTTTTATCCACATTAGGATGTGATATTTGTTATATGAATCCGAAAGGTGATATTGCCAATTTGCATCCCATTATTGCAGCATCATCCACTTTACATAAATGTCGTGATTGCTATAAACAAGAATTAATAATCCCTAAGATACGGTCGATGAAAAGCATACTCCCGCCACAACCAATGCCTGTCCCAACCCCTAATTACACAGCTATTACAGAAGAATGTAGTTATGAGCAGCTGGCTGCTTTTGCGACATCTGTTGTGATGATTAAGACATTCGGGGAGGATGACAATGTTTTATGTTTTGGGTCTGGTGTTGTTCTCCATCAAGATGGTTATATTTTAACGAACCTACATGTTGTGGGTGGTGGAAAATATTATTCTGTAATATATGAAAATGATACCAATGAGTATATTACCCACCAATTTGTGAAATATCATGATATGCATGATTTGGCTATTTTAAAGGTGGAGAGGAAAAGCAAACCTTTACCTGTTAAAGTAGATGGTCAATTAGTTCGTGGGCAGAAAATTGTTGCGATTGGCAGTCCTTTAGGATTATTTAATTCAGTTTCTGATGGAATTGTTTCGGGTTTTAGGGATCTACGAAATATGTCTATGATTCAATTTACAGCTGCAATTTCAAATGGCAGTTCTGGTGGTGCTTTATTGGATATGCATGGGAGGTTAGTCGGTTTGATTACAGCTGGCTTTGATGATGGCCAGAATCTTAACTTGGCTGTGCCTGCACATTTAATTTATCAGTTTGCTCAAAACTTTATAGAGTTACCGAGTTAATTTCCACTATTCAACCATTGCTTTTTCATTCGTAATCTTATAGAATGTAGAACGGTATAAATGAACGATATAAATTACCTTTAATACGGTCCAGAGAGGCTGAAAAGGGCTACATGATATTTTTAAGCTAATATCTTTGCTTTGGCATGCCCTTTTGTCCTCTGTGACAGAAGGGCTTTATTTTTGTTCACATCCCTCTTTTAAAGGAAGTCCCGTGAGGCTTCAAAAGAGAATGGACAAGACATCTTTAATCCATTCACTCGAACACTAAAAGAGATAGACAACTAGAAAACTTGGAGGTTAGAAAGAATGGATTATCGGAAAAAAACCGTTGTCGCTTCAGTGGCTGGGTTGACTTTAGAAGGAATGGACATTATGTTTATTTCTTTTGCCATGACAATGATTATTGCAGAATTTAATATTGATCTTGCAACAGGTGGATTGATTTCATCCATCACGAATATTGGGATGCTACTTGGTGGAATTATTTTCGGGGTGTTAGCAGATAAATATGGTCGTGTTAAAGTGTTTACGTATACGGTCATACTATTTGCTATCGGTACAGCCTTAACAGGAGTAGCAACAAGCATTGAACAAGTTTATGTCTATAGATTTATCGCCGGTCTAGGTGCCGGTGGGGAATATGGTATTGGTATGGCGCTTGTAGCGGAAGCTTGGCCAAAAAATAAACAAGGTAGAGCTTCTTCGTATGTAAGTGTAGGAGCACAATATGGGGTTATATTAGCAGCATTATTAAGTGCCATCATTTTACCAACTTTAGGATGGAGAGCATTATTCTTCGTTGGGTTATTACCAGTGATTTTCGCCTTTATTGTTCGTAAAAATCTGGAGGAATCACCAGAATGGTTAGCATCGCAGAAAAAAGATAATAACAAGCAAGAGAAGGGAAAACTAGCTCAGTTATTTGCTTCTCCACGCATTACACTAACGACTCTTTCTCTAATTTTAATGGCTACTGTTCAAATCGCAGGCTATAATGGTCTGATGATTTGGTTACCATCGATGCTACAGAAATCGCAAGGTTTATCTGTCTCAAGCTCAGCATTGTGGACAATTAGTACTGCCGTCGGGATGATAATTGGGATGCTGACATTTGGTAGATTTATGGATCGCTTTGGTGCGAAGCGATCGTTTGGTATCTTTTTATTAGCATCTGCTTGTGCAGTGTTCCTTTATTCCTTTGCCACTGGTGCAGCAGCTATATTAATTGGTGGTGCGGTTGTAGGATTCTTCTCTAACGGAATGTTTGCAGGGTATGGTGCATTAATTAGCAGCTTCTATCCAGTACAAATTCGCAGTACAGCAACAAACACGATATTTAACTTTGGTCGAGCTATTGGTGGATTTTCACCAATCTTTGTCGGCTATATTTTACAAAGCTATGATATGACAGTTGTAATGATTTACTTAGCAGCACTATATTGTATTTCCTTTATCGTTATGCTCACGCTTAAAAGCTCCAGCAAGGAAATGCAAACAGCATAATTTTTAAAATCACGAAAGAACGAATTCCACTTCTTCAAATGGGATTCGTTCTTTTCTTATTAGTTTTTAATTAATTATAGTAAACCTTTTGAACGTTTCTCAGCGATTTCTACAAGGCGTTTTGTAATTTCTCCTCCTACGGAACCATTTGCGCGAGAAGATGCTTCTGGCCCTAGCTGAACGCCAAACTCTTGTGCAATTTCGTATTTCATTTGATTGACAGCTTCATGTACACCAGGTACTAGAAGTTTATTTGAACTGCGGTTATTGTTAGCCATTTTTCTCACCTCCTTGAGTTTAGAATGGTTGCTAACGTATTTTTCATACATTTTAAAAGAAGGAAACGCACACGCTAATTGCTAACAACAACAACTTGTGGAAAGCTAGCAATAATCAGCAAACTCTCTGTTATAATAAAGCCTGGCTCATTTCTATAGTAGGAGTAAAAGGAGGACAATATAATGACGAATAATGATATTTTAATTCGCTTACGCTATGCACTAGATATAAAAAATGTTGATATGGTGGAAATTTTTAAATTAGGCGGACTCGACTATTCGAAAGAAGAAGTCTTAAATATGCTCATTAAGATTAATGATGAGGAAGAAGCGCCAGAAGAATACATCAAATGTAATAATAAAATGCTTGAAGCATTTTTAAATGGATTAATTACTTTTAAACGTGGACCACAAAAATCAAAGGATGGTCAGCCTGAAGGACCGCTACCTGTGACAGGCAAAGAAAGTCCAAATAATATGCTTTTAAAGAAAGTAAAAATTGCCTTAGCGTTAACAACAGAGGATATGCTCGAAATTTTATATGATGGTGGAATCAAAGTTACAAAAGGTGAATTAGGCGCTTTATTAAGAAATCCAAGCCATCGCAATTATAAAGAATGTGGCGATTCATTCGTTCGGAATTTTTTAAGAGGCTTAACATATAAGTATAGAGAATAAAGCATAAATGCCTTGTCAATAGAAATCAAAAAGTACCATTTTTTTCTTTAAATTTTGTTGACATTTTGTGACGAAATTGTGTACAATAAAATTATCACAAAATGTTCACAAAAAAGATGAAAAATGTTCACAAACAAAGGGGTGCTTGTATGATTTATTTTGACATCTTATTGGTAGCTATTGCATGTGTTACAATGCCTTTTATTGTTGCAGTAATGTTAGATATTTTTTATGCAGAACGAAAGAAAGTTCGTTTTTCATTACGACGTACTTCAGTTTGGTATATCACTATGTTTGCACTATCCTTTATACCATCTGTTTTACTTGTTACACAAAACGTATAATGTATTCAAACACTTAGGGGTAAGTGAAATGATGAAAAATAGACAGCTACAACGTTAAAAACAGTTGTAGCTGTTTTTCTTTATGAAAAGAAATGGTGAATGAATGCTTCACGTTGCTGTATTTTCAATCAATCAACCATTTGTTAACGAAGGGTAAAATAGTATAAAGTATGTATATTTTACCTGGATAGCATTGACTACTTTTACCTGCTGTGTTAATTTTGGGAGTGGAAATATAGGCAAATTTACTGAAAAGTAGAGACGCAAAGCTACAGGTCTAAGGCAATAATTGCTAGGATGGCTGGGTTGCAAAAGACTGCTAGTTATATCCATCAATTTCTAGTTTATGTTCTTTTATGCCTATTTCTTTTGAAATAGGTTATTTTTTTGCAAAAAAATCATTGTAAGGAGGAAAAAGATCATGAAGTTATTAAAAAATGCCTCATTAAAAAACAAACTTTTACTGACGGTTACAATTGTAGTGTTACTGCTCATCGCCATTATTACTTCGCAAAGTATTAGCGAATTAAATAATCGGATGACTGTCGACTTAGAGCAAGAGTTAAAAAGTGTTGGTTTATTGACAGCTATGAATTTAGATAGTGATGAAGTAAAAGATTTATTGTCTGAAAAAGGGGAAAAGAACGCTAAGTTTACAAAGATCCAAAAACAACTCGATATGATCCAGGAACAACAAGGTATTATGAGTTGGAGCTATATTTGGGACGTTCAAGATGAAGGTGGGGTCAACCCAATCGGTTATACAACCAATTTAAATGAGGTGTATGAAGCCGGAGAAATTTTTACTGATTTAGCGGATGAACATGTTGAAACAGCAAAGAAGGCTATTGAAAATAATAGTACGGAAGTAACGGATATTTTTGAAGATCCTTTTGGCTCTTGGAGAACCGTTTTTAGTCCAATTAAAGATGATAACGGACAACTGATTGCATTATTAGGAATTGATTACTCCGCTGATTATATTAATACGATAATTAAAACAAGTGTTATTAAACAAATTGTTATTGCTATTATCGGAATATTAATTTTATTAGTTTTAGTTTACATAATTATAGACCGTCTTTTAAAACCACTTAAAAAAGTAGTAAATGTTGCAAATCAAGTTGCCAATGGCGAATTAATCGATGTGGATTTAGATACGTCAAAAGATGAAATTGGAAAATTATCTGAGTCCATTCGTACAATGGTTGCTAATTTACAACATATTATTTTAAACATAAGAAATACTTCAAATCATGTTTCTTCAGCAGCCAATCAATTAACGGTACATGCTGGGGAGACGTATAATAGCTCCACAAATATTGCACAAGATATGAAACTAATCACTCAGAATGCTGAAGCTTCTATGACCATGACAGAAGAAACAGCTGCTGCAATGGAAGAGACAGCTACAGGTATCCAGCAAATTGCTGACTCTGCTAACACGGCTGCGGAATCTTCTATTTCGGCTTCGCAAGCTTCTGAACGAGGTAATCAAGTTGTACAGCAAGTTATTGCACAAATGGAATTAATTAATGATTCTGTTGAACAAATAGGGACAACAATTAATGGTTTACATGTCAATACGAAAAAAATAAGTGAAATTGTAAGCTTGATTACTGCTATTGCCGATCAAACAAATCTGTTAGCATTGAATGCCGCTATTGAAGCAGCACGAGCAGGTGAGCATGGTAAAGGCTTTGCTGTTGTAGCCGATGAGGTGAGACGTTTAGCTGAACAATCTTCACAGTCAGCAACAGAAATTTATAATCTAATTAGTTCTATTCAATCTGATTCTAACGCTTCGATAACTGTAATGGAGAAAGGGAAAGCGGATGTTAAAGTGGGTATGGCATTCACGAATGAAGTAGGAGAAATCTTTAAAGAAATTCTTACTTCATCAGAAGAAGTAGCTAGCCAAATACGTGAAATTTCAGCTGCCTCACAACAAATCTCTGCCTCATCAGAGGAAGTAGCGGCATCTGTCAATAATATTAAACAATCGGCAGAGCAGTCAGCAGAATTCTCTTCAAATGTTTCGAAATCTACACAAGAGCAATTATCTACAATGCAGGAAGTAAAGGATGCCTCTTCTTCATTAGGAAAAACAGCTGAAGAGCTACAAGGGCTTGTTGCAAAATTCAAATTGGAGAATGATCAGGATGGAAATTAACTTTACAGGTAAAAATGTATTAATTACTGGCTCAAGTAAAGGAATTGGCAAGGCCATTGCATTAGGCTTTGCTCAACATGGTGCGAATATTTTAATCAATTATATTGGGAATGAGCAAGAGGCAGAAGCTGTACGTGCTGAAGCAGAAAAGTTTGGTGTGAAAGCTTTAACTTTCCATGCCGATGTTTCTAACTCACAAGAAGTACAAGCGATGCATCAATTTATGGACGAGCACTTCGGGGAAATTGATATTCTTGTAAATAACGCCGGATTTGCACAGGGATCTAGCATTACAGATTTAACGGATGAACAGTGGGATAAAATGATTAAAGTTCATTTATATGGTTGCTTCTACAATTGCCGTGAAGCAGCTAAAAGAATGAAGGAACGCAATACAGGGAAAATCATCAATATATCATCCGATATTGGCAGCCTAGGTTGTGAGGAATTTACTCATTACTCAGCGGCAAAAGGCGCTATCAATGCTTTTACAAAGGCATTAGCTAGAGAGTTAGCACCTTCAATACTTGTCAACGCTGTTGCTCCTAGTGGAACATTTACGGACATTCTAAAAGAGTTTGGAGATAACTATGTGGAGGAAGAGTCCGCTAAATATCCATTAAAACGTTTAGCGCAACCTGAAGAGATTGCGAAAAGTGTGCTATTTTTAGCCTCTAATCATGCTGACTTCTATACAGGTCAAATTTTAACGCCTAATGGTGGAGTTGTGATGAACGGATAATGGAAAACTAAGGAGTACGACTATGTTAAACGTTATAATTTTTTGCTTATACTTACTATTTATCTATTACATTGGTTATAAAGGTTATAAGCGTGTCAACACAGCTGAGGATTTAATTGTCGCTGGCTGGAGTATGCCTCTTTCAGTTGTCACGGGGAGTTTAGTTGCTGCCTTACTAGCAGCTCCATTCTTTTTTGCGGCTGTAGGTTCAGGCTATACGAGCGGTGGCTTTGAGGGAACGGCAACAATGGGTGGTCTAGGGACTTGTATGATTCTTGGGTCACTCATTTGGACAAAGCCATTACGACGCTTAAAGGGTTGGACACTAGCAGATTACTATGGATTACGCTATGGCAGTAAAAAGCTAGGTGCGTATACTGGTATCGTAATGGCTATTGCTTTCGGTGTTTTTAATGCAGCTGCATTAACAGTTGGTGGGACGTATATTATTCAGCAACTATTACAAATTGATTTCATTCCGGCAGCGCTTTTATTTGTATCCTTAACTGCTATCTATTCTGTTATTGGGGGTTTATGGGCAGTTGCTTATACAGAAATAGTGCAAGGGGCGCTTGCAGTAGCTGGAATACTAGGTATTACTATTTTTATTTTATTTTACTATCCAGACGTTACCTTCAACCCTGAGTGGTGGAATATCAGTACATTATTTGAAAAGGCAGGAGCCGAGTTTTGGACATTGTATCTTGTTCTAGCACTCGGTGACATCCCTGCAGTTGACTTAGGACAAAGGGTAGCAGCTGCGAAAAGCCCAAGAGTGGCACAGCGCAGTATGATTATTGCAGGTAGTATTGTTATTGCTATTAGCTGGATTCCAGGGATGTTGGGTGAAGCTTTCAAATCCATTTATCCCAATAGTACAAACCCAGAAACATTGATGCTGACTTTCGCACAGGGCTATTTCCCTCCTTTATTAGCAGCTATTTTCTTAACGGCAATGGCAGCTATGGGGATGTCTACTGTAGCGGCATGTTATGTAGCGACTTCGGGTATTGTGACAAAGAATATCTATTTAGATTTTATTAACCGTAATCCAGATCCGAAAAAGCTTTTAAGATTCTCACGCTCTATTATTCTATCAAGTGCATTATTAGGTTTAGTGCTGGCTATAAGCTTCCAAAAAGTAATTGATCTAGCTTATTTAGCATGGGATATTATTTTTGTAACGATTTTCTGGCCAATTGTATTAGGCCCATTTTGGAAACGTGTGAGTACACCTGCAGTTTGGGCAAGTATTTCCGTTGGTTTAATCTATTACATTATTACATCTCTAACATTCGTACCTAGTCTCACAATCCAATCGGATGGTTTCATTGGTTTACTAAATGAATTATGGCAAGCACCTGTATTTTCAGGCGTTGTTATAACAGGTATCACGATAGTAGTGGTGAGCTTACTAGTACCACCGTCACAGCATGTCCTAGAGATGCATAAAATAGAAAAAGATAAAACTTTAGACGACGTAAGCAGTAAAGAAGAATTAATCGGTCGTTAATTGACTCTTACACACGAGAACATTGGCTATTCAAGGTTCTCGTGTTTTTTATTTATGGTAGATAAATATGAGAAATAAGAATGAAAAGATAGAGTCGAGAATAAATTGCTAGTACATCAAACTATTTCTCTAGCGATTATCTTGATAAAGGCGGGATCTGAATGAAAATTATTTTTTTCATTTTATTAGGGATTATCTATCTTTTTCTAGCAAATGCAATAAATATAATCATCATTCAAGAGGTATTTTTTTTAATTGGCTTAGCTTTAGTATGTATAGGTATTGTTCGTTATATAAAAGAACGGTATCTTGCGGCCCAAGCCATGGCTGCGCTAACAGAGGCTAGTACAGAGGAAATAATGGCTATACCTCATACTCAATACACATTATCTAGTAATGCTTTACATGCATTATTGTTAAATGAACAAACCAATATGCTCATAATCGCACAAAGAGAAGAGTTAGGCGGAGAGCTGACAATTACGGAGATTCCATTTAGCAAAATATATGAAGTAGCTATTATGGAAGATGAAGTGTTTATGCTTAAAACTAAAAATTATTTAATGAGTGGTTCATTATTAGAAGAAGATAATGAGGATGAGGAATTAGCAGAACAAGAGGATGAAGAAGAAGAGGATACGGTAACAAAGCTATCGCTAAAGCTAGTAGTTGATCATTTATCAGATCCTATTTTAGAGTATACTTTTATGGATACTGAAGAAGATCCTATTTCAAAAGAAGAGGATGAATATAAAGAAGCAATGGAATTATGTGAGAAGTGGTACCAAAAGATAAGTGTAATTATCAAACGTCACGAACTTGAAAGAGTCCCAATTAGACATTGGCAATGATACAAAAAGCTATCTCGTAAGTTTGAGATAGCTTTTATAGTACTTTATATTTTAAATTGTTGTAGTTGATTATTTAGCTCTTCAGCCATTCCTGCTAGCTGATTTGCGCTTCTAGCAATTTCATCCATAGTAGCAGCAGTTTCCTCTACAGTAGCTGTTGTTTGTTCAACACCAGCGGCTGATTCTTGCGAAATGGAAGCCATATCATCTATAGAGGCATTAATGGTGTCAGAGTTTTGAGCAAGACTGTTTAAATTAGTTGAAATGGTTGTAATATTATCAATCATATCCTCTACAGCACTAGAGATTTGTTCAAATGTTTCATTCGTTTGATCAAGCTGTGTTGTCCCTCTTTTTACTTCCTCATAGCCCATTTGTAAAGCAGAAGTGACATTGCTCGTCTCACCTTGAATGCGGTGGACAATAGTTGATATATCTGTGACAGAGAATTGTACTTGTTCGGCAAGCTTACGGACCTCATCTGCAACGACAGCGAAGCCTTTCCCATGTTCACCTGCTCGTGCTGCCTCAATTGCTGCATTTAATGCGAGTAAATTTGTTTGGTTTGAAATATCGTCTATAACGGAAACTAGCTTTGAAATTTCAGCAGACTGGCTATTTAAACTTTCTACCTTCTTGACGGAATCTAACATAATGTCGTTAATGGCGGCCATTTGCTTTGTAGATTGTACCATTAAGCTTTTGCCAGAAACCGTTAAGTTTTGAACATGACTAGAATGTTCCTTTAATTCAACGCCTTCTTGTGTAGTATCATAAATACTACGCTTAAATACGTTCATTGTTTCTGCTAAATCACCTGTTGTTGATGCTTGTGTTTCTGTGCCTGAAGCAAGCTCCTGCATTGTTATTGTAATTTGTTCAGTCCCTGCTTGTACCTCATTCGATGATTGGGCAAGCTCTTCACTACTTGCTGCTACTGTTTCAGAAACAGTGTAGATCGAGTGAATGGTTTGTTTTAATTTATCGTTCATGTCGTTGGCAGAAGCCATTAACGTTCCGATTTCATCTCTTGTTTTTACTACTAATGGTTCAAGTTGCAAATTACCATCTGCTAATTCTTTCATTCGATTTGCTACTACTGTCACTGGTTTAGAAATGATACTTGCTGTGATAATAGCAATCACTATACCAGCGATAGTTAAGACCAAACTAACAACAATGCCAATTGACCTGTTATTTGAACTGGTTGACACAACATCATTGCCAACGTCCATAATCGCGTCTGCACGTTCATCTGCAAGTTTTTCATACCCATTGCGTATAGTCGTGACGAGGTCATGGGTATCCATTAAATTTTCTAAAGCCAATTCATGATTGCCCTTTTGATAAATATCAAATACCTCTGTATTGACGAGATTGCTCCAATCACGTGCTATTTCTACTAGTTTGGTACGTTCCTCAGATTTTTCATATTTGTCTAGAATAGCATTATTTTCTTCAGCCATTTCCCGATACTCATTAAATGTTTCCTTGTACTTTTCGTCTCCAGTCATCACATAGTTTAAAGCTGCAGACAGACGGACACTCATAGACAATGCTAAATTTTTACTAGCGTTCAAAACTACTAAATCTTCCTTTACTAAACCTTTTGCCTGTTTTTCCATATTTGTATTGGAATTGTAAGTGTAGGTTGTAAAACTAATTACTAATACTAATAAAAGAATAAATGCACTTAAAATACGAGCTTTAAGTGTCTTAAACTGAAAAATGCTCTTCATTTCCCCATCCCTTTACTAACTCATCAAGAGTTTTAATAAAACACAATTATTATTTTATAACTATTTAGGTTGATAAATAAGGCTTTCGGTAGAAATATTTAAAAATAGTTTTTTAGTACAACAGTACACTTATTTTCCTTCTGCTAGTAGTTAAAAATATATAGAGGTCGAGCAACTAATTAATGTATTTATGTAAAATTACCTATATAAATAAAAAAAGCACTTGTAGCAAATTGCTTCAAGTGCACAACATGTATGAATGAAAGAAATAAAACCTACTTTTTTTGATTTTTTGCTTGCCGCTCCCATTGCAGTAAGGAAGGGTATGGATCAAAAGCCCATTCAGTTCTACCATTAAATTTGTAAATACCATAATGGAGATGGGGTGGGAATTTACCTGATGTCCCTTCTTTTCCGTATCCTGAGCTTCCTACATAGCCAAGAACTGTGCCAGGCTTTACAATGGTGCCTACTTCAATATCCTTATGATAGCTCCCAAGGTGGGCATAATAGTGATAGGAGTTATGATTGTCACGAATTCCGATACGCCAG